>JAIYCV010000007.1 GCA_027487845.1 Flammeovirgaceae bacterium
GCTTGGAATCACGTTTCGAACCTGTGAGAATGAGGGCAACGAGATAAATGAAATGAAAACAAAAAAAATGCTAGCCGTAGTTTGACAGCAGATAAATCGTTTCATGATTTTCTAGAATAGGAGATGGCCTTTCTGTAAACATACAAAAAGAAAAATTACGCTTTTGTTAAGCAATTTCAGAATTGCCTCGAAAAGGAATACCTATTGAAACGCTTCGATCTGGAAGCCATTAGGCATGGAGGCAATTTTATTGAGATTTGTTGAAAGTGTTGAAACAAAAAAAACCCTGGAACATGCCAGGGCTTTTCAACGGCTTTTAAATTCTATCTACTCTAACGGAATATCACCTTCCTGAGGTCCAATTACCTCTACCCTGGGCGGCAAAAGCTTATACATTACTGGAGTCACCAATCGCGAAAGTAACGTAGAACTGATCAATCCTCCAATCAACACCAGCGCAAGTGGGGAGTATAATGGATTACCTTCTATCGCCAGGGGCATCAGTCCGCCAATCGCTGTTAACGATGTCAAAACAATTGGAACAAACCGAATTTCACCAGCTCGTTCGATGGCCGCCTCCAATGGCACGCCTCGTTCGCGCAGCTGATTTGTAAAATCCACCAGCAAGATGGAGTTCTTCACTTCAATTCCAACCAAGGCGATCAAACCAATCACAGCCACAAAAGAGAGCGGATTCCCCGTAAGGTAGAGCATGGTCACCGCACCAATCACACCCAACGGTATTACCGAGAGCACAATCAACGTGCTTTTAAACGTGCCAAATTCCAATACCAAAACAGCAATGAAGCCAAACACCGTAATAAGTATTACCGTGCTTATACCGCCAAATGATTCTTGTTTATTTTCCACTTCACCAGCGGCCACGAAGTAGTAGCCGTTAGGAAACTTAAACTCATTCAGTTTTTTAACAACATCATTGTTAATTTTTTCATATAAATAACCGCTCTTCACAAACGCAGTTACCGTGGCGAAGCGTATTTTATCATAATGCCTGATCAGGTTGGGCGAAGTTTCAAATTCAATTGCTGCCAATTGCTTAAGTGGAATTGCGTTGCCTGTGGCCGAATTCACATATAAGTTATTGAACACATCATAGGTTGCAAATTTACCTTTGGGAAGTGTAACGTTAATGTTGATCTCGTCTTCTCCTTGGGCGGGCGAAAAAGTGCCCACATTTAAACCGGCAATACCCAATCTGACGGTTTTATCGATATCACTAATTTGAACACCCAACAATCCAGCCTTTTCTTTATTGATCTTCACATGAAGGTCAGTTTTCAAATTCGCCAAAGGATTGTTAACATAAATTGTTCCTTCGGTCTTCTTTATAATCTGCTCCAATTGTAAGGAAAGAGTTCTCAACGTATCCAAGTTGTCACCAAAGATTCTGATCGCCACTGGTGCTTCCAAAGGCGGTCCCTGCTCAAAATCTTTCACTTCAATTTTGGCATTCGGGTAGAACCCAAACTGAGCACGCATCGCGTCAATCAGCTTTGTTTTCTTTTCCGGACTCACATCATTTAGCTGAACAAAGAACTGAGCAAAGTTGGTTGACTCATTGCGCTGAATCACATTGTAATAAATCCTTGGATTACCTTTGCCAACATTGGTAGTGAAATACTTTACGTCTTTTTCTTTGTTTAAAATACTATCTACATAGCGAGCAGCTTTGTTGGTTTCATAGATAGTAGTTCCGTTTGGCATTTCTACGTTAATCAAAAACTGTGGTTTCTCCGATTTCGGGAAAAGGCTAAACCCGACTAATGGAAACAATGCCAAACTCCCTGCAAAGAGTGATAAGGCTATTGTTAGTGTGATTACAGGGTGTGCTAACGCACGATGCAGGAATACAGAGTAAGAGCCATGAATTCCCTTTTTAAGTGCTCGCATAAAGATGTTGCCTTCAGACGATTGATGGTTTTTTAGAATTCTACTTGCCAAAAATGGAACAATAGTAAGCGACACAAATAGTGAGGCAATGACCGTTGTAATTACGGCCATCGGCAGGCTCCTGATGAAATCACCAGCGGTTTCCGGTAAAAACAAAAGCGGCAAGAAAGCTAGAATTAGTGTAACCGTACAGCCCACAACTGCCAACCCAATTTGCTTGGTAGCCTCAATAGCGGCATCCCGTTTTGTTTTTCCAGCGCGCAAGTAGCGCTCAATGTTTTCAATTACCACGATCGAATCGTCCACCAAAATTCCCAACGCAACGATAAGCCCTACAATACTTAGCTGGTTAATGGTATAACCCAAGAAATCAAGCATAAACAATCCCGTGAAAATAGAAAGTGGTATTGAAATCATCACCACTATTGCCGATCGAAAGCCCAACGGCAACAACGTAATTGACACCAGCAGAATAGCAATGGCAAAGTCCTTTGAAAATCGCGACAGCCGTTTAGAGACACTTTTCGATTGATCAAAATTTCTAACCAACTTCATGTTGTTTGGTAACTCCTTTTCAAATTTATCAAGCAGTGGATACACCTGCTCACTTACGTTGAAAATGTTTTGTTTGTCCTTTTGGCTTGCTGTAATCAACACCGCGCGATTTCCATTTAATCGGGTAAGGTGAGTCTCCTCTTGATAGCCTTCGTCTACTTGGGCAATGTCTTTGAGGTAAACAATCTTACCCGCAGATGAATACACAATCGTATTTTTGATTTCATCAACTCCTTTATAATCTCCGCTGGTCTTCACGTTAAAACTTCGTGAGTTCATTGTGATGCTTCCACCAGGAATATTCACATTTTCACTTTGCAAGGCACCCAATACATAGTTTACGGGTATGTGGTTTTGAGCCATCTTTTCGATGTTCAAAGACACACGCACATTCCGTTCTGGATAACCATAGGTTTCTATCTTCTTTAAACCCTTTATTTTTTCCAGATTATCCTCCAACTTTTCCGCTTGATACTGTAATTCTTTGTAAGAAGCAGTTTCCGAAATCAAAGCCAACTGAAAAATATTGACATCAGTGGAAGAAAATTTCTTGATGTCGATGGAAAAAATATCGGAGGGTAGTATCAATCTAAGTGCATTTACCTCGCGCACAATTTCTTGGTACTTATCATCCACGCTCGACTCATGTTTATAGTCTACACGAATAACTGCCAATCCATCGTTGATGTCGGTAATTACTTTTTTCAAATCGTCCAACTCATTGATTTTTTTCTCTATAGGATCCACCACCAGCTTCTCCATATCAGAAGGACTGGTTCCAGGATAAACCACCACAATCACAAACGAAGGAGAAACGGTTTCCGGGTCTTCGCCTCTGGGCATGTTGAATAACGAATTCAATCCGAGTGCCAAAAGCAATACAAAAATGATCAGCGTAAACTGATAATTCTTAACTGAGAATTCTGCGATCTTCATATTAGCGGGCAATTTTTACGGTAGAAAATTCAGTAAGAAAAGCCGAGCCACCGGTAACAACTTCGGCAATGTCATCCAACCCTGAGGAGACAAACGCCAGATTATTTTCAAGATAGGCAACCGTTACTTCCTGCTTTTTTACGGTTCTACCGCCTTGGTTCACAATAAAGACGAAAGCCTTCTTTCCCTGCCCTTCAATTAACGCTTCCACGGGGACGCTCGCCAATTTTTGTTTGTGGGTTGGATACATTTTCACGTTCGCAAAAAGGCCAGACGCGAATTTCCGTCCGTCTGTTTTTATTTTCACCTCTGCGAGATAAAGCCCATTCATTAAGTCGGCACCTTCACCTACCAAACTTATCGTACCTTCAAACTCAAGTCCTGGATAGGCATCGGTTGTAAGTATTGCTTTATCACCCTTTTTAATCCGAACCCAATCCACATCGGCCAGGCCCGTTTTTACGATCCAATCATTCTGGGCCGCTGCGTTAATTAACAATGCCGGAGAACCGGGCGTAATCAATTCACCTCCATTGACAAATTTCTTTAACACTTTTCCGTTGGCTGTGGCTCGGATCTCGGAATATTGGCGGGCAAAAGTTGCAATGGTGTAGGATTCTTTTGCTACGTCATACGCTGTAGTTGCATTTTGAACCTGCTCCAGCGTGGCGGCAGAATCTGCTTGCAAACGCTTTGCACGATCGAGATCGCGCTTCGTTTTATCCAAATTTTTTTTCGCTTGAATTACCTGCGCATTTATCTCTGTCAAGTCAAGTGATGCCAGTACTTGACCCTTCACAACAGACTGACCTTCTTCCACAAAAATCTTTGAAATAATCCCGCCCACTTTAAAAGACAACTTAGCTTCGGTGGATGTTGTTATTAAACCAGAACTGGTAATCGGAAGCGCATATTCGCCTCTTTTTACAGAAGCAAGCGTTACAGCAATTGCTGCGTCATCTTGTTGCATTACTTCATTCGCTTTATTTTCTTTCTTACAGGACGCTAGAAAAAGTGAAGTTGCAAACAATAGCAAGGTTGGTAAAATTAGTTTATTCATACTTGATTTGATTTATAATGTGGCAATGGTTTTTTGTAATTCGGCTTCTTTGCGAAGCAATTCAAATTTGCTAATAGATAAAGTGAGATGTGAATTCGTAACGCTATTCTGAGCCTGAAGAAACTCCAGTAAAATAGCCTGTCCTTCGCTATACTTGGCGCTGATTATGTTGAACGAACGCGCTGCATTCTTCACGGCATTGAGCGAGGCTTCATATGATTTTTGCGCTGACTCTAAATCGTAATACGCTTGAATTACCTGAAGTTCTATCTGTCGTTTAAGTTGCTGGTACCGATTATCCGCCAGTTGATAATCAATTTTAGCCTGTTGGGTTTTCGCTTGCTTTTTTCCACCCGTAAAAATATCCCACGTCAAGTTAAATTGTACTAGCCAGTAGCGTTGGTCGGAGTTAAATTTATATTGAAAACCTTGTGCACCCAAGTCGCCCGCCACGGAAAGGTTCGGCAGTGCCGAATTAGATTTTGAAAGACTAACTAAATACTCTGTTGCGGTCATACCGCCTTTTGCCTGAAGTATTTCTTGCCTGTTAGCAATCGCTTGACTTGTTAACTCGTTTAGCTCGTATTTTCTCAACGAAGTGGCAGCAAGCGTGCTATCAATTTGTATATCGGCATCTACCTCGCGATTCAACAAAAAGTTAAAGTATGCTTTTATAGAATGGTAATTTCGTGCAGCGTTTGCAAGCTCTTTATCTACCTTGCTCAATTCAACCGAAGCACTGCTTACCACATCGGCAGTTGCCTTATTATTTTTTACCAGGGCTTGATTTACTTTATATAACTCATTGAGCACAACGGATGTCTTCTCGAAAATTTTCACGGCTTGCTCACTTTCAAGAAATTGATAATAGGCAGATGTAATAGAAAACTTTAACTCATTCTCATACGCTTTGCGCTGCGCCTGTTTTACGGAGATTAATTCCTTCTGTGCTTTGTAATTGTAATAGATATCGGAATTAAAAAGCGGCTGAATAACTCTCACTTTTGTATCGTGAAAATCGTTTGGTAGAAATTGCTCGTTCACATTGCTGATCTGCGGAAACGATTGGCTGGCAGTAAGTTGATTTAAGGTAGCGTAGGCTGGATTTAATAGATCTCCCACCGGAAAATTGATTTTCCTTCCACCTTTGGCAAATGTGTAGGAAGAACTTGCCGTAACGCTGGGCATAAAAAGGGCGTGCGCAATTTTTAGATCCTCAAGGCTTCTTTCATACGCCAGCACTTCTTGCTTAAGCTGTAGATTATTTTTTAAGCCTTCGTCAATATATCCCTGAAGCACCGGGCTCTGGGCTCGCGCTGACATAAACCCAGCCGCGAGTAAGGCAATTAAATGGATTGTTTTAAAATTGTTCATCGAGTAATTTTTATTTTTGGGTTATACATTTCATCGTTAAAAGAATAAACAGTGTTTAGTGTGGAGGTAAATTTTTTTAACGTTTCCGAATTTTATTCATGAATAGTTCGAATGATTGTTTTTGGATTTGTTCGCGTATCTCTTCAGGATACATCTTCATTCTGTTTCGGATGATCAGCGAGCATATTCCATGCATGTAGCTCCAAATGGTTAATGCTACTACACGGTGGTCGTCCGCTGCGAGGTATCCTTTTTCCATACATTCCAAAACAGTTTGTTCAAAAAAGGAATGAGCTTTTGCTCCTTCTTCCCATTCGTCAATGCATTCATCATTCCGCATAGGCGCTTCCATCAAAAACATGATATTATAATACTTCGGATGCAGCGTCATGAATTCAAAGTACTTCTCCCCCATTTTCACAAGCCTATCAAATGGATCCCTGATAGCTGGCAGTTCAATGTTAAATTGGTTATAAAAACGAAACGCTTCTTGATGCAGGGCATGGAAAATCTCGTTCTTGTCTTTAAAGTACAGATAAATGGTAGCCGGGCTGTACTCAATGGCTTCGGCAATGTTGCGAATACTTACCTCATCGAAGCCTTTGTCGATAAAAAGCTTATGGGCAGAATCCAAAATGAGTGTTCTCATTTCCTCTTTTTCACGCTCTCTTCGCTGTTTTACTGTCATTTGAGTTTTGTAACGCAAAATTAATGAACAGTGTTTATTAAAAATACATTATTTATTGAAAAAGTTTTAGAACAGCCGAAATCTTATTTCAATTCGTAAAAATCATATTGCTTAACTTGTTGGCTAAAACCATATACACAATGAACAACAAACGACTTCCTCTCATCATTTTAGGTGTAATTGCCTTTTTTGTACTGCTTGCAGTTTCTTCCAGCTTATTTTATACTATTCAAGCGTCAGAGCGTGCCATCGTGTTTTACCCTTTCGGAAAAGGATTGGCCAAAGACCAGGTTATTGAGCCCGGTTTCCATATGAAGGCTCCCTGGAACGATATTTATGTGTACACAGTAAATGAGGTTTCTTCGGACGAAAACATGGACGTTCTAGACAAAAGCGGACTTTCTATCCACGTGGATGTCACCGTCCGTTTCTTCCCAATCCCCGAAAAAATTGGCTACATCCATGAAAAATTTACTAAAAGTTATGTGACCGTGCTGGTAATACCAGAGGTAAGGTCAACAGTAAGGCAAGTAATGGGTCGCTTTACAGCGGAAGAAATTTATTCTACCAAACGCGCGGAAGTAGAAAATGCCATCACCACCGAAAGTGAAAAGATTCTAATTGCCAACAATGTAAAAGCAACGGCAGTGCTTATTCGCTCGATTGTTTTACCTGAGCAAATAAAAGGAGCGATCGAAAACAAGTTGCAACAAGAGCAGGAGTCGCTCGCCTACCAATATCGGTTGGACAAAGAAAAGAGCGAGGCAGAACGCAAGCGCATTGCCGCGGAAGGCGAATCAAGAGCAAACAACATTATTAATAACAGTCTTTCCGATAAACTGTTGAAAATGAGAGGCATCGAAGCCACGTTAGAGCTTTCTAAATCTCCCAATTCGAAAGTGGTGATTATTGGTTCTGGCAAAGACGGGCTGCCGATGATCTTGGGCAATAACTAACATCATCCAAAGCCGCCAAGGCACCATCGAGGTGGCAGACGCATCATTTAAAATTAAATTGCCTTTTTTTTTACAAATCACGAAAGACTATTTTTATCTGAATATTTGAGCAAGTATATTTAGAACTTAAGCTTAAACAACTATGGCAAGAACAGCAGAATTAATTATTGACGGCAAGTCATATACATTCCCGATTGTTGAAGGTACTGAAAACGAAATTGGGATTGACATCAGTGATCTTCGCGATAAAACAGGCGCGATAACCCTCGACTTTGGCTACAAGAACACCGGTGCAACCAAAAGTGCTATTACATTTTTGGATGGCGATCTCGGAATTCTAAGGTATCGTGGGTATAGCATTGAGGAGTTAGCCGAAAAGTCAACCTTCTTGGAAGTCGCTTATCTATTGATCTTTGGGGAACTTCCGCAAACCGACCATTTAGAAAAATTCACTAGCGACATAAAGAACCATACCATGGTTCACGAAGACGTAAAGAAAATTTTGGATGGTTTCCCTTCGTCTTCCCATCCGATGGGCGTGCTTGCTTCTCTGTTCTGCGCTCAAACCGCTTTCTACCCGGAATCTTTAGATCCAAATCGTTCGGCTGAAGGAGTGTACTTAAGCATTGTTCGGTCTTTAGCTAAAATGCCAACTTTCGCAGCTTGGGCGCATAAGAATGCAGTCGGTCATCCTGTAAACTACCCTGACAATTCGCTTAACTATTCTGCGCGCTTTCTTAAAATGATGTTTGGCTTGCCAGCAGAAAATTATGAAGTAGACCCAGTGGTGGCAGATGCCTTGGACAAGTTATTGATCCTTCATGCCGACCACGAACAAAACTGTTCAACATCAACGGTAAGAATAGTTGGCTCATCAAAAGCAAGCATCTATTCTTCCATCGCGGCCGGTATTAATGCATTATGGGGGCCGTTGCATGGTGGAGCCAATCAAGAAGTAATCACCATGTTGGAAGCAATAAAGCAAGATGGTGGTGATGTAGAAAAATGGATCAACAAAGCAAAAGATAAAAACAGCGGCTTCCGGTTAATGGGCTTTGGCCATAGAGTGTATAAAAACTTCGACCCACGCGCCAAAATCATTAAAAAGGCTGCTGACGATGTATTGGGTAAATTAGGTGTGCATGATCCGGTTCTTGACATTGCCATGAAGTTGGAAGAAATTGCGTTGCGCGACCCTTACTTCATCGAGAGAAAATTATATCCAAACGTTGACTTCTACTCTGGTATTATCTACCGTGCCTTAGGCATACCGGTAGATATGTTTACGGTGATGTTTGCAATTGGTCGTTTACCCGGATGGATTGCACAATGGAAGGAGCTTCGTGAAAACAAAGAACCGATCGGCCGTCCGCGTCAAATTTATACCGGACAAAAAGAAAGAGAATATATCCCACTCACAAAACGATAAAACTTTAACGAAGCCCTTCGCCAATGCGAGGGGCTTTTTACTTCCTATGGCACTATTAGAAGATTTTAACACTGCGGTTGCACAATCGAAAGAACTTACCAAGAGACCTTCCAACGAAGAATTACTCGACCTCTACGCTTTATTCAAACAAGCTACGGAAGGAGATGTGAACGAGCCAAGACCAGGAGGTTTTGATTTTAAAGCCATTGCAAAGCACGATGCGTGGAATTCTAAAAAAGGGAAGACAAAAGATACAGCCATGGAGGAGTATGTGGCGTTAATGAAAAATCTGTATCATCAATACAAATAGACCTCCGCGAATTCTGGTACTATCAACTAGTAAATCTCGCATTAAGTGAAAGATGCAATTATTCTATCAAGCTGACATAGTAGACGGCATCAATCTACTAGATGAAGAAGAATCGCGCCATATTCAAAAGGCTCTTCGCTTAACAGTTGGCGACACTATTCGCCTTACTGACGGAAAAGGCTACTATTACGAAGCTCAGCTAGCGCCTAATCAAGGAAGGTCTTCTGCTTTTAAAGTTTTAACTAAAACACGATCTCCAGCACCCAAACATTCTATTCATGTTGCGATAGCACCCACAAAAAATGCAGATCGAATAGAGTGGTTTGTAGAGAAAGTGGTGGAGTTAGGAATTCAACAAATCAGTTTTGTTTTGTGCGACAACTCCGAGCGTAAAACAATCAATTTAGATAGAATTGAAAAAAAAGCAATCAGTGCCATGAAGCAATCAGGGCAATACCACCTGCCGATGATTAATGGACTAATTCCATACAAGCAATTCGTAAAGACGGTAAAGGAAGAAGAACGATTTATTGGTTTTGTAGATGAAGAAAATCCGCACCGTTTAAAGGACCTGGCAAAGTCAAAAAGTAGTTACGTTATCCTGATTGGCCCCGAAGGAGATTTCTCGGAAGCCGAATTAAATTTATCGTACACCCATAATTTTAAAAAAGTAAGCCTTGGCTCAACCAGACTCCGCACCGAGACTGCTGGCATTGCTGCATGCCACATTTTAAATTTAGTTAATTCGCATTAGTTCGCTAATTACTCGCAATCTTACTTTTCAACCCACTCAAATATTCCACTAAATCTATAATTTCCTGTTCACTCATAGAAGAATGAAGGTTGGATGGCATTATGGAATTTTCAAGTTTGAGTCGTGAAGCAATGTCTGCTTTCGCAATAATCTGCTTATTGCTCATGTATTGAACCACGATTTGATCTTCTGTCTCGGAAACTATTCGGCCAAATGCAGATGAACCATCTTTCAATTTGATACGATAACCTTCAAACCCGAAACTGATTCCTTGGTCTGGATAAAGAATCGATGAATAAAGTGCATCCTTAGGCAGCTTAGAACCAATCTCACTGAGTGTAGGGCCAAAGTTAACACCTTCGCTATTCACCTGATGGCAATTACTACAAAGTGATGTAAATACTACTTTTCCTTTTACAGCATCTCCTGTCTTATTTGTCAACACCGAAATACTCGGCAACTGTTTGCCTTCTTTGCTTCCAGGAATTTTAATGTACTTAGCGCCTTCATCGCGCAGCGTTGAACGCCAGGCGCTTTGAAAAACGCCACCTGCTGCAACGAAAAGCTCTTCCGGAATCCTTCCTTCTTTTGCCAAATCAAGTAACCTATTTTCTGATTCCCAAGGCCCACCAAAGTTTCTCACTGCTAGCTTGCGTAAATCAATATCGTTGGTAGTATCCATCATAATTATCTCCATCAAGGCAATTGTCTCAGCACTCCACATCGTGGCCTGCAACGCTTTTACGAGTGCCTGCTGCGCAGCTTTATCCTCGCCCTTTAGTACCTTTTCAAAAAGATCAGTACGCTTCCAATCGAGCAGTACTTTGATCGCTTCCTTTCCAAGTGTGCTATCAGGATTAGACAAGCCAAGTGCCAACAAATCAGTTGATTTATTGTACAGCTTAAAGGAGGATACTAGTTCGACATATTCCAATTTTCCTTTTTGCTGATCGAGGACTTTATTTAACGCCACCGTAATAGCTGGAGTTATTTTTAGCTGGGAGGCATTCATGTGCTTGAGTGCAAAAAGCACTTTGTCACCTTGAGTTTGCTGAACCAGCTGTGCAAGCACTTGCTGCTTAGAAGGATCTGTCTGAAAATCAAACGCACGATAATAACGCAACATCTCTTGTTCCGTTGAAGACTTGATCAATTCAGCCAGCAAAGGCATAGCCGCTTTACTTCGGCTGCGCCAAACAATATCACGGTTGGCTGGCGTGGCCCAATCCTTTCCAACTTTGTCTTTCCACGCTGCAAAAAAAGAATCTTCATTGCCTTGAGCGCTAATTCCGAGCGCTTCTAAATACCAGCGGTCTTTCCCATCATATTGTAAGGCAAGCTGAGTCCATAACGCAGCCGCTTCTTGTGTTTTATTTCCGCGCAAAGCGAGCATCACTTCACGTCTGACCTGCGGAGAAGAATCGTTTATTAGCCTCGTTGCAATGGGGATAACATCTCTGTCTAATTGCCTTGCCACGCGAATACCTGTAATTTTGATATTAGCATCCTGATCGTTTAACGCCTGCGTTATGTATTCATCTCCTTTCGCCAAACGCGCCAGCAGCCAAAGTGCTCGTGCCCTATGTCGTGCAGTCGATGAGTTCCAAACTTTTTGCAGAGCCGATTCGCCTTTCGCTCCAAAAGTAGAGATTGCTGTCCAAGCTAAATAACGAGTAGCCGTATTTGCACTTGACAAACCACTTACCGCTCCTTCGGGAGTTGTCATATCTATGGGATCAACCTTATAGGCAGTTTTGGGTGGAGCTACCCGATAAATCCTGCCGCGTTCCAGATCGCCCACTTGATGCCCGCCAACGCCTGGATCATACCAGTCGGCAACAAACAATGAACCATCTGGTGCCACGCACACATCGGACGGCCGAAACCATTGATCTTTCTGGCCTTGTAGCAAAGGAACAATTTCTGCTTTATAACCCGCTCCATCATTTTCTACGGGATACGAACGCACTACATTTGGACCCGCATCGCTGTGAATCAGTTGGCCTCTGAAAATTTCCGGCAACAAAGTGCCTTCGTACATGGTAATACCGGTAGGCGAGCCGGCATAGGTTTGAAGTAAGTTTGGCACCACACCCGGGTCATTCAAATGCCAATGCCTTAACGGGATTTCCTTTTCCATATTGGTTCTACGCGCCCCCCAACTGGCGCCTGTCATCTCATCTTTAAAGCCATAGTTGCCATATTCCATTACGTAATTAATGCGTGTGCCTTTATTGCCATCATCATCGTTATCCGATTGCCAAAGTGTGCCAAACGGGTCAATGGTAACTTCATAATTATTTCTAAAATTACTTGCCAACACTTCTACTCGTGACCCGTCCAATTCAGTGCGAAGCACTAATCCATCTCTAAACGGTTTTCCGTTGGTAGAAACTTTACGGCCATGAATGTCAATTACCGTATCGCCAGAGGCCGACAAAAGCGAGCGACCTTCATTACCCATATTAAAATACAATCTACCATCGGGGCCGAAGATGAACGCGTGCATGCCGTGATCATGATCGACACCTTGAATACCTTTAAATAAAATCTCTTTTTTATCTGGCACATCATCGCCATTCTCATCGGTAAACACAAGCACATTGGGGCTGCATGACACAATCACTTTATTACCCAATACCGAAATTCCCAATGCCGCATTTACATCGGTACCTTGATAAAATACTCTCGAGTTGTCAGCCTTGCCATCGCCATCCGTATCTTCAAGAATCAAGATACGGTCACCCTCTTTTTTTTGAGGATTTTTCGAATTGTATTGATTTCGATAGTTATATGCTTCACACACCCAGACCCTTCCTTTTGCATCAATATCAATGTTGGTGGGATTAGTAAGCATAGGTTCCGATGCAAATAGAGTTACTTCGAGCCCGTCATAAACTTTTAAATCTGCAAGCGAATTTTTCGTTGAATGTTCATCTGGCTTTTCAGCTTTTTGACAAGAAAAACAAATAAGTAGTAGCAAGGCAACCGAAAGGGACGTTGGCTTCATTTTTTAAAGATTATTGGTAGAAATATACATCAGAAATTACGAACAAACAATTTACTTAATCCCATCTGGTGCCTAACTTGGCAACCAATACCCATTACACATGAGTGCGTCAGAAGCCGAACTAAAAATCAATGATTTAAGCAGTAAGATCAATTATCACAACGATCTATATTACCAAAAAAGCAAACCTGAAATTTCCGATTACGAATTTGATCAATTACTTGAGCAACTAAATACGCTCGAAAGGCAATTCCCTGAATTAAAATTTCCTGACTCCCCTACCCAGCGTGTAGGCGGCACGATCACCAAAGAATTTGAAAACGTAGTGCATCAATATCCCATGCTTTCGCTCGGCAATACGTATTCAATTGAAGAACTAAAAGAGTTTGATGCGCGTGTTGCTAAAGGATTGGATGGTGATCCGTTCGAGTATTTTTGCGAGTTGAAGTTTGACGGTGTTTCGATTAGCATTATCTATGAAAATGGATTTCTAACCAAAGCAATTACGCGTGGCGATGGTGTAAGAGGTGATGATGTAACCGCCAACGTAAAAACAATTCGTAGCATTCCACTTCGTATTTCAGCAAAAGATATTCCCATTAAATTTGAAGTCCGTGGAGAAATTTTTCTTTCGAAAATTGCTTTCGCGAAATTAAATAGAGAGCGCGAAGACATTGGTGAAGAAACCTATGCAAACGCAAGAAACACGGCATCTGGAAGTATAAAAATGCAAGACTCACGCGAGGTGGCCAAGCGCAAATTGGATTGCTACTTATACTACTTATTAGGAGAAGCCATAAGTGTCGATACCCACGAGCGATCTATTGCCAAACTTGAGGCATGGGGGTTTAAAGTTTCTCCTACTTATAAAAAATGTAAGACGATAGAAGAGGTAAAAGGGTATATTGATTCGTGGGAAAATGAACGCGCTCAATTGCCATTAGACACAGATGGCGTGGTAATCAAAGTAAATAACCTTGAACAGCAACAACAACTTGGTTTTACAGCGAAGATTCCGCGATGGGCCATTGCGTTTAAATACAAAGCCCAAAGTTTAAGCACGCGCCTAAACAACATCGCCTATCAAGTTGGAAGAACAGGCGCCATTACACCCGTTGCAGAACTTGAGCCGATCCAATTGGCGGGCACCACCGTAAAGCGCGCTTCGTTGCACAACGCCAATGAAATCAGCCGACTGGATCTTCGTGTTGGCGACTATGTTTTCGTGGAAAAAGGTGGCGAAATTATTCCCAAAGTAACCTCTGTTGATGTCTCGCAACGCAAGTCAGATTCAATTCCGGTAGATTATATAACCCGCTGCCCTGAATGTGGAACTGAGCTGGTGCGAGTGGAAGGTGAAGCCAATCATTATTGTCCTAACGATAAAGGTTGTCCGCCACAAATCAAAGGAAAGATTGAACACTTCATTCAGCGCAAAGCAATGGACATTGATTCGCTGGGAGAAAAAACGATCGCGCAACTTTTTGAATTGAATCTCATTAAAACTCCAGCCGATTTGTATGATCTCACAAAAGAAGATCTTACTAAACTGGATGGGTTCAAAGAGTTATCTATCAATAATCTCTTATCAGGAATAGAAAAATCCAAGCAAGTTCCTTTTGAATCAGTTTTGTTTGCAATCGGTATTCGTTATGTAGGTAAAACCGTAGCAGAGAAATTAGCGAAGCATTTCAAAACAATGGATGCATTGATGGCAGCAAACTATGAGGCATTACTTGCAGCTCCTGAAGTCGGTGAGAAAATCGCCCAAAGCGTGGTTGCTTTTTTCAACAATGAGGAAAACAAAAAGGAAATTGAGCGACTAAAGAATGCTGGGCTTCAAATGGAATCATCTCGGCAAGAACCTGAAAAGTTGAGCAACATTCTTGACGCCAAGACTTTTGTGATCTCAGGCGTATTTCAAAAATATGAGCGCGATCAATTAAAAGATGTCATCATCGCGAATGGTGGAAAGGTGCTGTCTTCCATTTCAGGTAAATTAAATTATTTGCTAGCTGGTGAAAACATGGGGCCAGCGAAACTAGAAAAAGCAGAAAAACTGGGGGTAAAAATCATTTCAGAAGAGGAGTTTGATGGAATGTTGGCAGGTCATTCTGCTAGCTGAGTCAGCGTTCACTTCAATTATTAGATTGCCGAATTAAGACCAAAAAATAACCAGCCTTCCTAAATCACCAACTTGTTGAACATTTTTTGCTAGATTTCGAACATGTTCAAACTCAACTTCCTAAGGTTAAGAACAAACTCACTGCTGAAGAAGAACAAAAGCATCCGAGCAAGTATACCTTATGCTCAATCCAAAAGCATTGGCGTTATTTTTACTGTAGAGGACAGAAAGAAACATGAAGAGATAAAAGAATTCGTAAAGCACTTGGAGCAAGATGGTAAAATGGTGCGTGTGCTTGAGTTTTTACCCAAAGAAAAAGAGAATTACGATTTTCTATACAGTTTTTTTACCTTGAAACACTTGAATTTCTGGGGCAACATCACTTCGTCTGAGGCGATCCAATTTGCTGACCAGCCGTTTGATTACTTGTTTCACCTGGACACTGCATCAACCCCCTTGTTCCAGCATCTGCTGGCTAGAACAAAAGCCCATTGCCGAATTGGTAAGTTCAGAGAAAGTGAAGATGCATTCTATGAACTAATGATCGATTGCAAAGGCTCATTCAAAGAATTACTGGATTCCATTTACAAATACACCAAAGAGTTAAGATAGAAAGATGAATCGTTTAAGAGGCACAGGAGTTGCATTGGTTACCCCTTTTGATGAAAATGGAAATGTCGATTTTAATGGCTTAATTAAATTATTAAAACACACTGCAAAAGGTGTAGATTATTATGTTGTGCTTGGAACAACGGGTGAATCTGCTACACTAACTAAAGAAGAAAAGAAGCAAGTACTCAAATTTGTAAAGGAAAATAATCCATCGAAACTGCCGATTGTTTTTGGTATTGGAGGAAACTCAACACAAGAAGTGGTGCATCAAATTGCCGAAACAAAGTGTGAAGGTATCGATGCCATATTGTCTGTAAGCCCGTATTACAACAAACCTACCCAAGAGGGCATTTTTCGTCATTTTACCGCTATTGCCGATGTTTCTCCTGTTCCAATTATTTTATACAATGTACCAGGAAGAACCGCATCAAATATTACTGCATCAACTACCTTAAGGCTTGCTAACCATGTTAATATTGTGGGTATAAAAGAGGCTTCAGGAAATTTCGAGCAATGCCTTCAGATCGCAAACGAGAAACCGAAAAATTTCTTACTTATTTCTGGCGATGATATGCTCACGGTTCCTTTGGCAAGCATTGGTGGAGCGGGCGTAATTTCTGTCTTAGCAAATGCCTATCCTGTAATTTTCAAAAAGCTTGACCAGGCTATTCGCGAAAAGGATTTCAGCAAAGCCAGCAAAGAGCTTTTTAAACTGGTAGACATTAATCCGTTCATGTATGAAGAAGCAAATCCTGTGGGATTAAAATACTTATTGAGTGAATTGAAGATCTGCTCACCTTTTGTTCGACTTCCCTTGGTTAGAGCATCGGAAGCATTGCAACAAAAGATTAAATCATTGTTGCCAATAAAATAAAAAAGGTGCCCATTCGGACACCTTTTCATTTTCTCTTAAAAGATATTAAGCTTCTTTATTTTTCAAATCCTGTACCTCAGAACGAATTTCCTGAGCTAGGTTCTTGATGTCTTGCATGCCTTTACGAACACGCGTTCCGGCAGCGCTATTTGCCTTGTTATAAAACTTGTCTGCATCTCCTTCAATGGAAGCGATCAGGGCCTTTAATTCTTCGAATTTTTTCATGTTAATTATGTTGTTTTGAATTTCTTTATGGGTTTCTAACTACGAATTTAGAGAAAAACGTTTAAAAACTATCAAAAACCCAATTTTTTTAACCTTTTGTCACCGAAACTAGTTCCTCCTTCTTATAAAAACCACTGTCAAGCTTCGTTTTTAGGGCTGAAAACGCTGTTAATGTCTCTTCCACGTCCGCTAGCGTATGAGACGCTGTTGGAATAATTCGGAACATAATTACGTCTTTTGGCACCACCGGATAGATAACCACCGAGCAGAAAATGCCATAGTTTTCCCGCAAATCCATAGACATGTTAGCTGCTTCGCCAACACCACCTTTAAATAAAACTGGAGTTGGAGGGGTCTGTGTCTCATTGATCGCAAAGCCTCTTTCTTTTAAGCCCGACTTAATTGCCATCATAATTTTTTGAAGGTTTTCACGGTATTCTGGGTGTTTTTTTACCAATTCCAAACGCTTCATGCCCCCAATTACAAGCGGCATGGGTAAGCTCTTGGCATAAATTTGTGAACGAACGGTATAACGCAAAAATTTAAGGATTTTTCGATCACCGGCAATAAACGCTCCGATACTCGCCATTGATTTGGCAAAAGTCGAGAAATAAAGATCTATTTCGTCTTGAACACCCTGCTCTTCACCCACACCGGCACCTGTTTTTCCCATTGTACCGAACCCATGAGCGTCATCTACCAACAACCGGAAGTTATACTTTTTCTTAAGGGCAACAATTCCTTTCAAATCGCCCATATTTCCAGACATACCAAATACGCCTTCAGTAATCACCAAAATTCCACCGCCCGTTTCATCGGCTAACTTAGTCGCCCGTTGCAATTGCTTTTCTAAGTTTTCCATATTGTTATGAGGGTAAACAAAGCGCTTGCCCATATGAAGACGCACACCATCGATAATGCAAGCGTGCGACTCGGAATCATACACAATCACGTCCTTTCTGTCAACCAACGCATCGATCACGGAAAGAACTCCTTGATAACCGTAATTCAACAGCATCACGTCTTCTTTGTGAACGAATTCTGCTAATTGCTTTTCAAATTCCAAATGGTTTACTGAATTACCAGACATCATGCGAGCACCCATGGGCGATGCTAACCCATACTCGGCTGCCGAATCAGCATCGGCCTTTCTAACTTCTGGATGATTCGCCAAGCCTAGGTAGTTGTTTAAACTCCAGTTTAAAACTGTTTTTCCGTTAAATCTCATGCGAGGGCCAATCTCCCCCTCCAACTTTGGGAAAAAGAAATAGTCGTCCGGTAAATGAGAATACTTGGCCAATGGGCCAGCCTCCATTTGCAATTTTGAAAATAAATCAACCATTGGTAATTTTTTCAGTTAATAATTCCGCAAAAATAGGAAAATTTGCTTGGAAACTAAACGTTTTTAGAAGATGGCTTATTTCCTGAAGGTGATTTATAACAGTCCCTATCAACCACAATTACACTTTTTCAAATTTTCATTAACTTTCTATAATTAACTTTTAAACATATGCCTAATAGAAGAAAGTTTCTTAAGGAAGTAGGATTACTGGCAGGCGCTTTTTCATCCACCAGCTTGTTCAGCCAGGCGCACGCTGAAGATATTGCTCAAGCAAATCAAAAAGTAGCTGATTTATTGCCTATCGAGGTAGCAACTGACGAAGATTATTGGAGTGTAATTCAACAAGCCTATACGGTAAATCCCAATATTATTAACTTAAATAACGGAGGCGTAAGTCCTTCTCCGAGAATTGTACAAGAAGCGGTGGAGCGATACAATAAACTCTCGAACGAAGGTCCCTCCTACTACATGTGGCGAATTTTGGATCAGGGACGAGAGCCTCTGCGGCAAAAGCTGGCAGATCTTGCGGGTTGCAATGCAGAAGAAGTGGCCATCAACAGAAATGCAACCGAGGCGTTGAACACGGTAATTTTTGGGTTGGAACTAAAAGCGGGCGATGAAGTCATCGGCACAAAGCAGGATTATCCGAACATGATCAGTGCCTGGCGTCAACGTGAACAACGAGAGGGCATCAAGTACATACAGATCAGTTTTAATTTTCCGATAGAGAACGATGAGGAAATTGTAAATGCCTTTGAAAAAGCCATTACTCCGAAAACAAAAATTATTCATGTAACACATATCATCAACTGGTTAGGACAAATCATGCCGGTAAAAAAGATTTCGCAAATGGCCCATAAACATGGCATCGAAGTTATTTGCGATTCTGCCCATTCATTTGGCCTCCTTGATTTCACGCTACCCGAGCTTGAGTGCGACTATTGGGGAACGTCTCTACACAAGTTTTTGAGCGCCCCGATTGGAAGCGGCATGTTATGGATTAAGAAAGAAAAAATAGAAAAGATTTGGCCATTGGTTTGCAACGACAAGCCACGCAGTGGAGACATCCGAAAATTTGAAACCATTGGTACGCGCAGTTTTCCGATCGAGCAAGGTATTGGTGAGGCGATCAATTTTCAGAATGCTATAGGAAACAAACGAAAGGAAGAACGTGTGCGATATTTGAAAAACTATTGGGCGGAAAAAGTCCAGCAAATCCCGAAAGTAAAAATACATACTTCATTAAAACCGCAATACTCTTGCTCAATCTGTGGCGTAAGCATCGGTGGGATGACTCCCGGTGAGCTTGATAGTTCGCTCTTTACTAATTACAAGATCCATACAGTTGGGATTGTTTGGGAAAACATCAGTTGCGTTCGTGTAACACCACACGTCTATACTCGCATTCAAGATTTAGATAAATTGGTAAGATCAATTGAAGAGATTGCGAAGAAGAAGAAAGGATGAGTGGGTAATCACTACCAATCGTCCACCCTTAATTCTTGCAATCGCGGGCCAGGCCCCGCAAAAGAAATAATCACCTCTATTATTCACCTCAATTGTTAATTCCAACCACCACCTAAAGCACGGTAAAGATCGATAGTAGCATTGAATTGAAGTTGCTTAGAATCAATTGCGTCAAACTCGGCAGCAAGCACGCTTTTTTGAGCCGTCACTACTTCAAGGTAGGAGGCCAAACCAGCCACAAACAAATCCTTCGAAATAGAGACACCTTCTTCCAAGGTTTTTACTTCTCGAGATTTGAATTGATATGATTTTTGCAGGTTATCGATTTTGTTCAACTGGGTAGTCACTTCTTGATAACCCGTTAATATACTTTGCTGATAGGCATAAAATGCTTCAAGCTGTGTTGCTGATGCCCTCCGGTATTCAGCACGAATCATATTTCGATTGAAAAGAGGCGCAGTTAATCCACCCAATATTGAATAGGCCGAAGAAGTCGGCACGTTAAATAAAACGCTGGTAGTAAAAGATTGCAAACCTAACCCTGCCGTTAAATTAAAAGAAGGTAAGAAAGCCGCTCTTGCAGCACTTACATCAAAACGCGAAGCTAGCAACTGAAACTCAGCAAGCTTCACATCTGGGCGCTGGGTCAAAAGTTGAGAGGGCAATCCCGTCTGTAAACTTCTTGGCAATGCTTGTCTTAGAATGGATTCACCTCTTGCAATTCGTTGTGGATATCGCCCCAGCAACAAATTCAATTCATTTTCATGAGAGATAATTTCTTGCTGCACCAACGCTTCCAAACTTTGGGTATTAAGCAGTTGCGCAGTAAACTGTTTAACAGCTAACTCGGTTGCTCTGCCAGCGGCCTTTTGTGCGTCAATAAGAATGACAGCTGTTTCCTGAAGTTTTACGTTTTCGCGAATAATCGTTAATTTACTATCCAATGCTACTAAGCTGTAATAATGTCGAGCTACCTCCGCCACGAGTATTGTTTGAATTAGATGTCGGGCTTTCTCGCTAGCAAAAAAACGAGCCGAAGCTGCCTTTTTTCGGTCGCGAAGTTTACCCCAGACATCGGCCTCCCAACTGCTTTGAAACCCAACATAATAGTCAGGCAAATTGATTGGTATACGCCTATCCTTCGTGATATTATTTGAAAAGTTGGTGTCAAAGTTTCCAACGCCATCCATGGTATACTCCCCAAACCGTTGCTGACCGACTGACGTCACTGCGCTTAGCGTTGGTAAAAGTGCGCCTTTGGAAGCCGCTATATTCGCACCCGCCATGTTCACACGTTGCAAGGCCATCTTTAGATCAAGATTGCTTTTTAACAACAAATCAATGTAGCCTGTCAATAGAGAATCAGTAAAATATTCACGCCAAGCAAGCATGGCATTATTTGTTGACGGCTCAACCGAAGCGGTATATTGTTCTGGTATTTTTGTCAAATCGGGCTCGGGTACTTTTTCGGCTAACTTACAGCCTGTTAAACACACAGCAATCGAAATAACGAGAACTGACTTTGGGAAACTGAAATACATAGTTTTAAATATGAGACTCAACAATTGCTTTCGTTTTACTACCTTTTCTAGAAATAGATTCAATTATGCTGGCAAACACCACATAAAGACCGGGTATTATGATGACTCCAAATACGGTTCCGAACAACATGCCACCGGCAGCAGCAGTGCCTATCGACCTATTGCCTATCGAACCTGCACCAGAAGCAATACACAATGGGATTAGCCCTGCGATAAAAGCAAATGAAGTCATCAAAATAGGACGCAAACGCGAAACCGCGCCCTCAACGGCTGCTTCTAAAATGCTGAGTCCTTCTTTTTGTCTCAGAACTGCAAACTCGACAATCAAAATCGCATTCTTGCCCAGAAGCCCAATTAACATGACTAGCGCTACCTGTGCATAAATATTATTTTGCAAGCCGGCAAGTTGAAGCAATAAAAACGAACCGAAAATCCCAGCAGGAAGAGACAAAAGTACCGCCAAAGGAAGTATGAAACTTTCATATTGAGCAGACAATACGAGGTATACAAAAATTAGGGAAATAAGAAAGATGTAAACAGCTTGATTACCCGCCAATACTTCTTCGCGCGTCATACCCGACCACTCAATTGAGAAGCCTCTCGGTAATTTTTCTTGCGCCACCGTTTTTATCGCCTTGATCGCATCGCCACTGCTATATCCTTTGGCGGCATCACCATTTACCATTGCCGAGGTAAACATATTGTATCGGGTGAGTTGCTCAGGCCCGTAAACCCGTTCCAATTGTACGAACGAAGAGTAAGGAACCATTTCACCGAAATCATTTTTGACATATAGCTTCAATAAATCTTCTGGCACAGCGCGATAACTGGGTGCAGCTTGCACCATCACTTTATACATCTGACCAAAACGAATAAAATTTGTT
This sequence comes from Flammeovirgaceae bacterium, assembly GCA_027487845.1. Lineage (GTDB taxonomy): Bacteria > Bacteroidota > Bacteroidia > Cytophagales > Cyclobacteriaceae > ELB16-189. The sequence goes on from JAIYCV010000007.1 coordinate 22,054, forward strand.
GTGTAGTAGCTTCCAATTAATGTCTGTAGATTGCTCATTGCCTTTTCGACAGTTACACCTTTTTGCGCAGCAATGTCTTGATCAATATGTATCATGTATTGGGGATAACTGGCGTCAAAACTGGTAAACGCATCTGCTATTTCTGGTCGGCTTTTTAGAGCCGCTATAAAATCTTGAGTGACCGATGCCGTCTGCTGTAAATTACCGGATCCTGTTTTATCTAATACACGCACTTCAAAGCCACTTGCATTGCCAAAGCCTGGCACCGTGGGCGGGGAAAAAAACTGAATGCTTGCATCCTTAATATGTTTCGTTTTCTCTTGAAGCTGAATTATCAATTCGTCTACATTCTCGTCTCGATCGTTCCACGGCTTTAAATTAACCATCCCCATACCAAAGGCGGCACCAGCTCCGTCAGTCATCAAGCTTAATCCAGCCAAAGTCGACACCGATTCTACTGCAGGCATTTCGTTTGCCACTTGCTGTATTTGATCCATTACTTCTTCTGTGCGCTCAACCGTTGCTCCAGAAGGGGCTGTTACGTTGGCATAAATCATCCCTTGATCTTCCGATGGGATAAAACCAGTCGGCAAAATAGAACTGATCCTCCAAGTGGCGATGCAAAAAATAAAAAGCAATGCCCATGTAATTGTTTTCCTGCCAACTATTTGGCGAACCAACCTTTGATAACGTCCAGTTAGAAGATCAAAACCGCTATTAAACTTATTGAAAAATAATTGTAAGAGCCCTTTACTTTCATGTCCATGGTTATTCTTTAATATAATCGCACATAGCGCTGGCGTTAGCGTAAGAGCATTGATACCGGATATCACAATGGCAATTGCCAACGTAAGTGAAAACTGGCGATAAAAAACACCAACGGGGCCAGATAAAAAAGCTACCGGAATAAAAACTGCTGACATTACTAAGGTGATAGCGATTATAGCACCACTAATTTCGCCCATTGCTTCCATTGTAGCTTCCTTTGGTGAAAGGTTCTTTGACTGCATTTTTACGTGTACTGCTTCCACAACAACAATGGCATCATCCACAACAATACCTATGGCCAGAACCAGTGCAAACAAGGTCAGTAAGTTGATGGAGAAACCGAGTAACTGCATAAAGAAAAAAGCACCTATCAACGAAACGGGAACGGCCAACGCTGGGATAAGTGTTGAACGCCAATCTTGCAGAAAGAGAAATACCACTAATGAAACAAGAATAAATGCCTCCAATAAGGTATGCAACACTTCTTCTATTGACGCGTCCAGAAATCGCGACACGTCATATCCAATGTTATAAGTCATTCCAGGAGGAAAAGAAGCTTTTTTCAATTCTTCCATCTTCTTTTTAACATTTTCAATCACTTCTTTAGCATTTGAGCCTGGTCGTTGCTTTAGCAAAATTGCAGCCGAGGGCTTACCATCCTCTTTGGATAATACATTGTAGTTCCTCACACCGAATTCTACTTCTGCTATATCTTTAAGTTTTAATATCGATCCTTCTTTATCGGCACGCAACACAATATTTTCATATTGCTTTGCCTCAATAAATTTTCCTGTGTAACGTAACACATATTGCAACATTTGTGGGGCTCGGTCCGAACTCTCACCCGCTTTTCCGGGAGCTGCTTCAATATTTTGATTGCGAATAGCCTGAATAACTTCCTCGGAAGATACCCCGTAACTCGCCATCTTGTCAGGTTTTAACCAAACGCGCATCGAATATTCACGAGCACCAACAATTGTTGCATAACCAACGCCCTCAATTCGCTTGAGCTCAGCCAGTATGTTGATATCGGCAAAATTGTAGATAAACTTCTCATCCGCAGACGGATCATTACTCAATAGGTTTAGATACATGAGTATACTAGTAACTTCTTTTTCGACACTCACACCCGCCTTTAATACCTCCTCTGGAAGTTCGTCTAATACTGTTGAAACCCTATTCTGAACATTTACATTGGCAAGATCAGGATCGGTTCCCACTTTAAAATAAACTTGAATAATGCTCATCCCGTCATTCCCCGAGACGGAAGTCATATACGTCATACCCGGTACTCCGTTAATGGCACGCTCCAGCGTAGTAACAACTGCTTTGGACGCTACCTCGGCATTGGCACCCGTATAATTGGTTGTAACAACCACCGTGGGTGGAACAATATCTGGAAATTGGGTAATCGGAAGGCCGATAATGGCAAGCAGTCCCAACAATGTAATGAAAACCGAAATCACTATTGATAGAACTGGACGCTCGATAAATTTGCTGAACATAATGGCTGCTTATAATTAGTATCTGGCGATGTGGAATTAACTTACCTTTTTTCGGCCGTTGATTTAATCGACATGCTATCCTTTAGCACTGTATAAGGGTTGATCTGCATCCCATCCCGCGCTTCTTTTATGCCTTCGTAAATAATGCGATCACCTTCTTTCAACCCAGATTCGACAATATAAAAGTATGAAAGACGAGATCCTGGCACAAAACTTCTTACTTTCAATTTATTCTCCTTGTCCACTAGGTAAACGAATGTCTTATCCTGTATTTCAAAAGTCGCTTTTTGCGGAATAAGTAAAGCATTTTCAATGCTATTTGAGAGTCGAATCTTTCCACTAGATCCATGCTTTAGAATATGTTGCGGGTTAGGGAACTTCGCACGAAAGGCGATGGTACCTGTTGAGGTATCAAATTCACCTTCTAATGTCTCAATTCTTCCCGCTTTAGAATGAAAATTTCCGTCTGCCTGAATCAATTCAACATCGTTTGATCTTCGATCATCCGGATGGCTTTTGATATACTCGAGATACTCTTTTTCCGATACTCGAAAATAAGCATAAACAAAATCAGAATCGAAAAGCGTAGTTAGAAGATGTCCTTCATTAATCAAACTTCCAATTTTGAAAGGAATACGATCCACGACCCCATCAAATGGCGCTTTGATATTCGTATGCGCATACCGTATCTTCGCCTTTAATAAATGCGATTTTTCTTCCTCTACTTTGGCTTTAGCAATTTCAACCTTTGCTTTCGCTAACCTTAGCTCAGTTTGAGAAACAACATTCTTTTCTACCAGAATTGACACTCGTTCAACTTCCAATTGCATCGCTTGTTCCTCCGCTATTGCACTGTTAACGGCAGCTCTAGCCCTAGCTTCTTCCGCTTTATACTCTTCATCGTTAATTTTAAAAAGCAACTGCCCTGCCTTCACCGATTGGCCCTCGTCCACATAGATAAAGTCGAGATATCCTTGAACCCGTGCTCGTATTTCTACATTACGCACCGCATGTATATCCACCACATACTGGTGGAACAAAACGGTATCTTTTCTAATAACTTGAGTAACCGGAAATTCGCTAATCACAGGTGTATCGGAAGAGCTTGACTTTGAGCAAGCAACTAAGATTACTATTATCAAGACCAAAGACAGACGGAAGAGAACTTTCATTGTATTTAGAATAGATTGTTTTTAGTTGGGTTTGGACGGAGTCTATGTGACATTATGTAATTTGACCTCTTAAGGATTATTAGTTTTCGGCTTTTCCGGAAATAGCGAAGAACTTGCCATCGATATAAGTAGCGTAAATCCAATAACAATGATGGAAACTTCTGTCGGTATTTTAAATAAATCAGTTATACACATTTTTACTCCCACAAAAACTAAGATGGCGGAAAGCCCATACTTTAAATATTTGAAATACTTCTCGATACCAGCCAATGCAAAATAAAGCGAGCGTAATCCAAGTATAGCAAATACGTTGGACGTATAAACAATAAAAGAATCATCAGAGATTGCGAGGATGGCAGGAATTGAATCAACAGCAAAAATCAAATCGGTAGTCTCAATCAAAATTACGACTAAAAACAATGGGGTTGCCCATGTTGCACCATTTCGTTTTACGAAAAATCGATCTTTTTCGAAGCTCGGTGTGATGGGCATCACTCTCCTGGCGAGCTTAACGAGTGGATTCTTTTCTGGATCGATCTTCACATCGCCAGAAGTCAACATTTTAATCCCCGTATAAACCAAGAAACCACCAAAAATATAAATCAGCCAATGAAAGCGATGGATAAGCTCAACGCCTGTAAGTATAAAAGTAACCCTCATAACAAGCGCTCCAAGAATACCCCAAAACAACACTTTATGTTGATAAGCAGCAGGTACTTGAAAGTAAGAAAAGATAAGAATGATAACGAAAATATTGTCCACACTAAGGGATTTCTCGATGAGATATCCCGTAAAAAACTCCAATGCTTTTTCTTTATCAAAATAGTAATAAACAAACAGGTTGAAACACATGGCTAGCGTGATCCAAATGCTCGTCCAGGTGAGCGCTTCTCGCACAGAAACCTCATGCGATTTCCTATGAAATACGCCAAGGTCTAAAGCCAACATGGCCAACACGAAAACATTAAAAAATATCCAAAGCAATACGGTTTCACTCATCGTCTTCTAATTTTATTAAGTATCTGTGATTTTATTTTAAAAATTTAAATTCGGCTAATTCAATACCAGTTTAGAAATACTATTCGTAAAAGGTAAACCAGCTAATACATTTATGCGAAGCGTGGTGGAAACGAAATCGTCTACCTCATAAAATTGAGAAGCTAACTCTGTAGAGATTTCCTTTTTTAATTTTTTATAATACCGCTTACGGACTTTTAACTCCTTTCGCTCATAAGCTTCTGATTGTTTAATAAACTCGCCCATTACTTTTTCATTAAGGTGTTGATAGTTATCTCCATACTTTACAAAGAGAGATAAAAGCAAATCATCTAACACTCGTTTTTCCCTATTAAAATCCACGAAGATAGGATGGAAAACAGCTGCTTGGGATACTGTGAGCTGCAGTGCTTGAATGAATATCTTTTCTCTTTCTTGCTGCAGGTTCCGTTTTGTTCGCTCAATAGTAACTGGGGTAGTTTCTTGCGCGCTCGTTAACGATACGATGAAGACAAAGCAAACGAAAAAAGAAAAAATAGTGTAAAGTCGATTATTCATAGTTTTTTTTAGATAAAGCAATTAATTTTTTCTCGGTAATTTTATTACAACTTTCGGGTCTAATCTTCTGTGGTAGTCGTCATTAAAAAGTGGTGGTAACGGGTTATCCGTCAAATCGAGAAAACGCAGATGTTTCATTTGATTTATTTCAGGAGGGAGCGCATTGATTTTATTTCCCACCAAAAAAAGATATTCTACCTTTTTTAGCTGGTTGATATTAGCTGGCAAAGAAGTAATTCCATCATTTTCAACATGCAGTTCGGTTAGCCTTTTAATATTCTTAATCACGCGAATATTATTCTCTAAATTAAAATAAGAATCGTTATTGATATACAGCACATGAAGATGTTTTAACTGGGGCATATTTTCTGGCAAGGTGGCGATCTGATTTTCAGAAAAATCTATCGATTCTAACCTTTTTACTTTCGCAATGCCCGGAGGAAGTATAGAAATATTATCTCCGGCTAAGCTGAGCATCTTCAACGATTGTAGACTCGCTAAAGTAGAAACCACCTTTTCGATTTCAAGCGACCGGTTATGGTCCAAGTAAAGACTTTGCAACACTTTTAATTGCTTAAAACTCTCAGGCAATACCGTGATTTTATTGTATGAAAGAACCAAGTATTTTAGTTTCGAAAGCTGGCCAATCTGATCTGGGATCGACTGGATTTGATTCCTGCCGATATCTAAGTACTGCAAGTTGGGTAAAAGAAAAATCGAATCGGGAAATGAAGTCAACCCGTTGTTGCTTAGATCGAGCCAACTGGCTTGCTCCCTGTATACAAATGCTTCCTTTATAGACTTAAACTCTGTGTTGGCAATACTCCGCTGAGCACAAAGTGGCTGCGCTAATACAACAACAAAAAGTAACGCACCCACCGTGATCTTTTTAAATATGCCAGTTTTCATTTTTTTGAATTTAAATCGGTAATATGGAAGGCCAGATTGCTGGCCTCCCATAGTAAAACTATTTCTGCTCAGCAGGATTGATCAAAAGAGGTGTCTTACCATCGGTAATTATGATCTTCGCGTTAGGTGATTTCGCTAGTTCTCTGAATGCTTCAATACTCTGCCATTCAATAATTACTTTAGAAAGCCCCTCGGTAATAATCTTCTGAGCATCGCGTGTGCCTTGTGCCTCAATGGTTTTCCGCTGCGCTTCCCGCTTTTCTCGGTCCAGCAAAAATTCCATACGCTGCGCTTGTTGTTCGGCTTCTAATTTTTCCTCGACTGCTCGAGCAAGACCCGCAGGTAACTGTATATTCTTTAGCAGAACAGCTTCAATCTCAAATCCTCTTGGCAAAAGTATTTTGGCCATCTGCTCCGTAATTTCCTTTTCAATGGACGAACGTTGGGCGGAATGCATATCTTTTGCATAGAACCGAGAGCAGACATCGGCAGCAGAAGATCTAAACACACTGCTTATCACATTTACTTCATTCCCAACACCGATTGTCTCAATAATGGCTGGAGCTTTTTCAGGTGTCATGCGATAAAGTATCGAGATAACCGCCACTACGTTTAAACCCTCTTTCGATGGAAGATTCGCATTGATCTCCATATTCATAGTTCGGATAGGCATTTTTATTACGGTGGTAGTAAACGGGTTAAAACCAACAGATCCCGGACCATTTATTTTCGGGCTTAGTCTACCTAAGTTTCTTTTAACCCCTACCTCCCCTTGCCTTATAATGGCGCAACTAAAACATAACATTAAGCTTGTTACAATTATCGCTATTTGAGTTTTCATGATCGTGCTTGTTTAAAATTGTGATGATATCTGTTTTCTCTGATCCATTTTTTTAATTCCCGTACCTCAGAAGTCACAAGCCAGAAAACGGCTTTGCGATATTCCTTCCAAAACAGACGAGAATCAAAACTGACGCATTGCAAAACTTTTTTGCAATGGTCAAGCATCGATTGCTTGGCCTTCATAGAAAAAATTAATTGTGAAACAGAATAGAAAAGAAATAATAGCTAGTGAAGAAAATGATCACAATGGCCCAAAAAAAATCTAATTTACCAATTGATCTACTTGCGGCTTTCATAATATACATGTTTAAATAGTAATAAAATTTTGAAGTAAGGCAGAGTAAAAACTCTATTTTAGATTGCCTTTCATCAGATTAGTATCGCTCGGAACATGATATATCTTTTCGAAATTACTTTTGAAAGATAGGGGACAGCGTAAGGGCCAACAGAAACAGGGCTTAAGATTTTACTAACTAACCTTCCGTGTATTTCCTTAATTGAGGAGACATTGCTCTTTGAAACGAATGCCTGAATTTCTACTTCTGACTCAGTTTCTTCTTCAAAAACCTCATAATTAGTTGATTTTAGAACGCTTGCAATTACCCATGATGAATTCGACAGAACGAATATCGTTAATAGTAAAATTGTAAGTTTTCTTTTGAACTGATTCATTATAAAGTATTGCTGCAAATTTAAATAGTATTACTATTATACGCAAGCTCACGCAAAAATGTTTCCGTTTTAACTGAACTAAACTTCCATCTATTACTAAAGTCGTTTTATACTAACTTGCCCAATCAAAGGAGAAAATGATCAAGAAGAAAAAAATACAAAAACTTTTAGTAGCCAATCGCGGTGAAATAGCCCTACGGGTAATGCGAAGTGCAAAAGAGATGGGAATTAAAACCGTAGCTGTTTACAGTGAAGCTGACCGCCAATCTTTGCACGTGCGTTTCGCGGATGAGGCGGTATGTATTGGCCCACCCGCATCTTCCCAGTCTTATCTTAGGATCGACAAAATCATTGACGCAGCCAAGCTAACAAATAGCGATGCAATTCATCCAGGCTATGGATTTCTCTCTGAGAATGAGGGCTTTGCGCGAGAAGTTCGAAATGCTGGATTAATTTTCATCGGCCCTTCACCCGAATCGATTGAGCTAATGGGCAGCAAACTAGGTGCTAAAGCAGCGGTGGCTAAGTTCAATGTGCCACTCGTTCCGGGAACTGCAGAACCCATATCAGACATCGCGAAAGCAAAAAAGGTAGCGCTTGAAATAGGGTATCCGATTTTGATAAAAGCAAGTGCGGGCGGAGGTGGCAAGGGCATGCGGATTGTGGAAGACGAATTCCTCTTTGACGAGCAGATGGAACGTGCTGTAAGTGAAGCCATTTCTTCATTTGGTGATGGGTCGGTATTTATCGAAAAATATGTGGCCAAACCCAGGCACATCGAGTTTCAAATACTCGGTGACCAACATGGCAACGTGGTGCATCTTTTTGAACGCGAATGCTCTATTCAGCGAAGACACCAAAAGGTGGTTGAAGAAGCACCTAGCTCCATCTTGACCCCCGAACTGAGACAGCAAATGGGCGAAGCGGCAGTGAACGCGGCCAAGGCCGCAAACTATTTCAATGCCGGTACAATAGAATTTATTTTGGATGACAAAATGAATTTCTATTTCTTGGAAATGAACACTCGCTTACAAGTTGAGCATCCCGTAACGGAACAAATTACCGGGCTTGATTTGGTGAAACTCCAAATAAAAATTGCGGAAGGTGAGCCGCTTCCTTTCAAACAAGAAGACTTAACCATCAAAGGTCACGCGATCGAAGTACGTGTGTATGCCGAAGATCCAGCCAACAATTTCTTGCCAGACATTGGCACGCTAGTAACCTACAAACGCCCACAGGGGCATGGCATTCGTGTGGATGACGGCTTTGAAGAGGGCATGGCTATTCCATTCTATTACGATCCCATGATCGCGAAAATGATTTGCACGGCTCACACACGTCAAGAAGCCGTTGACAAGATGATCAGAGCAATTGACGAGTATGAAATCACCGGAGTAGAAACCACATTGGGCTTTTGTAAATTTGTGATGCAACACGAAGCATTCCGCTCTGGTAACTTTGACACCAAATTTGTAGAAAATTATTTCAGGCCCGAAGTATTAAATCCACAACCCGATGATCGGGAAGAACTACTTGCCGCACTTCTTGCTACTATCGTTTTCTCATCTGCCAAAAAACAAGAAGTAATGTCGGCTGAAAATCGAACCGAAAGTAAGTGGCGAAAGAATAGAAGATAATTCACTTGCAAATCTTGAATTTGAAATCCAAAATTTGAAATCACAAGAATGGCTGAAATAAGACCCCTGCGCGCCTGGCGATACAACGCTTCGCTCACCTCCAATATTGAAGAACTCACTTCCCCCCTGTTTGATGTAGTCTCGGAAAAACAAAGAAAAATTCTTTACGAAAACGAACTGAATAGCATCCATCTTTCAGTGCCGAAGCCACCTAATGCTGCTTTAACGGCTGCCCAGTTATTGAGCGACTGGAAAACAAAAGGCATTTTAGTTCAAGATGCATTGCCGACCATCTATGTATACTATCAATACTTTAAGATTCAAGGCTCAGCAGAATTATGCCGAAAAGGATTTGTTTGTAATATTAGAGTACACGACTGGGAGGACAACGTGATTTTACGACATGAAAACACGATTCCCAGTTCAGTGAACGATCGAATTGAATTGCTTGAAAAAACGGAGTTAAATGTAAGCCCAACGCATGGCCTTTACACGGATACGGAATTCATGTTAGAAAAATACATGGATGACGCCATTCGGCAGCCGCTGCTCGAGGAAGAGGATTACCAAGGCGTAAGAGACGTGATGGCGGTCATACAGGATGCGAGAATAATCCAACAGTTTATTGAGGTACTTAAGAACAAAAAAATCATTCTAGCTGACGGTCATCATCGCTACGAAAGCTCGTTGGTATATAAGAAGCAACAGCGGGGCGCTAATGCCGATCATACCGGCAAAGAAGGATATAATTTTCATTTAATGTATCTAACAAATACAGAAGCTGGTGATCTAAAAATTCTTCCAACTCACCGCTTGGTGAGCGGCCTAACGAACTTTGATAAAAAAAGCATCCTAACAAAATTAGAAGAAGATTTCGTTGTCAAACCAGCGGAAGTAACATCGCTCAACGAAATTATACTTGGTAAGCAATGGGCATTTGGAGTTGTCTTCCAAGATGAAGCATTTAAGATTAAGTTAAGACCTGAATCATTTTATAAGCTTACGTGGAATTTTCCAGACGTAATCAAACGGCTGGATCTTACAGTAATGCATTTTTTTATTATTGAAAAAATTTTGGGAATTGCGGGGAAAGATCAACGCACATCTGAAAAAATTGCATTCGATAGAAACTATCTTGACTGCACAGCCAAAGTGGCCAACAACTCAGCGCAACTCGCTTTAATTACAAAGGAAATCTCCATTGAGGAAGTCAAGCAAGCCTGTGCGAGTGGGTTTACCATGCCCCAGAAGTCTACCTATTTTTATCCTAAAGTTGTTTGTGGTTTTCTATTTGGGTCTATCAAAGAAGTTGAGTTTACCAGCAAGAATTATTCACCATTTTAAACAACACGGATTAACTCTATTCTTCAATCCGCTTTTTCTCGTTTTTTAGTTTTGGCATATTACTGAAAAATAGTTGGTGACACCCCGTTGGGGGCATTGACAATCATATAGTTACAAGGAGTTTAGTGAAAGTGGTTTCACTAAACTTTTTTTGTTTATGGAAAAGACAA
>JAIYCV010000012.1 GCA_027487845.1 Flammeovirgaceae bacterium
CAACACTAGTAATACCGCAACTGCGTTGCGCCTATACAACCTCTGCGGCACGATAGCCGAAGCCCAGTTGCGCCTATTTCACTTATGGTTGCTAGGCGTAATTCGTTTACTTTCATCCCGCTAAAATCATTCATATACCTACTTTTATTCATAATTCAATGCTACGCATTTCAACTTAAATATCCAAGTTGTCCAAGGGGCTTTTTATTCCACTCAGTGCCTTGCTCGTAACGTGCGTATAAACCTCTGTGGTTTTGCTGCTGCCGTGCCCCAAAAGGTTTTGTATGTACCGCAAATCAGTTCCGCCCTCAAGCAGATGGGTGGCGAAACTATGGCGAAGGGTGTGCACTGTTGCATATTTCTTTACGTTCGCTTTATATAGCGCTTCTTTCACCACGGTTTGCATGCTCCGCTCACTGTACTGCCCTCCATTGCCGCCCTCGAAAAGAAACTCCTTGGGTTGATATTCTTTATAGTACATGCGCAACAGCGGCAACAGTTTTTCCGAAAGTAAGGAGTACCTATCTTTCTTTCCCTTGGCGGACTGTATCCGCACCTGCATTCTATTGCTATCCACATCCGTCACCTTTAGGTTAAGGAGCTCACTTATCCTCAACCCGGCCGAATAACACAGCATAATCATTGTTTTGTGCTTCAAGTTTGTAGTGGCTTTTATCATGGCCTGAATTTCTTCCACCGACAACACAATCGGCAACTTTTGCTCCCGCAATGGCCGCTCTATTAAATAAAACTTCCGCGCCCCGCCCTTCACTTTTTCATAATAAAACTTAATGGCATTGATGGATTGGTTTTGATAGCTGCTAGAAATACCCCGCTCTTGCACCAAATAGCGAACATACGCTACAATTTCTGGCTCCGTTATGTCATCTATTTTCTTGCCAGGATAATAGTTTATAAACTCTTCCAGTAGCTCTTTGTAGGTGGAAATTGTTTTAGCCGAATACCTCATCACTTCCATTTTTTCGATCATTTCATCCGGACAGGCGCGGTAATTTGGTATCTCAAAAGGTGATGGCTTCGCTTTTATTGGCCGTTCACGGTGTTCATCCTGCCAAACAAGGTGCAACTCGTTCATCTTACAAAAATCGGTCAATGCCTTTTTTTGCTTCTCATCCATGGCCGCACTCCACCATTTGTTTGTTTTATCAAAACTCGCAAATGGAAATTTCTTTAGTAATTCCACCAGTTGCTGATCATAAAATGCAATGATCCTAAACCTTCCAGTTTGGTAGTGTACTACCTTTACGGTAAGCTTTTGCGGTTTTGAGTTTAGTATCTTTTCCTCTTTGTATTCCTTGTTCGCAGCAACTTCCAACCGCTTAAGGTCAGGAAAGGCCTCTTTCAGTTTTTCAAACACCTCGCGACTTGCCTCAAAATGCCAACTCCTTTCCGTTTTACTCCACCGGCAAGGAGCTACGCCCCGTAGCTTAGATGTAAGATCTCTATCATTCGGAGATTTTATAAATAACCTCTTCTCGTGGCGATGGACTTTGGCAAAATAGTGTATCATAAATTTATTTTTATTGCGGCTATACATCCTAAAACACGGAATAGGCGAACTTCTTTAAGGAACTTTTTATGCCACGGTGTTGGAATTCGCATAAACTAGATTAGGACAGTTGTGTTAATTCTAAAGCCTGTGTAACTAATTTTTTTAGTATTTATCTGCTAATTTAAGATTAAGTGATAGTTATTACCAAATAATTTAGTAATTAAATGGAACTTCATTTGGCTATTCTGCCTAGATTTCCATGACTTCACACTATTCTCAAATTTTCCAAAACGTCACCAACGAACTTTGGCTTGCCTTCTTTTGCGAGGCCAGAAGTAAAAATGCACAGAACACCTCTTCTCTCGCTGTACCATAAGCGCTACAGGCATATCCGTAATTGCCCTGGCTTGTTTTCTTGAACTTGTCTGACGAGCTAAGATTTTCGGTGGACCTCACTGCCGGGAATCCTGAAGCTACAACGGCTTATCAACGGCAAATGAATGAATCTAATCTGGTGCGCTAATGGATTCACGCACAAAGAAAAAGAGGACAATATTGTGCCACTATATAAAACGATTATCAAAAAGAATACACCTTGGCGGTAAAAAGTGTTTTCACCTCACAGCAAAGTGCTTTTATCCTTCATTGTATTTATAGAAAGCAATCGGTTAGAAAATTGTTACATTGCACTGGCTGCGCCACAACGGGCAGCTTCATAACACAGGAATGAAAACAGCATTGATTACAGGCGGAAGTAAAGGAATTGGTTTTGGCATTGCGGAAGTGTTGGTTTCCAACGATTGGCATGTGGCCATTACGGGAAGAGATGCACAAACCATACAACATACCGTGGCCAAGCTGAACCGCATAAAAGAAAATCATGCCATCGGCTTAGTGGCAGACGTTCGCGATGCTGGCCAACAGCAAAAGGGTGTTGAATCCATCCTTCAAAAGTGGGGACAGCTAGACGCATTGATTGCAAATGCGGGTCTTGGTCACTTTTCGTCAATAGAGAATTTAACTGCAGAACAGTGGCAACAAACGATCGACACAAATCTCACCGGTGTCTTTAATAGTGTAAAAGCAAGTATTGAAGCGCTTAAAAAAACGAAAGGCTATATTATCACCATCGGCAGTTTAGCCGGTGCCAACTTCTTCGCAGGCGGTAGCGCATACAATGCCAGCAAATTCGGGTTACTGGGGTTTACACAAGCCATCATGCTTGACTTGCGTCAACACCAAATAAAGGTCAGCACCATTATGCCAGGGTCGGTAGCCACCGAATTTAACAATCACCTGCCCAATGATAAAGACGGTTGGAAAATTCAACCAGAAGACATTGGGGAATTAGTGTATGACCTGCTTAAAATGAATCCTAGAACATTGCTAAGCAAAATTGAGGTGAGACCTTCGTTACCAAAGTAGATTTTCCTCCTCTTAAATTAAACTAACATCTTCAAAATACTTTTCTTATTTCTTGGTAACGTCTCCGCCTTGAGGCGTTCGCTTACTATTCTTACACCCCTTGTTTTCGATCACTTCGTTGGCGTGTGCAATAAGAGATAGGATTTTTAGAGATGCCTTCAATCTATTCGCACAGAGTAACAAAGTACCTTTTACTGCCCGTATAGTCTAATGCAGCTTGGCACACAACGCAATTTCTATCGGAAGTATCTTTGCTGCTGATAGTAACCTTAAACACCCTTCCCTTCAAACTGGCCTCATCAATTTGGCAGCCTAAAACGGTAAAGAAAACGTTTTCATGGTCATTCCACTGTTCACCCAAACCATAGAAGGCTGGATCTTCAATTTTAAGAACAGCTTGTCGGCAAATGCCAGTGAGGTATGAAACAGTAACACATTGCCCTTTTTGCTCTGTTTCTTTGTCAAGCAAAGGGTCTACGATATTTCTTTCGCACGAGAGAATGAAAAATGAACACAGGAGATAAACAAATTTTTTCATGGCTTTTGTTTTTTTCTGTTTGACCCTGTTTCTAACAAAATGGTTGGCAAACTAAATTCATAAATTAAAAAAATGCGGATAGTCATTTATGGTACTAAACACAACTCTCTATCTGTTACCTCCTAGCTCCGACAGAATGCCCGAAGCGGAAGAGGCCGTGGATCAGAAAGAACATTGCCAGCCAAAATTGAGCTGAATCCTTCCCAGCCAAAGTAATCTCAATTCTCAATAAAAAATGGTTTAGTTGCCGCTCGTAAAAATTCTAGTGTCGGATCGTAAGTTTTAGTTACTTTGTTCAACCTAACTAAAATCACATGAGAAAAATCTACCTACTCTCTTTTCTTCTACTGGCAGCGCTTGGTTCATCTGCGCAATCCTTAAATTCAAAAATTGAAAAGTTAAAAGCAGAAGCGGTGCTAGAAGTCGAGAAAAACGCGGCCATAGGTCAGCAGATCAACGACATGCTTTTCAGCTTTGCGGAACTGGGTTTTCAAGAGGTAGAAACATTCAATTATTTAACCAGCTTGTTAGAAAAAGAAGGTTTTAAAATAGAAAAAGGAATTTCCGGAGTGCCAACTGCCTGGACGGCCACATGGGGTTCGGGCTCACCAGTAATAGCGCTCGGCTCAGATATTGACTGTATCCCGAAAGCTTCACAGAAGCCAGGAGTTGCCTATCACGACCCCATCGTAGAAGGAGCACCCGGGCACGGAGAAGGGCATAACTCTGGCCAAGCACTTAACATCATTTCCGCATTGGCCATCAAAAAAATAATGGAGCGCGAAAAAATTTCAGGTACGCTCATGCTTTGGCCGGGCGTAGCGGAAGAACTCGTGGCTACCAAAGCCTATTATGTGCGCGATGGATATTTTAAAAATGTAGATGCCTGTATTTTTACCCACGTGGGCGACAATTTAAAAGTAGGCTATGGCGATAACGGATACAATGGCGTAGTATCAGTAAAATTTAATTTTGAAGGGGCAGCTGCGCACGCTGCTGGTGCGCCCTGGCGAGGACGAAGTGCGCTAGATGCAGTAGAGTTGATGGACATAGGCTGGAACTTCAGGCGCGAACATTTAGAAGTTACTCAACGCTCGCATTATGTTATTACCGATGGTGGAGATCAACCCAATGTGGTGCCTTCAAAAGCTTCGGTATGGTATTACTTCCGCGAACGAACCTATCCCGCTATCAAAGCCCTCTTCGAAAAAGGAATTAAGACAGCCGAAGGTGCAGCGTTGATGACCGACACTAAATTTTCTTATGAGATTCTTGGCTCCGCGTGGCCCGCGCACTTTAACAAGCCACTGGCCGAAGCGATGTACAACAACATCAAAAAAGTGGGGCTACCTACCTGGTCAGCCGATGATCAACTTTTGGCCAAAGCCACTCAACTAGAGTTAAACGCTAAAAAGATAGAAGGCCTTGCCACTAAATTGGATACCATAATGATGCCGTATACAGTTGGTTTTGAAAATGTAAATGGACGGCAACTGATGGCAATAGGCGGAGGCTCGGATGACATTGCAGACATCTCATGGGCAGTACCCACCATCAATCTTAACTACCCATCCAACATACCCGGTTTGCCCGGCCATCATTGGTCGAATGCAATTACAATGGCTACACCCATTGCCCATAAAGGAATTGTGACCGGAGCAAAAGCCGAAGTAATGACGTTGATAGACCTTTTCATGAAACCAGACCTGATCGTGAAAGTGAAAGACTATTACAAAACAGTGCAAACCAAAGACATTCAATACAGTCCACTTGTTGGCGAAAAAGACAAACCCGCCATTTACCTCAATCAAAAGATAATGACAGAGTATGCGCCCAAATTAAAAGCCACCTACTACGACCCAAGCAAATACAAAACGTACCTGGAACAATTGGGCATACAATATCCCACGCTGAGACCAGATCAAAAAGAGGCGGTAATAAAGTTGGAAGTAAAAGGCAAAAAGTAAACAGCAGGAAGGGGTTGACTTATCAAGCTCCCTTCCCTACTTTCTCTTTCATGTAAAATTTAAGCTTAATGTTTATCTCGGTAGCAATTTTTTGGCTTACAATTTCAGGAATCTTGATTCCGTGATCTGCCAAAGGGACAACGAAATCTGCATCTATCACCATTTTTCCCTTCTCGATGGTAATAGTACCCGGAATTATTCTTGTCTGCTTAATTCCATGGATTGTGAGAAATCCTTTCGCTTGCACTTTGTAAACACCTTCTTTCTCGTAGTTAACGGGGTCAATAAACGATCCACTAAATGTCGCTTGGTAAAACTTATCGGTTTCAAGGTATTTCTCATTAAAGTGTTCTTTTTGAAGCGCACTATTAAACCCCGAAAACCCTTTCATGTTCACAATAAACGCAAACGTGTTTTTGGCGGGATCAACAAGGCCCTGCACCTTTTCGTCCGAACCTGTAATTAACTCGACCGCTGCGTTTGAACTAAAATCAATCTTCCCTTTATCGATCTCATAACGCTTTTGCGCCTGTATTTGAGTGGCTATTAGAACCAAAAGAATGACGATCTTATACATATTATTTGATGTTTAAACAATAAAGTTACTAATTTCTATGCTTAATCATAAATCAAATTAATGTTAAATCATTAAGGAATAATGAACTGGTTGCTAGGACGGCTTTTGTTCAAAAGTTTTCGGCTTAAGGTATTAATACCAGTCTTTCTTTCGCAGATTTTTCAACACTTGGTTTGCTAAAATAAACTGGAAAATGTTTATCAGTTGCCCATAATTCAAACAGGTTCTTGTAGAAAGGGCTTGCCACGTCACCACTTTGTCCAGGGGAATTAGTAAACATCGTTTTATCCCAATCGGCCACGTCCACTACCATTCGAAACGATGCACCCGCCAATTGGTTATCTAAATTGGTAGTCATGCCGGGGGTAGAGCCATTACCACCTCTCGGCAATGGCCCCACCTCAAGTTTCTTTCGCGTAACTTCGTCTACTACATTACTTAGCGGATGCTTAATCAAAACATGGTGGTAAGCCGCCTGACCATATTGCCACTTAGATTGATCGTTACCTAGTTTTTTGGTGAGATCTTCTACTGCCTGCGCTAATGAATTGACCAGGAATTTATCTCTGCCTATAGCATTAGGTTCGGGCCTTCCACTCACAAGCCATTGAATTGTTTTACTTAATGGAATTGAGTGTATCAATCCCTTTCCTTTTTCAGGAACTACCAGCACCAACATATTCTCACTCAGTTTTTTCTCCCACGCCACATAGATTGCGGCTTCTGTTGAGTTCTTTTCCAGGATATAATTCCAATTCAAGAGCTGCATTCTCGCTGCTTCCACCTTTGCATCTTGTGAAACAACCTTTGCCAGTAGTGGCACCAGCGTTCTTGCTGGTCTCGATAAATAATCTACCTGAAGATTCATCATATCCTTTTGCGTGTGCTTTTGGCGCGATGCCAATACTTCATTGATTCGATCTGCGCGAAAAGAATCAGCCCATCCGGCAGCACCAACAGCATCTTGGTTTTCATATTCTGCTGGAATTAAATTCTCATTGGCCGTTGCCCAAAATCCCTTTTCAGGATTGGTGACATTAGGCAATGACGCGATTGGCAAGAAACCACTCCATTCATACCTTCCGTCACCAGGCACCGGCACGAGGCCGCTCCAATTCTTACGAATAGGCGCAATGCCAGCGGCCTGCCAGCCAATGTCACCTTGCTTATCTGCCCAAATCATATTCTCACCTGGCATATGACTATAAGTGCAACCTTCTTTAAATTCTTTTAATGACGTGGCCTGATCGATCCTCAAGCTAGCCATGTAAGGAGCACCTCCAATCTCCATCCAAGCGCAGCGTATTGCATATGCAACGTTATTCTTTGAATCGAAAAACGTGACGGGGCCATGCCGCGTGTATTTGTACTCAACGTAAACAGGTGTTGCTCCTTTTACTCGGATAGTGTCTTTGATTACCCGCATATCTTCCCACTTATTTTGGTATTTGTATTGGTTTGGATTTTGAGGATTTAATTCATAGACATACAAATCTTCTCCATCGAGCGAAAAAATGGTAAGTCCCCATGCTCCGTACTCATTATGCCCAATGGAAACACCGGGTATCGTTGGTTCTCCACCGCCTACCACGTTCCAACCAGGCGCATTTAACTAAACCACTATCGACTGGAAGTCGATAGGTTGTAAAAAGAATGAAATTCTTACTCCAGAATAATAGTGTCAGTATCAATGTTGCCAGGTTTACGGTGATGCTCAAGGTATTCTTG
>JAIYCV010000044.1 GCA_027487845.1 Flammeovirgaceae bacterium
TGAAAGCTCCCCTTACTTAGTAGCATCCAAAATTAAAGATTTCCAGGTGAACTTGGCATCCTGTTGGAATGTGGGAAACTCCACCCCGCTCAACGGGTGGTGGAGTTTTCCATATTTCAACAGGAACTGCGAAGGTGTTCTGTATCCTAGGGGGCTGTGCGGCCTTTCATTGTTGTAGACCCACATCCAAGCTTGCGTGAGGAGCCGTGCCTGGTTAAGATTTTCAAAGGCATAAGCATCTAGCACTTCTTCGCGGTACGTTCGATTGAATCGCTCGATGTATCCGTTTTGTTGCGGCTTGCCCTTCTCGATGAACACAAGTTCGATGCTCTCACCACACCAATCTTTCAACGCCTGGGCGATAAACTCAGGGCCGTTATCGACACGGAGCCGCTCGGGTTTCCCGCGCCATTCCACTACGCGGTCAAGTTCACAGACCACGCGCTTGCTGGTCAGGCTGGTATCGATGGTGATGTTGAGTATTTCACGGTTAAAATCATCGATGACGTTAAAAGCCCGGAATGGTTTTCCATGCAAAAGGCCATCGTGAATGAAATCCATCGACCAGGTCAGGTTATGGTGCAGGGGCTGGGGCAAAGGCTGTTTAATTCGGGCGGGTAAGCGCTTTTTGTGTTTCCTGCGCAGGTTCAGTTTCATATCGGTGTAGATGCGGTAGACGCGTTTATGGTTGTCCCCAAAATTTAATAGCCGCAGCCGGTGGTACATCATCCAGAAGCCCCAGCGGCAATGGAGTTCTGCCATCATTTGAAGTTGTTCACGGATTGGCCCATCATTTTTTGGCTTGGGTTTGTAACGGTGAACTGAGGGGTGAGTGCACAGCAGTTGGCAGACCTGACGAATGCTGATGGAATGCTCTTCTGTAGAGTAGTCAATCAACTCCCGTTTTTCGGCAGGCCCTAAAGCTTTTTTTCGACAATGTCCTTTAAAACGGTAATCTGCAAGGTCTGCTCGGCTACAATTTTCTTGTACTGGGCCAACTCACCTTCTAACTCCTTTACCCGCTTGAGCTGGTGCACCTCCATACCGGAATACTTACTCTTCCAGTAATAAAATGTAGGTTGACTGATGCCATTCTCCCGGCAGATGTCGGCCACTTTCTTTCCTTGTTCTTGCTGTTTGAGGATGCCCACGATTTGGCTCTCATTGAATTTTGTTGTTTTCATTTCTTCCCAATTTTAACGATTAAACTCTATTTATAATCGCTACTGTTTTTGGGGAAGCTTTCATAGCAACTGTAACGTCTGTCGATTCAACCACAAGTTCAAATTGAAAGTGGCATTCAAAGTTATGTCCATAGAGTAATTTCTCAAGCCTTAGTAAAATTTCCTTTATGGATAATAATTCGTCCATGTCTTTTTCTGCCATTAAATATGCCGCATCGCTTGGCGTAGGTTTCGACTATTGTTGTACGGGGAAAACGAGCAAGTACACCAAGCGGGAGTCATTTTTTTTCTAAGATCTCCTTTAATTGTGCTAATGCTTGATCGTGGTTACTATGGTGACCTGTTACAGTTGTAGTTATCTCTAATATTTTGATGGCTTGTTCAGCTGACAACTTCCAGGTTTTATCTCCCCTGTCTCTAAGGTAGAAAGCTCTCGCCCAGTATCCAAAAGGAAAATTTGGATATTTTGCAATGACTTCATTTATGATAGTTAGCGTAACTATGTCATTTTTTAAATTGTAGATATCGTTAGTCTTTACTAATATTTTATCCATTAGAATACTAATCCCTGATGTAACAATAATTTGATTTGGGGTGCCTTGAACATTTCTGCCTGTAATATCCATGTCAGCATAAGAATAAAAGTTTTTAACATCTTGAATTTGCTTTTCCAGAATCTCAATTTTCCTGTTTCTATCTTCAATTTCATTTTGATATTTAGAAACCCTTTTCAACATCTCTGCATTCTGATTCAATAGTTCCTTGTTATTGTTTGATACGCTCACATTTGATTCGATCAAAGATTTATTTTGATTTAAAAGACCCTTATTGTTGTGAGAGACCTCAGTGTTGGACTGTATAAGTGATGTATTTTGCTCAATTAACTTAATGTTGTTTAAATTAATTTGATCGATAACTTGATTCTTCTCTTGAATCTTACTTGTCAATTCAGCTTGCCCTTCTTTATCGCTATAATATGTTCCAAAAAAGGAAAAAACTGTTCCTAAAACAATTAAGCATAAACCCAATATTGACATCCAGTTCATGATTTTGGTTAGTTATTAGCCATTTAAAATGTAAAGAAAAGAACCTTTTGTGCTCAAATTACTTCTAATTTCGACTTCCAATCTCGTTTTTCGTACCAATTACTCCAAATTTTGACTTTCATCGGAATAATCGATCGAATTTACTCGTAAAACACTCGCCTTACTTACTTTCTACAGATTAAATGTTTCATGAGATTCTCATCGCTGGAGCTGTATGGGTTGTCACTGGGTCGAGACTGGGTCATCATTGGGTCATGTGGCAGAGAATTATAGCTACTGGCAATTTGGCAGCAGATAACATGCAGAGAAAAAACAGGCAACAAAAAATGCTGCCCGCAGATAGGCTGCGGGCTGCCACCTTACTTTTGAAAAATCAAGGGTAACAAAAAACAAAGAAAATTGTAAATATTCACACTCATCCTTCGCACTTTTTAAAATTCCGCCTTGTCAGGTGTACACCTGACAGGGCGGAAACGGATACACCTTTGATAAACTAGTGGGTTTTGTATATTTGTAAAGAACGCATCGATTTTATGAATACACTCGTGCTCGATAAGAAGAAATATGTTGTAGTGGAGCAAAAAGAATACAACAAGTTAGTTAAAAAGGCAGCTGCAAAAACCACCCCCGTGAAGAAGATGAGTCTGGCCGAAGGGAAGAAATTGGCCTATGCCCTTATAGACAAATGGCACAGCGGCAAGTAAGTATCTTGAGCAAAGCCTCAGAGAGTGTTGCTGCTATTGCCTATTTTATTGAATCGCAAGGAATGCCAACAGTAGCAAAGAAATTTGTAGATGAGTGCTTTCTATTTTTCGAGAAATTGAGTAACCCGACAATTAAACATCGGGTTTGCAGAAATGAAATATGGAACATTCAAGGGTATCGCTGTGCAAACTTTAAGAAAAATTATATAGTGGCATACCTTGATACGGAAAATGAAATCATTATTTGTGATTTTGCCCTCCATAAGCTGTTGAAATAGTGAGTGAAACCTTGGTGGTAAGTAGATTTTCCCTTGAGTGAAAAAGTTCCTCTATGGTTCTACGATCGCTTCCCTCACGTATGATGATATTTGTGAATGGAGACCTGGTGATTATCTGAAGCAAAGAAGCCTAGTAATAATATCCAAAAATGATATCCATCTCATCTTCGCTGGTAAACCCAAAGTTTACGGCTGTAGCATTGGTGTTGTTGTACGTAACCACGCTTGTAAGGCCTTCGCCTGCCTTCAATTGAATTGGATTGGTCAGCGTTAGCATCAACGGATGTTGCCAATCACTATTTTCATAGACCACCTCCCCGTTCCTCGCTCCACCCAAAATCTTGATAATGAATTTCTCACCCATTTTATGAAAGTGAGACGTGAGGGTAATGACGGTAACATCTTTCTTAAAAGTAAAATCAGTAGTAATGGTTTTACGTTGATTTGCGGGTATAGAAAAATTATAATTTCCGAAGTTAATAGTCTGTGCTTCTTTCACCACTTTAGCTTGGGCCACCGTGTATAAGTTAACGTAGTTCTCTCCTGTTAATGCCGCAGTTTGTTTGTTGAAGTAGTGCGCGTTCAAATCGACCTGAGTACCTGGCGGAATCTTTAAGGCAACGCCTTCGGGAAAGATAAACGTTGAGTTAACGTCAGTACCGCCACCTAAGAAGATATGGTTCTGCATTTGCGCGAAAGTACTAATGTTTATGCTGCCGTTGGCATTATAAAGATCGCGCACCGTATTGGGTGTTGGTAAAAAAGAGGTGCTCTGGAAACCATACAACACAAAATGATGGCTGTTGGGTCGCCCTCTCATTTCAATCTTGTTCACAAAAACATTGGTAGTGTTAGGCGTGGCCCTGCTCAAGAAAACTTCGCGTTCCGTATTGGGGCTCACTGTGAATGGCTCAATGCCCAATTGAAAGCCTTCGCTGGCAGCAGGGATATCTAAGGGTACGAAAGTCTGTGAACACATGGCAACATCAATCAGCAGCGTCTCGTCTACTACAATGCCGGTTTTTGGCGCTCCCTTTTCAATCCATTGCTTAATAAAATCAACCTGACCGTATGATAAAAGCGATCCACCCAATGGCATGAGCGATCCATAGTTTGGGGAATTCCTTTTAATGCGGCAATCCAGTTTATGGTACAGGAGGCTGTTGGCATAATCGGACGACTTTACGCGCAACAGACCATTGGCATTGGCTACTGCATTTTTTGAGGACTTGTTTATCAGGTTTTCGTAAGCCGAACCTGCGGCTAACACAAGATTGTGCTGAGGATAGGTATTGTCATTAACCGAAGAATGACAGCCAGCCGTGGCGCAGCTGGGAGTAAGTATTTTATCTTGGATAACCGTCCATGTACTCTTCTCTACATTTTCTGTTACCACATCACTTTTGCATGCTTCTATGATTAGGAACAAAGAAACCAAAAGGCCACAGCTAATTAGTATGCGAGAAACTTTCATTTTTTGAGGGTGTATAAATCAAATTTAATGAAATTCTATTGCTCGCTCTCATTACTTGGGGAAAAGAATTGATTGGTTTTGAAAACAAAAAGCCCAAATGATGAGAATTCGGGCTTTGTTAGAGTTTGATTCAGCGGAGAGGGCGGGATTCGAACCCGCGTTACCCTTTCAGGTAAACACACTTTCCAGGCGTGCTCGTTCGACCACTCTGACACCTCTCCGAAAAAGGAGTGCAAATAAATGGAGAATCCAGTCGGCAAACAAGTTTAGGGCATCGCTAATTCAATTTACAGCAACGGAGTTCTTTTTCAGCCCTAAAGAGATTTTCTCGATGTCTCAGGAGGTATAAAATCAGACTCTGTAGGCACCCGAAAGCATCTCAACACACCCAAAGTATTTCTATAGGTTCTTTCCAGACCTCGTGAGATATAAATAGGGTAGAGAGGCATTTTCCATTCCTGGGGGGACATCTTTTGAGTTTCTGAAGTTGCTATGATAGATCTTGGGAGAAAAAAATTATAACCTCCCGCGTACCACGGGTGAAATAGAGTTAAGTGTTTTGGTTGTTAACAACTCTAACAGGGTTCAAAAGATTCTTAACTAATTAGGCACCTCGCCCAAGCAATCTTTGCTCTTTTGCATTAAATTTAGTGCAAAATATCAGTTAGATGCAATGCCTTAAATTCTGATGGTCAAATGAGAAAAATAAGTTTGGTTGCCTTAGTTCGGTTTTTCGTGTACGCAATAGCTTTGGGTAAAAATGATTATTCCACATAGTTTACAAATAGCATTTTAGATTCCTAGTCATCAGTAAATATGCGGGTCTTCAACCGATAAATACTCTAAAATAAATTATATGGATTCAATAAACTTTGAAGAATTAATGAAAACGGCAGCAAAAGCATATGCTGTGTTGAAACAGTCAGGACTATCCGAACCATTAAAGGATGGCGCGTTAAAATTTACAAATTGGTTTAGTAGTTTATTTACGCGAAAAATACACAAAGAAAAAGTTGCTTTAATGGAACAACTTTTGGCAGATGCTGAATCATTAAAAATGTTACAATTAGAACTGGAAGCACAGGCTGAAGAAAATGAAAATCTAAAAAAAGAAATAAGTCAAAAGCAAAAGGAATATAGTAAATTAAGGAATAATCCAGAATTTGAGGCTATATTCACTAATGTTAATAGCTCGCCAATAACGGTTGTTGGCTCACAGTTTTCAACTAAAAATGGTAGTATTACTATTGGACACACCATCAATGAAAGTAAACGTTGAAAAGCGAAATAAACATACAGGAAACTAGGTTTGATTCTGGAGGTGGTAATATTAGTATCGGCCATGTAATACATTATTACGACAGTATTGTTACAGCACCTCCCAATGGTGTGATCCCATTGTCTAAGTACCTTTCTAAAGAAGATAACCCAACTAGATACAAACATTATCTTTCAGATAATATTCTAGGTTATATTTCAAGAGATGATTTTAAAAGAGATAATAATCTTCAAAAATTTCTAACCGAATCCGAAATAATTGAAAACTTCTTGATGAAAGATGGTATCGAAGGCTGTATCATCGCTGGAGAAGGAGGGGTTGGTAAAACACGGCTTTTGATTCAAATTGGTCTCTATGCTTCTTCGCAACGATGGAATGTGTTTGTTTTAACAAAGGATTTAGAAAATTCTGGATCATTAGCTGACTTTTTGGAACATACAAATAAAATTGAAAGTAGGCATAACGGAAACCACCTTTTACTAATTGATTATTTAGAAGAATGTAATAAATGGTATACTCCAGATTTTATTGAGAATTTCAACTATATCCCTAACCTTAAAGTTAAAGTAATTACTAATTGCCGTAATTCTTTTATTAGTAGTTCAAACTACCCGCATTCCTATTATCAAGCCAAACTAATTGATGATGACAAATATGAAAGAGAATATCAAAGGCACATAATTAATTCTATTTTATCTCCTATTAAAAACCGTATATCCTATGTCGATCGATCGGACTTTCATTCGTTGAAACCATCGTATGCTGTATTTCTCCGATACCTATATCAATCAGGCAAACAACTTGATATTCTCGGATCTGGAGATTTTAAAGAATGGCTTAAAAAGAGGTTTATAGCTACTATTGATATTAAAGAGGATTTTTCGAAGGCAAAGGATGCTATAATCTATCTAATGGCATTACCTACCTATAAAAATGAATCGTTATTCGATTACGATGAAAATAATGATTTAAACAATCAAATTGATAGATTGATAAACGATGGATGGATTGATGTAATAGAACGTGAGACGGGAGAAATCGCCTATCAATCTATACACGATACAATTACAGATGAACTCCTAATTTTATTTTTAGAGACAAAAAAAAAACGGCAAGATACTTTTTTCAAAGACTCTATTAAGTTTGCAAATGCTCACCAAAAAACTAACAATTGGATAAGATCCTTTGAACGCATAAATGGGGCAAGTTCTTTCGATATTCGTTCGTTTGTAAAGTTTATAGAAAGTTGCATTGATCGAAGTGAATATTTAGCAAATAATAAATTTGAACTTGCCACAACGTCACTATTGGAAGAAGAAGAGAGAATTAATCTACTTGTTAAATACCCATCTTTTTTTAGTGAGTTTACCAAAGATATTTTATTTGGACTTCCCCTTAGTTTCTCAATGAATGTTTTTAGTAAAAGAAGATCAATACCTGAAGGATTAAAACCATTAGCAGATAAATGGCTTTCAGAGAATATTGATTTAAGTTCCAATAGCAACATTGCACATCGAATAATTTCAACTTATATCAAATTATTTGGATATGTACCTGAGATAAGAGAGCATTTTCAAAAGTACCTTACTTTTCCACAAAGTCCTTGGTCATCATATGTCATAGCAGCATTTATTAAAAAGACATTGAATTTTGGTTTTATTGAAAATTATGCAATTCAGTATTTTAAGAGTTTCTCTAATACAAGACAAGCAGGGTTCATTCTATCTGCATGGTTAGATAAAGACGGGGATAAAGTATTGATTAAAGATTTTTTAATTCAATACCTCACGCAAAATGCCAATGAAAAACAAGCTTCCTATGTCCTCGGTGCTTGGTTAAATAAAGACGGGGGCAAAAAAACAATTCGAAAGTTTTTGATTCAATACCTTTCACAAAATGCCAAAGATAAAGAAGCTTCCTTTGTCCTTAATCCATGGCTAAACAAAGACGGGAACAAAAAAATTATTAAAGGGTTTTTGACTCAATACCTTTCACAAAATGCCACAGAGAAAGAAGCTTCCTTTGTCCTTGGTGCATGGTTAAATAAAGATGGGAACAAAGAAATGATTCAAAGGTTTTTGATTCAATACCTTTCACAA
>JAIYCV010000023.1 GCA_027487845.1 Flammeovirgaceae bacterium
GATTGCCCGTCATAACGGCTCACTCCACTACCCTGAGTTCCCAACCATAGGGTTCCCGTTTTGTCTTTAAAGCCACATAAAATATCATCCAACGCAAGGCCATCATCGGTGGTGAAGGTGGTAAAATTTCCAACGCCCTGTTGAGCGGTGTTTAGCCCAACTGGAGGAGTTGCGGCAGCCAAGGAGTGAGTAGGCTGCGTAGATGAAAGTGAACCACTTGTAGAGTGGGCGGTATAATCATGGCCTGCCTTGGTTGAAATGGCAACCATTAGGGGCTTAGGCATGTTTTTTAGCAAAATTGCTTTTGGCTTGAGGCTATCGGGTAGATCTGCCAATCGAGTTACACGAGGTAACGCCAAACTGTCTTTTTTAACTGTTTCAACAATCTCTTGTTTGTTTTTTGAACAGGAGGCACAACAGAGTATTACTGCCAAGGGAAAGATAATCTTTGGTAAAGGCAATGAGCCTTTTTGCCCACTATACGCTTGCCTTGGTCGCCAGTTGCTTGCGTTGAAAAAAAATCTATTACAACCCATTAGCATCTATTAAAAAACATGGTTAATCAATAATTCCATTCAAAAGCAATTTTACCGCCTAACAGGTTGTCAAAATACACTATTTTCGAGCAATTTCTTCTTCTTGAATGCGCAAATTTTCATCTTTATGGCAGCTTCTGCGGCTCAAAACTTGTCCCTACAAAAACTATCCAAGCCAAAATCACAGTTGAGTTCTTTGAACCGGTTTTCAAATTCTTAGTTAACCTATTTTTCTTTTTTAAAGTAAAGAGTGAAAGTTGTACCTACGCCTACGACACTTTCCACCGAAATCTTTCCGCCCATTGCTTCCAGTTGATTTTTTGCTAAAAATAGCCCCATTCCCTTTCCTTCAATGGCAGGGTGAAAACGAGCATATAAATTAAATAATTTGCTTCCGTGCAACTCCATGTCTATCCCAAGTCCATTGTCGGAGAAATTAATAACTAAATACCCCCCTTCTATTCGCGCAGTCACCTGTATCACTAATTGCCTAGAAGTGTCTCGATATTTAATTGCGTTATCTAATAACACTAAAAATATGTTTTGAATATATGCTTGTACGGTTACCACATTACTGCCATCGGTAAAATCAGCTAACACCTTCGCCCCAGATACTAGTATTTCATTCGCCAATGTGTTCTGCGCAAGCGCCAGATCGCTGGCTAAATCCGTCTCTACGGGCACTAAATTACTATTGCGAATTTCAAGAATGTGAGCCAGATCGCGGACCACAGAGTCTAGCTCATTGGTATTTTCGAGCAATTTGTCCATCACAAACTTTGTCTCGTTCTCTGCAATAGCACCAGCAGAAACAAGCCTGCCAAGTCCAAGCATGCGCGCTACAGGGCCACGCAAATTGTGAGAAGCGATAAAAGCAAACTGTTCCAGTTGTTGGTTTTGAACAGTAAGTTCAAGGGTGCGCTTTGCCACTTCGCCTTCAAGGTTCTCATTTTGAGTTGCGAGCTGCTCACGCTGTGCCAAAATTTCTTCTTGGCTTTGAATCAATTCTTCGTTTTGGGTTGCTATTTCTTCGTTTTGAACTGCTATTTCTTCATTCCTCTCGTTCAGTTGTTGATTTTTTTGTTGAAGCTCTTTTGTTCTTTGTTCCACCATTTCTTTGAGCTTTCCGTTGGCCCGCCTAATACTTTTTGTGCGCACCCAATAAATCATAACAACGGCAAGTACAACCGTGATGATCATTAGCCCGCGAAACCACCACGTCATCCACCAAGGTGCCAGTATCACCACCTTTATGCTAATGCCTTGTTCGTTCCACAATCCGTCATTGTTAGAACCTTTTGCTCGAAAAAAGTATGTGCCCGGATTTAAATTAGTGTAACTCGCGTATCTGCGTGTGCCAGAGTAAACCCAATTATTATCGAAACCCACCATTTGGTAAGCATATTGATTTTTGTGAGGCAGGGTAAAATCGAGGGCGCTGAATTCAAAACTGAAAAAACTTTGGTTGTAGGCGAGAACGATTTCTTGAGGCGTTAAGCCATAGTTTACGCTAGTATCAAACACCTTAACGTCCGTAACGACAATGGGGGGCACAATTGAGTTATTCTTGATGCTATCAGGAAAAAACGCATTGAAACCATTGAAACCTCCAAAATAAAATTTGCCATCGCCTCCAATGTGAACTGCTGCATTAAATTGATCACCCTGTAAACCATCGCTAATATCATAGTTATGAAAGGTAAAGGATTTGGGATTAAATTTGCAGAGCCCCTTGCCGGTACTTAACCAGAAAGTGCCATGAGTATCTTCTAAAATGCCGTACACGCTGTTATGGGGCAGTCCGTCTTCGGTAGTAAATGAGGTGAATACTTTTTTTGTAAGATCAAGCCGATTTAGACCTCCTCCTTTCGTGCCAACCCAAAGGCTACCCGATCGGTCTTGGTAGATACAGTAGACGACATTACTATTTAAGCTACCCTCTTTTTTTGGGTCGTGGGTAAAGCGTTCAAAAGTTTTGGTTACCGGATCAAATTTATTAAGGCCTCCCTGGTAGGTGCCTATCCAAAGAAATCCCGATTGGTCTTGGTAGATACACGAAACAAAATCGTCACTTATACTTGCTGCATTCGCTGGTTGGTGCTTGAAATGCTCAAACGTTTTAGTTGCACGGTCAAACTTATTAAGGCCACCACCTGAAGTGCCCACCCAGAGAATGCCTGTACGGTCTTCATAAACAAAAAGAACAGACTTATTGCTTACGCTTTTTGGATTTGCTGGATCGTGGGTAAAATGCTCAAATGACTTTGTTTTCGGATCAAATTTATTGAGGCCACCATACAGAGTGCCTACCCATAATACGCCTAAGCGATCTTGGATAATAGAAGGAACAGCATTACTGCTTAAACTGTTAGGGTTTGCTGGATCGTGGGTAAAACGTTCAAATGACTTTGTGGTTGGATCAAATTTATTTAGGCCGCCACTCACAGTTCCCACCCAAAGTATACCTGAGCGGTCTTGGTAGATTGAGTATACACTATTGTCGCTAAGGCTATTCGAATTTCCCGGGGTATTAACGAAATGTTCAAAGGGCTTGGCTTTTGTATTAAATTTGTTTAGCCCACCATCGGCCGCACCCACCCAGAGTATTCCTGAACGGTCTTGATAAACACAATACACATACTCATTACTTAGGCTATTAGGGTTTAATGGATCGTGTTTAGAATGCTTAAATGATTTTGTTTCCAGATCAAGTTTATTGACGCCACCACCATCTGTCCCTATCCAAAGAGTGTTTGAGCCGTCTTGACAAATCGACCTAACATAGTTATAACTCAGACTGTTGGGGTTTGTTGGATC
The DNA here is from genome assembly GCA_027487845.1 of Flammeovirgaceae bacterium. Classification (GTDB taxonomy): domain Bacteria; phylum Bacteroidota; class Bacteroidia; order Cytophagales; family Cyclobacteriaceae; genus ELB16-189. The sequence continues at coordinate 3,354 of JAIYCV010000023.1, forward strand.
GTGGGTAAACCGTTCAAATGACTTTGTTGCTGGATCATACCTATTGAGTCCACCGTACCTAGTTCCAACCCAAAGTGACCCGTTGTTAGCTTGAAAAATTGTAAAAACTTGATTGTCGCTCAGGCTATTCGGATCTTTTGGATCGTGCATAAAATGCTCAAACGTTTTAGCATTGGGATTAAACCTATATAAGCCGTTCGCTGTACCTATCCAAAGAAAGCCTGCTAGGTCCTGGCTGATCGTTCTGACGATTTGCGCACGCAGATCACGAACTTTGTGTGCTGGTAAAATAAATTGTTCAAACGTATTAGTTTCTGGTAAAAACTTGTCTAAACCCTTATCGGTTCCTACCCAAATAACACCTTCTTGATCTTGAAAAATGGAGCGCACATCGTTGCTAAGTAGACTATGGGGGTTATTAGAGTTGTGCGTAAAATGTTCAAAGGATTTGCTTAAAGGGTCAAATCTATCCAAACCCGCGCCATAAAGACCAATCCAAATAGAACCTCTTCGATCTTCTAAAATCGACCAAATCTCGTTACCGCTAATCGAGGTTGAATCTATTGGGTCGTGGCGGTAAACCGAGAAACCATAGCCATCAAAACAATTAAGCCCGTCATCGGTGCCTACCCATAGATAGCCACGCTTATCACGCAAAATAGCATTTACAGTGCTGTTGGATAACCCTCGTTCAATCGACAAATGCTCAAACCGAATGGGTTGGGCGATTGCGCAAAAAGAAAGCAATACGAGCAAAAAAATACGGAATAGTGCAGTGATCATTGCTGGACAATTTTCATAGTTTAAAAAAATCTATCATAACCCAGCAGCATCAGTCAAAAAATATGGTTAATCAATGATTCCATTCAAAAGCAATTTTACCGCCCAAACAGATTGTCAAACTATAAAACTATTTTTCTTGCTTAAAATAAAGAGTGAAAGTTGTACCTACACCTACGACACTTTCCACCGAAATCTTTCCGCCCATTACTTCCAGTTGCGTTTTCACTAAAAATAGTCCCATTCCCTTTCCTTCAATCTCAGGGTGAAAACGAGCATACAAATTAAATAATTTGCCACCATGCTGTTCCGTGTCTATCCCTAGTCCATTATCGGAAAAGTTGACGCATAGGTATCCACGTTCGCTCCGCGCAGTAACCCTTATCTCTAATTGTTTGTTTAAGTCTCTATATTTAATTGCGTTATCTAGTAAAACTAAAAATATGTTTTGAATATACGCTTGGATGGTTACCACATTTCTGCCATTGGTAAAATCGGCTAACACCCTCGCACCAGATACAAGTATTTCCTTTGCCAGGGTATTCTGAGCAAGGGCTAGTTCGCTGGCTAGATCTGTTTCAACAGGCATTAAGTTAGCATTGCGTATTTCAAGGATATGAGCAAGATCAAGAACTACCGTATCTAGCTCGTGTGTGTTTTCGAGTAGTTTGTCCATCACAAACTTTGTTTCGTTCTCCGCAATAGCACCAGCAGAAACAAGCTTGCCAAGACCAAGCATGCGCGCCACAGGGCCACGCAGGTTGTGAGACGCGATAAATGCAAACTGCTCGAGTTGTTGGTTTTGAACAGTAAGCTCAAGAGTGCGTTTGGCCACTTCACCTTCTAAATTTTCATTTTGTGAAGCCAGCTGTTCGCGCTGAGCCAAAATTTCTTCTTGGTTTTGAATCAGTTCTTCGTTTTGAGTGGCTATTTCTTCATTCTTTTCTTGCAACTCCTTAGTTCTCTGCTCTACGGTTGCCTTAAGCCTTCTATTGGCTTTCCTAATATTAGCAGTGCGTACAAGGTAAATTACTGAAACAAACATAACAAGCAGAACTATCGCAATGCCCCTAAACCACCACGTCATCCACCAAGGGGGTAATATCACAACTTTTATTTTTATTCCTTGCTCATTCCACAATCCGTCATTATTGGATCCTTTTACGCGAAAAAAGTAAGTTCCTGGATCCAAATTAGTATAGCTGGCATATCTACGTGTGCCGGAGTAAATCCAGTCTTTATCGAAACCAACCAGTTGATAAGCGTATTGATTTTTTTGCGATTGTATGAAATTGAGTGCGCTGAATTCAAAACTAAAAAAGTTTTGATCGTATGAAAGCTCAATATCCTGAGGTACTAAGCCATAGCCGGTACTCTTTTCAAAGACCTTGAAATCGGTAATCGCAATGGGGGGTATGTAGGGATTATCATTAATGCTATCTGGAAAAAACGCATTGAAACCGTTACTGCCCCCAAAATAAAATTTACCATCGCGCCCAATTTGTACAGCCTTACGAAACTCGTCACCTTTCTGTAAACCATCGCTTGCATCAAAATTATGGCAGAAAAGAGATTTGGGATTAAATTTACAGAGCCCTTTGTTGGTAGTCAACCAAAGGTTGCCGTTAGTATCTTCCAAGATGCCATGTACGCAATCATTGGGCAGTCCGTCTTTCATGCTATATGTTGTAAATACCATTTTCTCAAGATCAAGCTTATTGAGACCTCCACCCTCAGTGCCAACCCAAAGGCTTCCTGTTCGATCTTGGTAGATACAGTATACAACATTACTGCTAAGGCTACCCTCATTCTTTGGGTCATGGGTAAAGTGCTCAAAAGTTTTCGTCAATGCGTCAAATTTATTCAGGCCGCCACCGTAAGTACCAATCCAAAGGAATCCCGATTGGTCTTGGTAGATAGACGTTACAAAATCACTACTTAAACTAGCTGCTTTCTCTGGTTGATGAAGAAAATGTTCAAATGTATTAGTTGCACGGTCGAATTTATTAAGACCACCACCAAACGTGCCGACCCACAGACTACCTAACTGGTCTTCATAAACACTAATAACACGATTATCACTTAGACTTTTCGGATTTGCTGGGTCATGAATAAAGTGCTCAAACAACTTTGTTGCTGGACTAAATTTGTCTAGGCCTCCATCCTGAGTGCCTACCCATAGCACGCCTAAACGATCTTGAATAACCGAAGGAACATCGTCACCACTAAGACTTTTTGGGTTCGTTGGATCGTGGACAAAACGTTCAAATGATTTTGTGGTTGGATCAAATTTATTGAGGCCACCACTCACGGTTCCTACCCAAAGCATACCCGAGCGATCTTCGTAAATTGAGTATATACTATTACTACTCAGGCTATTCGGATTTTCTGAGACATTTGTAAAATGTTCAAAAGGCTTGGTCTTTGTGTTTAACTTATTTAATCCACCTTCGGCCGAACCCACCCAGAGTATTCCCGAGCTGTCATTATATAAACAATATACATAATCATTACCTAGACTGTATGGATTTAATGGATCGTGTTTAAAATGCTCAAAAGTTTTCGTTGCCAGATCAAATTTATTAAGGCCACCTCCATCCGTTCCAATCCAAAGGGTGTTTTTGTTAAAGCGATCTTGGTAAATCGAACTAACATAGTCAGCACCTAGACTGCTAGGATTTGTTGGATCGTGCAAAAAATGCTGAAATGAGTTTGCTGCAGGATCGTACTTATTGAGTCCGCCATTGATAGTTCCAATCCAGAGTGATCCGCTGCCATCTTCAAAAATTGTAAAAACCTGATTGTCGCTCAGGCTATTCGGATCTTTTGGATCGTTCATAAAATGGTCAAAAGTTTTAATCTTGTGATCAAATTTATACAATCCATTCGTTGTTCCGAGCCAAAGAAAACCTGCAAGGTCTTGACCGATCGTTCTGACGATTGGTACAGTCAGATCACCAATTTTATTTGTTGATAAAGAAATATGTTCAAACGTCTTTGTGCCTACAGAAAACTTGTCCAACCCCTTATCGGTTCCTACCCAAACATTCCCTTCGCGATCCTGAAAAATAGAACGAACATCATTGCTGCTTAGAGTCTGTGGTTTATTATTGTTGTGAGCAAAATGCTCAAATTTTTTTGTTACGGGATCAAATTTATCCAAGCCACTTGCACCAAAAAGGCCAATCCAAATAATACCCGTGCTATCTTCCAACAGAGACCAAATCTGGTTACCTCCAATTGAAGTTGAATCCTTTGGGTTGTGGCGATAAACGGAGAATTTATAGCCGTCATAACAATTAAGCCCGTCATCGGTGCCTATCCAAAGGTAGCCTCGTCTATCCTGCAAAATTGTAGTTACTGTGCCGTGAGATAGCCCCTGCTCAATAGACAAGTGCTCAAACCGAATAGGTTGCGCTATCGCAGCGAAGGAAAGCAGTACAATAGAAAAAATACGAAATACACACACAATCAAAACTAACCAAAGAATTGAAATTATGCACTAGCCAATGTTGTTAACTGCTTTTGTTTCAGATAATCAGTGAGTTATTAATAAGTTTTAATGCCTAAAAATGACTATTTGTGATTGCTTGGTTACTAACCTTTACAAGTTAAGCCAATAAGTGAACTTTACAACGATGGTTCGAAGTTTGGGCTGACCACTTATAAACTGAACGTTGTTTCTGATTTCGTCAGTGGCAAAGTAATTATCGGTATACACCAAAAAGAAGTCGGAAACGGGTTTGAAGCGATATTGTAGCCTAGAGTTTATGTTCACGTTGTTCGCTTGATTGTTGTATTGAACAAAAGTAGTCCAGAATAATTTTCTGGAAAAAGTGAAATCGAAACGCGGACTTAAGATGATTAGGTTGGCACTTTTATAAGGTGCAGGTAGACTTATCTTGTTTAAACTGAAGTCGAGCGACAAAATCCCGTAAGGTTGTATTCTATAACTCAAAGTGCCATCTAGGTTTAGTCTTGTACCGTTAAAATAATTGCCTGAACGAGTAGCTAAAAGATAATAAAACTTTTTTCTGGCGTTGGATTGGTAACTCATAATAATGGAGTTGTAATAATAATCGGAACCCTGCGGCAAATGATAAAGCTTATTCTTAGTCGTATCCGTATTTGTGGGATCGAAAGCACTGAATAGGTAAATATATTCGCGCCTTGCGCGCGCTGAAAAGAGCGATGTGTTTTGAAAACCTACCCTATACCAGAAATTGATGTCCCAATCGGTTGTCCCAAACGTTTCGTTGCCAACCATATCTGCATCGAAGCCCGGGCCATGGTTGTTGAAGACCTTTGACTTAGGGTACGTGGTGTAGTAAAACTCGGGAGCGACTCTCCTAAAATTTTTGCGAGGTGTAAACCCTACTTCGTTGTTATAGTTTGCGCCAATGTCTTGGGTCAATAGATTTAACTCCCAACGTGGCGTTTGGTAGGTTATTCTTGCGGAAGCGGCATAGGTGCTGTCTTTTTTGTTTTGGTCAAATGACCGATGATAAAATGCTTTGCCCGTCCACTTATTGTCTCGTGAGGCAAGGTTGTAATCGATGCCCACTAGTCTACTGAATGAATTATAACTAGCATCCGTAACTTTAGCGGCTACAGCATCTTTATTTATGAGAATCATGCCGATGTTCGATCGTGAGAAAACTTTTCGTTGAACGGCACCCACGGTATAGTTGATAGACGACAAATTGATTGATCGATCTTCTGCGGCTTGCATTGACATTATGCCTACCCGTGTTTTGTTATCTACCTTACCACTCAATCGGAAGCCACCATAAATTCTATTCTGAATATTTTGGCTTGTGTTAGGATCGCGCGTGACGCCAATACGCCTGGAAAAGAAGGGTCTTGAATTGGCGAGACCAAAAGAACCAAACAAATCTGCATTCTCCAGGAAAAATTGTCTTCGCTCAGGGAAGAAAAGTTCGAACCGGCTTAAATTTGTCACCTGTTGGTCTACTTCTACTTGGCTAAAGTCTGGATTAACGGTAAGGTCTAGATTGAGTGCTGGAGTTACCGCTATTTTGGCATCGCCACCATAATCAAGTTCACTTTTTGCCGGTTCTTTTTCAAGAAAATTCTGATTGTTTCGAGCTGCAACAAAAGGAATCAACGACACATTTCCTCCTGGTTTTTCTAATGGCTTGTCCCATATAAGTTGCCTGCTAAAAGCAAGATTTATCAAAGGAAAGAACCTTGGAATGGGAGACCACGTAGAACGTTCGGTGTAATAGCTATCGATGCGATAGAAGTTAATGTTCCAATAATCTAATCCGTGTTTGTATCGAAGGGTGCTAAAGGGAATAGCAAATTCACACACCCATTTGTCGTCTAGTATCTTTGCTTCCGAATACCATTTGTTGTCCCAACTTAACTGTAAGTCGTCTGTTGCGTTACCTCCGTTTGCAACAAGCCCTTCGCGCTGCACGCCAAACGGATTGCTGCCAAACTGAAATGAGTTGGTTTTATCACTGTAAGTGTCAAATTGAACCACAAAAGAATCATTGGCTTCTCCGCGAAAATCTCTTCGAAGTGAGGGAGTCACATATTTGCGTGGCCCTAAATTGTGCATTACGGCAAATACATAAATGAATTTGTCATCGTAGGTCATGCGTACTTCCGTTTGTGCTTTCGCATAAGAAGAATCGAACGGGAAGAATTGTTTAAATCGATCGGCTACTTCTGCGTTGCTCCAATCCGCCTCGTTCATTTGGGCATCGATTTGGATTGTTCCTGTCGCTTTTTTTATATGCAATCCGGGCAATTGGGCAACTACGCCAGAGCTACAAAGAAGTAAAAGAAGTAAAATTCTGATCAAACGGTTTACGATTAAACGGCAAAACTAAAATAATTAGGCAAACCAGTATTTAATAATTGTATAAACGGTATGAGATTCAATGTTTATCTAGGTAAAAATCGCTCGTTAATTCTTTGTATTCGGTAGACCAGTTCCCACGGTCGTCATACAAAATGAGGTCATCTCTGCGGGTGGGAACGTCTTGATAAGAAAACTCAAATAGCCATCGTTCCTGCGGCTTTGCTCGTTTTGAGAAAAAAGCAGTTGCTCTGGTAAGGTGTAAGCCAACAGTTTTCGCCATTGCCTGAAACGTGTGACCTTCTTGGGTAGGAAGTACCACACAAAAACGACCTGCTTTTGTTAGTAGCTCGTTGGTTGCCTTCAGTAAATCAGTATAGTCGAGTGTTTGAGTGTGGCGTGCGCTACTTCTGTTTTTTGATGGTGGAAGAAAACTATTGATAAAAAAGGGCGGATTGCTGACAATCAGGTCATAGCCTTGACTCGGCTTGAATTCTTGAATGGACGAATGGATTACTGTGAGTTTAGTGCACCAGGGTGACTTAGTGAAGTTTTCTTTTGCTTGGTTCGCATCTGCCTCTTCCATTTCTACCGCATCAATTTGAGTGGTTGAAGCCGACCGCTGCGCCAGCATCATCGCAATGACGCCTGACCCAGTGCCGATGTCGAGCATACGATTAGAATTAGTTACATCCGCCCAAGCACCGAGTAAAACACCATCGGTGCCCACCTTCATGGAGCAGTTGCTATCGTCAACAGAAAATTGTTTGAATCGAAACGGAGTCTTTGGTCTTGCCACTAATAAAATCAAGTCTTATTTTGATGCACTCGATTTCTCCCACTGTGATAGCCTCGGATGGATAACGGCAAACCAAGCGGGGGGAATAATTGCAATCATAATCATGGTGGGATACCCAAAGGGCAGTTGCGGGCTTTCATCATAATGCTCCAACACTTGATACCGTTTGGAGGCATGTGCATGATGATCGCTGTGCCGTTGTAATTGAAACAAAAAGAAGTTGCTGATCAAATGACTGGCATTCCAAGAATGAAGTGGATTAACCCGTTCATATTCATTCTTCACTTTTTTACGGACAATTCCGTAGTGCTCAATGTAATTCACCAACTCTAATAACGTAAATGCAATTATGCTTTGCGCGAAAAAGAAAACGGGTACTTCCCAAACTATTCTTGCCTGCATGTAGCTGAGAATCGCTGTCAACAATCCACAAAACAAAAATGGGAGTAGGGCAAAAGCAATCATTTGATTAGAGAGGCTAAAAAGTGCCAGGTTTCTATCTTTCAGTCGTTGGGCTTCTAATTTCCAAGCATGGTGGTATCCAACAAAAACCGATCGCAGCCAAAATGAGTAGAAATTTTCGCCTTTTCTGGCTGTGGCCGGATCTTCAGGCGTGGCCACTTGAACGTGGTGGCCTTTATTATGCTCAATAAAAAAGTGCATGTAATAAACCGTCATTAAAAGTGCCTTACTATAAAACTGTTCAAGCTTCGATTTTTTATGACCTAACTCGTGTGCTATTGTAATGCCGATTCCGCCTGTAACCAAGCCCACGCTAAGCGTAAATCCAACCCATTGTACTGAAGTTGTTAAAACGCCCATCGACACCGCATAAGCTGCCCAACTAACAAAGGCAAGTTGAAGGTATGTCCAAACATAGGTGACGAATCGGTAATAGAATTCTTCTCCCACCACTTTCACTTCCGCTTTGCTTACGTTCTGTTTATCGATACCCACCCAATAGTCGGCCATGGGAATAAGGATGAAGACCAAAAGTGGTGTTAGCCAATTCCACCCACCTCCTGCATAAAATCCTACCATCACTGCAGCTGGCAGCATAAATGCCAAGTAGAAACAAAATTTCTTAATCAAATACATGCCACTAAAATAATGAATTCAAACGGAATGACAGAATTTTATTGTGCGAATATCAGATATTGAAACATATCGTGATTGTTTTCGGATTTTCAAAAAAACTTGTCGATTAATTAAACTATCTTTGTGGCTCACTTAACAATTGGTGAAATCTTCGACTCATGTCATTAACGTCCTAATGACCGATTTTGAGATTCCATCTCACAATTTAAACAACAATTAATGAAATCATTTGAAGCCCTGGGATTATCCGGGGAACTGGTGGAAGCAATCCGCCAATTGGGTTTTGAAACACCCACGCCCATACAGGAACAAGCAATACCTGTTTTGCTAAAAGGAGATACCGACCTAGTTGGCCTTGCCCAAACGGGAACTGGAAAAACCGCAGCCTTTGGTCTGCCGTTGGTTAACTTGCTAGACGACAACGATCGATCCACACAAGCTCTTGTGGTTGCACCTACACGCGAACTAAGTGTTCAGATCACCAGCGATCTTGAACGATTCGCGAAAGGAGTAAAGAATTTTAATATCGTTACCATTTATGGTGGGGCTAGTATTAGTGAGCAAATCAGAAAAGTGAGGAAAGGAGCACAGATTATTGTGGCAACTCCAGGCCGCTTGATTGACATGCTCGACAGAAAAGTGGTAAATCTGTCTACCATTAGATACGTGGTGCTGGACGAAGCCGATGAAATGCTAAACATGGGTTTTAAAGAAGATATCGATTCGATTCTTTCTACCACCCCTGAAAGCAAAAACGTTTGGTTGTTCTCTGCTACCATGCCGCGCGAGGTGCGTGAGATTGCCAAGAACTATATGAGCAATCCTGTTGAGCTTACGATGGGAGAGAGAAATCAAGGCAACGAGAACATCGACCACCAATATATTGTGATTGATGAGCGCGATAAGTATTTGGCGCTGAAGAGAATTGTAGATTATACTCCCGATATTTTTGGTGTGATTTTTTGTCGCACGAAAATCGATACACAAAAGATTGCCGAGCATTTAATGAAAGACGGTTACAATGCCGATTCGCTTCATGGCGATTTGACCCAGCAACAGCGCGATCGCGTGATGAGCAGTTTCAAAAATAAAACTCTCCAGCTATTGGTTGCTACCGATGTGGCTGCCCGCGGTATTGATGTAAGTGGAATTACCCACGTAGTGCACATGAACATGCCAGACGAAATGGAGTTTTACACCCATAGAAGTGGAAGAACAGCTCGGGCTGGTAAAAAAGGGATTTCGTTGGCCATCGTTTCAAAACGCGAGGTAAGTCGCATCAACCAGATTGAAAGAAGTTTGAAGCGCAAGTTTACCAAGATCTTGATCCCGACTGGCGATGAAGTGTGCCAGCAAAAATTACTTGACTTGGTTCACAAGATAAAGAAGGTGGAAGTGAATGATGAAGAAATTGATTCATTCTTGCCCGATGTATATCATGAATTGAAAGACTTAAGCAAAGAAGATATCATAAAGCGTTTTGCATCCATTGAATTCAACCGTTTCTTAGAATACTATCGCGATGCGAAAGACTTGAACAGAAATGATCGCTCTGACCGCGGTCCAAGAGCCTATGCTGACGATGATCGATCAGAAGGTGGCTATGGCAATGGCGACCGTATATTTATCAATGTGGGTAAAATGGATGGCCTTGATAAAGGCACACTGCTTGGATTGATTCTTGACTTTTCGGAGATAAAGAAAGATAAAATTGGTAAGATTGACTTAAAGGGAGCTTACTCGTTCTTTGAAGTAGAGAAAGATACTACCGATGAGGTGATGAAAGCTTTTCAGGGTGTTGAACTAAGAGGAAGAAAGGTGAGGTTAGAATTAACTAACGGAGATCAAGGTCCACGCAGAGAAAGAGAAAGTGCCGAGCCAAAAAGAGATAGACCATGGTCTTCAGGCGGTGGAGCAGGTAGAAGTGGAGCGAGAAGCGGAGGCAGAGGCGGTGAACGCAGAGAGCAGAGAACTCCCAGAGGCAGATACTAGGCTAATTGGCTTTAGGTTGTAGGCTTTAAGCTATTAGATATATACCAATAGCTTAAAGCTTTTAGCTAACAGCTTGAAGCTTTTTTATTTTTTCAATCCATTCACAAGCATATCCGCTAATTGCTCACCTAATTCGGTTGGCACAATATTGCTTTTAGGATCGTACCATTGAGGCATCCAATTCAAGGAAGAGAACAGCGTCATTACAGCAAGCTTTTTGTCTATGTTTTTTTTGAATTCGCCCTTCTCCATTCCTTCTTCAATGATGTCTTTGAACCGATTGATGTAGTTGATTCTTAACAATAAAAAATCGCGTAGGTAAGGTTGACTCAAATGCCTATGCTCATTCATAAACACAGCAGATGCAATTAGGTCTTTGGCCATTACTTGAATGTGGCCTATAATTCCGTTTCTTAATTTTTGGCTAGCATCTCCACCTTGCTTCTCTACCTCTTGCAACGATTTTCTGAATTCAGAAGCCATATCAAAACAGAGGCTTTGCAAAATTTCTTCCTTTGATTTTATGTGTGAATATAAACTGGCTGCTTCAATGCCTAGCATTTGAGCAAGGTCGCGCATGGAAGAGGCAGCGTACCCTTTCTCTCTGAAGAGTTCTGCAGCTTTTCTTATGACTTGCTCTTTGCGCGATAAATTTCCAACGGCTTCCATAGACTTATAGTTCTGCCAATTTAATTAATTAAATTTGATAAACAGAAAAGGCGAAAATGAATTTTGGTTCGATTAAGGAGTATTTCTATCGAGTGCAGGGCTACTGCTTTTTAGTTATGCTGATACCATTGAGTTTGCAGCTGCTTATTCACTTCAAAATCTTGTTTGCTAATAGTTCTTCAGCGGTGGGCATTGTGAATGAAGAAGTTGCGAATATAACTTTATTTGTACTGCTGGTCGTTGTCCTAACGATTGTTCATTGGTATTCAAAAAGGAGATTACTTTCTATTTCGAAAAAACTTGGATTAGGGAGAAAGTTAGATGACTATTTTATACTTACGCTAATTCGAGTCTCCGCGGGAGTGGTGATTTGTTTTGTTACCATTGGCGTGTACGTAGCTACACAAGTTGACTCTCTGAATATACTTTTCTTTTTATCGTTTGGCTGGATTTTTTTTCAGGTACCTACATCGCGCAAAACCTGCAAGGAATTGAGATTAAGAGGAGATGAAAGGGAGATGGTATTTTATAAAAAGGACAAATTCTAGTAAGATTGAATTTAACATTCAAGGTTCGACAACGTTGGTTTACACTAAATTTAGGCCGCGAACCTTGAATGTCTATTCTCAAATTAGAAGGTCACTCCAAAACTTATTGCATTCAACTTGGGCCCTTTGTTGGTGACAAACAATTCATTCATATCATAGTTGACAAAGAAGTCAATATCATCAAAACCAAACTGCACACGCATTCCATACCGAAGGTTGTTAAGAAAATAGGAATTTGAATTTTTCTCTACTTGCTCATGTCCTGAACTGTCCTTGATAAGCATCTTTGACCAGCTGGTTAAGCGATAGCCGGCATAAGGGCCAGCGCCAATCCTAAACGAGCTTGAATGATTACCACGCGAAGAGAAGTCCACCCGAGAACCATCGAATAGGGTTGTCTTTCTTCGGCCGCGGCCGAAATCAACAACCGGCACAAAGGAGAAATTGAAATACGAAGCACTCAGTTTACTTTTCAAATGTTCTACGGCACGGGTATCCGCTACGAAAGTTACGGCATCGTCTGTTTTCACTACCGAAGTGCTATGCTCCTGAAATTTGAAATTATACCAACTTACACCGAAAGCCCACTCAAGAAACACTGGCCCTGCCACGTGGGTTCTTCTTACCGAGTTTATTCCCACATACCAGCTGCCCCAGGGGCGTACGCTGTAAAGTGCATTGCTTTGATCCGGAAAATTCCCGTTCGCCAAATAATTATTTGTTCCGATATCGAAATTGAATGAGTGATACGTATTTCTTCGATTCCAATTGTTGTTAACTACAACAACATTTCGATGCGATTTCTCACCGCGGTTGCCGCTCCGCTCACGAACCCATTCGCTCTCTTCACTGGAGGTTTCGTTTGAATTAAGTTCGTTTACTGTCTCCACTTTGGTGGTGTCTTTTAGGTATACCGAAGAAGGCGTAGAAAGCTTACTCGTATCTTTCTTTTCCAGTTTAACAATCATGTCGTCTAGCAAGGATTGAAAATTGTACTTCTTCAGCGTCTCCAAATCTTTCTTATCTTGAATGGCGAAAATGACTTTGCTTGCTTGGCCCACTTTTACCACAAGTGTATCCGCTGGTTTTTTCTGAGCTACCGCTGATAAGTGTATTAAAAGCAGTGCAGGTATTATTATTCGTTGCATAAATTTCATCAGTTTTTAGAATTTTTCGTTTTGTCTTTTTTGAAATTGAAAGCAAACAGATCATCTTTTGCTTGTCGTAAATTAGTGAGCGCGCCATCACTGTGTTTCGCATCGAGAGCAAAGTCAACTACTTTTTGAAGTTTGCTTCGCGAAGCAACTTCTTCTTGTTGATCTGCAACTGACTCGAGCGTATATTCTATCACAAGCGGTTTTTCTACTTGTGCGATAATTTCTTTGCTTTCCACGATTACTTCTTTAGCGGGGACTTCGGCCATCTCGGGCTCAGCAATGGCAACTGCATTAGTAGCGGATTGCACATTCTCCATCGTAACCTTGTCGATGTCCTTGCTTTTGGTCGCCTCTATTAGCGAAAGTTGCTTAGTTATTCTACTCTTGGAATTTGCCTCGCTAGGTAATTGCTTGACGGATGGAAGTTCTTTCGTTTTAACTTCGGACACTGTAGCCGGCAAAACAACCAACGACTTCGCAGAAGGTGAACTAATTTGTTCATAAGCAAACCAACTCAAGCTTGCCAACGCCAGACAAGCGGCTACCCTAAACCACGCGAGGGTTTTGTTTTTTTTTGTAATTGATGCCTCCACCTTCGCCCAAGCTGTCGAGGAGGGTGCCAAGCTATGATCCTCTAGCTTATTTTTAAAAAGTTCATCTATTGTATTCATAGCTCGTTTATTTTTTTTACTAACTCCCTATTTAAATTGTCGAGTTGTTTTTGAAGCATTGTTCGCGCTCTGCTCAATTGCGATTTGGACGTATTTTCGTTTATGCCCAACTGCTCGGCTATTTCTTTGTGCGAATAACCATCGATCGCATAGAGGTTAAACACAATCCGATACCCTGTTGGCAGTTCGCCAATCAATGTCAGCAAGTCATCGGCTTCAAATTTGGCATCATGAGTATCCATAAGTGCAACCGGGCGAGCCTCCTCCAGGTCGGTTTCTACATACATCGACTTATTTTTGCGAAGGTAGCTAAGCGATTCATTTACGATAATTCTTCGTATCCACCCTTCAAAACTACCTTCCCCCTTGTATTGGTTTATGCGTTCAAAAAGTTTTGCAAAAGCGGTAATGAGAACATCTTCCGCTTCCATCTTGTCTTTTATATAGCGGCAGCATAGGGCATACATTTTACCCGAATATTGATGAAACAGTTGTTCTTGAGCCTGCCTATTTTGCTTTTTGCAGCCTTCAATTACTGTTTCTTCGTTTGCCCGGTAGATTTGCAACTTCATTTACGTTGATTTCAATAACAAGATGTAGGTTTTACGCAGCAGGTTGCATGTGGTTTGAAATATTTTGGGTGTTTATGCGCCATTATCATTTAGTTAGTTTGCGCTAAATGTGTTAAGAGAGATTCCTAAAATAATCAAAATAGGCACAATTAAGGCTATAGATGATTTCGGGCTCGAATTTAGCGGCTTTACAGCCACCAATTTTTGAGGCAATTTTTTCCTTGTGTTTTGATATTTGGAGGTTGTCCAGGGTGGGAAAGGCCAATAGATTCCCTAACAATTTTGTAGAAGAGAAGAGTACTTTGTTACTTTAGAAGAAGAAAAATTAAATTAAGTATGTCGAACGTTCAACTTATTATTGAAGAGAGGGCAGTAAGTATTGGCAAGTTTATGGTGGGTAGACTATTGCCATTTCGTCAGAAGCGTATGGTGGGGCCCTTTATTTACATCGATCATATGGGGCCTGTTGCATTGGGCGAAAATGAAAGCTTTGATGTAGGTCCTCATCCACACATTGGTTTGTCCACGCTTACCTTTTTGTTTGAAGGCACTATACAGCATAAAGATACCCTAGGAACTTCCGTTGAAATTCAACCGGGTGAAGTAAATTGGATGACAGCTGGAAGTGGCATTGCTCATTCTGAGCGAACACCGCCTCATCTTAGGCACTTGCCAAAGCGTATGCATGGCCTACAGATTTGGGTGGCCTTGCCAAAACACTTAGAACAAATGAAACCCGAGTTTTTCCATGTTAGCAAAGAACAGATTCCAACTTGGGTGGACGGTGATCTTAATTATAAACTGATAGCAGGAGAAGCCTTTGGGAGGAAATCGCCCGTACCAGTTTATAGTGAATTATTTATGATTGAAATCAAAAGTAAATCGAGGCAACCAGTGAATATAGGTTCAGCCCTTAAAGGTGAAGCAGGCTTGTATATTTTGGAGGGATCGGTTGAAGCCGATGGTCATACCTATCAACCAAAACAAGTATTGGTTTCGGTAGATAGTTCATTGTGTCAGTTTACGATCAACGAAAACACTGCAATTTATATTTTTGGTGGAATACCATTTCCGGAGGAACGTTATATCGATTGGAATTTTGTAGCCACAAATAGACAGTTAATTGAGCAAGCTAAGGTAAAATGGCAAGAACAAAAGTTTGATAAAATTGAAGGTGAAACTGAATTTATTCCACTACCGCAACCAATTAAACTCAGAGCTTAAAAAAGATATTTTTCTTGTAAAGCCAATAACATAAAAACCATTCGCAAGAAAAAATACAAAGCGAAGTAATAACCAACATCAATTGAGTAGGTACACTCGCAAGCATCATCAATCCATTTGTAATGGCACCAACATAGCCATTAAACCAACGGCTTGCAACAATTTCAATGAAGAGATAGATGAAAATAGAATTCATGCCTACAACAGTAAAAAAGAATAATTTTTGTTTGTGGCCTCTTAGATCGATCCACCAATAACAAATGGCAAGTGCTATTAAACACCAACCTCCTGAAGCAAATGTAAATGAACTTGTTGCTATTCGTTTTATAATTGGTGTAATTGTCCAATCCATAAAATAACCTACAGCGAGGCACATAACCCCTGCAACTAGTAATGCATTTATTTTATGTGCGTTGTCCTTAGTGTTTAACAAAAGTTTACCTGCTAAAGCACCCCAAATAGTATGAGCCGCTGTGGGTAGGCAATTAATTGCTACCCAGCCACCATCGTTAACTTTGTTCATTAATAGCAGGTCGATATAATTACCTACGTTATGTTGATCTACAAATGGTTGGTTAAATCCAGGTAGGTTAGTATAACGATAGATAAATTCGGTAAATAAAAGTAACCCTATGCTAATGCCAATTTGCGTTGTGGTCGAAAACCTAAAGATCAAAAAAGCTAATAGTGTAGTAAAAGAGAGTTGCGTAAGCACATCCCAGAGTTCAAATGACAGGCCTTTTGGCCTAACAGCGTAATCCAACACTCCCCAGAAAAATAAAAGCCCACAGCGCTTGAATATTTTTATAAATTGTTTATTCCATGTAATTCCTGCTTCGGTTTGTTTGTGGAGTGATAGAGCCATCGCGGTGCCGGCCATAAACATAAAACCCGGTTGAATAAGATCCCAAAAACGAAGGCCGTTCCAAGGGTGATGAAAAAATTGGATGAATAAACCTTCAGTAAAAGTGCCTTGGCTTGCTTCAAAAAGGTGTTCAAATAGACTTGTGCTTTCAAGCACCAGTAAAACCATTATTAATCCCCTAAGGAAATCGAGCGAAAGTAGTCTATCGGGTGGCGTTCTATCCATGGTTAAAAGTGATAAAGAACGTATAAAGAACTATTTTAAATAGTAGATTTGTTGTGGAGTTAAATAGTAATTATGCCAAGTCTTCCTTTTCTGATTTAATACAAAGCGAAACTCCTACCCTTATTGATTTTTCGGCTGAATGTTGCGGCCCCTGTAAAATGATGGCTCCAATATTGGCTGACCTAAAAGCTAAAATGGGTGATACAGCAAGGATCATAAAAATTGATATTGATAAAAACCCACAACTTGCTACGTCATACCAAGTACAAAGTGTACCCACCCTTATTCTGTTTAAGGGAAGTAGTTTAATGTGGCGTCAATCGAGAGTTATCACTGCCGCGCAAATAAAAAAAGCAATAGATCAGTTCGTTTAAAGCCAACCAAAAATGGTAATTTAAAAAAGGCTTTGTACCTTTCTTGCATGCAACAAGAACGCTACCTATCCTTAGATGTGCTGCGCGGTATTACCGTAACACTCATGATAATTGTTAACACACCAGGCAATGGCAATACCACTTTCGCTCCATTGCTCCATGCAGATTGGCATGGCTTTACGCCAACCGATTGGGTGTTCCCCACTTTTATGTTTGTAGTAGGCAACGCTATTAGTTTTACCCTTGGTAAATACGAAGCCATGGGTAATGCGGATGTATTTAAGAAAATAGTTAAGCGCACATTCATTATTTTTATGCTTGGGTATTTAATGTATTGGTTTCCATTTGTAGCTCAAAATGAAGCCGGAGATTACATCTTATCACCTATTGGCAATACCCGTATTTTAGGTGTTTTACAGCGCATTGCCCTTGGCTATTGCTTTGCTTCATTAATTGTTCATTTCTGGAGAGACCGAGGAGCAATTTATTTTAGCGTACTAGCATTACTCGGTTATTGGGCTGGTATGTACTTGTTTGGCGATTATACCTTAACAGGAAACGCGGCACTGCAATTCGATAAATTTTTGTTGGGCGATGCTCATTTGTACCATGGCGAAGGGATAGCGTTCGACCCAGAAGGCGTTTTAAGTACACTTCCTTCTATTGTAAATGTATTAGCGGGCTACCTGACCGGAAGGTTTATTCAACAAAGGGGAAATAACTATGAAGCAATCGCAAAAATGATGATGGTAGGAGCTGTTTTGTTATTCATCGCGCTAAGCTGGAACATGGTTTTCCCAATCAACAAAAAACTTTGGACAAGTTCTTTCGTGCTTTATACTGTGGGGCTTGACTTGCTAGTATTGTCTATCCTTGTTTACATCATTGACATTGTTAAAATTAGAAGTTGGACTTACTTCTTCGAGGTATTTGGTAAGAATACGTTGTTTATCTATTTGGTATCCGAAGTGGGCGTGATACTACTATACTTTTTTGATTGTTATGGTTGGATATTTGACCATGTGTTTTATCCCTTGGCGGGTGGTTACATGGGGTCGCTACTCTTTGCCGTTAGCTGGATGCTTATCTGTTGGCTAGTAGGCTACGTTCTCGATAAGAAGAAAATCTATATTAAAGTTTGATGAAACGAGATTTTAATTGGGTTATCGACTTTCTCTCCTCGTATTTATCACAACTCAAAAATGAGTATTGGTTTATTGGAAGCAGCAGTTTGTCGCTTCAAGGAATAGCTGTAGACTTTGCGGATGTTGATTTGCTTACAAGCAGAGAAGACGCAATAGGACTAATGGAACAATTGAAAGGATATAGGGTTTCCTACACACCGCCTAACGATAACCGTAAGTATCGATCTAACTTTGCCCGGTTTTTAATTGCTGGTTATGCAGTTGAGGTAATGGGCGATTTGGAGATTAACTATAATGGCGATTGGGTTCATGTGATGGATACAATTACAAAAACAGAACGAATCACCATAAACCATCACGTGCTGCCTGTTCCATCTCTGCAAGATCAACTAACTATTTATAAGCTTTTAGATAGAGAGAAAGACATTCATAAGATACAGGGTATATTGGATAAGATGGGAGTGAATGCTTAGCTCCTTTCAAAAAATAAGCTACAAAGACGAACTGAAAATAGAGTAAGAGCCGATCTGTTGCGCTTACCGCTAGCCCATCAGTTGTGATACTTTTTCGTTTAAAGGCCTAAATAGTTATTTAAATTCGTGCATTCGTGGCAGGTAGGTCATAGTATGTGTTTTTTATACAATTAACACGAATGCACGAATAGAAATAATTGTTGAAGTGCCTCTTTAGGTGAGAAAAAAGTAGTGTAGGTTATTCGGTTTTTTTGTTTAGCCATTGCCGAAGTTTGCATTCTTAAAATATTCTTTTGTTATTTGCTTAACAAAATATAAGC
This sequence comes from Flammeovirgaceae bacterium, assembly GCA_027487845.1. GTDB lineage: Bacteria > Bacteroidota > Bacteroidia > Cytophagales > Cyclobacteriaceae > ELB16-189. The sequence goes on from JAIYCV010000023.1 coordinate 22,096, forward strand.
AAATGGGGAAAGAATATTTAGGCGAATTCGAAGAACTGATCCTTACACTAGTGGCAGTGTTGCAAGAAGATGCCTATGGTGCCGCCATTGCCGAAGAGTTAGAAACGCGCGTAAAGCGCGATGCCAACCTTAGCGCCATTCACGTAACATTGTATCGATTAGAAGATAAAGGGTATGTCAAATCCTCTTTTGGAGGATCTACAAATGAAAGGGGAGGGAGGCGGAAAAGAGTTTATACCGTAACAAGTGCCGGTATGGCAATGCTTAAGTCAATGAAAGAATCGCGCTTAGAGCTTTGGAAATTGGTGCCTCAGTTGAAGATAATATAGAATGAAGGCCACACAATCTTGTTGGCAGATTAGATGCCTCCGTTTGTTTTGCCCCCCGCACCTGCTCGAAGAAATTGAAGGCGACTTGCTGCAAAAGTTTGAGCGCGATCTTAACCCGCGAGACCGCTATGAGCGGTCTGACGGGTATTGGCGAAGAAGGGCAAAGCGAAGATTGTTATGGAATGTAATTCGTTTCTTCAGGCCAGGGATAGTTCTCAGAAATAAATTCGCAATCAACCAAAATCAACTTGCTATGTTCAAAAACTATTTTGTCACCAGTCTGCGCCATATCCGCAAAAGTAAAGTGAATTTTATCTTTAAGTTGGGCGGGCTGTCATTGGCCATTTTCAGTTTTTTGGCCATCGCCATCTATGTGGCGTTTCAATTCTCGTTCGACACCTTTCATGATGACTATCAAAACATATATCGTGTAATCTCGCAACGTAAGGAAAATGGGGTGATAGAAAAATATGCCATTACCCCGCTTCCACTTGGCCCTGTTCTGCAGCAGCACATTCCAGAGGTAACTTCAATGACTCGCATCCGGTATGCCAACTCAACCTATCTTCGGCTGGATAAAGAACTATTTGATTGTGAGGGTCTTTTGGAGGCAGACAGTTCGCTGTTTAATGTATTGAAATTCCGGTTTATCAAAGGAGACCGAACGGCTCTGCAAAACCCCAATAGCATTGTGCTTACATGTACCATGGCTAATAGGCTCTTTGGTACCACCGATGTTTTGCAACGCACATTGAATATTAATAATAATCCGAATCTGTATCAGGTCACAGCCGTAATTGAAGATACTGAGCCCAACTCGCAAGTGTTTCTCAAGGCGATCATACCCATCCACGACCAGACTGAATTATCGTCAATCAGTATAGCGGACCCGGTAACATTTGTCGATCAAGCAGCAACTCTCTTTGTCCGGCTTTCAAAGCCCATCACGCCAAGCTTCATGAAAAAAGTAGAGGCCGCGTTAAATCCTTATATTAAAAAATATGATCGCATAGAACATGGATTTGAGGTTTCGTTTCAACCAATAGCGGATGTGTATCTCGGACCGGATTACAGGAACAACTATTTCAGAAAGGGCAGCCCGATTTATGTTTATACCTTCTCCGTGTTGGGAATTTTGTTGCTGGTGGTAGCGGGTATCAACTATGTAAATCTTTCCATTGCCGATTTCGGCAGTCGTTCTCGAGAAACCGGTGTGCGCAAGGTGCTGGGTGCTCGCAATCATCAATTGGTAGCACAAGTAACCATTGAAGCCTTGTTGTTTAGCATGATGTCCCTAGCTTTGGGAATAGGTCTGCTCTACTTGATGTTTCCCAAAATATCCGAATCACTCGACACTGATTTACGTTTTAGTATGCTTATGCAACCTAACGTCTTATTAATCGCATTTACGGGACTGATTGGTTTACTCTTCTTCTCCGCCTATTTCCCCGCACGCCAGTTCGCGAGTACAGGAGTACTTCAAAACCTAAAATCAAAATCGGGTGGATACAACTCAACACTAAGCCAACTTCTTCTCTTCACACAATTCACTATTTCAGCAGTATGCATTTGCTGCACGTTTATGGTTAGTCGGCAAATTTATTTTATTCACAACAAAGAACTAGGATTCGACCGAAAGAACCTGCTTGTGCTCTCCCTGCCTTGGGAGTTTACCGTAAAGAACATGCAAACCTTTAAACAAGAACTCAAACAAGTTTCAGGTGTAACACATGTGTCGAACAGTTCCTTCCGGATTGGTTCAGGCTACTGGAAAGACTGGTATTTTGTAGAACAAGATGGCAATCAGGAGATGAAACAGGTGGAGTTGTTTGAAGTATTCTCGGATGACGAATTGTTCTCAACATTAGGAATAAAGCTTTTGGAAGGCAGAACCTTCAATGCTAATATTCCTTCGGATAGCGGAGCTGCTTTTATTGTGAATGAATCTGCTGTTCGTGAGTTAGGATGGAAAGAACCCATTGGAAAAAGGATCTACACCCACCCTGAAGACAAAGGTAAATGGGACGGAACGATTGTAGGTGTTGTTCAAGACGTTAACATCAGTCCGCTGTATGACAAAGTCAAGCCACTTGTTATGCGATTGCCCTGGACGAATGAATACCCAGATGGATTTATTTATGTGCGCTATCAGGGCGATGAGAAATCAGTAGTCAAATCAATCGAAGAAAAATATAAAGCTGTTATGCCAGGCTATCCGTTGGCATACAGATTTGTTGATGAATTGTATAACAGTAGGCATGAGAAAGAGAGCAAGGCTTTCGCTTCACTTCAATTCGGCACGTTGGTGATAATACTGGTCTTTATGTTAGGGATTTTCTCAATGGCAGCTTACATGTCTGTTAAACGGATGAAGGAATTTGGCATTCGAAAAGTGTTGGGTGCGTCAGTAACTCAAATCTTCAACTTACACCTCGGCTACTTTGTGAGACTGATGCTTATCTCAAATCTCTTTGCCTTACCTCTTGCCTACTGGCTAATTAAAAATTGGCTGAGTACGTTCGCTTATCGCACAGAACTTACTTATTTTCCCTTTGCGTTAGTAGGATCAATTTCTTTCTTTTTAGTGATTATCTCAGGAAGTTTTTCGGCTTGGAAGGCCAGTCGCACAAACCCCGTAGAGGTTATAAAAATGGAGTGAGATAAAAAGTATTTTTCGTTTGCTCCAAGTTTTCTGCCCACCGCACTTGCTCGAAGAAATTGAAAGCGACTTGCTGCCGAAGTTTGAGCACGACCTTAACCCGTCAGACCGCTACGAGCGGTCTGACGGGTATTGCCCTTCCAAAATAATTCAGCCCATTGCATTCATTTTAGATTTGTAAGAATATTTTTTTATTTCTTTAACAAAATATATACTAATGCGTATATTTGTATGACAAAGTATATAGATATGAACAAAGAATACCTAGGTGAGTTTGAAGAATTAGTGCTTACAATGGTGGGAATACTTCAGGAAGAGGCATATGGAAATGCCATTGTGAACGAAATAAGACAGCGTGTGGGCCGCGAGTCTAACTTAAGCGCGGTGCACGTCACGCTGTATCGGTTGGAAGATAAGGGGTACGTAAAGTCGAGTATGGGCGGTGCAACCAATGCAAGAGGAGGCAGAAGAAAAAGAATTTTTACCATCACCAACGCAGGGCTCGCAATGCTGCGTTCCATTAAGGATCAGCAAATGCAATTGTGGAAATTAATACCGCAGTTGAAAATAGTGGGTAGTTAACAATGAGTTTCCTATAGGGGTAAAAAAGTTAGAATTGATCTAGAAAATCTTTCGGTGAAATGATTGGAATAGTTTCAAATGGATTCAGTTCCCATAAGTCGGGGTCACCCGTAATAATGCAATTGGCTTTGCCAGAAAGGGCGAGTTCGAGGTACATATCATCTTTAGGATCGCGGCAAGCCTTAATACTATGGAAAGGCGTAATCAATTCACACCTATTGAAATACCTGGATATGATTGCAAAGCGAACATCTATGGGGCGAAAGTACTTGTCAAATTTAGTTTTAAGAAGCGTATCAGAAAATTCTCGAAGAGTCTTTGCCGATAAAATCATCTGGTGGAAATCTTCTGCTACTTTAATTGCTTTTGCAGAAGTACCATTTTTTGAGAGTGCTGCACTGATGAGAACGTTGCAATCAACCACCACTCTCATCTATTCATCTTTCAAAAGTTTTTTGAGCAGTTCATCGTTCATGCCTTGTTGTTCGGCCTGCGTAGAAGAGAATGCAAGCAACTCGCTAAGAGACGAAGAATCAGTCATACGATCTACAAGCAGGCGCAGCATCATTTCTTGTTTTTTCTTCTCAATAGTGTTGAACCTATCTGCCAATTCATCGCTGACTTCTAAAGTAATTGTTTTCATAGCGCATTATCAAGTTAACAAATATAACAAAATCTCTTGCACCTGATGAAATTCCATCCACCAAAATTTCCCCTCCGCTTCCTCGCTTGGTTTTGCCCGCCAAGCTTGTATGAAAGTATTGAAGGCGATTTGTTAGAACAATTTGAAGAAGACGTGCAAAACCTAGATGTAATAAGGGCGAAGCTGAGATTGCTACTGAATGTGCTCAGGTTCTTTAGACCAGCGATTTTATTGAGGAATAAGTTTTATGTGGAACTAAATCAAAGTTATATGTATAAAAGCTATTTCAAAATTATGGTACGCCATCTGGTGAAGCAAAGGTTCTATTCTACCATCACAATTTTAGGATTGACTGTTGGTATCACGTTCGCTTTGCTCATTGGCATTTTTATTTGGGATGAAATGCAAGTGAACACTAGCCTCAAAGACATTGATCGCCTTTACTTGATGGAAACCAAGTATAAAGCCACCGAAGGAAATCAACCTCCGTTTTTCGTGCCGGCTCTATTGGGTCAACAAGCTATCGAGCAATACCCCACAGTTTTTGAAAAATACTATCGCTTTCGTGATCGCAACATCACTGTTTCTAAAGGGGACAAACATTTCCGTACACAAAGTATGATTGGCGATTCTACCTTCTTCGAAATGTTCGGGTTCCCCGTTTTGTATGGCAATGCCGCCAATGCGTTGAACAGCCCTAACTCCATTGTGATTACCGAAAAAATAGCACGACAGTATTTTAATAGAACAGATGTTGTGGGTGAAACACTAACCTTAAGTACCGAGGTAAGCGGACAAAAGGAGCATTTGATTACCGCGGTGATAGCCAATGTTCAGAAAAAGAACTCCGTAACAGATTTTATGAATTCAGATGCTCAAGTATTTTTGCCACAAGACAGCCGTACAGATTTTAACCTAGGGTTTCAAGACGAGTGGAACACAAGTATCATTACATATATCAAGCTTACTCCACTCGCATCGCCTATTGAAGCGAAGGCTATCCTCAACAAAATATTGTTGAAGGATGCTCCTAAATCCATCAGCGAAAATAAAATGATTGAACTAAGTCCACTGAAAAATTATTACTTGGTAACTAATCATGGAGTCGTTCAAAAGCTTATCGCGTCACTTACCGTAATTGCGCTGTTCATACTGCTGCTTGCTGTGGCTAACTTTATCAATATATCAATTGCCAATTCCTTTTCCAGGTTGAAAGAAGTAGGCGTGCGCAAAGTGATAGGAGGTGTAAAGAGGCAGGTATTGGTACAATTTATTTCTGAGTCGTTGCTGCTTGCTATATTTTCTGGCAGTCTAGCGCTGTGTTTTTATGAAATGCTGCGGGGCTATTTCGGTGAGGTTTTGGCTGTATCATTACCGAGCATACTTGAAATGAATTCTTATTTTTGGTTTGTGGTTGGCATTGGCATATTGCTAATTGGTCTACTGGCCGGGTTTTACCCTTCTCTTTATTTGTCTTCTGCAGAAACTATTGAATCGCTCAAAGCAAAGTTTAAGTCTGTAAAAGGTATGATCCATTTTTCACGGAGCTTGGTAGGCTTCCAGTTTCTGGTTGCCATTTTTGTTTTAGTAGTTTCGCTCATTATGTCTCATCAGATTTCCTTTTTCATGGAAGCCGATTTAGGCTACGATAAATCGAACGTATTGATCGTATCGTCTGTTCCACGAATGTGGACGGAAGAAGGAATGAATAAAATGGATCAGGCCAAAGAAGAGTTCCTGAAATCGTCAAAAATAAAATCTGTTTCTCTTTCTTGGGGGTCACCTAATTTTCAATTCGAACCGTTCAGCGCAAATATCAACCTCTCTGGTCAACCTATTGAAAAAGGAGTACTAACCACCCTGGCCGCAGCCGATGAAGATTACGCCAACGTCTATGGATTGAGAATTTTACAAGGAAAATTTTTCTTTGATGGTACGGAGAATTTTCAAGCGAATCGATTGGTGTTAAATGAATCTGCTCAAAAGGCGTTGTCTGCAAAAGTTGGGGATAAATTGAAAATACAATTTTCTGATAAAGAGTTTACCGTTGTTGGGGTGGTTAAAGATTTTCATTTTGAATCGATGCGTGAGCGAGTAAAGCCTGTGGCGTTTACCCATAATCGCGACTTCCAAGCTTTTCGGTTTTTCTCGTTCAAATTAAATCCTGGCAATATTTCTGAATCTATCACTGAGTTGGAGAACCTTTGGAAGTCGTTGTTTCCAAATGATCCCTTTGTGTATTCATTCAGCGATGAACGATTGGCCATTGCATATCAAACCGAACTTCGGCTTAAAAAGGCTTCCGCCATTGCCGTTGTCCTAATAATTTTCATTGTATTGACAGGCGTACTGGGTTTGGTTTCATTGAGCGTTGCTAAAAGAAACAAGGAGATTGGTATCCGAAAAGTATTGGGTGCTTCGGCTTCAAACATTTTGATTTTGATTTCTCGCGAGTATGCAATTTTGATGGCCTTTTCATTTGCAATAGGTGTGCCAGTTAGCTACCTGTTTGTTTCGCAGTGGCTAAAGGGTTTTGCTTATCATATGGATTTGAGCGGATGGATGTTTATCATTCCTATGCTTGTTCTTTTTGGGATAACAACACTCATTGTTTGTGCTCAGTCTTTTAAGACGGCTATGGCCGATCCCGCTAAATCTCTAAAGTATGAATAAGCATAAGCCACCTCTCCTCGCCCTTCGCTTCCTCGCTTGGTTTTGCCCGCCAAGCTTGTACGAAAGCATTGAAGGCGATTTGTTAGAACAGTTTGAAGAAGACGTACAAAACCTAGATGTAACAAGGGCGAAGCGAAAACTGCTATGGAATGTAATTAAGTTCTTTAGGCCGGGGATTTTATTGAGGAATAAATTTTCAACAAACATAATCGACAATTTTATGCTATTCAATTACTTTAAAGTGGCTTCGCGCTTAATAATTCGCAACAAAACCTATTCAGCTATTACTGTTTTTGGGTTGGCCTTTGGCCTGTCGAGTGCCATCCTGCTATTCCTTTGGATACACAAGGAATTTACCTACGATCAGTTTCATACAGATAAAGACAGAATCTTTGTTGCGTGGAATCGTGAATTGGATAAAGGTCAAATAAACTGTTGGCTTACTACTCCACGTGTTTTAGCACCCACACTTACACAAGAATATTCAGCCATTGAAAGTGCCGTTAGCTATGGTGCATATGGCTCGAAACATTTATTCACGGCTGGCGAAAAAAGGGTTGTAAAAAATACTGGTGTGTTTGTTGATGCACCGTTTCTCACCATGTTTTCATTTCCGTTGTTGAAAGGCGATGCACCAAAAGCATTGACCAACTCCAATTCGATTGTACTGACAGAAAGTTTTGCAAAACAATTGTTTGGCGATAAGGAAGCCTTTGGCGAAACGTTAACAATTGGTGAATCGGGTTATACTTTTCCTTTTACAATTACTGGTATTTTAAAAGACTTGCCCGACAGCACCGATTTTCGGTTTGACTATCTTTTGACTTGGGGATTTTTAGAAAGCTTGGGCGAAAAAGATACCCATTGGGGAAATAACTCAGTGAAAACGTATATCAAGTTGAAAGAAGGAGAAAACATAGATTCCTTTAACCAGACTATAAAAGATACTGCAAAACCACACTTGGAAGCAGGAAGCACCGTAGAGTATTTTGCCTATCCGTTAACCAAGATGCGGTTGTACTCGCGATTTGAAAATGGTGTTCAATCTGGAGGCCGCATAACAATTATTCGTATGCTTGGCATACTAGGAGTTTGTTTGGTCGTAATTGCCTGCATCAATTTTGTAAATCTCAGCACGGCACGGGCGCAGAAGCGAGCCAAAGAAATTGGAATTCGAAAAGTAACAGGCGCGATGCGCCTCTCGTTGATCGCTCAATTTTTGTGCGAATCCATCTTGATCGCGTCTTGTGCTGGATTATTTTCTATCCTCATTGTTTACTTTACAATTCCATCTTTCGGTTCATTAGTGAATCAGCCGTTGACATTGGAATTTGATAATCTCGCTTTCTGGTTAACATTCATCTTGCTCGTGTTGGTCGTTGGAATTTTAGCGGGCGGCTACCCCGCGCTTTATCTTTCTTCTTTTCAACCGATTCGCGTGCTCACAGGCGCACCAATCACGCGAGCCAGCCGTAATACACTCCGACAAATGCTTGTCGTATCTCAATTTGGATTTGCCGTGGTGATGATCGTTTCGGTGATCGTTATCCGTAATCAAATTGAATTCGTTCAAAATAGAGAAGCTGGCTATGCCAAAAATGGTCTCATCTATCTTCCTCTCACAGGTGATTTGGAAAAAAATTATCGCGCTTATAAAAATGAACTCGTTTCATCGGGTGTGGCCACTTCGGTGACAAAAACAAGTGCACCGATAACAGAACATTGGAGCAACACAAATGTAATTGAATGGAATGGCAAAGATCCGCTGGACAAGACATCTGTAGAGCGGTTTAATGTAGACGCAGACATTGTCGCCACGGCAGGCTTGAAAATTGTTCAAGGAAGAGATATTGATCTACTTTTTCCTAATGACTCTACTGCGGTTCTTTTGAATGAAGCTGCTGTGAAACTAATGGGCTTTAAACAACCCGTTGGCGAAATCATTATTGACAATGACATTGAATGGCACGTAGTAGGTGTAGTAAAAGATTTTGTTTTGGCCTCTCCGTATCAAAAAATTTCCCCGATGGTTCTTCAAGGTGGCAAAAAGAAAATGTTTGGTGCTATTCATATTCGCATGAACGCTGATCGTCCCATGCAGCAAAATTTATCTGCAATCTCAAAACTATTTAAAAAATATAATCCCGCTTATCCATTTGAGTATCATTTTGTGGATGAAGAATACCAATACAAGTTTAATGATCTCCGAACCACTCTCACCATAGCAAGCCTTTTTGGTTTCATAGCCATCTTCATTTCATGCCTAGGACTGCTGGGGCTTTCTACGTTTATGATCGAATCGCGCGTAAAAGAAATTAGCATACGCAAAGTGATGGGTGGTTCCGTCAGCAGTATCGTTAAATTTTTAAGTGTGGATGCCTTGAAGCCAATTGTGGTTGCCATTGTATTATTCAGCCCGATGGCATGGTGGGCGATGAACTGGTGGCTGCAATCTTTCGATTACCGCATTTCGCTTGAACTTTGGGTTTTCCTTTTTTCTGGAGCCATTATTTTAACAATTGCCTTAATAACGGTAACCTGGCAAACAATAGGTGCAGCGCGCGAAAATCCCGTAAAAAGCTTACGGGCTAATTAGTGTTTAAGTTTTTAACCCGTCAGACCGCCTATAGCGGTCTGACGGGTGGTTGCGAAAATTTCAATAATCAGTATCCAACCCTAAACGTTCCTTTAACTCCAATAAGATGGGATTTTTTTCGGCTAAGTAATCAAACTTTTCTTTGTTGGTGTAAGCCACACGTTTGGTTTCGATGGCTTGCATCACTCCAAAAACATTGATGTTGCTGTTGTTTAGTTTATCGCGTAAGTAGGCCGTAAGCTGAGTGCGAATGCCTTGCAACAGTGGTTCTTCTACCAAGTTGGCTAACTGTATGGTAATTTTGTTTTCGTTCAGCTCAAAGCCGCGTGTTAATATACTATATTCACCCGCTTGCGTTTTTTTTAGCTCGGCAAATTCATCCCATACTTTTGTGAGGTCTTCAAGGCGGATGGATTTGTTTACGGAAACTTTTTCTTGAACCGCCTCTACTACCCTCTCTTCTGCCTTTGCCGTTGGCTTTAATATGTTTTGAAGATTGAGCGTTGACTTGGGTCTCGCGCTTTCTTTTGGAACAACTGCTGGAGGTGGAGTTGCTGCGGGTACAGCAATAGATTCAGTTTGTTGCTTTTGCTCAGCCGCAGTGGCTGTAATTTTTGGTAAAGAGTCTAATTCAATTTTTTTTTTAATCCCTCTGTCGAAAGAGCGGTATCAGAGGACTTTAAAACAGAATTAATATGAGCCATCTTCATCAGTGCCAACTCAACGGAGAGGCGTTGGTTTTTGCTAGCCTTAAAATGAATGTCGCACTGATTTGAAATAGTGAGCCAAGAAAGCAGAAGCGAAGGTGACGATGCACGCGCTTGCGACTGATATTTTTGCTTGGTTGCTTCCGGCACTTCCATCAGACTAATGGTGCGGGCGTCTTGCGATACGAGCAAGTTTCTAAAGTGTTCGCTTAGTCCTGAAATGAAGTTATGACCGTCAAAACCTTTGCGCAAAATTTCATCTAATAATAAAATGGGCTCTGTTGCACTTTCTGCCAGCAGGCCATCGGTTATTTTAAAGTAATAATCGTAATCCAGAATGTGCAAGTTGTTAAGCACATCTTTGAAGGTGACTTGTGAACCCGAAGAGAAGGTAACCATCAAGTCGAAGATGGAGAGACCATCGCGCAAAGCACCATCTGCTTTTTGGGCAATCAAATGCAAAGCTTCTTCCTCTGCCTTTATTCCCTCGCGGTCAGCGACTTTCTTTAGCTGCCTTGCAATGTCCGAAACCTGAATTCTATTAAAATCAAAAATCTGGCACCGCGAAAGAATGGTAGGAATGACCTTGTGCTTTTCGGTGGTGGCGAGAATAAAAATTGCATAGGAGGGAGGTTCTTCTAGCGTCTTCAAAAAAGCATTGAAGGCCGAATTCGATAACATATGAACCTCGTCAATAATATAGACTTTGTACTTTCCAAATTGAGGTGGATAGCGAACTTGATCAATCAGATTTCGGATGTCTTCAACCGAGTTGTTAGAAGCGGCATCCAACTCGAAGATATTGAGGGAATTGACCTCCACTTTCTCTTCAAAGCCATTGATCATGCGCGCCACAATCCGGGCGCAGGTTGTTTTTCCTACTCCCCGAGGGCCACAGAAAAGTAATGCTTGCGCCAGCTTATTATTGTCAATCGCATTTTTTAGCGTGGTGGTAATGTGCTCTTGCCCAACCACTTCCTCAAAACCGAGTGGCCTATATTTACGCGCTGAAACAACGAAGCTTTCCATTTGAGCTGGCAAATTAATACCAAATCAGTCAACAACGCTGTAAATGGGATAAAAAATAGTCAATAGTTTCACTAGATATCAACCCAGATGCCAAGTAGCCTTAACACAATAAAGAAACTGTTGATCTTTAGGGGTTATTGGCAATCAGGGCACTTCTCAAACCAAGCCTTGGTTAGTGTTTCCGTTGCAGTATTTCCTTGCAATGCTGATCATCTATTTAGTGCAGCCGAGTAGGATGGCCAAATGAGCAACACTCATCCCTGTTTTTTCCCGCAATTGAAATGGATAAACTTTGGTAGCCATGCGTTTGTGAACGAATTTGTTGTGAACAAAAAAAGTTCACACTAAAAGCGTTCACAAGTAAAATGTTCACAGGTGGTAAAAATTGCCACTGTGGTAGTATAAAATGGACGTTTTAGCCGCAACGCATAGCCGCCTTTTTTTAGGCTATTTTGGAAACATAAGCGAAACAAGTATTTTAACCGTTGCAAATAGGAACGTGATGAACCTCCATAGCGCCAACAAAAAATAAGAGGTAAACGTTGGCTTGTAGGCCGGTAAATCAAAAATAACAGCCATTTATGGAGTAAAGCCAGCCAAAAAATGGAGGTAAACAGTGATTTTATGGCGGTAATGAACAAGGTGGCAGCATTCCGCGTTCGACCCAAAATGAAATGAGAACAATTATATTGATTTTTATTTTGTTATTCTCATGCTCAGCACCCGAGTATAAGACGTGTGAATTTATGACAACCGACAACGAGCTAAAACTATATCACGACATCCTAACTGAACTCATCGAGCAACATTTTCTTAATAGTTTTTTAGCAAAAGTATCGGGAGAATTAGAAGGTAAGTATCCAGCAATATTGGACTTCTCCGACACAGCTGCTTTTCGAAAAGATCAAGACATCGATTTTCTCACGACATCGAAAGCAGAACCAAAATATTAGAACGACATTAAAGCCTTTTTTTTTTTTTTTTTCTTCAAGATGGAAGGCTGTAGCAGATACTATTGCCAAGTCTCAGACCAAATATACTAGCAAGAGTTTTAAACTTTGTACTTCAAAACTTGTGGCATGCGAACGTTTTAATGAATCGGACATTGGTGTGGTAAGCTTATCAAAAGTATTCATGAACGACAAAAGAGATCAAGGACTTTTGTATTATGAGTTTACTTGCGGAGGAAAATGCGGCATGGGCGAAATAGTCCTCGTTCAATATATCAAAAAGCGGTGGACGATAAAGAAAGCACTGAATTTATGGATATCGTGAGATCGAACTACTGCCGACACTGTGCTTATGCACTAGCGGGGTGACGTGTTGATATTTCGTTTTGTTTTCTTAATTTCGTTCTGCTTGTGGGACAGGACGCAGTTTCAAAATCCCGCCCGATCGCAAATATAAACTTAAGTGCAAGGCGGTTGGACACGAAAAACATAACTAGAAATTTACAAAAAATCGTTTTCAAATGATTTAAAGATAGAAAACGTAAATGCAGAAACTAATAGCAAATGAATAGACTCGAGAAATTGTATAACGACTGGACAAGAATGAGGCCGTTGAAATTTATTCTTGTAACTACACTTTTGACAATCATTCTGACTATACCAATTGCAATTGGATTGGAAATAATTGGAGTTCAGGAGGGGGAAATCGGACGACCAAATTTCGAAAAGTATGGTATTACTTTAACTTTATTACTTGTGGTAATTATCAGTCCGATTATCGAGACATTCCTTGGACAGGTTTTACCTATTTATCTAACAAATAGACTGCTGAAAACAAAGGCCAAGCTAATTGGCATAGCTATGTCGACAACTCTATTCTCTCTATTTCACCTGGGATATAGTATCTGGTACTCAATTTTAATAATACCCTTGGCCGCATTATTGGCAATGACATATGTGATTTTTCAAGACCGGAAAGAATCTAGTTATTGGATGACAACTTCGGTGCATGCTTTGAGAAACTTGATTGCCATATTATTTACACTTGGAGAAAAAATTAAATAATACTAAAGATGGATTGTTGACCTGGAATATTCTCCGTTTGACCTAAATTTAACTTTCGATAAGCCCTTCACAAATCAAATTCATTTTCGCGGACAGTAACAGACGACTTATAAAATGTCTCATCCTAAAATAGGTTTACACGAATTAACGTGTAAACAAGTACAAAATGGCAGGGTGCCATGCCAACTATAAAAGGGGCGTTAGTTTAGTAGTTGAAAATAACATGCTAAACCCTTTCAGTTAAACTTTTTTTGTAGTTCCTCATCACATCTTTTACGAAAGCATCCGTCTTTTCTTTAGTCATTTTAGCGAGTGCTTTTTGTTCAGGCATTACATCGCAGTATTTTCCACCCCATAACAAAATCTCCATTATAATGGGATATACATCTATACCCTTTTGAGTTAATTTATATTTAAATTTTGATTTACTTCCGACAAAAATTTCTTTAGTGATCAGTCCTTCATTTTCTAAAACTACCAACTTATCTGCTAACACATTTGTAGCAATACCTTCCTCCATTTTTAACAAATCTCCATACGTTTCTTTGCCGAAATAAACTAAATCTCTAATAATTAACAGCGACCATTTATCCCCAAAAACATCCAGTGATTGAGATACACCACAGGTCGATCTCGTCCTTTTTATGCCTACCATAAAAATTATTTTTTATTTACTTGCAAATTACAACTAAACACTTTTACATTTGTACTTGTAAATAGCAAGTGCAAAAGTAATCAAATTAAAAACAAATTAAAAACGATTTAAAAATCAAAAAATGAGTAGGCAGAAAGTTTTAATCACTAGCGCAAGCTCAGGTTCGCCTTTATTTCAGCAATAACGCTGGCCGAAGATGGTCGGACGGTATTCGCAACAATGCGAGATGTGAATGGCAAAAACAAAGCGAACCAGAGAACAACTGTTGCAGTGGGCTAAACATAATAGTGTTGCAGTTTAAAATAAAAATTCGATCTCAAGTAAAATAATAATTAAACAAAAATTAAAATGGAAAAATTGTATGAAGCAGAAGTAACCACGTTAGCAGGTCGTAACGGTCACGCACAATCATCGGATGGTTTATTGGATGTCGATGTCAGATTTCCCAAAGAAATGGGAGGAGCTGGTAACGCTACCAATCCCGAGCAATTATTTGCGGCAGCTTGGTCGGCTTGTTTTGGTACGAGTGTAACAATTGCTGCGGGAATCGAAAAAGTTAAAATTGGAGAAGTGTTGGTAACTGCTAAAATTGGTGTATTACATGATAGCGGTAATTTTGATCTTGGGGCCCATCTTCTGGTTAAAATAAATGATGTAGACTACGATACTGCTAGAAAACTGGTAGAAGCCACTAAATCAATTTGTTCGTATTCAAAAGCAACAAAAGGAAATATTAACACGGTTTATGAAGTTGTAGCAAATTAATTAAAAACGATCAAAACAATAATCACTCAAATAAATTTTAATAAACATGGTAACTACTCTAAATTGGTTTGAAATACCAGCTACAGATTTCGAAAGAGCAAAGACTTTTTATGCAAAAGTTTTAGATGTTCAAATTCATGACGACCCTAACAGGCAATATGCCTATTTACCGTCTGATCCACAAAAAGGTGGATTTGGCGGAGCAATTGGCTTTGGTGAAAACTTTGTCCCTGCAATGACTGGCACAACTATTTACCTAGATGGCGGAAATGACCTTTCAGTTCCATTAGGCAGAGTAGAAAGTGCTGGTGGAAAAGTCATTCTACCGAAGACTGCTATTGGTGGCAACGGCTTTATTGCACTCTTTATTGATACAGAAGGAAACAAAGTTGGATTTCATTCAATGGGATAGTTCAGAGTTCTCCCGTAGCTTTTTAAAATTGCTGATAGAAGTGTTATCATTGATATTTCTATCAGCTTTGAGCTATATCCATGAACAAAGAATCGCAAACATTCACGTTAGCCGCTATTTTTCGGAGGCCACGTTCAAGAAAATATCGACAGAGAAAAATTTAAAAGACAATTGGAGAAGAAAGGAAATCTTTTGGTGTTGACTCCGATTTTCGGGTGCGTACTTTTTATTGTTCTTTACTTTGTTGCGACACTTTTTTATCCTGGAGGTTCACAGGTTGACCCAGACTCTATTGGTTTTAGTTGGACGGATAACTATTGGTGCAACTTACTAAACGACTATGCCATTAATGGACAACCCAATCCTGCTAAACCAATAGCCATTGCAGGAATGTGTGTTCTTTGCTTGACGCTTTCATTTTTTTGGTTACTATTTCCAAATCACGTTAATATTAGAAAACCCATCGGACTGTTAATCCAAATTTCTGGTATTCTGGCAATGACAATTTCATTATTTCTGTTTACGACTATCGACCATGACTTAATAACAAATCTTGCGTCAGTCTTCGGACTTATTGCCGCGACCGGGACATTTATCGGGCTTTTCAAGGCCAAATGGTATGGCCTCTTTGCATTTGGACTTCTTAATATACTTCTTGTAGGACTGAATAATTATGTTTATTACAACAAAGGACTTATTGGCTATTTGCCAATAATTCAAAAAATTAGTTTTGTGACATTCTTAGTTTGGATTTGTTCCATTGACATTAAAATTTATCGCGTGACATTAACGATACTTAGAGCAAGAAAAAATAGCCGCTAAAACTGCTTATGTAATAGCGGGGTGACGTGTTGAATTTTCGTTTTGTTTTCATAATTTCGTTCTGCTTGTGAGGCAGGACGCAGTTTAAAATCCCGTCCGATCACAAATATTGACGTGGCAGTAATTGGCCGGCTCCGTGGAGAGTTGAGCGTTAGTTAATGATGTTGATTAAAAAATAAGGAGCGAGTTTATTTCTGTGGACGTTTCGACTTGGTAGCGAATTTTTATTCGTGGAATTAACAGAAATGAGAGGAAATAGAGGACTGAATTCAAGAACCAAGCAACAGATGGAAATTAGTGGAGTCGAATTGGATAGCATAATTGAAGAATTGAATAAGGTCAAACCTGTTTCTAATAGAGAATTAAATGATCCTGACGACTCCAGATTTACTGAGATTGAAAAAGACTTTTTTAAAAAATTTAAACCAGAATATTCTTTGATTATTTACGGATCACTTGCGCCAAATGGCCCCAACCATTCTGTCATTGAACATATCAAAGGAGAATACAAAAAAGCAAAAGTCAAAGGCAAGTTAGAAAACAAGGGTTGGGGCGCTGAATTAGGTTTTCTCGGGTTTAGACACGCGAGTATTGAAGAGCAGACTGAAATTGCAGGTATTGTTCTTTTTTCAGAAGAGCTAGTAGAAAATTGGCTACGCCTAGACGACTTTGAAGGAACTGGATACAGACGCGTACTGGCCAAGTATGAATTGGACACTGGAGAAATTGGAGTTGGAAACATTTATGCTATTAACGAGGACAACCATTGAGACCGAAAAAAATATCATGACAGAAGTCCAACTACTACCAACACTATGCTTATGCATAGCGGGGTAACGTGTTGACTTTTCGTTTTGTTTTCATAATTTCACCTTGCAACGTGTGACAGTGACGCGCTTTAAAAGCCTGAGCCGTCATAAACATAAATGTTAGCGGGCATTCTAAAACGACAATGCAAACAGACAAATCGAACATATAAACATAGAAATTTTGACAGCAAACATTTTAACTTTTTAGCCTATGACAAGTAACAAATTAACCTGCATAAATATCTTGGTTGTCATTTCAGTATTGGCTACAATATTCCATGTATTGATATTAGTAAGGGTAATTCCTTATGAAATAGCTTGGGGTGGAAGATTAAAAACCGTTGAAGAAATGTATGTTTTTGAAACTATTTCCATTTTGATAAATTCTTTTTTCATTTTTATACTATTTCAAAAAGGAGAATACATACGTTATTTCTTGGGGAAGAAGACAGTAAACCTATTTTTATGGATTTTCTTTACAATTTTTGCTTTAAACACTATTGGTAATGTATTTGCCAAAACGAACTTTGAAAAATATCTCGCAATAGTAACTTTGTTAAACTCAATTTTAATTTGGGCAATTAATAAACCACTTGGGAATAAATTATCTAATTGATGTGTTAATCTTAATATGAAAATAATTTTGAGGTCTTTTACAATTTTTTTATTACATTTAGTATTAATCTCAAGTTGCAGTAAAAATGATGATGTTGATCAACCAACACCCTCTGATTCTATGTTTTTCCCTTCCAATACAAATTCTACTTGGGAAACTAAAACGCTTTCAAGTTTGGGGTGGAATCAAAACGCAGTTCAACCATTGAAGGATTTTCTTACACAGAAAAACACAAAGTCTTTTATGATACTTGTGAATGGAAGAATTGTAATGGAAGAATATTATAATGGTCATTCTGTAAGCACTACTTGGGAATGGAATAGTGCAGGTAAAACTTTAGTAGCCACAACAACGGGAATTGCACAACAAGAAGGGTTACTGAATATTAATAACAAAGCATCTGATTATATCGGAACGGATTGGACAAGTATGCCATTGGCAAAGGAAGACTTGATTTCTGTAAGACATTTACTAACAATGACAGCAGGCAATGATGATACAAAACAATATGTTATTAAACCCAACTTAACTTATGTTGCAGACGCAGGAACTCGGTGGGCGTACAGTAATATTTTTCAAAAATTGACTAATGTTGTTGCCACTGCAAGCAATAAAACTTTTGAAACTTATTTTAACGAAAAATTAAAAAGTAAAATTGGAATGGATGGATTTTGGAATTTCGGAACAATCTTTACCATTTACCACAGTACAACCAGAAGTATGGCAAGGTTTGGTCTATTGGCATTGAATAAAGGGAAATGGAATAGCGAACAAGTTATAAATGAAACCTTTTTTAATGAGAGTATTTCAACATCTCAAAATATCAATGCTTCTTATGGATATTTATGGTGGTTAAATGGAAAAACTAGTTTTATGATTCCAGGTGAGCAAACAGTTTACAAGGGTTACTTGGTTCCAAATGCGCCTGCTGATATGTATTCAGCTATGGGAGCAAACGACCAAAGAATTTATGTAATCCCAAGTAAAAAAATGGTGGTTATAAGAATGGGAGATGCGTCTGACCCTGCAAATCCAAATTTTGCTGTTTCAGGTTTTGACAACGAGCTTTGGGGCAAAATAAACGCTCTCATAAATTAAACACTTCTAAAAATAACGAACCGATAACATCGGTTTGGCAATATGGCGGGTGCAGTGCTTCTATGATAGTTTAGTACAAAGTTCAAGTTCAGTTTTTTAATTGAACATTCGTGCTAAAAATCCGCCACTTCGCAAAGCCGAGAATCGTTGTGAGCAACCCCTCTAGAAGAAATTGGTATCTTATGAAAAGAAAACTTCAAATTTTTGTATCATCAACTTATAGCGATTTGAAAGGTGAAAGACAAGCAGCTGTTGAAGCAATATTAAGGTCTGGGAACATACCAGCTGGTATGGAACTTTTTGCGGCAGGCAGTGCGCTACTTATTGTTCCGAAAGCTTCTCAGTTGTGGCAGCAAAAAGCAATGCCGCTTTTCAAACAAAAAAAGTATGAACTCGGCATGCCCTTTTTAGATAGCGCTGTAAAATATGATAAAACCAATCACTGGCTCGAATACCGAGCATTTATGAAATGTATTTTCCAGAAATCATATAGGGCAGCTATCAATGACTTTAACCTAGCTATAAAGAAAAATGGCAATTCATGGGTTATGGATCACTCGTATGTATTCTACAAAGGTCTATGCTATCTGCAACTGAATAAGTTGGACTCTGCTGAGTTTCTTTTTAAAAAGGAAATGGAGCAAGAAATAAAGGATTGCAAGGAAGCCCACTATTTGCATTGGTTTTACATGGGAGTGCTGCAACACGAACAAGAGAAATATGCTGAAGCGATCACTAGTTTTGACAACAGTCTCCGTCAAAATTCTCAATTTAGCGATGCGCAATATTATAAAGCTGTTTGCCTTTTTGAATTGAAACAAATAAACCAAGCACTTGACGTTTTGAATCAAGCAAAAGAAAATTTAAAAGCTGGTTACACCCTTAATGAAGACAACGCTATTTATGAGGCATACCCATATCAGATTAATAAAGTCATGATCAACGCCACGATAGATGGCTATAGAGATGAATTAAGTCAGAAAAAATAGTTGTTTCAGAGATACCATAACAGTATATTGAATCGATAAACCATTCATTCATGAAGAAAATTATTCTTGCCTCCTTGGTTGTATTGTCTTTTCAAGGATTCGCGCAAAAGCCTTTGTACACTTTTCCGTTTGGTATTCAGACCTATACCTTCCGCAAAAGTTTCCCCAATGGTGTTGCGGCCACACTTGACTCGATCAAGAATATGGGGTTCACCGAAGTGGAAGGAATGATGGGCAAGGTGTCAGCCGAAGAATTTAAAAAACTATGTAAAGAACGGGGGCTTGATATTCCTTCAACAGGAACTGGATACGAAGATTTAGTGAAAGACCCGCAATCGGTTGCCAATACGGCTAAAACGTTGGGTTCATCGTTTGTGATGTGCGCGTGGATACCCCATGAATATGGAAAGTTTAATTTAGAAAACGCAAAAAAGGCTGTTACTGATTTTAACGCAGCTGGCAACGTGTTAAAGCAAAATGGAATTACGTTTTGTTACCATGTGCATGGATACGAGTTTCAACCTTATGAAAAGGGGACACTGCTGGATTATATCATTCAAAATACCAACCCGGAATACGTTTCTTTCGAGATGGATATTTTGTGGACACATTTCGGTGGTGGAGATCCTGTTGCGTTGTTAAAGAAGTATGGCAACCGCTGGAAGTTGTTGCATGTAAAAGATTTGAAGAAAGGTGTTCGCAAAGATTTAACAGGTGGCACTTCGCAAGAAAATGACGTTGCGCTCGGTACTGGCGAAATTAATGTGGCAGCGGTTATACGCGAAGCAAAGAAGATCGGCATCAAGCATTATTTTATTGAAGATGAAAGTAGCCGCGTAAATACGCAGGTGCCTCAAAGTATAGCTTATCTCAAAAGTTTGAAGGAATAAATTGAATTGTTTATACGCTTATCCTGCCTTCATTAAATAGCAGTCAACTATTATGAAAAAGGGTATTGTCATTTTTGCTGTCATACTTATAAATGTGTATTCTTTTTCGCAGGATTTTAGAAAGCCATTAATCGAGGCAATGAATGCGTACAAGCAGAACGATTATGCGCTGTTTTATGATAAGATAAAAGAGGCACATGAATTCCATCCATATCATCAGGGAATACTTTATCAATTCGGAATAGCCGCTGCACTTACCAATAGGTCGGATGAAGCCATTCAGAAATTAAAGCAGGCCATACTTATCAATGCTGATTTTGATTTGTTTAATCCTGATGTACACTCATTGAAAGAGTTAGATGCCTTCAAAAAACTTTTGACACTTCAGAAAGAAAGCCAAAAGCTAATATTAAATTCTGATACTTCCTTTGTTTTGAAAGACAGAACGCTTCATGTGGAGGGAATTGATTACAGTAAATCAAATCAGACCTTTTATTTTGGAAGTATACATAAGCGAAAAATTATTCAGGTTACTAAGGATGGAAAAGTAAGTGACTTCTGTTCTTCAGGCTTTGAAGGTATGACAAGCATATTTGGTGTGAAGGTTGATGAAAAGAGAAACCTGCTTTGGGCCTGTTCATCACCTATGGAGGAAATGGAAAACTATGATACGTTATCAACATCTTATGTCTACAAATTTGAGATGAGCTCGGGCAAGCTTTTGAAGAGATATGAAACGCCAGCTGATATTAAGAACTGTATCTTTGGAGACCTACTGTTGGATGAAGCCGGTACTGTTTTTATTTCTGACAGTAAGAACAATCTCATCCTTACTGTTACTGGTAAGTCCGAAAAGATAGAGCGGTATTTTGATGCAAAGGAATTTTGGAATATTCAAGGCCTGGCTTTGACACCTGACAGCAAATTTATGTTCATAGCAGATTACATCAAAGGCATTTTTAGGTTAGACCTAATAACGAAAGAACTTAAAACGATTATTAACACACTCGATGTTTCATTGAAAGGTATTGATGGTTTATATTTTTATCATAACTCATTGATTGCAATTCAAAATGGAGTTGCTCCGCTTCGTTGTTCACGCTATTATCTTAATCAAAATCTGGATGCGATTAGTGATTTTAAAATCATAGATAGGAAACACCCAGCCTATAATGAACCAACGCTTGGAGTGATTGTTGACAACCTGTTCTTTTACATTGCCAATAGCCAATGGGGCGGCTATACCAACGATCATCAACTAAATCCAGAGACCAAACTTCAGGATATCGTCATCTTGAAATCTTCATTGAAGTGAAGAAATTACTTTTTTTTATCGACTGAAATCCTTTCGTTTGTTAATCTAAACAAAAGAACGGCTGTTCGTTTTGCTTGTATAGTTATGGTACGCGGATCAGCCGTTTCATTTACAGTATGACCACCGGATGAGCCAAGGCCTAAGCCATCCATTGCCATATCCACATATTCTGCGGTAAACGATATATCGGCAGCACCTGCTTTGCGCGGATGCACTGCCACTACTTCACCAAATCCTAAATCTTTACTCACTTGCGTGAAATAGCTGAGAAGCTTGAAATTGCCATCTGTTGGAGCGAGGGGCGGATAACCTTCTGTAAATGTAATCTCTGCATGCGTCTGAGGACGGTTCTTACCCACAATAGTTGTCATCGTCTCTTGCGTTTTTTTAAGTTGCTCCGGTGACATGGCTCGGATGTCTCCCGTAACGATGGCCTCTTTTGCAACAATATTGTTTTTTCCTGATGCAGTGCCACTATCCAAATCGTTGTCGTGTGTTACTACAGCTCCGGCCAGCATTACTCCCGGATTGAAAGTCAAATTTGTTTCGTTGGACAGCGCTTCGTAAAAACTGTTGATAATTCGCGAAGCTTCATAGATAGCACCAGCGCCAATTTTTTCTGTAAAAATTTGTGATGAATGGGCTGGTACACCTGTTATCTTTAGCTCCCAGCCAGAAGAACTTCTTCTTGAAACAACGGCAGTCCTCGGGTCGCCAGCACCGTCTTCAAAGCCAATGGCAATGTCGGCCGCCTTGGCTGCCTCAACTAAATCATATCGCGACAGACTTAAGGGTTTGCCACTCAACTCTTCATCGCCCGTCATGACAACAATTATGCTCATGTCTTTTAACAACCCGGCATCTTGCAATGCTTGCAGCGATTGAAT
Source organism: Flammeovirgaceae bacterium (assembly GCA_027487845.1). Lineage (GTDB taxonomy): Bacteria > Bacteroidota > Bacteroidia > Cytophagales > Cyclobacteriaceae > ELB16-189. The sequence continues at coordinate 44,587 of JAIYCV010000023.1, forward strand.
GATAACTACATCTCCTCCTTTCATGTCTCCCACACCCGGGCCAGTCATGGTAGAGTCGTTTAGCAACGTGAATTTCTGAAACGGGCTCGCGAGTTCAAAAACAGTATCAAGGTGACCAATTAATAAAATCGTTTTTCCTTTGCCTTTGTGTTCGGCTATTAAATGCCCCGAACGTCCGAAAGGTTTTCCATCCACCCATTTTGTTTGAAATCCTAATGCATCCAATCTAGATCTAAAGATTTGCCCCACCTTATAGACACCGTCAAAGTTCATAGAGCCACTGTTTATGTTCACCACTTGCTCTAACAAGTTAAGTGCCCCTTGGCGGTGGTTGTCAACGGAACTTGCGATTTTTTTTTCGATCTTGCTTAGCTGGGCGAGAGAAGGAGCGCTGGCTAGTAAAATCAAAATGAAAGATATGCTTAGAGATTTCATAATACAGATTTGTGTTGCTAGATAGCAATTATTTTTTTCATTAAAAGATGTTAACCACATTACTTTGCGTACCTTGATAGGTATGAAAAAAGTAACATCGTTTCTGGTTCTCAATACGGTTTTGTTCGCATTGGTGATCGTAATAAATACACTTGCCAACGCGCTGCCAATAAATGGATTAAACACAGGCCAACTATCAGATAGGTATCCCAGTTTGTTTACCCCGGCTGGATTTACGTTCTCAGTTTGGGGTATTTTGTATTTGCTTCAGTTGAGTTTTGTGATACTCCAATTTTGGATCAAACAAGAGAGCTATTTCAAACCACTTTCGCAATGGTTTTGGGTTTCCTGTTTAGCTAACCTAACATGGATTTTGATGTGGCATTATCTTTTCACGCTCGGTTCTGTTCTGGTTATGCTTTTATTACTGTATTCGTTGGCTAGAATATTCGTGTTGTTGCATGCTGAACGAATGAAATCGTGGCAGGAGGAAGTATTTGTGAAGTTGACTTTTACCTTCTACTTATCTTGGATTTGTGTAGCCACCATCGCCAACATAGCAACCCTATTGATTGACTTAAAATGGGAGGGAGGTTTTTTATCACCAGAGTATTGGACGTTATTAATGATTTTGATTGCAGCTGGTGTAGGTTTATTTATATCTTTCAAATTCAAAGAGCCTTTTTTTCTTTTGATCTTGATGTGGGCATTCTTTGGAATTTATAGCAAGTGGAATGGCACCGAGCATAAGTTAATTGCTACCGTATCCAGAATTGCTATGGTTGTGTTAGGGACTATTTTTACAAAGCTGCTTTTAGATAGATTAAAAATGGCCAAGCGAAACATGCAGTAAAAGCAGACTAAATCAGACCTACAGGTGTTCCCAATTCTGTATTTTTATTCCCGATAAGGGATAAAATTGAACGTAATCACCAAATAAAAGGCAGAAAATACCTTCTTTCTGACTCAATGCGCTGGTTTCGGTGGGCTGCAAAGACACGGCATCAAGATTGGTAAGTTGGTCGGATGAACTTTATCGTTAACACATTTTTTCGTCTCCTATATTTTTTCATTTCTGTCTTTACTGTGCTTAGCGTAGAAGGAAAAATAAACACCGATTCGACTTCGCAAGGTACACTTTCAATCGATGGTAGAGCCATAATGGAACAACCTTTGGAGCTTTCCTTTGTTTGGGAATTTTACCCAAATCAGCTTCTCACGGGTCAACAAATGGACAGTGTTGGGGTTTCCAATTTTATTGATATGCCTAAATGGTGGCAAAATGATAATGAAAACCCCGTTGTTGAGTTCGCTTCTTACCGATTAAAAGTGTTTACCGAACCTATTGCAGAAAAAGAACTTGCATTGACTATGCCAGACGTTTACTGTTCGTATGATCTTTGGGTTAATGGCAATCTCGTTGGCAGTAACGGTAAGGTGGGTACATCGCGCAATTCTGCGTTGCCCCAATGGAAACCGAACACGTATTCATTTAAGCATAACAACGACACGCTTGAGATTATCATCCACATTTCAAATTTTTACCATCATCGTACTGGTATAAGTAGGCCCATTTTACTTGGCAGCACTAAGCAATTGTTCGAAAGGAGAAGTTATGTTGAAACTGCAAACACGCTGTTACTCGGCACCGTAGGAATTTTGTTTTTTTTGGGTGCTTTCTACTTTGTCCGTAAGAAAGAGATCCCTTATCTGTTTTACGCCCTACTATGCGTTTCGTGGATGATTCGGGCAGCTTTTTCTAATCACTATCAAATAGTCCAATGGTTTCCAGGTATCGACTGGTTTTTAGTAGTGCGTGCAGAATACATTGGCATTTATCTTTCTACGCTATTTGGTTTTTTGCTTCTTTGCACCTTGTTTCCCAAGGATGTAAACCGAGCGTTTCGCAATCTTTTTATTTTAATTTGCGTCTGTTTTACGTTGTTTACGATCTTTTTTGCGCCAAGAATATTTACTGCCTATATCCAATTTTATTTAGGACTTAGTTCTTTTTTGCTCCTATTCATTTTAATAATTGTGTTTAGGGCATATATAAAAAGAAGGCAGGGATCTCTTTTTACTTTGTTTACCGCCATATCGCTTGCAGGGGCTTTTGGCTACGTCATCTTATCGTTTGAAGGTTTATTTCAACTCAACGAGTTGTTGTTCGATTTAATCTTTATAGTTCAGTTTATATTGCTGCTGATCGCTGTTTCAAGAAGACTAAAATGGATAGGCACAGATAAAGACGACTATGATAAAATGACTTTTGATAACTATGTAAGTAAGTAGTCTTTGCCGAGGTGCAATCAGTTATTGATTTTGTGATTGACCCACTCTCTTGCATTTACAAAAGCTTCTATCCAAGGGCCTACTTCGTCCTCTTGTTTTGAACGAGTATAATAGGGCCAATTCCAAGGAAATAATGTGCGTTCGATATGAGGCATAATAGCTAGATGCCTCCCATCTGTTGAAGTCAGCGCAGCTACAGCAAAGTCTGAATCGTTAGGGTTACCAGGATATTCAGGATAAGTAAATGTTGCCGCTATGGCATAGTTTGTTTGATCTTTTAACTTGAACATCCCCTCGCCATGAGCAAGCCAAACACCAAGTCGTGAACCCTCATAAGAAGAAAGCATAACGGAGTTGTTCTTAGGTACATCAATGGTAATGAAGGTGGATTCAAATTTACCAGAGCCGTTATGATGCATTTTTGGATGTTCAGCCATTGGTTTTTCGCGATAGACTAACCCCAATTCCATCATCAATTGACATCCATTACAAACACCTAAACTCAGCGTGTCAGGCCGTGCATAGAAATTATCGAGAGCCGCCTTGGCTTTTTCATTATAAAGAAACGCACCGGCCCAACCTTTTGCTGAACCTAGCACATCGGAGTTGGAGAAGCCACCGACAAATACAATCATGTTTACGCCACTCAAATCTTCACGGCCTGAGACGAGGTCGGTCATGTGCACATCTTTAACATCAAAGCCAGCTAAGTAAAGTGTGTACGCCATTTCACGATCACCGTTTACACCCTTCTCCCGAATAATGGCAGCTTTTATTCCGGAGGGAGTTCTCCGTTTCGCGTCAATACCATAGGTGCTAAACTTGCCTTCAAAGCGGGATTGAAATTTATATGACAATGTTTGCCTGAAAATATTTTCCTTTCTCAATTCAGCATGGCCTTTGGTGCGCTGTAGTTTATCGAGTAGATAGGATGTGCGAAACCAACTTGCTCGCAAGGATTCAAGATTCACGATTTTAGGTTCAATGTTTTGAATTTCTAATTTTGAGTCTTGAATTACATTGCCAATAACTAAAAAGTCAATTCCTATTAATGCTCCTTCAACTGCTTCAACATCATCTACCTGAATCACAACTCCCGGTCGTTCACTGAAAAGAACTTTGATGAGATCTTCGCCTAATCCCGCAAGGTTAACATTCAACCCGATGTTGGGTGTTGGGAAACACATTTCCAATAAGGTGGTGACCAATCCACCGGCAGAGATATCGTGACCCGCAAGTATTAACGATGAATTGATTAATTGCTGAACCGCTTTAAAGCACGCAGCAAAGTAATTTGAATCTTTAATAGTAGGAGAGACTTGCCCTAGCGCGTTTACTACTTGCCCGAAGCTGCTGCCACCAAGTGTTAATTCATCTTTGGAGAAATCGATGTAGATAAGTTTAGAACCAACGATAGGTTTTATGTCGGGTGAAATTGTTTTACGAATATCCGAAACTTCGGCTACGGCCGAAATGATAACCGTACCAGGCGAATAAACCACTTCTCCTTTCGGATACCTTTGTGTCATGGAAAGTGAGTCCTTTCCGGTTGGGATGTTAATGCCCAATTCAATTGCAAATTGACTTACCGCTTCTACCGCTTCATACAACCTGGCGTTTTCGCCTTCGTTTTTAGCAGGCCACATCCAGTTGGCACTTAACGATACGCCTTTCAATCCATACGTCAAGGGTGCCCACACTAAGTTGGTTAACGATTCAGCGATTGCCAGCTTGCTTCCTGCGGTTGGACTTATCAAAGCCGCTGCTGGTGCGTGACCGATGGCTGTGGCTATTCCTTTGTTGCTCAAAAAATCCAACGCCATTACTGATACATTATTCAGAGGCAGTTGAATTTCACCACACGTTTGTTGTGTGGCAACTTTTCCGCTTACCGATCTATCGACTTTGTTGGTAAGCCAATCTTTACACGCAACTGATTCTAGTTGCAATACTTGATGCAGATACTCTTCCAGTTTCGAAGCATCGTATTTTATTTCTTCGAAATTCGATTTTGCGGTAGTATCGGTGATGATCGTTTTGGGCGATGAACCAAAAAGATTGCTTACTTCCAAGTCTACTGGCTTAGCACCCGTTTTTGTATCCACGAAAGTGAAACGTTGGTCGCCAGTGGCGTTGCCGATAAGATAAAAGGGAGCGCGCTCGCGTTCAGAAACAATGCGCAACGTCTCAACATCTTTATGATGAATAGCAATGCCCATGCGCTCTTGCGATTCATTGCTAATGGTTTCTTTGTATGATAAAGTTGGGTCGCCAATGGGTAACTTATCAATCTCGATTTTACCACCGGTGTCTTCCAATAATTCAGTAAAACAATTTAAATGACCACCCGCTCCATGGTCATGAATTGAGACTATTGAGTTGTGATTGTTTTCTACCATCGCACGGATGGCGTTCATCACACGTTTTTGCATTTCGGGATTGGAGCGTTGGATGGCATTGAGTTCAAGTGCATTGCCAAACTCGCCTGTAGTTACGGACGACACAGCAGCACCGCCCATGCCAATTCTGTAGTTATCACCACCCAATAAAACAATGGCATCGCCTGCTTGAAGTTTTTCTTTCTGGCTGTCTTTTTCTTTACCAAAGCCAATGCCACCGGCCTGCATAATTACTTTGTCGAAGCCAAATTTTTTGCCGTTTTCAAAATGCTCGAAGGTTAACACGCTTCCGCAGATGAGAGGCTGACCAAATTTATTGCCGAAGTCGCTGGCACCGTCTGATGCCTTTATTAGTATTTCAGCAGGGGTCTGGTACAACCACTTTCTAGCTTCAAATTTTTCTTCCCACGTTCTGCCTTCGGCTAAGCGCGGATAGCTTGTAACATATACCGCTGTTCCCGCCAACGGAAGAGAGCCCTTTCCTCCTGCAAGGCGATCGCGAATTTCTCCACCCGAGCCAGTGGCTGCACCGTTAAAAGGTTCTACCGTGGTAGGAAAATTATGTGTTTCCGCTTTAAGCGAAATAACCGAATCGATGTCTTGAATTTCGAAGAAGTCGGGGATGTCTTGACGAGCAGGGGCAAACTGTTCGATGGTTGGTCCTTTAATGAAAGCTACATTGTCTTTGTAAGCAGATACGATGTAGTTAGGATTTTCTTTTGATGTTTTTTTGATTAACTGAAAAAGGGTGGATTCCTTTTCTTTTCCATCGATCACGAACGTGCCGTTGAAGATTTTATGGCGACAGTGTTCTGAGTTTACTTGCGAGAAGCCAAACACTTCGCTATCTGTCAACTTGCGACCTAGCTTTTTGCTTACGCTCTCCAAGTAAGTTATTTCCACTTCACTTAACGCCAATCCTTCTTTTTCGCTGTAGGTTTTAATATCCTCAATTTCAAGGATGGGCTCGGGTTGGTGGTCGATGGTGTAAAGATGCTGATCCAGCGAAGTATATAAGCGTTGCAGCATGGGGTCATGTGCGGCTTTCTCATCTGTTACCTCAAAGAATTCTTCCATTCGGCCAATTCCGCTAATTCCCATGGTTTGGGTAATTTCCACGGCATTGGTGCTCCAGGGGCTTACCATTTCCTTTCGCGGGCCGACAAAAAAGCCCAAAACGGTTCTGCTTTTCATGGGTTTTGCCCCACCAAAAAGCCAAACTAGCTTTTGAACGTCCTCTTCAGAAAATGGAGTTGCAGCCCCAACCCCGTAGATGAGGTTTGGTTCGGTGCGAAAAAAAAGTATCATGGGATGCGATCAGGTGAATGAAGGCGCAAAAATAAGGGTATTTATGGAAGAATGAAGGGAAAATGGAGGGGAATTCGTATTGCAAAAGAGATAAAAAAACACCTGTTGCTTGCTTTCGGAATATGGGAAAACGCCAAAATACTCCTTACATGTGCAACGAAAATTATTTACGCCTTTTACTGATTGTTTTTTTCAGTCAAACTGATTTCGTAATGAGGTTGATGGTAACCCACAAAAACTTCCGACCGGCATAAGCAAATTGTGCCCAGTTATTGCTCTGTCAAACGTGGGGTATTGGTTCAACAGCCAATTTGTTTCCATGCGTGTCGATATAAGTTACAGTCATCTCAAGCATATGAGTTGTCCACCTTTCTACCCCAGCACTTGCCGCTTGATTGCAGAATGTCGGATAGTCAGTTTGCCCTTGTTGATGAATTTGGATTGCATGTTTTAGCTTGTCTGGCGAACCATTATTGTCTACAGCCAGTGAAGCATATTTATGCTCTCCATTGACAGCGAAGCCATTCGTGCCGAAGTAAGTTGTTCGTCCGTCTTCAACAAAATTGTCGTAATAAGTAACACCAATTTTTTTTAGGTCTTGCACAAGTTGCGGAAAGTCAGCACCGCTCCGTACTTTTTTAAAGGCTTCGTGGATGTCGTCAAGAGTAAATGTGTTGTCGCCATTTCTCATATTCATTTTCATTTAAGTCGTTAGTTAGTCGCCCAAAAAAATCGGCATTACAATTTGTGCTGATGCTAGCAGCGGGATTTTGGAACTAACTGCAATCCCAGCACGAAGCCTACCAAAGATAACAAAACGTTGAAACACACCTCAACCCCGCCTAGCGAAAATACCCCCAGTTGTGGGCAGCAATTTTTAGTTTGCTTCTCTTCTTTGTTTGTTAGTGCTTTCAATTATTTCATCAAGAGCCTCTTTGATTTTGCTATCAGAGGTTTCTCTCTCACGAATACAAATGTCCAATACTTTTTGATGCCGAATTGAATTGCTAATCAACGACCATTTAGCCGATCCCGCAGTTGCCACATCAAAATAGTTCTTTGAATTTAAGTCGGACAATTTGCTAATTATTTTTTTGATACTCTCTTCATTACCCGTTACAAAGAAGTCAGTCCAAAGCATGTCCAAATGCTCTGGATGACTTATTGAGTCCGTCCAAATATTAATAAATTTTTCGGCTCGCAATCTATCAAAAGCTGCATGGTATTTCTTTGGGTTATCTTGATTTAAAAATTCATCTAAAAGCGCTATACTAAAGTCCGTATGAATCTGCCAAAGGGTAAGACCAAAAGAATAGATAAGTTCCTCGTCATGGGTATTTCCTATTTTTTTATAAAAAGTCAGCTGCGAAATTGTGTCCGTTCTCAATGCCGAAGAGAAGAATGCAATTATCATCGTGTTATTTCCCGCTTTTGTAATTTTCTTATTGTGAACTCCATAATTAAAAGCGTTAAATAAAAGATAAGGCTCTGGATTTCTATAATAACTCATCATCCAAGCTTCGTAGTCGTCAAGGTTCTTAAACTTTTTAGGTTGCCCAAATGAACAAACGATCAGGGCCAAAAAAAGTATTGTTAAAACTATTTTCATAAAATTTTTGCCAACAATTAAGCTCATGTCAGTAGCGGGAGTTTAAAACTGTGCTCTTTCCCCGCTAACTTTCAACTTATTATTGGAAGATAATTAAAAACCTTCGTGCCGTCCAAAGTAATAAATATAAATAAAGAACTACAAACTTCAATGAAGCACTGTTCCGCCCGCTTAAAATAAGCGTTTGTTAGCGGCCGTTTTTCCTTTTCAGCTTTCCTGCCAATTTGATTGAATGTTTTAACGAGTTTATATTGTCCCAATCGCTATGCGATAGGATGATAAATTTCGGGTCAGTGCATTTTTTCTGAACCCTTATGAGCGAAGTTTCATATTCTTTAACATTCGCATCGCCTAAGTAACCTAAATTTTCAGCGTCTGCCCCTTTAATCAAACACCCACCGTATAGTATTTTCTCTTTGCTAAACCAAACAATAATATTGTCTGCTGTGTGCCCTTCCCCTGGGTAGTAAGTTTCAAATGAATATTGTCCCGAATTAAAGACCGTGTCCTTTGCAATTAAAAATTCAGACCTTTTTTTATTGTTCTTTTTGCTTAGCTCATCAGTTAGAAAGGTTGTGTACGTTTTAATTCCTTTTTGTTTGTAATATTCAAGTCCCTCGGTTTTGTCGCTGTGCCAATGTGTTGCAATGCACATGGTCACGTTTTTTTCGTGCCTAAATTTGATGCTATCAAGCAAAGGTTGAAATTGCGTGGTGTCCCACGGTGTGTCAAGCAAAACAACACCATCGTCTGTAAGGAGATACATTCCATTCGCTGGTGTTTGATTGCCTTCATAAGTGTTATATGTAGTATAAATGTAAAAGTCTCCTGTTAAGTGTGAGATTTTAAGTTTCAGTTTTTCTGTCTGTCCGAAAATATTGGCTAACGGAAAAACAAATGTCATTGTTAAAATAAGTGTGCGCATGCTGTTTCTTATCTTTTTGATTGAATTATGTCTGTGGTCTTAAGTTAATGTTTTTATCTCTTAAAGGTGCAAATTCCCTATAAATCGTCAAAAGGACTTTAACTTCCTTTAAGCTTTTGGTACTTCACTCATTGACTGGCAATACAATTGCGGAAAAAATATTGGGAAAAACGGGTAAAAAAAATTGCCCGCATATAGGCTGCGGAGACAACATTACTTTTGACACGTTCATGGTGACAAAACGGTGTTAGATAAATATTTAATTTTCATAATTTCCACACTATTCCGTATCAAATCATTATGCCCAGCTTCCAGTATAAATAGCTCTTTGTTAACTAATTTATCCAGCAGTAGCTTCATGTTTTCGGCAACAATTACTTTATCAAATTTGCCTACAATCATAGTAACCGGAATGCCCTGTTTATTGATTAAGTAGGAGAGCGCATCAAGCTCTACTTTCATGTGCCGGAAAAATACCCATGAATTATACACTTGTTCTCGTTTCTCTTCTGTGTTCATCTGGTTCTCCACAAAACGAATAATGCCCTTGTCAACCAGATTTAACTTTCGCGCCATTTTTATCAGCCAAAAAAAGCGGGCTGGTTTTTTAATCATACTGTTAAATAAACTTCGCGTGGCTACCGGATAAGTAGCCAGGCTATACCAAAGGCTCGTTTTAATTCCATCGGGCGCCAGTAAGAACAGTTGTTTTACCCTTTCGGGGAAACATTCCAGCGTGACCATAGCAAATTTGCCTCCGAGGCTAAATCCGGCAACGGCAAACTCTTTCAGGCCTTCTTGTTTCAAAAACACGTCCATAATATGTTTCCATTCGCTTTTTTCTAATGGGTCATTCTCTTGCCAGCTGCTTTTGCCATGAAAGAAAAGATCGAAGGAATAGAGCGTAAATGTTTCGCTTAAGGTTGGCGTCCAGTCATGAAATATGCCCGCATGCTGGCCAAACCCATGAAAGAGCAGGAGGGGAGTTGGCCCGGATCCACTCGTCACGTAATGCAATCGACTGTTTTTGTATTTAATAGTCTTTCCAGAATCAATCATTCAGACAAATATGGTGAAAATCAAAATTTTGGAACTAACTAGTTTTTTTTCAAGTTGCTACAATATTCCCAACCCAAGGCTCGACTATCCTTTTGTAAAGCAAGCAGGGCCATGGACTTAATCATGCAAGAACTAAAAACAAACACCTTTCTCAACGAGAAGGACAAATTATTAGGATTCATCCGCAGTAGGGTATCGACTGTGGAGGAAGCGGAGGATATACTTCAGGATGTTTTTTATCAGTTTGTTGCAGGTTTCGAAACCATTGAATCGATCGATCGGGTAACCTCCTGGCTTTACAGCGTGGCGCGCAATAAAATTATTGATCGCTATAGAAGAGATGCTGCACGGCCAAAACGAACCGACTTTGAGTTGGCGGCAGGCAAAGATGACGATGCACCTTTAACGCTTCAAGATATCCTCCCCGACTTTGACAATACTCCGGAGTCAACTTTGTTACGGGAAGCTATTTGGGACGAGATTACGGATGCATTGGCAGAGTTACCTCGCGAGCAGCGTATGATTTTTATCCAAAATGAAATGGAGGAAAAGAGTTTCAGGGAGATATCAGAAGAAACTGGTCTCTCTATTAACACACTTCTTTCGAGAAAGCGCTACGCCATATTAGCCTTGCGCAAGCGGTTGCAGAAGTTCTATGACGATGTAGTGAGCGATTGAAAATTCAAAAAGTTCAAATTCAAAATCAAAGAATTTGAATGCTATTGACTTATAACTATTAACGAATTAAAAAAATGAAAAAGGTATTGTGGATTGGGGGGATGATGGTGTTGGGCGTTGCGTTTGTAGCATTGCTGGGGTCGGTAACCATGGGGTTGTGGAATTGGTTAGTGCCGGAATTGTTTGCCGGCCCCACCATCACATTTTGGCAAGCGTTGGGATTATTTATACTGAGTAAGATTTTATTTAGTGGCTTTGGTAAAGGCGGAAGCCATCGCAGTGGCCCCTGGAAAAACTACTGGAAAGAAAAATGGAGCGGCATGACACCCGAAGAACGTGAAACGTTTAAAAGAAAAATGAAGGACAAATGGTGCTCACCTTCGCAAGCTCGATCGGAGCAGGAGTAATCCAAGTGAAAAAAAGGATAAATGAGAAATTGTTTATCCTTTTTTATTTAAACTATCATTTGATCGATTGGAAATCTTTGCCGCGGAAGAGAAAAAATGATTTCAATCGGTTTCGGAAAGGAATCAAAAAATTATGTAAAAAATAAATCAACGAAATCGGAACTATAACGAAAAATTAACGTTCTGAAAACCGAAGAAACTTTTAACTAAACAAAAGTTTCCATAGTTTCGCCCCCGTTATGGAAGAAGTAAACAGCAAAGAGAAAATCCTGATCGAATCGGAAGCACTCTTTATGAAGTTCGGGGTAAGAAGTGTTTCTATGGACGATATTGCCCGGCACCTTTCCGTTTCGAAGAAAACCCTTTATCAGCATTTTGCAGATAAAGACGAACTAGTAACCATGATGGCTCAACGCCACATGAAGCAGGATAAAGAAACGTTTGAGGCAATTTCAAAGCAATCAAAAAACGCCATTGATGAGTTGGTGAAGATTTCTGAGCTAATGAAGCGCGATTTACAAGACATGAACCCGTCTTTGCTTTTCGATCTTCAGAAATTTCACACCAAAGCCTGGAACGTCTGGCTAGACTACCGGGATAACTACGTTAGGAAATCGGTGGTAAGAAACCTAAAACAAGGAATTGAAGAAGGCTATTTCAGGGAGGAGCTCAACCCGGAAATAATTGCTACGCTAAGAATAGAAGGCCTTGAGCTCGGCTTCGACACAAAAAAGTTTCCGCAAGGTAAATTCAATTTTAGTGAAGTACAGCTTCATATTTTCAACCATTTTATTTACGGGCTGCTTACCGATAAAGGAAAAAAGCTTTATGAAAAATATAAAAGTTAAAATAACGTCAACCAATAAAATAATACCACCCAACTATTTATGAAACGATTATACGTGTTTGTTTTTTACCTCTGTTTACCTGCGCTGATGTTAGCGCAAAATGCCCCCGCGCCAGCCAGTGCCACCGTCTTTACGCTGGAGCAGTGCGTTCAATATGCGCTGGAAAATTCTAATTCCATCAAGAATTCAGTAATTGATCAACAAATTGCTGCTGCGAAGGTTAAAGAAACCATCGGTATTGGCCTGCCTCAGATTGATGGAAATTTTGGTATCAATGACAATACAAAACTTCAAAGGTTTTTCGCAACCTATACTGGAACCGGAGGATTCTTAGGTGATCTTAGTGGTGTTCCTGGAATTAAATTGGGTGATGTTGTCGCAGCTCCTAACTTTTTCCAACTCCCGGTTAATTCAGCGGCAACTGTATCGGTTAGTCAATTGATTTTTAACGGATCGTATTTAGTTGGTTTACAAGCTTCAAATACCTTCAAAGAATTGTCCGTAAAACAGGCGGTTCAAACCAAAGAGCAGACTATAGAACAAACTACCAAAGCTTTTTATTCTGCTCTGATCAATCGCGAACGTATGAAGTTATTCACTAACAATATCGCCCGTGTTGATTCGCTTTTGAGAAATACAACGGCACTTAATAAAAACGGATTTGCTGAAGAAATTGATGTGGATAGAATTCAAGTTTCACTTAATAACTTGATTACTGAACGCGATAAATTTGAAAGACTGCAACAGCTTAGTGTTGAGTTATTGAAGTTTCAAATGAATTACCCGATGGAGCAATTGTTGGAGGTTAAGGGCGACCTTTCGGCTTTAAATTCAGGAGTGGATATAAATGGTTACTTGAAAGATTTAGATTACAAAAACCGTCCGGATTACCAAGTGTTAGAGACAAACCAAAAGCTACAAAAACTTACCTTAAAGAATAAGTATGCCTCAGGAATGCCCATTTTAAGTGCTTCCGCTAATTTAGGGTATGGCACACAGTCGCCAACAATAGGAGGGCTCTTCTCGACAAATACCGCTATTGAGGATTTTGGAACGATCGGACCTGATAAGTGGTACGGTCAGGTGGCGTTTGGTGTTAATCTACACATTCCAATTTTCAGTGGTTTGCAAAGAACATATCAAGTTCAACAAGAAAAGCTCAATCTTCAAAAGATTGATAATAGCTTCAAGATTTTAAAATCTAGTATTGATTTGCAGATCAAGCAATCGGTCATAAGTTATCAAAACAGCCTGCAGGCACTTGAATCCCAAAAACGAAATATGACGCTGGCTGAAAAAGTGGCGCGTGTTACTAAGATAAAATATGGTCAGGGTGTTGGCTCAAATCTGGAAGTTGTGGATGCTGAGTCCTCGCTCAAAGAATCTCAAATAAATTACTACAGTGCTTTGTACGATGTGCTTGTTGCAAAAGTAGACATGGACAAAGCCTTTGGTAAACTCGTGCAAAATACTCCTTCAAAATAATTCCCAATTTCAAATCTAATAACCAATGAAAAATAAAATTTACTCAACGATGTTTATTGCTGCTATCGCGCTGATAGTAGCTGCGTGCGGAAAACCCGATCCTAAAGCCCAACTAGAAAAGTTAAGAGCGGAGCAAGCTTCGTTAGCAAAACAAATAGCAGAGCTTGAGAAAACAGTTACTCCCGATTCAATTAAAGTGAAGTTAAAGGAGATCGCTGTGGCCGAAGTAAAACCTCAAAAATTTGATCATTTCGTGCAAACACAAGGAATGATTGAAGCAGTCGATAACATTATGGTGAGCGCAAAATCGGCTGGAGTTTTAACCCAAGTTTTCGTTAGAGAAGGCGATGCGGTGTTGAAAGGGCAAACACTTGCTCAAATTGACAACTCACTCGTGCTTCGCGGTATCGAAGAACTTAAATCTGGACTTGAATTGGCAAAGACTGTTTTTGACCGCCAAAAAAATCTATGGGATCAAAAGATTGGAACAGAGATTCAATACTTGCAAGCAAAAAACAATAAGGAGAGCACTGAAAGGAGACTGGCAACATTGAATGAACAATTAGAGATGTCAAAGATGAAGTCTCCGATCACGGGTACGATAGATGCCGTTAATATTAAGATTGGTGAGAACGTTGCCCCTGGTGTTCCTGCATTTAGGGTAATCAATACTAATGATCTAAAAATTACTTCGAAAATTTCGGAAGCGTATGTGAACAACATAAAGAAAGGCGATCGTGTTCTTATCTCATTGTCGGATGCGGATAGAAAGTTTGATGCAAAGGTTACGTTCGTTGGGCGTAATATCGACCAGCTCACTCGCTCGTTCCCAATTGAAGTGAAGGTGCCTTCTGCAACTGATTTGAGACCTAACATGACGGCCGTAATCCAAGTTATTTTTCATTCTGAGCCAGCTGCATTGTGCGTTCCCATCAACCTGGTCCAAGATGTAAACGGTCAAAAAGTGGTGTACGTAGCAGAGATGGATGGAGGAAAATTAGTGGCACGCAAACGAGTAGTGGAGGTTGTTGGAGTTTACAATAACCTGGCGCAGCTCAAAACAGGTGTAAAGGCCGGTGATAAAGTAATCACTGTCGGCTACCAAGGATTGAATGATGGTGAATTAGTTAAAATTTAAAGAAGTATTGAGACGTGAGACTGGAGATGTGAGATTAATCCATCTCAAATCTCACATCTCAAATCTCTCATCTTAAATAATAAAAAATGAAAGACTTAGAAAAAGAATTTAAACCCACCAGTTGGTCGATTGACAACAAGGTGGTGATTTACGTGGCGACTGTGTTCATCTGCCTGGCAGGTATTATGACTTACAACAGTCTACCGAAAGAAAATTTTCCTGAGGTAGTGTTCCCGCAGATATTTGTTTCTACCGTGTATCCGGGAGCGTCTCCATCAGACGTAGAAAATTTGGTTTCAAAGGAAATTGAAAAGCAGGTGAAATCTATCGCGGGTGTTAAGAAGATCACCAGCAATTCAGTTCAGGATTTCTCCAATGTGATTATTGAATTCCAAACGGATGTTGAAGTAAAAGAAGCAAAGCGCGAAGTGAAAGAAGCTGTCGATCGCGCCAAGCCAAGCCTTCCGTCAGCTTTGTTGGATGATCCTCAAGTAATTGATATCGACATTTCAGAACAGCCTATCATGTTTATTAACCTGTCGGGCGATTATGATTTACAGACGTTGAAGAAGTTTTCTGAGCAAATGCAAGATCGCATTGAAGCGCTAACAGAAATTAGAAGGGTTGATATAGTGGGCGCACTGGATCGTGAGATTCAAATCAATGTGGATATCTATAAAGCTGCTTTAGCGGGCGTGAGCCTTGACGATATCAGTGGTGCCATTGGGTACGAAAACAGAATTGTTTCAGGAGGTCAGTTGGCGATAGGCGGAATGAAACGTTCGTTAAGTGTAAATGGCGAGTATCTTGACGCAGAACAAATTGGTAATACTGTTATCGGGTCAATTAAAGGCGGTAAAATTTATTTGAAAGACGTTGCCGAAGTTATTGACACCCACAAAGAACAAGAGAGCTATGCACGCTTGGACAAAAAGAATGTAATTACGCTGAACGTTGTTAAAAGAGGCGGTGAAAATTTAATTAATGCTTCGGATCAGATTAATGAAATCGTAAAAGATTTTCAAAATAACATCTTGCCTCCTGGCGCCAAGATTACCATTACGGGCGATCAATCTGAAACAACGCGCACCACGCTGGATGATTTAATTAATACAATCATTATCGGATTTGTGTTGGTAACAATAATACTCATGTTCTTCATGGGAGCAACCAATGCCATCTTTGTGGGGCTGTCGGTTCCTATTTCTTCGTTTATCGCATTCCTAATGTTCCCTACATTAGGATTTACTCTTAACTTAATGACCTTGTTTTCATTTCTACTTGCGCTTGGCATTGTTGTAGATGATGCGATTGTGGTGATTGAGAATACACATAGAGTTTTTGATAACGGCAAAGTACCTATTCGCAAGGCCGCTAAGATTGCTGCCGGAGAAGTGTTCTTGCCGGTGTTCTCAGGAACGATGGTTGTGCTTGCACCTTTTGTTCCGCTAGCCTTCTGGCCAGGCGTAATTGGTAGCTTCATGGTATTTCTTCCAATCACTTTGATTGTGGCTTTGCTTGCATCGCTGTTAGTAGCGTATATCATCAATCCAGTGTTTGCTGCTGATTTCATGACCGTTCATGATCATGATCACAGTCGTAAGAAATTTACCAAAGGGTATCAAATCACAGCAGTAATTTTTATTGCGTTGGCTGCAGTATGGTATTTAACAGGCTCTTTTGCACTTGGAAATTTCACGCTGTTCTTACTAGCACTCTATTCACTTTACCGATTTGTGTTGGAGGAAGTGATTTCCAATTTCCAAACCTACGGATGGCCAAAAGTTCAGAATGGTTACAAAAACATGATCAGCTGGTGCTTACACGGCTGGAGGCCAGCGTTAGTATTTGGTGGAGTTATCTTTTTATTCATATTCTCGATTTGGTTTACAGACTATCGCAAACCCCCAGTAGTTTTCTTTCCGAAAGGAGATCCTAACTTTATATACACATACATACGGCTGCCAATCGGCACTGACCAACGTGTGACGGATTCCATCACAAGCATTGTTGAGGACAAAGTCTTTGAAGTAATTGGTAAAAATAATAGAATCGTTGAATCCATTATTTCAAACGTGGCCATCGGTGCTTCTGAAGATCCATTTGGAGGGACAAATGCTCAGCCACATTTGGGTAAGGTGTCGGTGGCGTTTGTTAAGTTTGCTGAGCGCGATGGCCAGTCATCCAAAGTATATTTAGATAAAATTAGAAATGCGGTAAAGAGTATTCCAGGTGCTATTATTTCGGTAGATCAGGAAGCTGGTGGACCGCCATCTGGAAAGCCTGTTAACATAGAGGTTGCGGGCGAAAATTTTGACGTGTTGATTGCTACTTCCAATCGTCTAAAAAGGTATTTGGATTCATTGCAGATACCTGGCATTGAAGAATTGAAATCTGACTTTCAAAGCGATAAGCCCGAAATTGCGATTAACATTGACCGTGAAAAAGCGAATCGCGAAGGTATATCAACGTTGCAGATTGGTGGCGCGTTACGAACTGCTATCTATGGATCGGAGATTTCAAGATTTCGTGATTTGAATGACGACTATCCAATTCAATTGCGTCTAAAAGAAAGTCAGCGAAATGATATAAACACATTGATCAATTTACCTATTACTTTCCGCGATATGGCCACTGGCGGACAAGTGCGGCAAGTGCCTCTTTCGTCAATAGCGAAAATAGGCTATACGAATAGTTATGCAGGTATCAAACGTATCGACCAAAAACGTGTGATATCCATTTCATCAAATGTGCTTACCGGTGCTAATCCAAATGAAATAGTAGCTGCAATTCAAGAGAGCTTAGCATCCTTTGATAAGCCAGATGAAGTTAGTATTAAGATGACAGGTGAACAAGAAAATCAAAAGGAAACAACCGATTTCCTTGGAGTAGCTGCGATGGTTGCCTTTGGTTTGATATTTATGATTTTGGTTATTCAATTTAACTCAACAAGTAAGCCGCTCATTATCATGGCTGAGATTCTTTTCAGTATCATAGGGGTATTAATCGGGTTCTCCCTTTTCAAAATGGAAATATCGATTGTCATGTCAGGTGTTGGTGTGTTGGCTTTGGCAGGAATTGTAGTCCGCAATGGAATTCTACTAGTTGAATTTACCGATTTATTGATTGCACAAGGGATGGAGTTGAAACCCGCAATTATTGAAGCTGCAAAAACTCGTATGACTCCAGTGTTGCTGACAGCGATGGCAGCAACGCTTGGATTGATTCCGTTGGCGGTAGGTTTCAACATTAACTTCGTAACGCTGTTCTCGGAATTTAACCCTCATATTTTCTTTGGTGGCGATAACGTTGCCTTCTGGGGACCGCTTTCTTGGACGATGATCTTCGGGTTGATTTTTGGTACTTTTTTAACCCTGTTTTTAGTTCCTGTTATGTACCTGTTCGTTGCTAAGATAAAAGACCGTGTATACAAGAGGAAACCAGTTCTTCATTCGTCCGACAATTCTTCGATAGTTGTAAGTTAAACTCTATGTTAATTGCCCCGCCTAAAACGGGGCAATTAATTTTCTTATTATGAATCGTTTACTTCCTGTTTTAATTTTCACGGTTTTTTTCCTGCTTGTCGATTTATATTTATTTCAAGCGGTAATTAATGTAAGCAAGAGCTGGTCAAACACATGGCGGTCGGCTACCCGCTATGGTTTTTGGATACCGACTGTCATCAGTATACTTGCTTTGTTGTGGTGGGCATTTGGAGATCCGTATCGCTACAGTGCTGGAACTCGCAACTGGATTATTACAGGATTGGTGGCCACGTACTTCTCAAAAGTGTTTGGCATTCTGTTTTTGTTTGTCGATGATTTACAACGCGGCTTTCGCTGGATTGTGAGCTTATTTTATAAAGGCTCGACACCCGATTTAACGGGAGATACGATTAGCAGGTCGGAATTTTTGTCGAAGGTAGCCTTAGCTGCAACTGCGATTCCATTTGGCACCATGACATTTGGAATTATTACCGGAGCGCATGACTATCGCGTAAAGCGAGTTACAGTTGACCTACCTAACCTCCCAAAGAGTTTTGACGGCCTAACAATAGGTCACGTATCCGATATCCACTCAGGGAGCTTTTGGAATAAAACCGCGGTTCAAGGCGGTGTTGACATGATGCTAGGTGAAAAGCCCGATGTGATTTTTTTTACCGGGGATTTGGTGAACAATGAAACATCGGAGGTAAAGGACTACATCCCGGTTTTTGAAAGGCTTAAAGCTCCACTCGGGGTTTATTCAGTAACGGGCAATCACGACTATGGTGATTATAAAACATGGGATTCGAGGGAGGCGAAAGCTAAAAATTTTCAAGACCTGATTCATGCGCATAAATTATTAGGCTTCGATCTGTTGATGAATGAACATAAGTTTCTTCAGCAAGGAAACGATAAGATAGCCATCATAGGAAATGAGAATTGGGGCGGAGGGAGGTTTCCGAAATACGGAAAACTAGATCAAGCATATGCGGGCACGGAAGAAGCATCGGTTAAACTTTTGTTATCACATGACCCAAGTCATTGGGATATGCAAGTACGTCCGACCCATCCAGACATTGATTTGATGTTTGCAGGCCACACCCATGGATTTCAATTCGGTGTTGAGATAGGAAATATCAAATGGAGCCCTTCGCAATATGTTTACAAGCAATGGGCCGGGCTTTATCAGGAAGGAAATCAATATCTGTACGTCAACCGTGGTTTCGGATATTTGGGCTATCCAGGTAGAATTGGCATGCCGCCCGAGTTGACAATAATTAAATTAAAGACAAGTTAACCCGCCAATGCCAAATAACTGCTTGGCGCTTTGCCTGTAATCTTTTTAAAAACTCTGTTGAATTGAGATAGGTTTGTAAATCCTACTTTAAAACACGTCTCGCTAATTCTTATGTCTTTTACTTGTAAAAGCCTACAGGCATTGCTTATGCGGATTTCATTTAAGAAGTGTGTGAATGTTTTTCGAGTTCTAATTTTAAAATATCGGCAAAACGCTTCTTCAGACAAATTTGCTATGGCTGCGACTTCCCTAACATACATCTTTCGATGAGACTGCGTGAAAATAAAATGGATTACGTCATTCATCCTTTTTCCTTCTATCGGATTAAATGTTTCTGCCAGTTGTGAGATGCCCAAACTAGTTAGTTCATTTGATACAGTTAAGATCTTCAACGTTTCGAAAAAAGTAATGACTCTGTCTATCCCTTTTTGCTTTTGAAGCTGATGCAGCTCTTTTTCTAAAAGTTCTTTTGTCTTTCCTACTATCTTAAAACCTCTTTTACTTTTTTCAAGAAAATCTTTCGCCACCTTCATGTCATCCAGCTCCCAGAAGTGCTCGCCCAGATATGACCTATCAAAATAGAGCGAAATGGAATGTGCTTGAATTTTACGTTTTGATTTGTAATACGACTCATCATTTCTAAAAACGTGAGGTTGCCTGCTTCCTAAAAGATACATTTCGTTAGGTGCAAATCGACCCACGTAGTCACCAGCTACTAAGGTTCCTTCACCTTTTATAACATAGGTAAGTTGCAGCTCAGTGTGTTCATGAAGTTGGTTGTAAAAATGAGGGAGCTTATCGATCTGCACTCTCAATGCCTCCCGTGATGTCTTTGGAACATTGAATGATACGATCTTCATAGGCGTCAATATTGATGTCTTTTTGGTAAAAATAGATTAAATTATGTCAAAATAGTATCGGTATTGATTAAATCTTGAATTTAAAACAAGGACTCATCAGAGTACCTTTGTCTTCACTAAAAATAGGCAGCATGATACACTGGCATGGCGTTTTTCCCGCACTTACAACCAAGTTTACTTCCGATGATAAACTTGATTTTCCCTTGTTTGAAATGAACCTTCAAGCTCAGCTGTCAGCGGGCGTTCAAGGAGTTATTCTTGGCGGCACATTGGGTGAGTCCAGTGTGCTTAGCAATGAAGAAAAATTTTCGTTGGTAAAATTTGCTGTGGAGAAAGTGGCAGGGGCAATTCCTGCAGTGATGAATATTGCGGAGGGTAGCACACGTGAGGCACTGAAGCTCGCGGCTGAAGCAGAGCAGAGCGGTGCCAAAGGGCTTATGATGCTACCTCCCATGCGATACAAATCCGATCATCGCGAGACCGTGACCTATTTCAAGACAGTGGCGAAGGCAACTAAGTTGCCAATCATGATTTATAACAATCCTGTGGATTATAAGATCGAAGTGACGTTAGAAATGTTTGATGAATTAGCCGAGTGTGAAAACATCCAAGCGATTAAGGAATCTACACGGGATGTTTCCAACGTTACTCGCCTGATCAATCGATTTGGCGAACGTTACAAGATACTGTGCGGTGTCGATACGTTAGCGTTGGAAGAATTGGTATTAGGAGCTCACGGCTGGGTAGGAGGGCTGGTCTGTGCGTTCCCAAAAGAAACCATGGCCGTGTTTAATTTAATTAAGGCTGGAAAGATGGAAGAAGCTGTAAAAATTTATCGCTGGTTCTTACCGCTGTTAGAATTAGATATTCATCCGAAATTGGTTCAATACATCAAGTTGGCTGAGGCCGAAGTGGGATTAGGTTCTGAGTTTGTTCGGGCTCCCAGACTTACTTTAATTGGAGAAGAAAGGGAAAGAATTTTGAAAGTGATTAGAAAAGGTATCGAGGCACGTCCGGCAATTTAATTTCAGCAGAAATGAAATTCATTGATAGCACGCTAAATGAGGTTGACGCTTCCGTTAAGCTTTCTGAAAAAGCGTTTCAAGGTTACAAGACAATTGACGCCAAAAAACGCGCAGCTTTTTTACGGGCAATTGCTGATGAAATCGAAGCGTTGGGAAATGAGCTGGTGACTACCGCTATGAGAGAAACTAACCTCCCAGAAGGGCGGATAATAGGCGAGCGCGGTAGAACTACCAGTCAATGTCGCATGTATGCCAATTTAATAGAAGAAGGCTCTTGGGTGGAGGCCAGAATTGATACTGCACTTCCAGACAGGTTGCCGTTGCCTAAACCCGATATACGGAAGATGTTGGTGCCGTTGGGGCCTGTAGTTGTTTTTGGTGCTGCTAACTTTCCACTTGCCTACTCGACAGCGGGAGGCGATACGATATCAGCATTAGCTGCTGGTTGTACAGTGATTGTGAAAGCACATCCTGCGCATCCAGAGACCTCCGCGCTCGTTGCTGGTGCAATTGAAAACGCGAGAATAAAAGAAGACATTCCAGCAAATGTCTTTATTCATCTTTACGGTGCCGATTTTCAAGTCGGAAAAGCGTTGGTTGAACATTCGCTGGTTAAGGCTGTCGGATTTACTGGTTCTTTTGCTGGCGGCAAAGCGCTTTTTGATCTAGCGAATAAAAGGCCTACACCGATTCCAGTGTTTGCAGAAATGAGCAGCATTAATCCAGTTGTGCTGTTGCCAAACACATTAGCATCAGACGCTGAAAACTGGGCTCAAAAATTAGCTTCATCACTTACATTAAACATAGGTCAGTTTTGCACTAGTCCAGGGTTACTGATAGGAATAAAGGATGAGCACTTAGACAAATTCATTGCCGGATTGACGAAAGCGATCGAGGATGTGTTACCGGGGGACATGCTACATAGCGGAATTTCTTCTAACTATTCAAGAAAAGCTGCGCAGACTTTATCGCAGCCATCTGTTACCAAACTTTCTAAACCAGAACAAGAATTAGTTTCCCAACAGGGTACGCCCATCCTTGCTTCTGTTCCTGCTTCTGAGTTTTTGAAAAATCCACGGTTAGAAGAAGAAGTTTTTGGGCCATTTGCATTGATGGTTGAGTGCCGTGATAAAGATCAAATGGTAAGCGTAATAGACTATTTGCAGGGGCAACTTACCGCAACGTTAATTGGTAACGCAGATGAGCTGATCCACAACAAGGACGTCATCAATTTGATTTCCCAAAAGGCAGGGAGATTGATAGTTAATGGAGTTCCTACTGGTGTGGAGGTTTGCCCATCGATGAATCATGGAGGACCTTTTCCCGCTTCCTCAGATTCTAGATTTACGTCAGTGGGCATAGATGCCATCAAACGATTTGTAAGGCCGCTGGCTTTTCAGAATTTTCCGCAGTCATTGCTTCCAAAGGAACTTCAGGATGAAAATCCATTGGGCATTTGGCGATTGTTTAATAATGAATGGAGAAAATAGCCATGGCTAAAAAGACATTTTTTTGCATCGATGCACATACCTGTGGCAACCCGGTTAGAGTAGTTGCTGGCGGAGGCCCCATTTTGATAGGTAAAAACATGAGCGAAAAGCGCCAACATTTTCTAAAGGAATTTGATTGGATACGCAAAGGCTTAATGTTTGAGCCACGTGGTCACGATATGATGAGTGGCAGCATCTTGTACCCTCCTTCCGATCCTAAGAATGATATTGGAGTTCTTTTTATAGAGACCAGTGGTTGCTTACCAATGTGTGGGCATGGTACCATCGGTACTGTTACCATTGCCATAGAAGAAGGATTAGTGATACCGAAGACCCCCGGAGTTTTAAACTTGGAGGTACCTGCTGGATTAGTGAAGATTGAGTATCAGCAAGTAGGTGGAAAAGTAAAATCGGTTAAGATTCGAAATGTTAAAGCCTATCTTGATAAAGAGAATATAAAAGCTCAATGTGCGGATCTAGGCGAACTGATATTTGATGTTGCTTATGGAGGAAATTTTTATGCAATAGTTGATACCCAACCTAACTTTTCTGGAATCGAAAATTATACAGCCGATCAATTAGTGAGCTGGAGCCGTGAACTGCGAAAAGATATCAACCGAAAATATTCCTTTGAGCATCCCGAGAATTCAACGATTAATGGATGCAGTCATATCTTATGGGCTGGAAAAACGATTGACTCTACTTCCACTGCTCGCAACGCAGTTTTTTATGGGGATAAGGCTATTGATAGATCGCCCTGCGGCACCGGCACATCAGCGAGACTTGCACAGTGGCATGCCAAAGGCAAGTTAAAGAAGGGCGAGGAATTTATTCACGAAAGTATAATTGGTTCTAAATTTATCGGTAGGATAGAAGAAGTAACTGACTTGGCTGGAAAGCCGGCAATTATCCCCAGCGTGGAAGGTTGGGCAAAAGTCTATGGGTACAATACAATCACAATCGATCCGGAGGACGATCCTTATGCTTACGGATTTCAAGTTATTTAATGATAGGGTGGGTAATGAGTAAGACAGTAGGCATTATTGGCGGAGGTATAATTGGATTGAGTACAGCCTATTATCTTGATAAGGCCGGCCATAAAGTTACCATCCTGGATCAAGGGAATATGCAAGTAGGATGCTCAACTGGCAATGCGGGCATGATTGTGCCGAGTCATTTTATTCCCTTAGCAGCTCCTGGTATGATTGCCAAAGGAATTCGCTGGATGTTTAATTCCCAGAGTCCTTTTTATGTGCGCCCTAGGTTTAGTGGCGATCTGATAAAGTGGGGCTATCAATTTTACAAGCATTCAACCAAGCAACATGTTGAGCATTCGATTCCTGCATTGACGGAAATTAATGCGCTGAGCAAGGCAATGTATCAGCAATGGTCAAAAGAATTGCCCTTCGATTTTGATTTCCATGAACGAGGTTTGTTGATGTTGTATAAGTCGGCTGCAATCGAAAAGGAAGAAATTGAAACAGCTCATTTAGCTAATAAAATAGGGGTAGAGGCACACGTGCTGGATAGCAAAGCGGTTCAACAGCTTGAGCCAGATGTTAAAGTGGACGTGAGGGGAGGAATTTATTTTCCAGGAGACGCTCATCTAACACCCAGCAAGTTATTTTCTGGAATGATTTCTTACTTGAAGGGCAGAGGAGTAAATTTTGTAACAAGCTGCGAAGTAAATGATTTTGAAGTAGCTAATGGATTGGTAAAAAGAGTATTTACTTCAAACGAAACCTTTGCTTTTGATGAGCTTGTAATTGCGACCGGCTCCTGGTCGGGAAGTGTGATGAAAAAACTACAACTTGACTTGCCTATGCAGGCAGGTAAGGGCTACAGTTTTACCATTCCTGAAGTGGAGAAAAATGTTCGGGTGCCATCTATTTTCTTGGAGGCGAGAGTGGCGGTTACTCCTATGGGAAATGATTTGCGATTTGGAGGAACAATGGAAATTGCTGGGGTTGATCATTCAATTAATTTAAATCGGGTAAGAGGAATTGTTGCATCGATCCCCAATTACTATCCTGAAATGGACGTAAAAATGCCCGATGTAAATAAGATTTGGCATGGCTTAAGGCCGTGCTCGCCCGATGGGTTACCTTATATTGGTAGGCTTAGAAGTTTTAATAATGTAGTGGTTTCCACAGGACATTCTATGATGGGTTTAAGCCTGGCACCAGGTACCGGAAAGTTAACTGCTGAACTAGTTGAAAGACAACGACCAAGCATGGAACTAGACCCGTTTAACGTGGAGAGATTCAACTAGCTGCTCAATAGGCGCGTACTAATTTGCCTTCCATATAGTTTACAAACGCCCGATTTGACACACGCTGGCCTCCTTTGGTGGGAAAGTCGCCAGAGAAATACCAATCGCCTGAATGATTAGGAATTGCTTTATGGAGATTATCAATATGCTGAAAAACTACTTTTACCTCTGCCTTCATATCGCTTGGCTTTACAATCTCAGAAATCTTATCAGAAATCTCATCATAGGTAAATTGGTCGTACAATTCTTTTACATAATTGACGGGATTCTTCTCGTTTTCAGATTGGAGGCATTTTTCATACACTTCCCCCAAAAGATATTCTTTGCCTTGTTCTTTAATCAATTGTATCATTGCCCTGAAGGCCACAAAGTCACCCATTCGGCTCATGTCAATTCCATAACAATCTGGAAAACGAATTTGAGGTGCGGATGAAACTACAACAATTTTCTTAGGTGAAAGTCTATCGAGCATTTTAAGGATGCTCTTTTCGAGCGTGGTTCCTCGTACAATAGAATCATCAATTACCACAAGTGTATCTTTGCCTTTGTTTACTACTTCATAGGTTGTATCGTAAACGTGGGCTACTAACTCATCGCGGTGATCGTCATCGGTAATAAACGTACGTAACTTCGCGTCTTTAATTACTATTTTTTCAATCCTTGGCCTGAACGATAAAAGATCTTCGAGCGAATCAGCACTTGGTTTTTTATCAATGATGATATCCTTTTGAATACTGATGAGGTAGTCTTCTATTCCCGCCATCATTCCTAAAAATGCGGTTTCCGCGGTATTAGGAATGTAGGAGAACACCGTATTTTTCAGGTCGAAATTAATGGCTTTTAAAATTTGAGGAACGAGTAATTTCCCCAGTTGTTTACGCTCACGATAAATCTCTGGATCGGTGCCTCTGGAAAAATAAACACGTTCAAAACTGCACGATTTTTTCTCGAGTTTAGGAATGACTGAATGTTGCCCGTATTCACCGCTTTTTGTAATGATTAACGCGTGGCCCGGCTCGATTTCCTTGATCTGATTGTAGTTAATATTGAACGCTGCTTTTATAGCAGGTTTTTCTGAGGCAACCACTACCACTTCATCGTCTGCATAAAAATAAGCGGGGCGAATGCCAGCAGGATCCCTTACCACGAAAGCAGATCCGCTGCCTGTTAGTCCAGCCATGGTGTAGCCCCCGTCAAAATCTTTGCAGGCTCTTTTCAAAATCCGTTGTAGATTTATTTCGTTTTCAATAATATCTGAAATTTCCAGATTGCTGTATTGGTCTTTGTATTTTTCGAATTGGGCCTGCACTTCTTCGTCAAGAAAATGGCCGATCTTCTCCATCACAGTAACGGTGTCAACTTTTTCTTTTGGATGCTGACCTAATTCAACAAGTATATTGAAAAGCTCATCCACATTGGTCATGTTGAAGTTTCCAGCCATTACCAAGTTTCTGCTTCGCCAGTTATTTTGCCTTAAGAAGGGGTGCACATTTTCAATGCTATTAAATCCGTGGGTGCCATACCGCAAGTGCCCGAGCCAAAGTTCTCCACTAAAAGGCACGTGTTCTTTCAACCAGTTTTCATCCTTAAACTTATCCTTTCCTGCCTTTTGCGCCTCTTTGTATCGTTTACCTATCTTTTTGAAAAGATGTGCAACCGGTTGCGGTTTCATTGACCGATACCTGGAGATATACCTAAAGCCAGGTTTTTGGTCTATCTTAATGTTAGCGATACCAGCTCCATCTTGGCCTCTATTGTGCTGCTTTTCCATTAAAATGTACATCTTGTTCATGGCGTAGGTCGAGCCATATTTCTCGATGTAATAGGAGAGGGGCTTGCGCAATCGCACTAAGGCAATTCCGCATTCGTGAAGGATAGAGTCGCTCATGGTGGCTTAAAAACACAAAACTAACCCTATTAATTCAGGGTGTCAAGAAAACTATTTCAGTGCTTTTTGTTGGAGGTAATAAATTAGCACTAAATTCACATCACAGAATATGCCTTTTGTTGAAATTACCTTTCTAAATTGCGAACATCTTTCATTTAACTGTTTACCAATTGGTATTTATCTTTCTTGGAATAGAATTAACAACTGAGTTAATCATTGAAATAGTCCTAATCAATGGCTTTTTAGTTGCCCTTGGAGTTTTCGGGTTTAAGAATATTCGGAAGTACATAGCCGATCTTCGGGCTCAGTTAAAGCGCATTCGCGAAAAGCGAAAAGAGCTTTAGTAAATGCCAGAAGTTAAGTAGGATGAAAGATTTTCTTTGGTGACAATTTCTAGCGGAAATAAGTCTAGCGAAGGGGGTACTTTTTTAAAAAGAAGAAAATTAGCTAAGTGACTTACCCCAAGCGATGTTTGGCGTGTTGGGTTTTGGTTGATCAAGAATTTTATCATTCCCTTTTTAATATAGGTCAGGTTTTGCTCCAACAAATCGTAACCTATTAATCGAATATCGTTTCTGTTGTATTGCTCTAACAACCCCGCAACCAAGGCAGTTTCCTTTGAGGTGGTGACCAAAATACCGGCTACGGTGGTGTCAAACGCAATGTTTTCGACAGTTTTGTCGAGCGATGATTTTTTGGTGTGGCTTACATTTATGGAAACAACTTCAACCGAAAACAAAACCGATTCGCAATACGCCCTAAACCCCTTTTCTTTTTCACTAAGATGGGGCGAATTATTAACATCTTCTTCTATGTGCAAAACAACTATTTTTGTTGGCTCTTGTCGGCCCAGCAGCATTAGTTCGCCTGCTACCTTGCCACTTTCAAACAAATTTTGCCCGATAAAACTGAGCGGATGTGCTTCGTTTAAATTGGTGTTAAAGAGCACATAAGGGATGTTGTTTTCCTTCCAATATTTAAAAAACGCGCGCGCTTCGTGTAAAAAAATAGGCGCAATCAAGATACCGTCTGGTGCAGAATTCAAGGCCTCTTGCGTAGTTTTTATGAAGGAACTGCCGCTTAACTTATCAAATAGAAAAGTTCTCACTGTTACTCCAAACTGACTCCACTCTTCCGCCCCCGAGTCTACCCCCTTTTTGCATTGTATCCAGTACGGATCGTCTTCTTGATTGGGTATGATTGCGGCCAGTGTGAATGATTTTTTTGAACTAAGAGTCCGCGCAAGCAGATTAGGTTTATAGTCGATTTCCCCAAGTACGGCATTTACTTTGCGCAGTGCCTCCTCTGACACTTTGCCTCGGTTGTGGAGCACACGATCAACAGTTCCTGTAGATACCCCCGCTTTTTTCGCAATGTCTTTTATTCTGAAGTTTTGGGTGCTCATTTCGCGGGTTCTTCCTCTATTCTCTCTAATTCGAGGAAGATCCTTTCCTCGTCTTTGGGGTCAGTAATGGTGAGTTTGTTAGATGAAAAATTAAATTCACCCACTATCTGCAAATCGTGCTGAAGTGCTTTACCATATAGGAACAACGAAATCGTATTGTTGCTGGCTACCATTTCCCAATTGCCCCGTGCAGCTTTTCCGTCATTAAACATGACATAACCCTCAGGATCGAAAACTAAAACGTTGGAAGGCTCCAAAACCCGGTTTTTCTTCACGTTTACAGAGACAACTTTCCACTTACCAATCAGTTTTTTAGGTCCATCGCAACTCGCGATCGCAACAGTAATTACGATTAATAAGGTAAAAGAACGGACTAGTTTCATATCGATTGGTTCACTTTAACAAGTTGCAGCCTTGAATCTTAAATTTAACAAATTTATAGCAGCGAATCATTAATTCAAACCTTTGCAAGACTGGTTTTCGCGCCTACACTTTTTGGCTATCTTTAGTCGACAAATCAGACTATGAAGAATTTCAAAAAGTATTACCTAATTTCTGCGACCCCCGACCAAGTTTACCTCGCTCTGACTGTTCCGTCTACGCTTTTGTTGTGGACGGGCGAAGAGGCAGAAATGTCAACCGAGGTGGGCAGCGAGTTTTCTTTATGGGAAGGCAGTATTGTCGGCAAAAACCTTGAATTTGAGCCTGATAAAAAAATAGTTCAACAGTGGTATTTTGGAGATCAGCCTGAAGACTCTATCGTAACTCTTAAACTCCACCCTCATAAGGCGGGCACTTCCGTGGAGTTGATCCACACAAACATACCCGATGACGATTATGATAATATAGTAGAAGGCTGGAACGAAAGCTATTTTGCTTCACTCACCGAGTTTTATGAAGAATAGTCCGCCTTCAAAAAAACACGAAAACACGTTTGCTTTCTTAGCTCCTTTGGCCACTATTGAAGGGAATTATGTAGAGCACGGCATATTTTTGCCAAGCGAAATAGTTGCGCAGCTCCCGGCCAAACGATTGCGTGTGAAAGGCACGATTAACGGAATCGCTTTTGCGTTAGCAATACAATACAGAAAAAGTGGCGATCGATTTTTTATGATCAACAAAAAATTGGTAAAAGAAGCTTCCCTAAAATTGGGCGCTAAAGCTCAGGTTAATTTTAGACTAGTTGACCCTGATTTGGTTGAAGTGCCAGAGGAACTGGCGGCTGTACTGGAGCAAGACGAGCGTGCAACCAGCGTATGGGCTAAGTTTCCAAACGGCCTCAAAAGAAGTTTAATTCACTACGTAACCTCAGCCAAAGGCACAGACGTGCGCATTAAGCGCTCGCTTGAACTCATGGAAAAAGCAACCTTGGGTTTACTTTATATTCAGAAGGATAAGAAGAACAAGAAAAATTCTGATAACGTATAAAATTCGGCTTAAAAAGGGGAACACCTGACTGCTACGTAAGCACCTGCATTTTGGAAATAGGTTGGCAGATTCTGTAATCTGCCAACCTAAATTATCAAAACATATGAGAACTCAACTAGTGTTAAAACGATTACTTTATATTTACAGTAAACGTTAAATCCAAGTCAGTCTCTCCTGTTTTTGAGTCTGATGTATCAGATTTAAGATTGGGCTGATGCTTCAGCAAAACTTGAAATGTTCCTGTTACAGTTGAAGTTCCTGTTGGTGTCACCGTTGTCCAAGTAGTCGTTAATCCTAAGGGTCGGTTATTTTTGTCAATTGAATTTGCTGCGCCTGTGTAATTAACAGCATCTGCTCGGTTGTCGATGTTTCCGTCTCCCGCGGGACTAGAAAACGGGTTGTTCGTCCACGCGAAAAAGAACATGTGCTCATCTCCTTCCTCCTCTACCTCTTCTGTTACTTTATAAGCAGGGTCAGTAGGTTTTGCTAGTGCATTGATCAAGTCAATTTTTAAGACATACGTTTTAGCAGGCAGCAGGTTTATCGGTCCATCTGCCTTTATGTCTTGCACGCCTTCTCCATCAGGATCGGTGGCGGTGACAATCACAGGACTACCGCCATCATTTGGTGTAAAAGTAAGTATGGCGGTGGTAATTAATTCTGGCACATCTTCTGGCTTCGGGTCATCTTTTTTACATCCGTTGAATTGCATCGCAATTGCGAGCATAAAAGTGATCGTTAGAAGTTTTGTTAAACTTGTTTTTGTGTTTATTAAATTGTGTTTCATAAGGGTTTGTTAATTATTTTAGAAAATACATTTTAGAGAGAAAGTGTAATTGATGCCTATTTCATTGGCATAGTAACGAAAGCGATTAGTATATTCTCTGTAGATGGTGTTGGTAATGTTTTCAACAGCAAAGCGAAAGTCATAACGCGTTTTTGTGTTAACTACCGAGAATCCAGTTGCTCCGTTAAGAAGAAAGTATCCGTCCGGTGCATCCATAAAATCAAAATTTGCTGAGTTTGTTGCAAACAGATCAACGCCTTGATCCTTCGCGTTGACGATTTCTCTGACCGTTAACACGCGTGGTGCGCGATTTTGCATAGCCGTGTATTTGGGTTTCCCTTCGATATAAAAATTTTTCAACCAGAATACTTTTGGCTCATACCGAAGCGATAGATCAAAACGATTGGAAGGAATAAAAACTAAAAAGTCATCATTGCGTTCATCGGTTGCACGCAGCAAGGATGCTTTGGGATTTATTTTTATGGTAGGCAGAATTTGGCAGACAGCGGACAAATCTATTCCAATAAACGATGCATCAGTTTGCGTATAGCGGAAGTAAGGGTAAACCCCTCGAATATTTTGTGTCACACCCATCGGCTTTAGAAAGATGTAATTGAAAATATAATTTAGGTATCCCGTAGCTTCCAATTGGAAGTTGCTAGATGTATATTGATACGTAGTTACCCATTTTAACGCGTTTTCTGTTTTGAATGAAGCATCTTTTAGTGGTGTGACTTCATTAGTTACATCGTTTAATAAGAGCCCGTACTCAATTGCTGCCGCGCTTTGATGCGTGCCTACGCTGTAAAGCTCAGCCACATGGGGTGGCCGCCAAGCACTGCTTACGCTCATACTAAGAGATTGATCTTTCGCGACCGTCTTTGTTGTGCCGATCGTTGCGCTCGGGTTGTTGAATACCAGCTGATCTTTGTAAAGCGTATTCTTGAAGTCAAAACCGCTAACGTTGTATTGCCGATAGTCGTACCTGGCTCCCAAGTCGATGATCCAATCTTTTACCTTTAGCTTTGAAATAGCAAAAACTCCTGCAGATAAGTTGCTGAAATCTGGAATAAATGGAATACGTTGCGTGCCAGGTATGTTTTCGTTGTTTTGAACCATACTACTCAATCCCCAACAAAATGTGCTGTTGTCTTTTGTTGCCAATTCAAACTCTGATTCTATGGTATGCGTGTTCAACTGTAGATTGATGGAGGGTATCTTCGATAGATCTCCTCTTCGAATGTCAAACTCTTTGCGGTTATTATTTTGAAAACCATATTGCACACGCCACTCTCCTTTTTTTGTTTGAACATGAGCATTTAGCTTTACAAGGTTATGGCTCACTTCTTGACGAGGTTCCCCGATGGTATAGCTGAAGCCAGTTGTGTATTGTGGCACATCGCGTTCCATAGCCGTAAGTAAGTCGCTGATACTGCTGATGGAAGTACCTTTTAAAATACCCAGTTCGGTGTTAAAGTGACTGAAGAAAGCATCTATGCCAACCCTTTTTTTATGGTATCCAGCTGCCGCGGAAAAGTTAAGTTCTCTCACGCCAGAATTTGTAAGATAATAAGTAGGAGTTTTGAAATCGCCAGCCCGTTTTGTTGTGCCCTGCAGTCTCCAACCCCAACCAGCGCGTTTGTTCAATCCTCCTTCGAGCGTTCCTGAAATGGTGCCTGATCGGCCATTGCTCTGCGCAATAGTTTGCAAAGAGCCTTTCAGGCCAGCTTTTTCGGGAAGTGCTGGTGGGTTAACAATGACCACCCCACCTAACGCATCGGAGCCGTATTTTATAGCCGAGGCATCTTTTACCACAATGATATTGGAAGCAATAAATGGATCAATTTCGGGTGCATGCTCTGCTCCCCATTGTTGGCCTTCCTGACGGATTCCGTAATTTAGAATAAGCACCCGCTGGCTGTGAACGCCATGGATGACTGGTTTGAAAATGCCTGGACCTGATTGGATCGAATTTACTCCCGTGATTTCCTTTAGCACTTCTCCCAAGGTCTTACCTGCCGCCTCGGCTAGTTTCTTTTCATTCAACGCCACCGAAGTTTGAACGCCCTGCAACCGTTCAGCTTTATCCTCTACCGTTACTTCTTTCATTATTTCGGTATCAGTTTCAAGGATGAAATTCTGCACCACATTGCCAATTACATCTACATTGAGTGTGACACTTTTATATCCAATAAAAGAGCATTTGATCGTATATTTTCCTTCACAAATTGGTTGGAAGGAAAATGCCCCATCGCTATTGGTTATTGTGCCTTTGTTTAATTCTTTAATAAATACATCTGCAACTGGAAGCAGTTCTTTTGTTGAACTATCTTTTACAGTGCCTTTTATTGTGAAGAAACAAGGCGATTGCCCCAGCACGTGCGTGGAAGGAAATAGAGTGATAGCTAGTAACAAGCAGATGCTTATTTTCAAAATAATTGAGATTGAAAAAATGGTAGATAAGCTTAGCCACCTAAAGCTTGGTAGGTGAACAACTTAATTTAGTGAGTGCAGAAAATAGCCCCAAATAATGGGTGCGTGTTATGGTTGAAATGGAGGTGCCCTTCCTTTTGATAGTGCTAAGCTCGCAAAGCTACTCATCACGCGAGTGGGCGCATTAGCGACAACGGCTGTTAAGTGATTAGCTAATTCAGTCGGGTTAACCAACTCTAGGTTGACTAAAACATCTATCGAGCAAATCTTGCAATGATCGCTGTGCTTTTGAACAGATTCTGTTTTCTTCGAGAGAATCTCATGAAAATTATGCCCATCATGGAACACATTAACTCCTAACTGGCTAAACAGTAGTCCACCAATTAATAGATACGCGCCCACAAAATGAACCTTGCCTCTTTTCAATTTACTATTTTACTATACAAAGATTAACAATGTATTTGAGCTTTACAAGTTGATATTGACTACTGGTAACTGGCTAAAACTCAAAAACCCGGAATAACCGGGTTTTTGTATCGACATTTTTAGTTCGAATTAAAGTTTGCCTGACAGCTCTTTGCTGGCTTTGAACTTTGCCACTTTCTTCGCTTTAATTTTGATTTCAGCTCCAGTAGACGGGTTACGGCCTTTGCGCGCTGCACGTTTAGAAACTGAGAAAGTTCCGAAACCAACCAACGTAAGGCGATCGCCCTTTTTCAAGGTTTTTGCAACACTTTCCATAAATGCATCAAGGGCAGCATTTGCGGCAACCTTTGTGATACCAGCATCTTCTGAGATTTTAGTAATCAATTCTGCTTTTGTCATAATATTGGGGTAATGGTTTGTTTATGTTGCGCAAATATAAAGGCTTTTTGATTTTATCAAATGAATTTTGATAATAGTTTTTATTTAAATCACTTGCCAGCTTGCTTTTGCGCAGATTTTGTGATCGACTTGGCATTAATTCTTTTCACTAAAGCCCAGTATTCCTTGCCATATCCAACCAATATTTCTTCGAATTTTTTGATGCTCCGTAGTGATTCTATATAGCATCTGTCTCCTTCCGAGACCAGTTCACAGTTGTTTCTTAGACCCACAACTTTCGAAGTTCCTCTTGCATCATTGGCGTAGCGTGCAAGGGTAGTTAGATAGTTCTTCGCGTTAATTGCTTTTCTAGCCGATACTTGGAGCAAGTACATGTTTGTTCCATCCTCTTCTTCATGCCTCACATCTACCCATCTTTCAAGTTTGCCTTTATATTCAGCAATTCTAGTTCCTTTCGATATTGCAACCTTGGTGAACAAACCCTTACCCGCGTTTGGCAACATTGACTTTTTTACATACAAATACTTTTCTAATAGTGCCATTAAGGAATTTCTCGAGCGAAGGTGAAGTTATAGCCTACTTTTGAAGATTAGTTACAGGCGATTTTGTCACTAGCATATAGTTTTGAATTTTACTGCTCCAGTGGTAACCAAGTGAAAAAGGTAAAGGCTTTTTATTGGGCGTTTTATAAGCAGAATCTAAATCTGCCTGATAGGTATAGGCGCCAAAGTCTTTCACAGGTTTTGTGTATTCACCAAACAATTGCACTTTAAAATCCAATCGATTCTTTAAAAAGCGATAGGGCACTCCTGTATCATCTTGAAACAAGCTTTTTGTATTTGCTAACACAAAATTCCTCATCGCAGCAAAGGTGGGGTTTGTGAGTAAATAAGAAGCCGACTTTAAAAAAGTATTGAAGGGGGCTTTTGAAGAAGCAAATTTCAAGAACTCTGGCTTTTTGAGTAGCCCTTTATCAGAAAGATCCAAATTAAAGTAAAAAAGTGTCTTTAGCTCTTTTGTCTTTATATCTCTAAACTTGATTTGAACTGCGGGGATTCTTTTACCTAGCTCACTTTCTGATAGGTCTCTGAGCTTACCATCGGTATCTAAGCTGATAAATTTTTGCTCTAATAGCTCATGTCCAGATCGCTCTATGAAAAAATACAGCGCAGGCAAAACACCACGAACCTGCTTTAAATCACTCTGCATATGGGTTGTGATAAAGTAGCTTTTGTAGAAAATATCGCGGAGCGAATGATGCAAGCTGTCTAAAAATTTATCGCGTTCTTTATCTTTAATTTGATTTAGGTTAGGGATATCGATTATAGGCTCAAGCGCGCCTAAAATAAATTCTTTCGTGTGCGGATAAAGGTAGTGTGCGTGTAAAAAATCAGGGCCCGAAAAAGGATAGAATAGCGGAAGCGAATCGTTTACCGATGATGAAAAAGTAGCCAACTCCCAATCTTTCATTTTACTTAGTCGATTATCATACATTTTTACCCAACCAGTGTCCACCGCTGTTTTGTATTCTTTCCAATAAGGATCGTTTTCGAGAGCGGTAAATGAATTGTTCCCCAATTGATTTAATCCTGCAATAAACCTTCCCTGATAATCTAACAATGTGTCTTTGTAAACCAGTTGATCTTCGGTTTTCTGTGTTTCGACAGACAACGAATCTCGTTTCGTTTCAAGCGAATCGATTACGTGGGTTGCTTCTTTTTTTGTTGAACAAGAAAGAATAATTGCTGAAAAAATTAAAAGGACTAACTGATTTCTAGTTTTCACGATTTTTGGTTTTTGAGGCCGCAAAATATAAAATTAATCCCGGAACAACCGTGGCAAGAGAATAGAGAATAATCTTTGGATCGTCACTAGTTACATAATAGATCATCCAACAAGTGCAAATAATAAATATAAGTGGAGGTAGTGGATATAACGGAGTACTGAACCTGCGCTCGCTTGCCGATACTTTTTGACGCAATACAAACACGCCAATCACGGTTAACAAAGAAAAAATAGAAAGGCTGATCGAAATGTACTGAATGATTTCTTTAAACGAACTTACCAACACAAGAAATATGGCCCAGCCGGCCTGAAATAGTATAGCAATGTAGGGCATATCAAATCTATTTTTCTTAGTAAATGATTTGAAAATCGGATAGTCTTCGCCCATGGCTTCAGTAACACGCGGCCCAGCAATGGTCATCGCGCTAAGCGTTGAAAGAAGTGCAATGCTAAAGATTCCTGAAAAGAGAGTTCCCGTGTGTGAGCCGAATAATTTAATAGCCACGACATTGCCAATGTCGTTCTGTCCGTTAAGCTCATCGAACGTGGCGGAATAAAGGAACATCGCATTCAAGGCAAGGTAAACGATAGTAACGGTAAGCGTGCCAAGTATCAATGCCCTCGGTAATGTTTTAGCGGGATTGTCGAGGTTACCTGCTATGTATGCCGCAGCATTCCAGCCCGTGTAGGCATATACCACAAACACAAGTGAAATGGCAAAACCAGGACTTGCAATCAATGTCCAATCTCCCGCGCTCGGC
This sequence comes from Flammeovirgaceae bacterium, assembly GCA_027487845.1. Taxonomy (GTDB): domain Bacteria; phylum Bacteroidota; class Bacteroidia; order Cytophagales; family Cyclobacteriaceae; genus ELB16-189. The sequence continues at coordinate 80,911 of JAIYCV010000023.1, forward strand.
AAGAAGGTTATGTTTGAAAGAAGATTGGGCGAAACAAAAAAAGGAGCGATGCAAAAGAACGCAATGAGTCCAAGTTTTATGGATGTCAGTACTTTTTGCGTTTGACCGCCTGTTTTTACACCGAACCAATGGATGGAAGACACGAGCACAATGGCAGCTATTCCAACTACCTTTACGGGAATGCCGGTGAGGACTTTGGAGTATTCACCAATGGCGATAGCAACCGCTGAGATCGCCCCGGCAAATCCGACTAGCAAACTCATCCACCCACCAACAAAGCCCAATGCGGGGTGAAAGATCTTACCTAAAAACAAATACTCACCGCCCGATTTTTCTAACGTGGTAGCAATTTCGGCATACGTGAAAGCACCCGACAGCGCAACGATACCGCCTACCAGCCATAACATCAATATAACGAAGCCAGAAGGCAACGGACCCACTTGATAGCCGAGCGATGTGAACACCCCTGTTCCAATCATGTTGGCAATTACCAAGGCGATAGCAACAGATAAGCTATATTTTTTTGTTTCTGTCATAGGGTTCATCAAGGTGAATCTGCCGAAGTAAGAGTTTTGACAAACTCAATCAGGCTTAATTATTTTTTATCTACCACTAACCTATTTTCACGGTTAGCAATTTCCCATGCCGCATAAAATACATTTTGGGCTCGTTTGGTTAGTAAAGGAAAGTCAATCTTGCTTACTTCATCACTTGGCCGATGGTAATCTTCATGAATTCCATCAAAGTAAAAAATAATGGGGATTCCGTTTTTTGCGAAGTTCCAATGGTCAGATCTTCTGTAAATGTTGTCGGGATGATCTTCTGCGTTATAGGTATAGTCGAAAGCGAGTTTGGTATAGGTTTGATTTGTTTTTTCGCTGAGTGTATGCAATTCACTGGAAAGTTTGTCGGATCCAATTACATAAACATAATCACCTTTGTCTTTGTGCTGTGGATCTGACCGGCCAATCATATCAATATTCAAATCAACCACCGTGTTTGCCAAAGGATATACAGGGTGTTGGACATAGTATTCAGATCCCAGCAATCCCATTTCTTCACCCGTTACAGTCATAAAAACCATACTTCTCTTGGGGCCATGGCCGTCTTTTTTGGCTTGCGCAAATACTTTTGCTAGCTCCATCACGGCAACGGTTCCTGAGCCATCATCATCTGCACCATTGTTTACTTTGTCTTCACCTGGATTCGTTCCAATGTGATCGTAATGCGCTGTGACAATTACAATTTCGTCTTTCTTTTCTGTGCCTTCCAAAAAGCCCAGTACATTTTCCACTTTAACGGAATTAGACTTGATCGTAACATTATATGAAATTTTTCCCTGCTTGATTTTCTTGAGTTGCTTTTTGGTAGAGTCGGCTGCGGCTATTTTCTTCAATTGATCGAACGTAGTGCCAATTAATTTTTCTGCGGCAACTTGGTCAATAACAAACGTTCCTTTATTAGCGCCACCTTCTGGTTTCGTTAAACTCAACCCACCCGATACAAATCCCTTCATTTCCTCAACGAATTTCTTATAATCGTCATTTGATGATTCTGCAACAATAAAAACAATGGAAGCTCCTTTTTCTCTTGCCAAATTGGCCGTTGAACGAAGTGTTCGAAATGACGTAAGATCTCTCTGCAATAGCAATACCGCCTTGCCTTTAATGTCAACTTGATTATAGTCGCTTGCAGCGCCTCTTCCAACAAATACCAAATCTGTGGCTACTTCGCCATTGCTATCAGCATTGCCCATGTAAAAAATATCTGAAAAGTTATTGAATTGTGTTGCTCCCGATTTGACATAAACTTTCGAGGGAGCGGCTGAATAAAGATCAAATGACTGGTAATAGCTTCCATTTACAGGCGGAGCTAACCCTATCTCTAAAAAATGATTGCTGATAAAAGCTCCTGCCATTTTCTGCCCGCGAGTTCCTGTTTTACGACCCTCGAGCGCATCGGAAGCAATTATTGACAAGTATTCTTTCAGTTCGGTAGCTGAAATTTGATTGCCATAAGACAAGGCTGTCGGGTTAACTTGGCCAAAAGAGGAAAATGAACTTACAATTAAGATGGCTGATATAAGTTTGCGCATAGCTTACAAGGGAAGGTTACGATTGATTAATTCGATCAAATATAATTAGGAAAATCAAAGTTCCTTACTCAAAATTGTTAGAAGGTTAAGCTGATTTTCAGCCCTTACAAGGTTTTGTTCTGGATAGACGATGTGATAATAAACATTGCCATTCAAGTAGTCGGCTAGAAAGCGCAATGCCATAATATACGTCATCATCAAGCCCGCAAAAGGTATGGCTTCTTTTTCCTTCTCACTTAAAACGCTATCCATTTCAGATAAATAGCCTTCGATCAAAGCGTTGTAGATCGATCTCCTGAAAGTTATCTTACTAAAGTCTTTCTCTTCTTCGCTTACCGGGCTTACAACTGTCCTCACCAGATCACCCAAATCATAAATAAAATAGCCAGGCATAAGGGTATCCAAGTCAATAACACAGAATGATTCTTGCGTAGCACTTGAAAACAGGATGTTGTTGATTTTGGTGTCGTTGTGCGTAATCCTGATTTGGAGCGCATTTGAATTGATCAGCATATTATATTGATCGACCAAATAAGCGAAAGAATTTGCCGATTCGATTGCCTCTTTTGCAGCTTTCTTTGCTTCGCTAGATGCTTTCTTCAACGCCATTTGAAATTGAAAATATCTCCAATTAAGATCATGAAATTTTTCTATTGTTGGCTCAAACAAAGAGGTATCTATGCTTCTTAAGTTCTTTGTAAGTTCCGCAAATCCCTTGGCACCATTATACGCTTGAGCCTCGTTGTTCACTTCGTTCAAGGTAGTCGTCCCGTCCATGTATGGGAACAGCCTCCACGGAAAGCCCTCGGCATCATAAACCATTTCTTGCTCATCAGTAGTTTTAATCGGTGATAAGAAACGGTATTCTGGGAAATGGAGTTTTAAATAGTCGGAAGCGATTCGTAAGTTTTGGGCAATTACCTCAGGTTTAGTAAAGACCAGTTTATTGACTCGCTGTAGTATGAAATTCTTATCGCCTTTTAAAAAAAATGTTTGATGGATGTGCCCTGTTCCAATGGATTCAATAATATGGTTAGATGACGTTAATCCAAAAGAAGCAAGAATAGCATTCATTTATTTAATAGTAACCGAACCAAAAACACCCACTTATTTCCAGAGATTCGATGGATAAACGCCCTGATTGACAAGCTCTTTTATTTGGCCAGAAACTAACTCTTTGTCCTCTTTGTAAGTTACTCCAAACCAAGTTTTCCCACCTCCTAGAATGTTGATCTTTCCTAAATCTCTTTTGATAATCTCGTTGGTAAGAAGTGCGATGTAAAACTCAGCGGTAGGGTTATTATTGTTTTTCTCTACAAATTCATGAAACATCTTTTCGGCTACATCAAATGCGCCAGACTGAAATCCCCAGCAGTTCATAGATACCGGCAATTCCCCGCTCAGTTCTCGGTCACCACTGTCCTCTTTTGAAACGATACGACCATTTTCAAGCACTATTTTTGTTAGCTCGTTCATGGTTTTAAGGTAGCCCTGTGCATCTCTCTCTTCGGCCACGCCACGCGATACACTTCCGTGATCGGAAAGTACGTTCTTTAATGTGTAGCCCACCATAGCGTGATGATTTGCTGGAGCTTCTTTCAAAAATGCTGCTAATGATTCGAATGCCTCCTTGCCATAAAAGTCATCGGCATTGATCACAGCAAAAGGGCCATCGATTACTGGTTTGCCGCAGAGCATGGCGTGGGTTGTGCCCCACGGTTTCTTTCGATTGACAGGTGTGAATTGTGGAGGCACGAATCGTTCTAAGGATTGAACCTCAAAAAACACTTCCGCTTTTCCATTCAGCTTGGGAAGAAACATTTCTTCTACCGTCTCTTTAATCTCATCTCTAACAATAAAGACGATTTTTCCAAACCCAGCTCTTATGGCATCAAAGAGCGAATACTCCATAATGGTTTCTCCATTTGGGCCGAAACCGTCAATTTGTTTGATACCACCATAGCGGCTGCCCATGCCTGCAGCCATCACCAAAAGAGTAAGTTTTTTATCTTGATTCATTGATCTTAATTAAATTTCACCTATTATCGTAACCTTTTTTGCAGAACAAAAATATGGTATTAAGTTCATACCTAGATTCAATTTAGTTTTATTTATTAACCCAACCCGTTTTTAAAATGACCTCCACCGCAAACACCTCTCAGTATCAAACAGGTAAGAGTTACATACAGTCAATCACAATCATAGGGATTTTGTTTTTTATTTTTGGATTTGTAACCTGGATTAATGGAACTCTTATTCCTTATCTAAAAATTGCCTGTGAATTAGAGAGCGATTTTCAGTCTTTCTTGGTAGCCACTGCTTTTTTTATCGCCTATACGGTGATGGCAATTCCTTCTTCCATGGTACTTCGGAAGACAGGTTATAAAAAAGGAATGGCTATTGGATTGCTGATTATGGCCGTTGGTGCTTTTATTTTTATACCAGCAGCCAGCACTCGAAATTTTAACTTATTCTTGGTAGGCCTTTTCATCATAGGCACCGGGTTGGCGTTACTTCAAACAGCTTCTAATCCATATGCATCTAAGATTGGCCCTATCGAAAGTGCAGCTTCCAGAATCAGTATTTTGGGCATTAGCAACAAAATAGCAGGAATATTAGCAGGGCTCATTTTTGGATACATTACTCTCAACGATGCAGATGCGCTTGAGGCTAGTCTAAAAACCATGGATGCCGCCACAAAAGCTGCAACACTGGACGAGTTAGCGAGCCGGGTAATTGTTCCTTATATCATAATTACTGCCGTATTGATTGTTCTGGCCATTGCCATCATGTTCTCCTCTTTACCTGATATCAATGACTCAGGCGAAGAAGAAGGTTCGTCTTCTACCGATAAGAGCAGCGCGTTTGCATTTCCTCACCTTATGTTGGGGGTACTTGCGCTATTCCTTTATGTAGGCGTTGAAGTCATGGCGGGCGACACGATCATCAGCTATGGCAAATCGTTAGGGATAGAACTTTCAACGGCCAGATTTTTTACTCAATGGACCTTGGCAGGGATGCTTGTTGGCTATATTATCGGAATAGCGACTATTCCGAAATATCTATCTCAATCTACAGCATTAAAAATTTGCGCAAGCTTGGGTGTGCTTTTTACCCTGCTTGCCTTAGTTACCACGGGCTACACTTCGGTAGCTTGCATTGCATTACTTGGCTTAGCCAACTCATTGATGTGGCCTGCCATTTTTCCGTTGGCAATTGACGGTTTAGGGAAATACACGAAAATAGGATCTGCGCTTTTAATTATGGCAATTTCTGGAGGTGCTATCTTGCCGTTGGTCTACGCTAAGGTCTCGGAAGTATTAAATTCTCAGCAGGCGTATGGAATCATGATTCCTTGTTATTTATTCATATTCTATTACGCAACCAGTGGTTATAAAGCCGGGAGAAAATGAGGTGTAAAATCGCTTTAGTAGTATTCATCTTTTCAACTTCAGTTTCTGCACAGTCGCTATTTCAGGTTTCTGATTTTACAGCGGAGAATCTCTTTTCCACTAACATAGAAGGCCCCAATTATAGAAACGGAAAATTGTATGTCGTCAATTTTAGTAAGGACGGCACCGTGGGTATAGTTAACGACAAAGGCGAGGTTTCTCTTTTGGTTGAACTACCTCAAGGAAGTATTGCCAATGCTATTCAATTTAATTCGCTGGGCGAAATGTTGCTGGCCGATTTCAAGGCACATAACATTTTGAAAGTGAATATGAACACAAAGCAAGTTTCGGTTTTTTGTCACAACGATTTGTTTAATCAACCCAATGATATTTGTATTAACAGCAGAGATCAACTTTTTGCATCCGACCCAAATTGGAAAGAAGGAACGGGGAAACTTTGGCGTATTGATAAGGACGGCAAGTCAGTTTTATTGAAAGAAAATTTAGGAACTACAAACGGCATCGAACTTAGCCCTGATGAGAAAATACTTTACGTAAATGAAAGCGTTCAAAAGAAGATTTGGACTTTCGAAGTTACCGATAATGGTGAACTTTTAAATCAACAGCTATTTTATGAATTTGTTGATTTTGGTTTAGATGGCATGAAATGCGATGTAAAAGGCAATCTGTATGTGACGCGGTACGGAAAAGGTTCTGTGGTTATTTTATCCCCAAAAGGAAAACTAATCAAGGAGATTTTTACCAAAGGAAAAAATACCAGCAATGTTGCTTTTGGTGGTGCTGATGGAAAAACTGTTTTTGTGACGCTTCAGGATAGAAAAGGAGTTGAGATGTTTAAAGCGGAAACCAAGGGGAAAGTTCTTAAGCAATAAATTTATCGATTATGATTTTTACTTGCTTCTCCCTTTCTTGATAAATGCCCCGAACAATGGTATAAGGCAGTGTTCTTTTTTCAAGTTCTGACTTAAACAACTCAAACATTTTGGTTCGATCAGCATAGCTTCCCAGATCGCGCATTCCATCGGCTACCCAAGGCGTATCAACATCAAAAAGAAGATAATGATCGTAGTTAACTTGTTTCTCCAGTTCAAAAAGAATGGATGGAATTGTTTTTAGATAGTGCTGACTGTAAATCTGAGTAGTGAGTACATCTGTATCGCAAAACAAAATTCTATTTGCGTCTTTCGCCTTTTCAATCACTCTTTGGGTTTGCGCTTTACCAATCGAAATTATATCATTTACCGAGAACGAATTCGAATCTATCATTTCTCGGGCCACTTCAGGCACGAACTGCGTTTTGTAAACATCGGCAAAATGTTTTGCCAGCGTTGATTTACCAGTGCTTTCCGGTCCGTAAAAACAAATCTTTTTTACTCCAAATTTGTGATAATAGTATCGAATAAAATACCAACCCGCCAGGCAACCAATTCCGTCTGAAGCTATGTCCTTAAGGTCAAATGAACGATTGGGGATGAAATAATATTGGACTATTTCCATCAGCACCCCATATAAAAAGCAATTCATTGCTATGCTGACGAAAATGAAAAATCGTTTCTTCCTTTGCATCGAATGAAAAAAGAAAGGCAGGCTTAAAAAGATGGCTAGCACTGCAAAAAGAATTACATGAATCCACTTGTCTAAGAAAATAACATTAAACCAGGTTCGCTCTGGTAATGCTTTTCCGGGCAAGCAAAATAGAATGGTAGCGAATAATAGCCAACCAATAGCTGGCCAAAATGATTTAACCTTAATGGGCAGGAGCATTTTTTTTTATTTTCTGATATTCATTGTTCCAATTCCAAAGTCCGTAGCCTGCAATGAAACAAAAGATAAAATAGAGAATACTATAGAATTTAATATCGCGGATGAAGTACAAATAGGTGGCAATAGCGTCCACCAAAATCCAGACAGCCCAGCATTCCACTTTTTTTTGCACCATTAGGTAAGTTGCCGCTATGCTCAGTACCATCACTAAAGAATCTAGGTAAGGTGCTGCACTAGGTTTACTAAAAAGTGCTGGAAGTAAATGATGAAGATCTGAAGCCAGTAAGCCAAGCAATGCGGAAGAACTAATTGTAAGACAAAATAGCCATACCCACGTTTTTGCTTTAAGCCAGCTTACTTTAAGTTGTTTCTGTTTGTCTTCTTCGCCTTGTTTTGGGTTTGCCCACCTCCACCAGCCCAAAAGGTTTGTCACAAAAAAGAATACCTGAAGGAACATATCAGGATAAAGTTGTACTTGATAAAAAAAGAAAAAAGATAAAATAACGTTTATAATACCAATCGGCCAGCTCCAAATATTAGCCATCGATGATAAGATTACCGCTAGAATGCCTGAAACCCATCCGATAAACTCTAAATAGCTGAGCGGATAGTTGAGAATAGTGATAAAAATGGAGTCTTTGTCGAGCCAGTGAAGCATGCTAGTAATGATTCAAAAGTACAAGAATTTTTTGACGGATTAGCTACTGGTTCTTGATTACGGGTGATTTTGAAAGGCGGCAATTCAAAATTTGATGCCAATAGTCCTTCTATGTATCTCAAATCCATAAAAATTTTGTAACCTTTCTTCTACCTTCTGGTAACTAACACAAAACCGACAAAAAAGCAACAAGTACATGACTGATGAAAGTTTAATGGAAGCCGTGAAGCATGGCAACTTGCAGCAGGTGTCGGTGTTGTTTGAGCGGCACCACAAAGCCATTTTTAATTTTTTGGCTAAGATGGCGATGGACAGAGAGTTGGCGGAGGACTTAACGCAAAATGTATTTCTTAGACTAATAAAGTATAGAAACAGTTACCAGGAAGGCAAACGGTTTCAGTCGTGGTTGTATCAAGTAGCGCGAAATGTTTTTTCTGATCATTATCAACTCAATAAAAAAATGTATTCAAAAGGTATGGATGTTGAGAAATTGAAAGATACGCTGGCGGATACGAATGAATTTCACGATCAAACGGAGCGTGAGGTGCTGCTGCATCAGTCGCTTGCATTGCTTGCGCACGAAGATAGGGAGTTGCTGGTGCTTACGCGATTTGAGCAGATGAAGTACGAGGACGTGGCAGCCGTTATGGAAACAACGGTTGCCAATATAAAAGTGAAAGTACACCGAGCCATCGGCAGGCTGCGCCAACATTATTTTGAACTAGAGAAAACAAATTAAAAAAATCCTTTGCTTTCCGCAGGTGGCGGACAGGAGGTAAGGTGTATGGAAAAAGAAAAACTAGAAAGCTTATTGATTGACTATTTAGATAATATACTTTCAAAAGAAGCCAAGGAGAAAGTTGATGGCATGTTAGCAGAAAATGAAGAAGCAAGAAAACTTCTGCAAGAGTTAAATGTGATAATAGGTGCATTGGATAATTCCCAACCTCTTCAACCCTCGGCTTCTATGCAACGGAGATTTGAGGAATCGTTGGCAAATGAAGTTGTGCTTGAAAGGAAAAGCAAGCAAATTTTTAGGATTCCTTCGATGTATCGAGTGGCGGCTACTGTTGGGCTTATTTTAGTGAGCGTTGGAATAGCCTACTGGATCAATAAGCATCGCCAACAGGCTGATGAATTGAGTCAGATGAAAACCGAGATGGAGGCCACTAAAAAAATGCTGATGGCGATGCTTGATAATATGCAGTCCGCTAGCCAACGAGTGCAGGGTGCCACTATTGCGTATACGATTGGTAAAGCAGATGATGAAATTGTCAATGCCCTAGCTAAGGCATTGAACGAAGACAAGAACACAAATGTAAGGCTCGCAGCGTTAGAAGCACTGGCAAAGTTTTATCAAGAAGAGAATGTTCGGCAACTGCTGATTAAGTCTTTGTCTATCCAGAATGATGAAGTGGTGCAGATCGCCTTAATACAGGTGTTGGTGCAGATGAAGGAGAAGGGGATAGTAAAAGAACTAGAAAAGATTACCAGAGATACCGAAGTGCTAAAGGCAGTAAAGGACGAGGCCTTTACTGGGATATTGAAACTTTCATGAAAGGAGTTATAGATAGAAGTTAAAAAATTTAAAAAAAACAAAATGAAAACGAAATTATTGATGGTTATCGGATTTTTGGTGGCAACATTTGTCAATGGGCAGGATTATAAGATTGCCAAGTCAGCAGGTCGCTTAGAAGTATATATTGGCAACGTTGAAATTGAGGGATATGCTGGAAATGAGATTCTTTTTGCTACCAAAGATCATGATAGAGATGAAGATGATCGGGCAAGAGGGTTGCGATCTATTAACAGCAGTGGGCTGGAAGACAATACAGGACTTGGTATAAATGTAACAACTAAAGGCGATGTAATTGAGGTGCGGCAATTAAAGAAAATGAACTCGCCCGAAATTCGAATAAAAGTACCCAAAGGCGTAACCGTTTATTATGAGCACCAGTCACAATACGGTGGGGAGGTAAAATTCAGAAATGTAGAGGGCGAGATAGAAGTGTCTACCCACTATAACAACCTGGAGTTCGAAAATATTACCGGGCCGGTAACCGCAAAAGCAATCTATGGAAGTATAGATGCAACATTTACCGACAACGTTAAAGGCCCTGTCTCCCTTATCTCGGTGTATGGTCATGTAGATGTGACGATACCGGTGAGCACGAAAGCAAATCTAAAATTGAATACTTCTTATGGAGAAATTTTTGTAGCTCCTGATTTTAAGATTGAAATGGAAAAGCAGGGAGAACTAGTTTCATATGGAGATAAAATCAGCGGTAAAATTAATGGCGGTGGTATGACTATCGACTTAGGTGCCAACTATAGCAAGATATACTTACGAAAAAAGTAAGGGTGGGAGTTGATATTGCAACATCCTATCAAGTTTGTTTGAAACCATTCTATCAAAAGCCTCCAAGCTCTTTGATCTGCATAAAAAAGATCTTGGAGGCTAATACGATTAGGAGGTCTCACGTCTCAATACTAATGTCTCACTACTAACGTCTTACTACTCACTACCAATTAAACACATGAAATCACTATCCGTTATCCTACCATTTATTATAGCAACATTCAACGTACATGCTCAAACAAGAATTGAAAAAAGCTTGGTGGTAAAGCCCGATCAAAAAATCATCATGCATTTTGATTATCCTAAATTAATAAAAGTTACTACCTGGGAAAGTAACGAAATACTGGTGCAAGCCTCTGTAAGTATTAATAACGGAGAGAATGACGAGTCATTCGAATTGAGCGTTGCCTCTGAGGGCAAAAGAATTTCAGTATCAAACACAATCAAAGATTTCGATCGGCTACCCAGAAGAATAACAGTTGTCGAAAATGGTCAAAAATTGTCGTTTAAAAGTAAAGCGGAATACAAAGCGTATGCAAAAGGTAAACCTAGCCAGTATGAAATGTATTCTGAAAACGTAGACATGGAAATTGAACTTTCTATCAAAGTGCCCGCCAATACAGAAACGCACATTGAATCAATTTATGGAATGGTGGAAGTGACTGGTTTCAATGGGGCGCTTACGGTGAATGCAACCTATGGAGGCACAGACGTTTCCATTCAACAGGAATCGGTTGGTCAGCTAACAGCGTCTACAAATTATGGCGAAATCTTTTCAAACCTGACTAGTAAGTTTGACAACAGTCAAGTGTATGAGGAAAACTTCCATACGGAGGTTTCCACAAAATTGGGCAAGGGGCCAACCTATAAGTTAGAGTCGCAATACGGAAATGTCTATTTAAGGCGTGCAACTTCCAACTGAGTTAAAAATTTTACCAACACATAGTTTAACACTCTCTACTTTTTTGCACCTTTGAGGTTTTTAGATGATAAAAACCTATGGCCTTACTTGAAAAGCAGCTCTATGTAAAAAACTCCACGTTGCCGGGTGTAGGCAAAGGACTGTTTACAAAGAAATTCATCCCTAAAGGAACTCGCATAGTTGAATACCAAGGTGAAGTACTCACTTGGAAAGAGGTGGGGAAAATGGCAGACGACAGAAATGGATATGTTTTCTATTTTACAGCGAAATATGTATTAGATGCTTGGAATTATAAAAAGGCACATGCCCGTTACATTAATGATGCCAGGGGAATAACTCGTATTGAGGGCATCACAAACAACACGGAATTTGTAATTGTGGGCAAACGTTGTTTTGTTGAGGCAACCAAAGACATACCAGCTTTCGCTGAACTGTTTGTGGGCTACGGTGCTGAGTATTGGCAGGCAATTCGCTACAACATTAAGCTGGCGGAATCAAACAAGAAGAAAGAGGAAAAGAAGAAGTTAAAAGAGATTTCGAAAAAAAAAGGGGGGAAATAATTACTGCTTTTCTTTCTCAGCTTTGGCCTTTTCAATCACTTCTAGTGTAATTTCTTTTACTTTTTTAATGCGAAGCATCTCGTTCTCCAAGTATTCCCTCGCTTTCTCGTGGTCTACCGAATCGGCAATAGGATTGAAGTTATGCATCCAATCCATCATAGAACTGCTCGCTGAATCCAACTGAGCAATCACTTTTTCTACTTCTGCTTTTTTATCTTCTGCGAGGTTTTTGGTGCTATCCAATTTTGCCTGTAACCCCTTTTTTAATCGATACAGGTCTTCCATCTTAGGCATCACTTCATCGTGTATACTCATTACCTCATTATATAGAGCCTGGTTGGGATCATCGCTGTTGGCGCTGCCGCTATCTCCGTGTTTGTGTTCTTTATTGCATGATATGAGCGCTAACAACCCGAGGATAATCGCAGATTTAAAATAGTGTTTCATAGTTCATATGTTTGAAGTAAAGGTATTGCTTTTATCGGCAATGAACAATTGAGAGGCCCTTCAATTCAACTAACACTAGTTAGTGATTTTAAAGATTTTTTAAAAACTTTTGAGTAATAGTTGCGCAACAAAATATTTTCATCTTTCTTAGAGCCATTATTAAAGACATGACCAACAGCCGTTTTTATTTTTATTATTTTTTTGGGTCTCCAGCGGGACTTGAACGAGCGGTTTGTTGAAAAGATAAAAAAGCAAAAAACTCAGAAAGTCCCGACCAAAGTCGGGACTTTTTGTTTGTTAGCACTTGAGTGAATTATGGGAAAGAAGAAAAAATTAAGAATTGCCATACAAGGAATAGCCGCCAGCTTTCATGAAGTTGCTGCACTCACGTATTTTGACAGTGCAATTGAAACGGTGGAATGCCTCACGTTTCATAAACTGTGTGAAACGCTGTTGCATGACCAAGCCGACTTTGCTGTAATGGCCATCGAGAACTCTATTGCTGGCAGTATTCTGCCTAATTATTTCTTACTACAAGAGTATCATTTCAGCATTGTGGGTGAGGTGTACTTGCCAATTCACATGAACTTGCTCACACTGCCTGGCGTAAAGTTGGAGGAAATTAAAACAATTGAATCGCACCCCATGGCCATCCGCCAATGCGCTGATTTTTTGAATCGCTTAGATGGCGTTGAAATCCGCGAAAGCGATGACACCGCTTTTTCAGCGAAACGGGTGCAGGAACTAAAACTAAAGAATACCGCTGCCATCGCAAGTGAACTTGCAGCAAAACGATTTGGCTTACAGGTGTTAGAAAAGCGAATTGAAACCAATAAAAAGAATTTCACCCGCTTTTTGATTTTATCCAAGAAAGAGAAAAAGGACTCAGGAACTAACAAGGCATCGCTATGCTTTGAAGTGGCCAACGAGGTAGGAAGTTTGGCAGAAGCCTTGATGACGTTGAAAGCGAACAGTATAAATTTATCTAAGATTCAAAGTATTCCCATCATCGGCAAGCCAAGCCAGTACAGCATTCATATTGACGTAGAGTGGAAAAGAAAGAAGGACTATGATAATGCCATGCGGCTCGTGTTGAGGCAAGTGCGAAACTTGAATGTATTAGGTGAATATAAAAAGGCGAAAATTGAATATAGATGATTTCAAGTTCAATTTTAAATCTGGAATTTTAAATTTTGAATACTGTAATGATAACTACCGCAAAAAGAATAGAGTCTGTTGAAGAATATTACTTCTCAAAAAAACTAACCGAAGTACGAGGGCTCGATACACCTGACTTTCGGGTGATTAACCTGGGCATTGGTAGCCCCGACTTATCTCCCTCAGATAATACAATAGAAGCATTGGTAGTTTCAACGAAAAATGCCGCCAATCATGGCTATCAAAATTACAAAGGCATACCCGCACTGCGCAAAGCTATTGCTGATTTTTACAAGAGAACGTATTCGGTGTCGTTAGATGTGGAGGCAAGCATACTTCCGTTGATGGGATCGAAGGAAGGGATTATGCACATCGCTTTGGCTTTCGTTAATGAAGGTGACGAAGTGTTGATCCCTGATCCAGGTTATCCGACCTATTCGTCAGTGGCAAGGCTAGTGGGTGCAACAATTAAGACCTATGCAATGAGTGAAGCGCTTGATTGGGGTGTGGACATCGAAGAACTAAAAAGGCGAGACCTATCAAAAGTTAAAATCATGTGGGTCAATTTTCCGCACATGCCTACCGGAAGAATCGCATCGCGTGAGGAGCTAAAGGAGTTGGTTGACTTGGCGAGAAAGAATCAGTTTCTTATTGTAAATGATAATCCGTACAGTATGGTATTGAATGACTCTCCTATGAGTATTCTATCTATTGAAGGTGCAGATGAAGTGGCGCTTGAATTGAACTCATTGAGCAAATCGCATAATATGGCTGGCTGGCGAATTGGCTGGGTAGCCGGCAAGAAGGAGTTTATCGATGCGATTTTAAAAGTGAAGAGCAACATGGATTCTGGAATGTTTCTTGGCTTGCAACAAGCGGCTGTAGAAGCCTTACAAAACGGAGAATCTTGGTTCAATGAATTGAATAAAACATACTTGGAAAGGAGGGAAGTTGCCCGAGAAATTTTGAATGAACTTGGCTGCTCCTATGCTAGCAAACAATCAGGATTGTTTGTTTGGGCAAAGGCTCCCGCATCCGTTGCTGATGTAGAAAAATGGATTGACGAAATTTTGTATGGTACAAAAGTGTTCATCACACCGGGGTTTATTTTTGGTGAAACAGGCAGAAGATTTATTCGTATTTCTCTTTGTTGCACAGTAGAGAAATTGAATGAAGCGTTAGAACGAATCAAGAAATTTAGAAAGTGATTGCCAGGTCTTATGTCTTGCTACTTATAACTTATGTCTTCGCACTAAAATGAAAGTAACAATTATCGGTTTAGGTTTGATTGGCGGTTCGATGGCGTTGGATTTGCGCAAAGCAGGTATTGCTAGTTTTATTGCTGGTATTGACCTGAATCCTGCGCATGCCGCGAAGGCTATTGATCTTAAGTTGGTGGATTCTATTGAATCTGAAAACGTGGCGTTATCTACGTCTGATATTATTATCACGGCCATTCCTGTGAGCGCGTTGGTGGGCTTGCTGCCTTCTATTTTGGATATGGTTCAAAAGAAGGCCTTAGTTATTGATGCAGGCTCTACTAAAACACAGATTTGCCGTGCTTTAGCGAATCATCCGAACCGTTCCCAATTTGTAGCAGCCCATCCGTTAGCGGGTACCGAAAACTCGGGGCCTGAGGCGGCACTTTCGGGTTTATTTAGAGGTAAAACCAACATTATCTGCGAAAGCGAAAAGTCTTCAGACGAGTCTCTAAAATTGGCGCACACAGTATTTGATGCGTTGGGATTAAAGACCATTTACATGGAAGCAGAAGAACACGATAAGCACGTGGCATACGTTTCTCATCTGTCGCACGTAAGTTCTTTTCTGTTGGGGCAAACGGTTCTTGATATCGAGAAGGATGAAAAAAATATCTTTGACCTAGCAAGTTCTGGGTTTGCTTCGACAGTACGTTTGGCAAAGAGTTCGCCAGATATGTGGACTCCTATCTTCGAGCAAAATGCAGAGTATCTGGGGCAGGCATTAATGGAATACATCATGCATCTACAAAAATTTCATTATTTATTAATGAAGAAAGATACCAAAGAACTTCACAAGATCATGTCAAGGGCAAATGAAATCAGGCGTGTGCTTGACGGAATTGAACTGAAGAATTTAAAACCAGAATTGATAAACAATAAGTAACGAACAAAAAACAACGATTAACTAACTATTACCATGAGCAAGAACACGTTAGAACTAAAACCTATCTCAAGTTGGATAAAAGCAAAAAGGCCATTGATTATTAGTGGACCTTGCAGTGCCGAAACGGAAGAACAGACCATCGCTACAGCGAAACAATTGGCGGCCACAGGAAAAGTAGATGCATTGCGTGCGGGTATTTGGAAGCCACGCACACGGCCTGGTCAATATGAAGGGGCAGGTGATATTGGATTGCAATGGCTGATGCAAGCAAAGAAGGAAACGGGTCTTCCCGTAACCACCGAAGTAGCGAATGCAACGCATGTGGAAGCCGCATTGAAAGCAGGTGTCGACATTCTTTGGGTAGGAGCCAGGACCACTGTGAATCCGTTTTCAGTTCAAGAAGTGGCCGATGCGTTGAAAGGAGTTGATATCCCAGTAATGGTAAAGAATCCCGTAAATCCTGATCTTGAACTTTGGATAGGAGCGTTAGAACGTTTAAATCGGGCGGGCATTACGAAGCTTGCGGCAATCCATCGCGGCTTCTCATCGTTTGAGAAAGGACCCTTCAGAAATCTACCGATGTGGGACATGGCAATTGAACTGAAAACCAAATTCCCCGAGTTGGACATCATTTGCGACCCAAGCCATATTGCTGGTAACCGCGAATTGATTGCCATGATTTCTCAAAAAGCCCTTGACTTAGACATGGCTGGTCTAATGATTGAGAGTCATATAAATCCAGATGCTGCGTGGAGCGATGCAAAACAACAAGTGACACCCGCCAACTTAGCGAAGATCGTAGATGGGCTTGTGGTAAGATCGGTTTCTTCTGATAACAAAATATTCAAAGACACCTTGAGCGTGTTGCGCGAGCAAATTGACCAATTGGACGATGACATCATGACCAAGATGGCAGCTCGTATGAAAATATCCGAAAAGATTGGTTCATACAAAAAGGAAAACAACGTTACTATTCTTCAGGTAAATCGTTGGGAAGAAATCATTCAAACACGCGTAGCAATGGCCAAAGCCATGGGCATCGATGAAGGATTTATGCGGGATTTATTGCGCTTAATGCACCATGAATCCATTCAAGTGCAAACAAAAATTATGAACAAAGTTGAAGCTAGAGTTTAGCACCATTAGACCGTGGTGTATGGTCGTTGGTCGTTGGTGTTTGCTTTTGTTTTTTCTTTCTATGATATCTGATCTTCGGGCTCAGCGGGTAGATAAAAACTACCTGCTGGGCCGTTTCAATCCAGAGACGGATGGTCGTTTTGAAAAAATACCAGCTGAATATTCTCCAGGTTCTGCAAATGGTGGCTATCTGAGAAAAGAAGTGTTGCAAGCTTTTGCTAAGATGCGTCAAGCTGCAAAAAACGATGGCGTTACGTTAACCATCGTTTCGGCTACGCGGAATTTCCAGCGACAGAAAAGTATTTGGGAAAGTAAATGGACAGGCAAAACATTGGTGGAGGGGCAAGACGTATCGCGAATAAATGATTCAGCAGCACGAGCAAAAATAATTCTTCGTTTTAGTGCCATGCCCGGAACCTCCCGCCACCATTGGGGTACCGACATGGATTTAAACGACCTCGAAGATGCTTACTTCCAAACCCAGGAAGGAAAGAAAGTTTACGCTTGGCTAATTGCCAATGCACCTAGATTTGGATTCTGCCAGCCCTATACTTCTAAACTTAACTCTAATAGAACAGGCTATGAGGAGGAAAAATGGCATTGGTCTTATTTGCCCTTGTCCTCTGAATTATTGAAGCAGTACGTACAGTCCGTTGATGCGAACGATTTAAATGGCTTTAAGGGAAGTACAACCGCTGAGGCAATTGAAGTCATCAAGAGGTATGTTGCTGGCGTTAGTTGTAAATGATGAAACCCAATAGGGTAATTTGCAACCTTTTTTTGCTGGCTAGTTGGTTTTTTCTTCCCTTAGCTTTAACGATGCTGAGTTAATGCAATAGCGAAGGCCACTTGGCTTAGGTCCATCTGGAAAAACATGACCTAAATGCGAGTCGCACGAATTGCACAGCACCTCCACGCGCACCATTCCATAGCTTGAGTCTTTGTGATATTGAATTGCATTTTCATCCACTGGTTGAGTAAAGCTTGGCCATCCCGTTCCCGATTCAAATTTGACACGCGAGTCAAATAATAGAGTGCCGCAACAAATGCATTCATAAAGCCCGGGGTCGTGTGCTTCGCAGTATTCTCCGGTAAAGGCTCGTTCGGTTGCCTTTAATCGGGTAATATTGAATTGCCCTGGTGTTAATTGTTTTTTCCATTCTTCTTCGCTTTTTTCCACGCGTTTTGTCGGTATCGGATTTCCTTTTTCAGCAAAGCGCAGTACGTCAGCCCATTTCAAAATATTCATATTTTTTCTGTTTAGTATTAAACACGATTACGAGTACCAAAGTTTTACTGCCATTGCAAGGAGGGTGACAATCATGATTCTTTTTATCCATTGTTCGCCCGCTTTCACTGACCACCGGCTTGCATACCAGCCACCCAACCCATGCCCAATCGCCAGAATCAGACCTTCCTTCCACATGATCTTCCCCTGAAAGGCAAAAACAATCACTGATACACTTGTGTAAACGATCGCAGCAAAAACTTTCACATAATTACTCTTCACGAGGCTTAGGTTATTAACTATGCTTAGCACCGCAATGACGAGAAAACCTACGCCCGCTTGAATAAAACCACCGTACATGCCGATAAAGAAAAATAAAATGGATCCGATCCACTGACTTTTGCGAGTAAGTCGTTCTTCTCCTTTTGATTTGAATGGATCGTAAATAATTAAGCCAACTGCCAGTAACATGACGCCAACAAATATTTTATTGAACACAGCGTCCGTAATAGATGAAGCCAAATAAGAGCCGAGAAGTCCCCCGCCAAGTGAGGCCATTCCCAAATAAAGGCTATACGGCCAAGGCAATGCGATGCCTTTACTTTTAAAGCCGCCAACCGCAAATAGATTTTGGGAGACCAAAGCCACCCTGCTCGTTGCATTTGCCACCGTGATGGGCAGCCCCATAAAAGTGAGGATGGGAACGGAAAAAAGTGAACCGCCTCCTCCCACCGTATTTAAAAAGGCCGCAATGAAGCCAACTAAGATTAGAATAGGGTATTGAAGCCAAGGTTGCATCACCTTACTTTAACTTTGCGCACCACGTTAGAAAAAATGGAAGGAAAAAATCGTTTTAGATAGACGCCAGCTATTTCTTTTGCACCGCCAATGTAGGCCTCTTCTTTTTTTATTTGAATCGCCCGTATTATTTTGGAGGCGCATTTTTTTGGTGACATGCCTTTCTCGGTTGTTTTATCCATTTCATTCAATGCCTTGCCGTCTCCCGTCAGTGCGTTCAGTGTTACGTTGGTGTGAATCCAACCGGGGCAAATAAGGGTGACGAAAATATTTTTTTGTTCGCTCCATAATTCGGCTCTGAGCGAATCATAAAATCCATGCAACGCATGCTTTGCCGCGGCATAGCCCGAGCGATAAGGGGTTCCAATTAAGCCCATTACACTGCTCACTGTTACAAAATGACCTGACTTTCTTTTTAAAAAGTGTGGTAGTAAGGCTTTTGTCAAGGCTACGGAACCAAAATAATCTACTTCCATAATTTTCCTATCCACGTCAATAGAAGTTTCTTTGGCCAGACTTCGTTGACTAATACCTCCATTGTTTATTAGAATATCAACATGGCCAAAAAGTTGAATCGCAGCCTCAGTGCAAAGATTTAGCGTGGTGGCTTGTGATAGATCCAACGGAAGTATTCGAATGTTTGGTTGTACTAGAATATTGCAATTGCCTTTTACGCGTTCCAATTCGTCTTTCCTTCTCGAAGACAATATCAAGCGGGCCCCTTGCTCCGCTAATTTGTACGTCAACGCCTCACCTATACCTGATGATGCGCCAGTTATCCATATTACTTTGCCAGAAATGCTTTCCATAGTTAAGATAGTTAAAGTCTACTGGGTTAGCGTTTCATATACTGCAAAATCAAATTCATAGGCATGTCTTGCATCAAGGATAGAATGTTTAACACGTGATATTTCAATCCATTCCTTTTTATTGAAATAGGGAAAGAAGACGTCACCCTCAATGACCGCTTTTATTTCTGTTAGGTAGAGTCTGTTCGCGATGCCAAGAGTATGCTTATAAATTTCGGAGCCTCCAATTACAAACACTTCTTTTTCGCCAGCACTTTTTGCTGCTGAAATCGCATCATCGATTGAATTGAGTACGGTACAGCCGGGAGCTATAAAATTTAACTGCCGGGTTACAACAAAATTAGTTCTATTGGGCAGCGGTCTAAATTTTTCTGGGATTGAATCATAATTTTTTCTACCCATAATTACATGGTGCCCTTTCGTTGTCTGCATGAAGTATTTCATGTCATCAGGCAATGACCAAGGCAGATCATTATTTTTTCCAATTACATTATTTTCAGAAAGAGCAGCTATCAGCGAAATAATCATTGTGGTTCGTAAAATGGTTTATCGTTGTTGGTAATGTTTTCGTAATTCGCAATTAAAAATTCGTAATTGAATTACAATTTGTTTCCCCTTAAATATTCTTCCACTTTCATTCGCTTCTTTCCTTCGGGTTGAAATTCTTCTATCGCAATCCAACCATCAATCGTCCGCATCCAAAGATAAGTTTTGTTGTCTGTTTTAGTAGATCCGATTGCACTACCTTTTTGCTTGTCACCTTTTACAATCGATACTTTGTGGATCTTGAAGCTTTTATTTTCAATACTTGTCCATGCCGATGGATAAGGGCTTAGGCCGCGAACAAAATTCCTTACGTTCTCCGAGGAGGTGTTCCAATTTATTTCACACGTTTCTTTGGTGATTTTTGGCGCATGCTTTATCGCCACGCTTTCATTTTGCGGTTCTGAAGGATAGTTGTTAGTTTTTATCGCATTCACGGTTTTTAGAACCAATGCGGCACCTTTTACCATTAATCGTTCATACAACGAGCCCACGTCATCATCTTCATGAATCGGCTCCTGGTCTTGGAAAATGATCGTTCCGGTATCGATGGCATGTTTCAAAAAAAAGGTAGTCACTCCCGTTTCGTTTTCACCATTAATAATGGCCCAATTAATAGGCGCAGCGCCTCTGTATTGCGGAAGAAGTGAGCCGTGTAAATTAAATGAACCCAGCCTAGGCATGGACCAAACTACTTCGGGCAACATTCGAAAAGCTACCACTATTTGGAGGTTTGCCTGATAAGATCGAAGTTCATCTATAAATTCCGGAGCCTTAAGGTTGATGGGTTGTAAAACTGGAATATTATTTTTTAGCGCGCATTCTTTTACCGGTGAAATACCCAGTTTTTGCCCTCTTCCTTGCGGTTTGTCGGCAGCAGTAACCACGGCCACAACATTGAACTTGTTGGCAATTAATATCTCCAGACTAGGCACAGCAAATTCAGGCGTGCCCATGAAAACAATTTTTAATTCATTCATTTACCAATCCCTTCGATAATTTCGACAATATTAGCACTAACTTTCTTATAAATAGTCAGTCTATGAAGCGGTTATTGTTGGTGTTGGCAATCATTACATCGGCCTTTGTTGGGGCGATAATGGGTATTTTGTATGCGGTAAGGTATATTGATCTGGGCGGCAGCTATACTTCCATTCAACAGAGGCAGAAATCGCAATCAGTTAGTTTTCGAGCTGATTCGATTTCTGTGCCTAAATCGGGATTTGAACAGGCTGCTAAATTAGTTACACCTGCCGTGGTCCATATTAGAAGTATTTACGGCCCTGGCAACTTCGGCATTAATCCTTTGGAAAATTTTAATAATCCACATGGGCAATCTACCGGATCAGGGGTAATTGTATCCGATGATGGATTTATCGTCACCAACAATCATGTAATTGAGGATGCCAATACCATTGAGATTGTGATGAACAACAACCAGCGTTTTTTCGCCAAGCTAGTAGGTCGCGACCCCACTACTGATTTGGCTTTGTTAAAAATCAAAGCAAAGAATTTACCTTTTGTAAACTATGGAGATTCCGATCAAGTTTTTCCCGGGGAATGGGTGCTCGCCATAGGCAATCCCTTCGATCTTAACTCCACGGTAACAGCAGGGATCATTAGCGCCAGAGCGCGAAACATAGGTATTTTGCAAGCCAAGAATGGCTTACAAGTCGAGTCGTTTTTACAAACCGATGCCGCTGTTAATCCCGGGAATAGTGGAGGTGCATTGATCAACCTAAAAGGGGAGCTAATTGGAATTAATTCAGCTATCGCCACAGCAACGGGGAGCTATTCTGGGTATTCGTTTGCCATACCCATTAATCTTGCAAAAAAAATTATTGATGACTTGCTAGAGTTTGGGCAGGTACAACGCGGATTGTTGGGTGTGCGCATTGGCGATGTTACCGCTGAGCTGGCCGAAGAGTTGAAGCTCGATGTGGTGCAGGGCGTTTACATAAGCTCGGTCAACAAAGGAAGTGCAGCAGAGGATGCGGGCATTTTGCAAGGAGATGTTATCACCGCCATTAACAATCATGAAGTTAGCAACGTCTCTGAAATGCAAGAATGGGTGGCACGCAATCGCCCAGGCCAAGTGGTAGATGTTGCGTTGAGACGAGATAAAACAGCCAAACGCCTAAAGGTGAAGCTAAAAGATTTTGAAGGCAATAGTGATTCTCGAAAAAAAGAGGTCAGCTATGAATTAGGTGGCGCCTTGTTTGAGGAAATTAACCGCAACGAGTTAAATGGCCTCAATTTAGATCATGGCGTGTTGGTCAAAAAAATTGAAGATGGTGTCTGGCAAAAAGCGGGGGTCCATGAGGGCTTCATTGTCACTTTCGTGGATAAGGTGCCGGTAGAATCCATCGAGGATCTAAACCGCATTTTGGAAAGCAAACACGGAGCTATTTTGGTCGAGGGCATCTATCCGGATGGAAAGCGGGCTACTTTTGGATTTGATTGGGAGTAAGTGATTAGTAGCTTTACGTGGAAACTTAAAAGTCTAATGTCTTACGTCTATTGTCTAATATCTATTGAATGAAAAACTTCGGAATAAAAGAGGCACTTGCCGACTTGGGAATTAAAAACTCAAACCCTGGATCTTCCACTGGCATTGCGTGGTTTAAAACATCGGGTCAATCGATCGAGTCGTTTTCTCCTGTAGACGGGAAACTAATCGGCAAGGTGCAGTCGTGTGACGAAGCTACGTTTATAAAAATAGTTGATCAAGCGCAACTTGCGTTTAAAGAATGGAGAAAAATTCCCGCTCCTAAACGAGGAGAGGTGGTAAGGCAAATTGGGGAGGCGTTGAGAACCAAAAAGCAATCGCTGGCCAAGTTGGTATCCTACGAAATGGGTAAGTCTTTTCAAGAAGGGCTTGGCGAGGTCCAAGAAATGATCGATATCTGTGATTTCGCTGTCGGACTTTCCCGTCAGTTGCACGGGTTAACCATGCACTCCGAAAGGCCAAATCACAGAATGTATGAACAATATCATCCTATCGGGATTGTAGGAATTATTAGCGCTTTCAATTTTCCGGTCGCAGTTTGGTCATGGAATACCATGCTGGCCTGGGTTTGTGGCGATGTGTGTATCTGGAAGCCATCGGAGAAAACACCGCTTTGTAGCATCGCTTGCCAGCAAATAATTGCTTCCGTATTTGAAAAGAACAATGTGCCCGAAGGCGTATCGTGTGTTGTAAATGGAGATTACAAAATTGGGAATTTATTGGCCGGCAATCATGACGTGCAACTGATTTCAGCCACCGGTTCCACCCGAATGGGAAAGGCAGTAGCCCAAACCGTTGGTGCACGCCTCGGAAGGGTGCTGCTAGAACTAGGAGGCAACAATGCAATTATTATCAGCGATCAAGCTAATATTGACATGTCTATTATCGGTGCTGTTTTTGGCGCGGTTGGTACCGCGGGGCAGCGATGCACCACCACCCGAAGATTGATTGTTCATGAAAAAGTATATGATATTGTGAAAGAGAGACTGGTGAAAGCGTACGGTCAACTTAAGATAGGCAATCCGCTAGATGAACAAAACCATGTGGGCCCGCTCATTGATACGCTGGCCGTAAAATCATACACAGCTGCGTTGAGAAAAGTAAAAGACGAAGGCGGAAATATAGTTGTGAAGGGGGGAATGCTTTCTGGGCCAGGTTATGAATCTGGCTGTTATGTGAAACCAGCCATCGTGGAAGTTGAAAATCACTATGAAATGGTGCAACAAGAAACGTTTGCACCTATTCTTTACCTCCTTCGTTACTCCACGTTAGAAGACGCGATAGAAATTCAAAACGGTGTTAAACAAGGGCTTAGTTCCTCAATCATGACCACCAATATGTTGGAGATGGAGCAATTTTTGTCTCACGCTGGTTCTGACTGTGGAATCGCTAACGTAAACATTGGTACTTCTGGGGCCGAAATTGGCGGTGCTTTTGGCGGAGAGAAAGAAACAGGTGGAGGTCGTGAATCGGGTTCTGATGCTTGGAAAGTGTACATGCGAAGGCAAACTAACACAATTAATTACGGTACTAATTTGCCCTTGGCGCAAGGCATTAAATTTGAAATTGGTTAACAACACCCCTTGTAAGGTATCGTTCAATCCCTTAACTTTATAACTCAACTTACTATCATGTCTGGAAAGAAATATAAAACCGTTATGCTGATTGATGATAATGAGATTGACAATCTTATTAATCAGAAAATGATTGAAGCTGCGGCTATTGCGGATAATATCTACACACACACTGGGGCAAAGAGTGCCTTAGAATTTCTTAGAAATGTAGAGCATCTTCCACTTGCAGAATCGGTATTACCAGACATAATTTTTTTGGACATCGATATGCCGTTAATGGATGGCTTTCAATTTTTGGATGAATTTGAAAAAATGAGTAACGCAATTAAGAAGAAGTCTAAGATCGTGATGCTCACCTCCTCTATAAACCCGCAAGATTTTAATCGTTCTAAAAAATATCTTAACGTAAAGCTATATCTCAATAAGCCTCTTTCTCACGAAAGTATCACTAAACTTGACCTGTAAGATTTTTATTCGGGCGAATCAATTGCCGCCAACGAGTCAATGAATTTATCATCCAGTTTGATAAGTCGAGTGGGTGCAAAATAGTTAAGTTCAATTAGTTTCAACCGAGGTATTACAGCCGAAATTTTCTTTTCTTTCTCTTTTTTAGATTCGCTCGTGGCTATTTTCAGCATTTTCAAAAATAACAATACGTTTTCGCAATCGTCTTTACCTAGCAATCGTAACTGCCTCTGGATGCTATTGGTAAGTTGGGTAAATAGTTCGAAATCACGCAATAAGCAATATTGCAATGCCAACAAGGTTTTAATTTCAATTTGAACGTAAGGATATTTTTTCAGACCCATATCGTTCAGTAAATTATTTATCAATTTAGCAGCCACATCGTATTTGCCGACATAATAATTACTCAAGGCCTTGTAGGTAACATAGACCACATTGTTCGGCAGACTTAACGGATCTTGTTCAAAATCTTCAAACATGCTTTCATTTTCCTGCTGCATTTCGGGCTCACTAGCAAGCCGAATGTGCCTTTCTACCTTTGAGATTAGAAATTGCGAAGTGAAGGCGTATTGAGAATAGTTTACCAACAGACTGGAGGCCGCATCATTTACTTCTTCATAAAATTTCTCCGCTTGGCGATATACTTTATAGTGATTGTAATATTCAAGCTTTAAAAATTCAAACACCAAATTGATGTGGTAGTATAATGGATCCAATTTGTAGGTATCAAATATCTTTTGAACTCGCTCAAAAATATCCTCCATTGATTCGCCCTCTTGTTGAAGATTATCTTCCTTTTCAACAAAAAGCCTGTGAAAAACTACCATAATGCTCTGATAGACATACAATCTATGCGATTCGTAGAGCCGCGCTACGTTTTGCATTTCCCTTACCATTAGGGTGAGGCCAAGTTTTTCGCTCTCATCAGCGGAAAGAAAATAAACACCGTATTTTTTGGAATATTCCGCCAACAAATCCTCCGCCTTGTCTACGGCAAGCATATAGGCAACATGCCGATTGTAAAGTTGAGAATAGTGAAAAAATTCAGGAGAGTTTACATGTAGCTTCTTCAATGACTTATACACAATAGTCAGTTCGTTTGCTAAATCGGACTCAGTCAATTCTTTTTCAAGTTTTTTGAGTGTGGCAATAGAGATGGTTCTATTTTGAGAAAATAACACTTCATTTAAGTTTGCCACCTTTCGTAACAAATCGGTACGCGGGCTCTCCATTTGCTGAAGCAAATGCTCCTCAATTTTTTGATTTAAGCGCGATCTTAAAGTATAATACGCATTTGCATTTACGCCCAGTTCAACAATTATTTTACTATCAGAGAGTTGCCTCTCTCTCAAAGACTTTAATAGATAAGCTGACTTTTCGGCATTACTATCTAATAATGAATCATAAATTACCTTAAAGTCTTTCTCCGATAGTTGTTTAATTATGTTTTTTAGTTTTGCCATTTCATGCCAGTAGATTAGAAAATTACGTAAAAATATGCAAATACCAATCATGTTTTTTGCATCTACAACAAATATAAAGAAAGGATTGATTGCTGTCATTTTAACCGATTCAAACCAGTTGGCGATTTTTTTGAGGCCGGTTCAAAAAATAGCAAATGGATCCTTTCTCTCAGATGATTATTGACGCGGTCAACAAAGTAAAAAGTGCTGTAGTCAAAATAGATGTTTACAAAAATTCACAAGGAAAACTAAAGCCAGCTGGTTCGGGCTCTGGCTTTATATTTAGTTCAGATGGTTTATTGTTCACAAATAACCACGTAGTACAAGGAGCAGATAAAATGATGGTTTCGTTGCTCAATGAAAATGAAATAGAAGCGTCCCTTGTCGGAAAGGACCCAGACACCGACCTAGCGATATTGAAAATTGAAAGTCATGGGTATGGCATTGCCAAACTAGGGGACGCCAGCCAGCTGCAAATTGGTCAGTTTTTGATCGCCATCGGAAATCCCTTGGGCTACCAACACACCGTGACCACAGGAGTTGTAAGTGCCTTGGGGCGAACCATGCGAACCCAATCAGGAATGTTAGTAGACAATGTAATCCAGTCGGATGCAGCCTTGAATCCGGGAAACTCAGGCGGCCCAATGATTACCACCGAGGGTGACGTGATTGGTGTAAATACAGCCATTATCAGCGGGGCTCAAGGGATTAGTTTTTCCGTTGACATAAACACTGCCAAGATTATTGCTGCCCAATTAATCAAGGACGGCAAGGTGTTTAAGGCCTACCTAGGATTTCAATTGCAAGAGGTAGTTATCAACCCAAAGGTAAAGAGACATCATCATATCCAGAATGAAAAGGGTTTGTTTGTAACCGCCATTGAACCTAACTCGCCAGCTGCCAGATCTCAAATTAAAGAGGGCGACATTATTATTTCATTTAACAACAAACCTGTAAACTCATTAAACCAACTTTTTAAGGAACTTACTATGAAGGACATACTATCCATGGTTGATGTGACATTGGTAAGGCATACCGAATTATTGACCTTGGCGATTTTTCCAGTTCAAAAGGCAACAGACGCAAAAAAGTAGTGGGTAAGAGGAAATGGATTTCTATTTTTGGGTATAATTAAACACGATCTCTCATGAAGAAGCTTATTTTCTTGTTTTCGATAATTTCTGTACTGCTTAATGCACAACCATTAAAATGGGCGCAAGATGGCAATTCGTATTTCCAAATTGAGAAAGGCGAAGTAATTCAAATCATGCTGCCTTCCAATGAGCGAAAAACACTTCTTTCGAAGTCCGATTTAACACCCCAAGGTGGAAATACCCTTGCCGTAAGGAGTTTTTCAATAACCCCAGATGGAAGCCAAATTTTGATTTACACCAATACAGTAAAAGTATGGAGGTTGGATACAAAAGGTGATTATTGGGTTTATAACAGAAAGACTAAATCATTAGCTAAGTTAGGTCGCAGTCTGCCTGCCTCTTCACTTATGTTTGCCAAAATTTCGCCCGATGGATTGAATGCCGCCTATGTGAGCGGAAATAACCTTTACGTTGAAAGCTTGCTAAACGGGTCGATAAAACAACTTACAAAAGATGGAACAAGAAAGTTAATTTATGGAACGTTCGACTGGGCGTACGAAGAGGAATTTGCTTGTCGCGATGGTTTTCAATGGAGTCCCGATAGCAAGCATATTTCGTTTTGGAGTATTGATGCGAATCAGATTCGTGACTTTTATATGATTAACAATACCGATTCTGTTTATTCCCAAGTTATTCCAGTGGAGTATCCTACCATCGGCCAAACGCCATCGCCAGCTAAGATTGGGGTGGTAGACATCACCTCTGAAAAAACTAATTGGTTACGCTTTCTAGGTGACCCGCGCCAACATTACTTGCCCCGAATGGAATGGTTAACCGCCTCGGAGTTGTTTGTACAGCAATTAAATCGGAAACAGAATGAAAGTAAAATCTTTTCTTGTAATCCGGAAACGGGTGAATCAAAGGTTGTTTTCAGCGAGCGCGATGATGCATGGATTGATATTTATACACCTTGGGAAAATGTATATGGCTTAGAGTTTAGGCATAAACTAACTTTTATCAATGGCGGCAAGGAGTTCCTCTGGCTAAGTGAAAAAGATGGATGGCGCCACCTCTATCGAATTTCGAAAGATGGGTCAAAGGAAACACTTATCACCAAAGGCGATTTCGATCTAATGGACATACGGTTGGTAGATGAGAAAAACAATTATGTTTATTTTCTGGCATCGCCAACCAACGCCACGCAGAAGTATCTGTACAAAACCAAGCTCGATGGAAAAGGCAAGTTAGAGATGGTTACTCCTTCTGATATTTCAGGAACGCACGACTATTCAATTTCTCCCAACGGAAAATTTGCTCAACATCGCTTTTCCAATAGCTCTACAAAACCCATCAGCGAACTTATCGACCTCACTACCAACAAAGCCTTAACGGAGGCCGAGAGTTTGAAGAATCAACTAGCGGCAGCGCAGGACGAAAAGAAGGTCGAGTTCTTTAAAGTAAAAACCGAAGAAGGGATTGAAATGGATGCCTGGATGGTAAAGCCCACCAATTTTGACGCATCAAAAAAGTATCCAATTGTATTTTACGTCTACACTGAACCTTGGGGTGCCAACGTGCACGATCAGTATGGCGTTGCCGATAATTATTTGTACAATGGTGATATGAGACAGGACGGCTACCTCTACGTATCGATTGATAATAGGGGAACGCCAGCACCAAAAGGCCGAGCTTGGAGGAAGTCTGTTCATAAGAAGATCGGGATTGTAAATATTCGCGATCAGGCATTGGCCGCGAAAGAAATTCTGAAATTCGCGTATGTAGATGCGGAAAGAACAGCGGTGTGGGGCTGGAGTGGGGGAGGCTCCGCCACACTCAATTTGATGTTTCAGTTTCCTGAGATTTACAAGACCGGTATAGCGGTGGCCGCTGTTGCCAATCAACTCACCTACGACAATATTTATCAAGAGCGATACATGGGCTTGCCACAGGAAAATTTGGCCGACATTATTGCGGGCTCGCCCATTACCTACGCCAAAAACTTGAAAGGCAATTTACTCTACATTCATGGAACGGGTGACGACAATGTTCATTACGCTAATGCCGAAATGTTGGTGAATGAATTGATTAAGCACAATAAGCAATTTCAATTTATGCCCTACCCCAACCGCACACATGGCATAAGTGAGGGGGAAGGAACATCTGAGCATCTGTCAACTTTATACACCGAGTACCTCAGAAAGAATTGCCCTCCGGGTGGAAGGTGATTTGGTTACGTGTAAGGTATGAACATTCCCATCCCGACAGTTCACCTTTTTCAGACCCTCGACCAAAAGCTTATTGAGTTATTGAGAGTTTTAACTGATGACGATTGGGCTAAACCAACCCTTGCAAAACAATGGTTTGTAAAAGACATAGCCGCACATTTGCTGGATGGTAATTTGAGAACACTTTCTATGCTCCGTGATAGGTATTTTGGAGTGCGGCAAAATGAATCAGAGGCCATTGTGCCATACCTGAACCGGCTCAATGCCGAATGGGTAACGAGTTTCAAAAGGATAAGTCCTGCCGTTTTGGTTGATATGCTGGAAAGTTCAGGGAAAGAATATTATCACTACTTGAGTGGGCTCGATCCGTTTGCTATTTCAGTATTCTCAGTAGGGTGGGCAGGAGAGCAAGAATCCAAAAACTGGTTTCACATCGCTCGCGAATACACAGAAAAATGGCATCATCAGCAACAAATAAGAGAAGCAGTAGGGGTTGATGGCATAATGAATCCAGAATTATTCTCGCCTGTTATTAAAACGTTTATGATGGCATTACCTTATACCTATCGCGATGTGGCCGCTGTGGAGGGAACAATACTCGAGACAATTATAACTGGCGAAAGTGGTGGGAAATGGGCCATTCAATATTCGAATAAAGTCTGGTCGTTTACTTCCGTGGAGCGTAAGCCATCATCAATAGTTGAAATAAATCAACAAGATGCTTGGAAGCTTTTCACCAAGGGAATTAGTTTGAATGAAGCAGAGAAAAGGATATCAATTAAGGGAGACACTTCTTTGGGAAAGCAAATTTTGAATATGGTGTCGGTGATGGCTTAGAAAAAAAGCTAACCAATTCGGTTAGCTTTTTACGTGGAGAATATCGGAGTCGAACCGATGACCTCTTCCATGCCATGGAAGCGCTCTAGCCAGCTGAGCTAATCCCCCGAGGGCTGCAAAGATATTTTTTAATTGCTATCCACGCAACGTTTTTGCTTTTTCTGCCAATTGCCTCATTCGCTTTATTCTTTCGGGGTCGGCAGTACGAAGCTGAAACTCGCTTTTTCCTTCTTCGCCCATCGCACTTATTTTTTCGTTGCGATAAATCATTTCGCTTTCGCGGAAAGCAGTAGCAGAGAAATGTATTTCCTTTGCCGCGGTTTTGGATACTATTGCCTCTACCGTTTTTTCATTCACACCCGAACCAGGCATAATGGCAATTCGGCCGTTGGCTTTTTTGATCAATTCTGCAATCAAATCAACACCCTCAAGAGCGGTTAATCTGTGACCCGAGGTGAGGATGCGATCGAAGCCTACTGCAATACAGTCTTCGAGGGCTTCAAAAGGATCGCGTGTCATATCAAACGCACGATGACAGGTAACTTTCAAAGGCCTAGCGAGACCAATCAACTCCTTACACCTTTTTTTGTCTAATGTTCCATCTGGATTTAAGATTCCAAACACAAACCCATCTACGCTTAGCTTTTGTAGCTGATACATGTCTTTTTTCATGACATGAAATTCATTGTGCGAGTAGCAGAAATCGCCACCCCTTGGGCGAAGCATGGCAAAAACATCGATGGTGAGATTTTTTCTGATTACATCTACCATGCCCATAGTGGGGGTTGTTCCGCCCTCGGCAGGGTTGTCGCACAATTCAATTCTGTTAGCACCTCCTTCTTGCGCTTTAAGGGCAGCTTCTATGGTGTAGACTACAATCTCGATGGTCATCTGTTAAGGAAAAATTTTGTAGATGTCTTTTCTATGTTTTACCCTCGCAAGTTGGATGGTGCCTTCATCAATAAAGATACCAACGCGATAGTCCCTAACTCTAATTCTGTATGCATTCTTGTAACCTTTGAGTTTTTTTAATTTTGGGATATCCAAAAAGTCTGCTGTTTCTTCAAGTTTTTCAATTAATGCGATAAGAGAATGTTTTGTTGGTGCATGTTTCAAGTCATCTAGGTCTTTTTCGAATTTCGATAAGAACTCAACCTTCATTATGGTTTTAATTTTTTAAAAATGGCTTCCTTCGAAACCTTTTTTGTCCGGTCAGCTTCTTTCATCAATTTAATCATACCTAGGTCTTCAATTTCCTCCTTGGAAAGTGATCTAGTCGATATGTTCAATTTTGCGAGCAATTCATTAACAAAATCGAATTCTTTTTTACTTCTCGGTGAAATAACTAATGGCTTCATAGAATTTGTTTGGTTAAAAATACTAAATTCAATTAAAGAAGATAGCCTTAATAATAACTCTTCGCCTCAAATAATTTATTCGGCACTTCTTCTGTGTACAATGCATAGGTAAACCCCTTCTGCAAAGCAAAAGCCCCATGTTCGCCATTTTTGTTAATCGCCAAAAAGCCAACTTGCATCTCTTTCGATTTTTGAGGTTGGTTTTTTACAATGCGCTCCACCGCTTTCTTACACGCAGCGAATGGTGAATTGCCTTGGCGCATTAACTCAACAACAAGGTGCGAGCCAACAATGCGTATCACTTCCTCGCCTACTCCAGTTGAAGTGGCCGCGCCAACTTCATTGTCAACGAAAAGCCCCGCGCCAATAATGGGCGAATCACCTACTCGTCCGTGTATTTTAAAAGCCATGCCGCTGGTGGTACACGCGCCCGAAAGGTTTCCGCTTTTATCCATCGCCAACATACCAATAGTATCATGGTTTTCGATGTTTGCCACCGGTTTGTATTCCGCTTTTTTTAACCACTCCTTCCACGTTTTTTCCGATTCGGGGGTAAGTAAATTTTCTTTTTTAAACCCGTTGGCTAATGCAAATTGCAATGCGCCATCTCCCACAAGCATCACGTGTGGAGTTTTTTCCATCACTTTTCGGGCAACAGATATGGGGTGCACAATGTGCTCCAAGCAAGCCACGGAGCCAATGTTAGCATGTTCATCCATAATGCAAGCGTCTAGCGTAACGCGGCCATCGCGGTCGGGCAAGCCACCAAGTCCCACGGAGGTTTCTGTAGGATCGCCTTCTGGCACTTGAACACCGGTTTCAACCGCATCCAGTGCGCGCCCTCCCTTGGAAAGCACCGTCCAAGCGGCTGCATTGGAAGGCACACCGAAATTCCACGTAGAAATGATGAGTGGCTTATTCACAGCAGTTGTTTTTCCGAAAATCTCTGGTATAAAGGTAAATGGAGTTAGCAATGCTCCGGCTTTTAAAAATCTTCTTCGTGTAGTTTTCATGTTTAGTCTTTTTTCAAATGGCTATCCCAATAGGTATTTTATTTATTTCTTTAAGCTTCTTTTTTTAATTTAAGACCTATTAAAGGTCACGTGATCAAAATCATTATCTGTGGTATGTAATTCAATGTCAATACTTTTTCGAATATGATTTTGAAGGATAACGTTGGTGTCCAATAATGCGATCATGATCTATTGCTTCAAAATGATTTTCATTTCTTCCCACTCTTGATCGGTAAACTCAATTTTTGGCACTTTTATGGGTTTGTCATTTTCTATTAGCTTGTTGAAGGCCTCTATACCTCCCGCGGCATTAATTTGCGTTGAACCATAGATATTCAATTCCTGACCTTTTTTTAAATCGCTTTTAGCTTTTTTTTTAGTTTTTTCAGGATTCATAACCTCAATTTTAAAGTCTTAACTCGTTGAATATAAAAAATTGAATTAACTATTCTCTAATAATCCTTCTTGCTAACTTAAATCGCTTAAAAAAATAATCGGAAAAAAGATTGGTCTCCACTACTCCCAACGAGGTAGAGGCATGTATAAATTTGATGTTATCTTTTGCTTTTAACTCTGTTACGATGCCCACGTGGGTGATTTCGCGCTTCTTTTTTCCGGTGGCGAAAAACAGTAAGTCACCAGGCTGTAGTTCTTTTACTTTCACTTTTTCTCCCAAAATAGCCTGAGCATCTGCTGTTCTTGGCAGGGTAATGTCTGCTGCTTTAAATGCATTTAAGGTCAAGCCAGAGCAATCTAACCCCGATCGGGTGGTGCCGCCCCACAGGTAAGGAGTTCCAGTATAGCTTCTCGCAGTCTTTATCACTTCATCTACTGTTTTATCCCTTAACTTGGCCTTTCGGGAAGCACAACTGGAAAGAAAAACGATAGACAAGCACAAAAGGGAGATTTTGTAAATCAGTAAATATGTATTTTTGCCCTTAGTCTTAAACATCATTTCGATTTCAAAGTTAATACATCATGGCATACGAAAAAGAAACTTTAGTGATTGATTCGCCAGGCATAAAGGAGGCGATTTTGGATCAATTCAAATCTGTTGTGGGCGAAGATAACATGATGTTGGATGAAGAAAGACGGTACGATTATTCTCACGATAAAACAGAAGATTATTCTTTCATGCCCGATGTGGTGTTGAAGCCCGCTAACACAGATGAGGTGAGCGAGCTTTTGAAAATTTGTAATCACTACAAGCTGCCTACCACGCCTCGTGGAGCAGGTACTGGCCTCAGTGGTGGCGCTATTCCAGTCAAAAAGGGAGTAGTAATTTCAATGGAACGGTTCAATAAAATATTGGATATAGATGAATTGAATTTGCAAGCAACAGTAGAACCAGGCGTGATCACCGAAGTATTTCAAAATGCGGTGAAAGAGAAGGGGCTATTCTATCCGCCAGACCCTGCCAGCGGAGGCTCTTGCTTTTTAGGAGGCAACTTGGCCAATAACTCGGGCGGCCCGAAGGCCGTGAAATATGGCGTTACCCGCGACTATGTTTTGAATATGCAAGTGGTTTTGCCTACAGGCGAAATTATTTGGACTGCCGCCAACGTACTGAAAAACTCAACTGGATATAACTTAACCCAGCTCATGTGTGGTAGTGAAGGCACGTTGGGCATTATTACAAAAATTGTTTTCAAGCTACGCGGCTACCCAAAAAAGAACGTGTTGATGATGATTCCCTTCAGCACCAACGAGGAAGCTTGCAAGGCCATAGCCGCCATCTATGTCGATGGAATTACCCCCAGTGGCATGGAGTTTTTTGAGAAAGAAGCAGCGGCCAAAACGTTTGAATATTGCGAAAAAGTATTGAACAGCCCTGTTACCACGAAACTCGTAGAGGGTATGAACGCCTACTTACTTTGTGAGCTAGACGGTAACGATGAAGAAGTGTTAATGAGAGACGCAGAGCGCGTGATGGGCGTAGTAGAAAAATTTGAAAGTGGTGAGATTCTATTTGCAGAAACAGCAGCACAAAAAGCCGAGTTGTGGAAGATTCGTAAGAATATTTCACCTGCCGTAAATTGGTACACACTCACCAAGTCGGACGATGTAGTGGTGCCGCGAGCCAATCTTCCCAAACTAATCAACGGAATAAAAGAAATAGGCAAACGCTATAATTTCAATACTGTTTGTTTTGGCCATTTAGGCGATGGCAACCTTCACGTAAATATTCTGAAAGAAAATTTGGATGAAGAATATTGGAATACCAAAGTAAACGAAGGTATCGGAGAAATTTTTAAGCTGACGGTGAGCCTTGGAGGAACGCTGTCTGGCGAGCATGGTATAGGTATAGCAAAAAGACCCTATATGGCGTTGGCGTTGAGTGAGATCAATTTGAATTTGATGCGTGGTATTAAAAAAGTGTTTGATCCGAATGGGATATTGAATCCTGGGAAGATTTTTTGAATTGGTTATTACGAAATTACATCCCTTTCTAATCTCAAGATGAGATAATTGAAACCCTACCAACTAAAACCCATCAAGGTGCCTCGCTTCAACGAGGAAGCTGGTTTCTACACCACAGCCGATCGGTCGAAATTGATGGGTAAGATCAAAAGTAAAAATACCCAGCCTGAGCTATTACTTAGAAAAGAACTGTGGAAGCGCGGGTATCGATATCGTATCAATGTGAAGAGACTTCCCGGGAAACCGGATATTGTAATCAGTAAATTCAAACTGGCCATTTTTGTGGATGGTGAATTTTGGCATGGCTACCAATGGGACGAGAAAAAAGAAAAACTAAAATCGAACAGAGGTTTTTGGATACCGAAAATTGAGCGCAACATGCAGCGCGATAATGAAGTAAATGAGCAACTGGCAAAGTTGGGCTGGTTCGTAATCCGATTTTGGGAGCAGAAAATTGTAAAAGAGCTAAATATGTGTGTACTTATCGTTGAAGCTTTTGCCCACACCCCGTTTCATTTGCGCAATAATTTTGATGCGATGGATGATTTCGACAATTTTGGTTTAAACTATTAAACTGACTATGAAGAAAATAAGCATTCTACTGATAACCATTGCCAGCGCATCTGGTTCATTCGCCCAAAAATCAAACACCAAAAGTCTATTTGATGGAAAAACACTTACGGGCTGGCATTTCTTTAAAGGAAAAGAAAACAACTCATGGGAAGTAAAAGATGGAGTTTTGCATTGCAAGCCTTTCGATGGGGCAGAGAAGCGCGCAGATCTTATTACCGATGAGCAATTCGAGAACTTTGAATTGACCATCGAGTGGAAGATATCCCCGCAAGGAAATAGTGGTATTATTTACCGAGCTACCGAAGAGTTCAACGAGCCTTATTTAAGTGGCCCCGAATATCAAGTGTTGGACGATGTGGGCTACCCAGGTAAAATAGAAGATTGGCAAAAAACTGCGTCAAACTATGGTATGTATGTATCTGCGGTAGCACCAAAATCGGTAGGAGAGTGGAACCTTACCAAGATTATTGTGAACGGTAATAAGGTAGAACATTGGTTAAACGGAAAAAAGGCAGTTTCGTATGAGTTCGGTTCGGAAGATTGGAACAAAAGGAAAGCAGCCAGTAAATGGAACGAAGCCAAAGGCTATGGCAAAGCTAAGAAGGGAGGCATAGATCTTCAAGATCATGGTGGCGAGGTCTGGTATAAAAATATTAGCATAAAAACCCTTTAATAGAAATGGTTGAAATTAAGCGGACGGAGACTTTTTCTGAGTTAGAGGGAATCAAGGAACTTCAGCGCAAAAATCTTAAACACCTAATCAGTAAGGAGGAGGCAGATTCTCAGGGTTTTGTCACTGCAGAATATTCAATGGATTTTTTTAAAGCCATGCATGATGCCGCCCCAGCTATAATTGCAAAATCGGGGGACTTGGTTGCAGGGTATGCGCTGGTGGCCACAAAATCTGTTAGGCATCATCACGATTTGCTGGCCGACTTATTTAATTCTATCGATAGGTTGAGTTTTCATGGGAAATTGCTTGCAGATGTAAATTACGTGGTAGTTGGCCAGTTGTGTGTAGCGAAGGAATACCGGGGGCAAGGGTTGGTACAACGGATGTACAACCACTATCGGGATTGTTTGTCAGCTGAGTATGATTATTTGGTTACTGACGTAGCGCGCGATAATCCCCGATCATTAAAGGCACACACGACAACGGGCTTCCAGGTAGTCGATGTGCTTACTTACGGAGGCGTCAGTTGGGATATTGTCCTTTGGGATTGGAGAAATAAAAAAGGCAGCTAATTTCCCGATATGCAAATTGTCGCGACACTGTCGCGACAATTGAGTTGGTCGCATTTTAGAGAATTAATCCCACTCAAAAACCAAGAAGCAAAACAGTGTATCGGCCACACAAGGGTTAGGTATAAGAGAATTACGCACACAAATCAGTACCAAAACATTTGGAAGAAGTAGCATAGCCAATTTACAAAATACTAGTGACCACCCTGCCACTTACAACACATTTAAAGACTCATACTTGTTGGATTCCTTAGGGCTGCAAAGCAGCTATTTAAAAAAAGGATTTATAGGCCGCTATTTTACGAGAGTTAGAAGCTTTTATCTTAGAATTGGGCAAAGGCTTTGCCTTTGTGGAACGCCAAAAGCGGATGATCATAGATGGCGAAGATTTTTCACTTAAACCTTCTATTTTACCACCGCAATTTAAAGCGATTGGTAGCCATAGAATTAAAGTTGGGCAAGTTTGAAGCCGAGCATAAAAGGCAAATGTAATTGTATCTAAAATGGCTGGATAAGTACGAAAATAAAGAAAATTGCCACCTGTCGGCTTAATACTGTGTGCCGAAAGCAAGAGGGAGCAAATAGAATTATTGGAAATGCACAAAGACGGTATAATGGTAGCCGAATACTGGACAGAACTACCACCGAAAAAACAATTAGAGCAAAAAATACACAGCCTTTTAATTGAAGGTAAAGAAAGGATAGAACGATTAAAACAAATAGGAATGTAAATAAGTCACGATTCAGTTATCGAGGAAATCTCAGCAACTGCCAGTTTAAAGAAAAGCAATAACATAAATCCCATTTCGATGGGGACGAAATCCCCCAATTCGGAAAAGACAATCTTTGGTTTTTGTAAGGATTGATTCTGAAACTAGCTTTCTTGAAAAGAATTGGTTTTGTAAATTTGCACTTCTTTCAACACCCCCTCAATGATTTCCTTGCGTTGGGTGTAAAACTTAGCCTCATGCAAGTTGAATAGTATTGGCTTAGACTCCTTTTGCAACTTAATAAGATTCGATTTTGTTTTCTCTGTGTGACTTTGGTCACCGCCTGGTGCAAAAGCCCAAACTAGCTTTGAGCAAAGTTTAGAATAGTTAAGTCTAATTTAATAATAAAGATCCCGTTATGACAAGTAGCTTCTGGAATGAAAGATACAGCGAACAAGAGTTTGTTTATGGAACTGAGCCTAATACGTTTTTAAAAGAAAAATTAGCTACACTCACCGCAGGTAAAATACTTTTCCCCTGCGAAGGCGAAGGACGAAATGCCGTTTTTGCTGCTCAACAAGGTTGGCAAGTAAACGCATTTGATCAAAGCGAAGAAGGTTTTAAGAAAGCGCAGCAACTGGCCAACCAAAATAATGTTGAAGTGCACTATCAAGTGGCCGATGCGTTGGCAGTGGAATATCCCAAAGAATCGTTTGATGTAATAGCGCTCATCTATGCTCATTTTCCCAGTGCAATAAGACAAGATGTTCACCAAAAAATGGTTTCCTGGTTAAAGCTTGAAGGCTACATTATTTTAGAAGCTTTCAATCCAGCCCAGCTTAAAAATTCTTCTGGCGGCCCCAAGGATACATCCATGTTACTTACACAGGAAATCCTTGAAGAAAATTTTAAAGGATTGACCATTGAAGCGTTGTTCTATGAAACAATAATTCTTCATGAAGGCAAATTTCATCAAGGTGAAGCTGAGGTAGTAAGATTTGTAGGAAGGAAAAAATAGCTAAAAAAGAGAGAGAAATGAAGACTAGAATTTTAACTAACTGGACTTTTATACGGGTGCTCTATTTACTTATGGGCTGTTACATCATCTTTCAATCCGCAATCCATGAGCAATGGCTGGGCATAGCGTTAGGTGGCTATTTTGCATCCATGGGCTTATTTGCTTTTGGTTGTGCTTCAGGAAGTTGCTTTACTGCCATACCTCCAAAACAAAAAGTAGAAACCGACATTCAAGAGGTGCAATACGAAGAAGTAAAATAAAAATAACATGGCAACAACATTCGCAGAGCTGATAAAAAGTGATACACCCACCTTAGTAGATTTTTCTGCTGAGTGGTGTGGTCCTTGTAAAATGATGAAACCCATTTTGGACGAACTCAAAACGAGTGTTGGCGATAAAGCAACTATTATCAAAATAGATGTTGATAAAAATCCAAGCGTGGCTTCATCCTATAGAATCCAAGGGGTTCCTACGCTAATACTTTTTAAGAAAGGTGAAATAAAGTGGCGGCAATCTGGCGTTGTGCTTGCCAAGAATCTCGAACAAATAATTAATCAACATTCAACGTAATGAGAAACCTATTTTCAATTACCCTGGTTGCCCTTCTAATCAGTAGCTGTACAAATCGATCAACAGAGACTTCAAATACTGTTCTTTCTCCTTCAGCGTTTGCCGAAAAAATAAAGGCAATTCCTTCACCAACCATAATTGACGTGCGCACCCCAGCAGAATTTGCGAAGGGTCATGTAAAGAATGCTTTGAATTATGATTGGAATGGGATTGAATTTGATGCACAAATAGTAAACTTGGACAAATCAAAACCAGTTTTTATTTATTGCTTGAGTGGCGGAAGAAGTTCCGCTGCTGCAGACAAAATGAGAACAGTCGGTTTCAAAGAAGTGTATGAAATGCAAGGTGGATTGATGAAATGGAGAGCCGCTAATCTACCGGAAACTAAAGGTGCGGAGGCACCGCCAGATGGTTTAAGTAAACAACAGTTTGATGCGTTGCTTGAAACCAACAAATTAGTGCTTATTGATTTTTATGCCCACTGGTGTGCGCCTTGTAAAAAAATGAAGCCATACATAGATGAAATCTCGAAGGAAATGGCCGATAAGGTAGTTGTAATCAGTATAAATACAGACGAGAACCAGGCTTTATGTAAGGAATTGAACATTGATGCCATACCTGTGCTGCAAATTTATAAAGCAAAATCTCTGGTTTGGTCAAATACTGGCTTTATAGAGAAAGAAGTGGTCGTAAAACAATTACAATAGGTTTAAGAATTAGGGCTTGGCTTTTGTAACTTTGAAGTATGAGCGCATTGCAACTAAATTCAATTTTTCCTCAATTCGATACGGAACTTATTTCTCACTTGGAAACCATAGGTCAGGTAACAGAATTTAAGGAAGGTGAGATCCTTATGAGGTCAGGCCAATATTTCAAGAATTCACTTTTAATTTTAGAGGGCAGGGTAAAACTATACAGGGAGGGCGATGATGGTGAAGAGTTTTTTCTGTATTACTTGGAGAGAGGTGGTGCATGTGCCTTATCCATGATTTGCGCAGCTAAAAATGAGACGAGTGCCATCAAAGCAAGAGCAATAACGAATGTGAAGGCCTTAGCCGTTCCTATTCTTCATATGGATGCCCTCATGAAGGAACATAAGCAATGGTATTATTTTGTATTGGAAACCAACCGCTCCCGCTTTAGCGAATTATTAGAGGTTATTGACCATGTTGTATTCCACTCGATGGATGAAAAACTCGAATTTTATCTGAAACGCCAATTCGATTCATTAGGCTCTAAAATTTCCATTACCCATCATGAAATCGCAGATGATTTGAATTCATCGCGCGAAGTGATTTCACGACTCTTAAAAAAGCTTGAATCTCAAAAGCGAATTTCTATTTCCAGGAATGAAATTACTCGCTTAAATTTTTGATGGTAAATCTTAGTCTTTTATATCGCTCATGGTCTTGATAACCTTTATAGGGAACCCAGTAAGAAGACCCATAGTTTTCGCTGCTCCTCGAAAAAGTATTGTCGCTCACAAGCCAAATAACATCAATTTGATTTTTATGCTGCTTCATGGTGTCTTGCCATATCCTCCGCGCACTGGTATCAAAACCCGTCATTTTTGCGCAATTATAAATTATTGAAACTTTAGTGTTGTTGACTTTCATCTTTTCGTTCCAGCGTTCTATGGCATTGGAAGCAATTGCTTCAGAAAGATGGCTGGGAAAATCAAACTGAAGATACTCTTTATTGTTCTTCGCAATAAAATTAATGCTTACGATGTTTTCTTGCATATGAGGTGAAATTTAGGTGAAGTACAGCTTGGGAGAAGCTTAAATCTTTGCGCTGACTAAATTAATGAATTTTAATCACATTTTTCTTCCGACACGTTTCTAGTAACATAAGCCTAACATTTTTTTAATTGTATGTGACTGCAGTCACTCAAGTCACGCAGGTTTAATTACCAACTTTGCAGTGAATTAATCGGAAATGGATAATTTTTTTGGCTATGCGGTCTCTGCCCTAATTGGGGTGTCTTTAGGTCTTATTGGCGGAGGGGGTTCAATAATCGCTGTTCCAATGCTCGTCTACTTATTTCACATCGAGCCTGTTTTTGCCACAGCCTATTCACTTGTTATTGTCGGTTCTACTTCTTTAGTGGGCAGCATTCGTAGTTCATTAAATAAAATAGTCGATTTCAAAACTGCTATCTTGTTTTCAATCCCATCGCTGGTTGCAGTTTATTTGACCAGACATTTTTTCCTGCCGCACATACCTCCGATAATTTTCTCAGCAGGGGCATTTCTCCTTACAAAAGACACTTTGCTCATGATCTTCTTTTCCGTTCTCATGATCATCGCTTCTTTCAAAATGATTACGAGCAAGACTACAGAAGTTGAAGAAGGTTCCGAAATTCAATTAGACTACTTAAAGATGTCAATTCAAGCGATTATATTGGGCGTAGTTACGGGCATCATTGGAGCAGGTGGTGGATTTTTGATTATACCCGCCTTGGTTTTATTTGCTGGCCTCGGAATGAAAAAGGCAATTGGCACCTCCTTGGTCATCATTACTATCAATTCTTTGTCAGGTTTTTTGGGTGACCTAGGAACAGGTATTCAATTAAATTATCCGTTGGTAGCCATAATCTCTGGTTTTGCTATCGCGGGTGTTTTTATTGGAACTTATCTATCAAAGTTTATTGATGGTAGTAATTTGAAAAAAGGGTTCGGTTGGTTTGCACTTGCAATGGCATTGGTAATTCTTTCAAAAGAGATTTTGTGTTAGAAGTCATTAAATTGTTCGCAAATAAACATAAGAAGTAGAGTAGTTATAAAATCAGAAATTATGGATGTTGAAATACTCAGTAGAATTCAATTTGCCTTCACGGTTAGCTTTCATTACATCTATCCGCCACTCAGCATTGGCTTGGGTGTAATTCTGGTGGCAATGGAAGGAGCGTACTTAAAAACGGGTGATAAGATTTACGAAAAGATGACTCGTTTTTGGATAAAAATATTTGCCCTCATTTTCGGCATAGGAGTAGCCACGGGCATTGTAATGGAATTTGAGTTTGGAACTAACTGGGCAACGTATTCACGATACGTAGGCGATATTTTTGGAAGCGCATTAGCTGCCGAAGGAATTTTTGCTTTCGCGCTAGAAAGTGGATTTTTAGGCTTGTTAATTTTTGGTTGGAACAAAGTATCTCCAAAGGTTCATTTCTTTGCCACCATCATGGTCGCATTAGGCTCTATGTTTTCAGCAATATGGATTGTGGTGGCTAACTCATGGCAGCAAACTCCAGCAGGCTATCACATAGTAGGTGAAGGCATGAAAGCCAGAGCAGAAATTACTGATTTTTGGGCAATGGTGTTCAATCCATCTTCAGTAGATCGGCTATCGCACGTAATTATTGGCGCTTTTTTAGCAGGGTCATTTTTGGTGTTAAGCGTTCACGCATATTATTTGTTAAAGAATAGACATGTTGAGCTCTCGCAAAAAGCATTCAAAATAGCATTAGTGGTAGCCTCTATCTCAGGTCTGCTGCAATTATTTACAGGGCATCACTCGGCAAATGGTGTGGCCATAAATCAACCGGCAAAGCTAGCAGCCTTTGAGGGGCATTATGATAGTTTGAAAGCTGCCGATATGTATTTAGTTGGATATGTAAACCAAAAAGAGCAAACTGTTACAGGTGTTAAAATCTCTGGAGGCCTTAGTTTTTTGATTCATAATAATTTTACCACTCCCGTTAAAGGGTTGAATGCTTTCGCGGAAAACAACAGACCGAAACAGGTGAATGCGGTTTTTCAAACCTATCATTTAATGGTCGCAATTGGGGTTACCCTTATCGGCCTAACACTGTTCGCGATGTTTCTTTGGTGGAGGGGTAAATTGTTTAGCTACAAATGGCTACTTACCATATTTTCTTTTTCAGTTGTGTTGCCACAATTGGCAAATCAGTTAGGGTGGTTTTCCGCAGAAATGGGAAGACAACCGTGGGTAGTGTATGGACTTCTCAGAACCAGCGATGCTTTATCAAAATCCGTTAAGGCTAATCAGGTGATGTTTTCATTATTCCTTTTTACCTTCATTTATGCAACGCTTTTTGCTCTGTTTATTTATTTGCTAAACAAGAAAATCCAACATGGTTTTGAGGAACATGAAGCGATACCTGAGCATTCAAAACGCAACAATCCACTCCTAAATTAATTCTATGCAAACATTGTTAGGTATCGATTATCCCACCCTTTGGTTTTTGGTTGTAGGTGCTGTATTTACTGGCTACGCAATTTTAGATGGCTTTGACTTAGGCTCAGGTGCGTTGCACTTGTTCTTTAAAAAGGAGGAAAGTAGAAGGATAGCACTTAACGCCATTGGTCCCGTTTGGGATGGCAATGAAGTGTGGTTGGTTATTGGCGGGGGCGCATTGTTTGCGGGCTTTCCAGAAGTATACGCAACAATTTTTTCAGCATTTTATATTCCCTTCATGCTATTCTTAACAGTACTTATTTTTAGAGCCATTGCAATAGAGTTCAGGAGTAAAGAGCCTATGCTTTGGTGGCGAAAAATGTGGGATATCATTTATTCACTTTCGAGTATTTTAATTGCTGTATTGCTTGGAGTCGTTTTAGGTAATGTTATGCAAGGTATTCCGATCGACAAAGACTTCGAGTATCAAGGCGGATTTTTCAATCTGTTAAACCCCTATTCAATTATAACAGGAATTACTACCCTTGCACTTTTTATGATGCACGGAGCTACGTATTTAATAATGAAAACAGAAAACAGGTTACATACAAAGCTTAAAATATTGGCCAAGAATACAAGTCGCTTTTTTGTTATTTCGTATGTCACACTTACCATGGCCACGTTGATTTACTTGCCTCAAACGGCTGACAAGTTTCGCTCTTACCCAGCGCTATTTCTAGTTCCTTTATTTACCATTTTAACAATCATCAATACCAGAAGATTACTAGAAAAGGGCGTGTACTTTAAAGCCTTTTTATCCTCAGCGTTAACCTCCGCATTGTTACTGATAACGGTAACAATAAACTTATATCCCAATATTGTAATATCTACAATTGATCCAGCATTTAATATCACGGTTTACAACGGAGCTTCTTCACAAAAATCACTTGGCATAATGCTAACAATAGCTGCCATTGGAGTTCCGCTGGTTGCTGCATACACAACGTTTGTCTTTTGGACATTTAGAGGAAAAGTAAAAATGGACGACACCAGCTATTAATCAGAAACTTTAAATAGTTTACTCCGTGACAGAAGTCACCAACAAACATGATAACGCGCCCTACTTTTGTAATCTCAAATAGACGAGAAAATTCAAAAAGATTACAGCTATGACAATTGAACAAATTTATACCGGATGTTTAGCGCAAGGCGCTTACTATATCCGTTCTGGAAATGAAGCCGTCATTATTGATCCGCTTCGTGAAGTGGATTCTTAC
This sequence comes from Flammeovirgaceae bacterium, assembly GCA_027487845.1. GTDB lineage: Bacteria > Bacteroidota > Bacteroidia > Cytophagales > Cyclobacteriaceae > ELB16-189. Next base: position 125,439 of record JAIYCV010000023.1, read on the forward strand.
ATAGAAAGGGCTCGAAACGATGGTGCTACCATTAAGTATATTTTAGAAACTCATTTTCACGCTGATTTCGTTTCGGGCCATTTGGATCTTGCAGCTAAAACAGGGGCAACAATAGTATTTGGACCAACGGCTGCTCCAAAATTTAAAGCTCATATAGCGATTGATGGTGAGGAATTGAAAGTGGGCAACGTTACATTCAAAGTATTGCACACACCTGGGCATACCATGGAATCAACTACCTACCTCTTGAAAGATGAAGATGGAAATGATGTAGCCATATTTACAGGTGATACCCTTTTCTTAGGTGATGTAGGGCGTCCTGATCTGGCTCAAAAAGCAGCACACCTAACGAAAGAACAATTAGCGGGTCTTTTATTTGATTCGCTACATTCAAAAATAATTCCGTTAGCCGATAGTATCACGGTTTATCCCGCGCACGGTGCCGGTTCTGCTTGTGGCAAAAATATGAGCAAAGACACCGTTGACACATTAGGACATCAAAAGCAAACGAATTATGCATTGCGGGCAAGCATGTCACGCGAAGAATTTGTTAATGAAGTTACTGATGGTTTAGAAGCTCCTCCTGCTTATTTTCCAGAGAACGTAAGAATGAATAAAGAAGGGTATGAAAGTATTGACAAGGTAATAAAATCAGGTACGCAGCCTTTAACCACCGAAGAGTTTGAATTGATAGCCAATGAAACAGGCGCATTGATCTTAGATACGCGTTCAGCTAATGATTTTAGGATGGGCTTTATACCAAATTCAATTAATATAGGTATTGAGGGCAGCTTTGCACCTTGGGTGGGTGCATTGATACCGGGAGTGAACCAGCCTCTTTTGATTGTTAGCGATAAAGGCAGAGAAGAAGAGGTAGTTACTCGCCTGGCTCGTGTTGGTTATGACAATACACTTGGTTATCTGAACAAAGGATTCGAATCTTGGGTAGCTGCAGGAAAAGAAATAGATACTATAAATTCAATTACAGCTGTAGATTTATCAAATAAGTTGACAAAGGATACAATTATTATAGATGTCCGTAAGCAAAGTGAGTTTCAAGCTGAGCATGTAGAAGGTGCCATTAATCTTCCACTAGATTTTATTAATGATCATCTTGCTGAGATACCTAAACAAGGAAAAATATTTGTCCATTGCGCTGGTGGCTACAGGTCTATGATCGCAATCTCTATTTTAAAAGCAAGAGGCTGGGATAATCTTATTGATGTGAGTGGAGGCTTCAAGGCTATCGCAGAAACAGCAATACCGAGGACAAACTTTGTTTGTGCGAAGTAGCGATTATTTAAACGTAACATTTTATTCATAAGAAAGAGACTGTAAGAATGCAGTCTCTTTTTTTTTAGATAATCTAAAATAAATAATAAATTCTTATGAAGGTGACCTAGGTCACAGTGATCAGTTTTTGATTGGGATACTTTTGCATCAGTTAAAAAAAATTGATGATGAAAGAGTATTTAGGGTTGCTACTAGTTACATGGGGGTTATCGGTTTCTGCGCAAGAAATAGCTCCACTAAAATTACAAGATGCACTTGAAGTTGCTTTAAAGAGTAACAGAGAATTAGTCATCGCCAAATTAGATGAAGAAGGGAGCGCGGCTAAATTCAATCAGACGAATGCAGTTTTCCTTCCTCAGATCAATGTTAGCTATACCGCATTTACCTCTAATAATCCTTTGAATGCTTTCGGCTTTAAGTTGCAACAGCAGGGTATAACACAATCTGATTTTGACCCAAGTAGGTTAAACAATCCATCCGCTACACCAAATTTCATGGCCAAGGCGGAGCTGAATCAACCGTTAATCAATATGGACATGATTTACTCGCGGATGGCTGCCCATGAGCAAATCAATGTTTACGCTTATAAAACGAAACGCACCAAAGATTTTATAATCCTTGAGGTTCAAAAGGCGTATGCACAGTTGCAATTGGCACACGAAGCGGTGAATGTTTTAAACGAGGCTCTTCAAACAAGTAACGCAATTTATACATCAACTAATAATCGTTTTGAAAAGGGCTTGCTTCAAAAGTCAGACGTGTTGCAAGTGCAAGTGCAGGTAACCGCCACACAGAGTAAGTTATCTGAAGCAAAAAGTAATGTAAAGAATGCCTCTGATTATTTGAGCTTGTTAATGGGAACAAAAACGGGAATTGTTTATGCTACAGACAGTATCAGTCGAGTTAATAATGAGCAAGCAATAGAATTACAAGTAAATGAAGGCCGCGCAGATTTTCAATCGATGAAAGCCGCTATACGGGCGCAAGATAGGATGATCAGTTCCGGAAGAATGGCTTACATGCCCAAGCTTAATGCGTTCGCAAATTATTTTATCAACGACAAATCAGCCTTGGGGTTTGGTTCTAATTCGTATTTGCTAGGGGCTCAATTTTCATGGAATGTATTCTCGGGCACATCAACAAAATATAAAGTTTCTGAGTATCAGGTAGGGCGCAACAAATTAGAACAGCAACTCAAGTATCAGAAAGAACAAAGCCAGTTGGAACTTGATAAAGCCAAACGTCAACTGAATGACGCGTCATTCGCAACTACCCAATACGAGACCGCGGTTAGCCAGGCTAGCGAAGCTTTACGGATTCTTAAAAACCGTTTTGAACAGGGTTTGGTAACAAGCAACGATCTTTTACAAGCGCAGGCTTCTTTGTCTCAACAAAAATTAATGAGAGCTCAAGCCATCTTTCAATACAATACAACAATATCCTATCTCCAATTTTTAACATCAACATCAGAAAAATAAAATAACATATATGAATTTTAAAATAAATCAAATTGCAGTCCTTCTGGTCCTTGGTGGAGTGATCGTTGCTTGCTCAGGAAATGAAAAGGAAAATCAATCTATCAAAGAAGCAGCCGTTCCGGTAACAGTCGGTTCCGTGTCAACTCAAGCAACCAATTACATAACAACCAGCGGCCAAGTTACTTCAAAAGAAACGGCAGTAATAAGTACCCGTGTGATGGGCTTTGTTACTGGCTTCAAAGTTAAGGTAGGAGATAAAGTAAAAAAAGGACAATTGCTTGTAACGATCAGCAACGGAGACATTTTGGCTAAACGCGCACAGGCACAAGCAATGATAACGGAAGCTGAAACAGCACTGAAAGATGCGAAGAAAGATTATGAACGCTATGAAGAATTGTACAAGCAGAAAAGTGCCTCGGCTAAAGAGTTTGAGAACATAACGCTTCACTATAATTCAGTTAAGGTAAAAGTAGAGGCTGCCCACCAAATGAAAAATGAAGCGGACGCCATGCTGATCTACACAAACCTTACAACTCCTTTCTCTGGAGTTGTTACGCAACGCAACTTGGATGAAGGAAGTTTAGCCAATCCCGGAATGCCCATACTCATGGTAGAACAAGTAGGTAGTTATGAAGTGAGGGCATCTGTTTCAGAAGCAGATATTGCCAGCATCAAAACAGGCATGGTAGCAGAATTGGAAGTAAAATCAACAGGTAAAAGGTATAGCGGCAAAATAGCGGAAGTAAGCACTTCATCTCAATACAGTGGCGGCCAGTATTTTATTAAAATTTCCTTGCCATCTCAGCAGGAACTTTTCTCAGGAATGTATGTAAATGTTGCGATACCAATAGCAAACGCTAAAACCAACGAGAATAATATCTTAATACCAGCCTCGGCCTTAATTTATAAAGATCAATTGGTTGGCATTTACACCATCAGCGAAAGTAACAAAGCATTACTTCACTGGCTAAAGATAGGTAAGTCCACGGGCGATAAAGTGGAAGTTCTTTCAGGCTTGAATGCGGATGAAAAATTCATTCTTCAAAGCGAAGGTAGACTTTACAATGGCGCATCGGTAAGTGTAAAGTAGACTTCCAAAAAAAAATAGAATTAACAAAACGTGAAGTGGTAAATCCAACGTCTCATGTGTAAATACTAACATCTAACTAGTTACGTCTTACTACTTATATCTCACTACTCACATCTCTCTACTAATTATGAACGAAGGATTATCGGGTAACATTGCTAAGGTATTTATCAAATCAAAGCTTACTATTTTATTGATGGTAGCTTTCTTGCTCATCGGTGCCTTTAGCACCATGCTAACGCCACGCGAAGAAGAACCTCAGATTGATGTGCCGATGGCAGATGTCTTTCTAAGGTTTACGGGGGCTTCACCAAAAGAAGTGGAAGCTCGTGTGGCTAAACCATTGGAAAAAATAATTTCCAATGTAAAGGGTGTAGAGTACGTCTATTCAACTTCCATGAATGGTCAGGCAATGGTTATCGTACAGTTTTATGTAGGTGAGGATATTGAGCGCTCATTGGTAAAACTCTACAATGAGTTACTTAAAAATATGGATCAAATGCCCCAAGGTGTTTCAATGCCATTGGTAAAAACGCGTGCAATAGATGACGTGCCGGTGTTGGGCATCACCTTGTGGAGCGAAAAGTACAATGACTTTGAACTAAAACAACTTGGCCAAGCCTTAACAAGTGAGATCAAGAAAATACCCAATGTGGCAACCGTAAATATTATCGGTGGCCGAAGCCGTCAGGTAACAGTAATATTAGATAAAGATAAGTTAGCTCAAAATCATATTGATTTCCTTTCCATTAGCAAGCAGCTAGCTGGCAGCAATGCACAAATGCAAAGCGGTAACATGATTAACCGCGATACCGTGTTCTCAATTGATGCTGGTAACTTCCTTTCATCAGCGGAGGAAGTAGAAAATTTGATAATTGGATCGAATCACGATAAACCTGTTTACTTGAAGCAAGTGGCCAAAGTTGAAGATGGTGCAGAGAGCCCCTCACAATATGTATTTTTCGGGTATGGCAAGCACAGCGATACACTGGCCAATGAGTATCGTTCAAATTATCCTGCGGTTACGCTTTCAATTGCCAAAAAGAAGGGAGCTGATGCGATGAATCTTTCTGAGCAAATAATAGCAAAAGTGGAACACTTAAAAAAGGAATTGATTCCTGCTGATGTAAACGTAACACAAACCAGAAACTACGGAGAAACTGCTTCAGAAAAAGTATCGGAGCTTTTGCTTCATCTTTTTGTAGCGGTGATATCCGTAACTCTTTTCGTAATGCTGGCAATGGGTTGGCATGGAGGTCTGGTGGTATTCCTATCTGTGCCAGTAACTTTTGCGCTGACATTGTTTAGTTATTACATGATGGATTACACCCTTAATAGAATCACACTTTTTGCCTTGGTATTCATAACCGGCATTGTGGTGGATGATTCGATCATCATTGCAGAGAACATGCACCGCCATTTTAAAATGAAAAAGTTGCCCTTTTTACAAGCAGCAATTTTTGCTATTAATGAAGTGGGTAACCCAACCATCTTGGCAACTTTTACTGTTATAGCAGCCGTTCTTCCTATGGCATTTGTTTCAGGAATGATGGGGCCTTACATGAGCCCTATGCCAATTGGGGCATCTATTGCTATGATGCTGTCATTGGTAGTGGCGCTAACTCTTACCCCATATTTAGGTTACCTGTTTCTTCGCGAGAAAGAAGGGCATAGCAGCAAGCCGCATCCTACACTAGAGGAATCCAAAATTTACAAATTATACAAAGCCGTTATCAACCCAATGTTGGAAACGCGTTGGAAACGCTGGGCGTTTATTTTAGGCACAGTTGCGATATTGCTTTTCTCCTTTTCATTTTTCTATATGAAATGGGTAGCGGTAAAAATGCTACCATTCGATAATAAAAATGAGTTTCAAGTGGTAATTGACATGCCCGAAGGTACTACACTTGAGCGCACTTCTGCAGTTACTCAGGAGATTGGACAGTATCTGGCAGATCAAAAATTAGTAGTAAACTACCAAGGCTATGTAGGCACTGCAGGGCCAATCAGTTTTAATGGATTGGTAAGGCATTATGATTTGCGCAGCGGCAACAACGTAGCCGATATTCAAGTGAACTTAGTGGATAAAAAGGATAGGAGCATTCAAAGCCATGCTATTGTAAAACAACTGAGGCCTGCTGTTCAAACCATCGCTAAAAAATACAATGCCAACGTAAAATTAGTGGAAGTACCTCCAGGTCCGCCCGTGCTTTCTACCATTGTTGCCGAAATTTATGGACCTGATTATGATGAGCAAATAAAAGTAGCGCAACAAGTAAAAAACATCATTGGTCAAAACGAAGGTGTGGTAGACATGGATTGGATGACAGAAGCCGATCAAACAGAATTTTCGTTTGAAGTTGACAAGGAAAAAGCAATGAAGATGGGCGTGGCTCCAGCCCAAGTAGTAGCCACCATGAATGGCGCTCTTAGCAATATGCCAGTGGGCATTTTGCACAATCCTGTTTCGTTCGATCCAGTGAACATTGTTCTTCAACTAAGCGATGCCGACAAATCCAATCTCGAAGAAATCAAAGGATTGAAAGTGATCAGTCAGCGCGGCATGGCTATTCCAATAGGCGATCTAGTGCACGTGTCTAAAAAAGTGAAGGAGAAGAGTATCTATCGAAAAAATCAAAAACGAGTAGTATTTGTATTAGCTGATTTGGCGGGCGATTTGGAAAGCCCTTCTTATGCCATGATGGATATTTCTAAGAAGTTGAATGAAGTAAAAATTCCCAACGGTTATGAATTGAAAGAGTCATACAACCACCAACCGGAATTTGAAGACGATTATACACTTAAGTGGGATGGAGAATGGCAAATTACTTTTGAGGTATTCCGCGATTTGGGAATCGCGTTTGGCGTAGTAATTATTTTGATCTATATGCTTATTGTAGGATGGTTTCAAGATTTTAAAGTTCCTATGGTAATGCTTGCAGCGATTCCGCTTTCACTCATAGGGATTATCCTAGGTCACTGGATTATGGGTGCTTACTTCACAGCCACCTCTATGATTGGTTTCATAGCACTGGCAGGCGTAATGGTGCGCAACTCAATTCTTCTAATCGATTTTATTAACATTCGCTTAGAAGAAGGCATACCATTAAAGCAAGCCATTATTGAAGCAGGAGCAGTGCGTACAACACCAATATTGTTGACGGCTGGTGCAGTAGTATTAGGAGCAATTATTATACTGTTCGATCCCATTTTTCAAGGCTTGGCAATATCCTTAATGGGTGGAACAATTACCTCAACATTCCTTACCCTCATAGTAGTCCCGCTACTATACTTCAAAATGATGCGCAGTTCAACTAAATAAAAAGTCACATGAAATCGCTATTAAGATACTCTACACGCAACGGCATGATTATGAGGTCTCATGTCTCAATACTCATGTCTCATTACTAATTTAAACACATGAAACTATTAATAATAACAAGTCTAAAGGATTATCAGAAGGAAGCAATTAAGCTATTTCATCAGGCAGGCATAAAAGTATTTAGCGTCTCTAAAACGATGGGCTTTAAAGAAGACGATTCAGCTAATTTAATGGATAGCTGGTTCAGCAACGAAGCAGAATACTTTGATTCTATTGTAATGTTCTCGTTTACAACAGACGAGAAGTCTAACCATGCGTTAGAGCTGGTGAATTTATACAACACTGAAAGCAAAAATAAATTCCCAATTCGGGCATTCATAATGTCTATTGAAAAGGCTAGTTATCAAATTTCATAGATCAAAAAATATATAAAATGCGCGAACGAATTGTAAGAACAGTGGCGGGTACTTTTGTATTAATAAGTTTAGTATTAGCTCTTTTGGTAAGCAATTATTGGCTAGGGTTTACTGCCTTTGTTGGCTTTAACTTGATTCAATCTTCCTTCACGGGATTCTGCCCTTTAGAGAAAATATTGGATAAACTAAACATCGCGAAGAAGGTGAAAACAAGTTAGTGATTTACAATAATCGCTCGCCAGATTTATTTTTATGAATGTGACAATAGTCACATTCAACCTCCTCTTTGTGGTTTAACTTTACGCAACAATCGACAGCCAGAGCTAGAGTTTTCAAAGCCGTTTAACCTTTAAAAAAAAGATTATGAAAAAGAACATGGGTATGACAGATCGAGTTATCAGAATTTTGGTAGCACTGATAATTGTTGGATTGTATTTTACAAACCAAATCACAGGTTTGGCAGCAATTATCCTTTTGATTTTAGCGGCCATTTTCATCCTTACAAGTTTTATTAGTTTTTGTCCATTGTATTTCCCTTTCGGGATTTCCACAAAGGGCAAACAAAAGTAAAATGGAGTTTATTGCTAAATATAAACTCACCTTGATAGGTGTAGTTGTGGGCACGATTGGTGGCTTTCTATATTATTATTTTTTAGGTTGTTCCAGTGGCACATGTGCTATTACTTCAAATCCTATAAATAGTTCTTTGTATGGAGCCGTGATGGGTGGTTTGGTTTTTAACATGGCAAAAGAACAAAAAGCTAAAAAAGAATAAGATGAACTCAGAAAAAGTTATTGTAGCTAATATAAAGTGTAATGGTTGCGCTACCACGATTAAAAATGAATTGTTAAAAATACAAGGTGTAAAGAGCGTAGAGGTTGACGTGGAAAACGACAGCATTGATCTTTCTTATGAAAATATTCAAAGAGATTTAATCATCAGCAAGCTGCATTCTTTAGGCTATCCAGAAGCTACTGAAAAAAATGGCCTACTACTGCAGCTAAAAAGCTACACCAGTTGTATGATTGGAAAAATCAATAATCTTTAAATCAATACGTATGAATATCGAAGAAGTAATTAGAGAAAAACAAGGAACAATAGTAGATGTGCGAACCCCAGCAGAATTTATGGGTGGTAATGTAGAGGGGTCAATCAATATTCCTTTGCAGGAAATTGCGAATAGAATAGATGAACTAAAAAAATTAAAACAACCATTGGTATTGTGTTGTGCTTCAGGCAACAGAAGTGGTCAGGCACATCGTTATTTAATGCAGCAAGGCATTGAATGTTTAAATGGTGGATCTTGGATGGACGTAAATTACTATCAATCACAAATAGTATAAACAAATGATTAACACAATCAAGAAATTAATTGGCTTAGGTCCCAAAGTGGATTTTGCACAATTGGTAAAACAAGGTGCTGTTATCTTAGATGTTCGCACCAAGGCAGAATATCAAACTGGCCATATAAAGGGTTCACAAAATATTCCTTTGGACGTGCTTGCAAATCAGTATTCAAAATTGAAGAAAGACGAAGCAATTATCACATGCTGTGCTTCGGGTATGAGAAGCGCTTCAGCAAAAAGTCTCTTAAAATCAAATGGCTTTCTAAAAGTCTACAACGGAGGTGGATGGAGTAGCCTTCAAAATAAAATCCAGAGAGGAAAATTTATAAAGGCCTGACTTTAAACGATGATTGCGAAAGGAACTAGATTGTATAGCATATTGAATCATAAATGTCCTCAATGCCATGAAGGCAGATTATTTGTTACTAAAGCGTATAGCAAGGGTTTTATGAAAATGCCAGAACGCTGCACCAATTGCGGTCTGCGCTATGAACAAGAACCATCGTTTTATTCAGGCGCAATGTACGTGAGCTATGCGTTGCAAGTAGCTTTATTTACAACAGTTTACGTGGCATTGAGGGTATTATTTAATCCATCAATGGAAGTTTATCTTTACGCAACAATTGCATCTGCTCTGCTGTTATTCCCAGTAACACTCCGCTTATCCAGAGCCATTTATATTAATTTCTTTTTTAGCTACAAAGGAGTGCTTTCAAAAAAGTAAATTCTATGGTGGAAGAGTCATTTGAACTGAAACATAAAATAATAAGTCGTTTAGCAGAAAAGAAAAAGTTCGCGAGTGCAAAAAATGGAATAGCCAGGCTGTTGATGTTGATCAGTAGTTTAATTTTGCTGACACTATTAAAAATTTCTATTCTCTTCTCGTCCAAGTCGGTTGAAATTCCTATAGCTTATTGGTCAAGTATTTTACTTTTGTCTTGTTCTCTTTTCACAATGCACAGAGCAAAGTATTTCATCTTAGAAGGTGATTTATCTGTAGCCAAAGAATTGGTAAGGCTAACTGTATTGCTAAACGCTACAGTTGTAGTTGGTCTAATTTTAAGCCTTTTAACTTGGTCGAAGGTTTTTCACGATCTCCACCATTTCACGACATCAGGTATTATCATCTTTGCCTCTGTTTATCTAATCAATATTATAATCGCAAGCTTCGTGCTCTTTTCAATCTACAAAAAGCTAAAAGCTTACGAAATTCATTCTATGGAAATGCACAGTTTCAATTCAGCTTACATATTCCAAATATTTCTATTAGCATTTTTATGCCTATTCGGAATGTTGCTGTGATTATAAAGAATTGTTTATTATTTTATGATGATTTTTGTAGTCAACGTAACTTTCGACTTGACTGAATTTGAAATAAGGCATGCTGCCTCTGATTTTTGTAAAACCTTTTCGGCTCTTTCACGGTCTTTTTCATCGGTAATGATGACGGTAGGTTCAAGAATAATTTCGCTCATCATGAATTTACCCTCTACCTGTTCCAACTTACCTTTCGATTTACAACTAAAGCTGACAAAAGAGAGTTTTGAATTTTCTGCGATTGATAAAAAAGTTGTCATTAAACAACTACTTACAGCTGCTGTGAACAAATGCTCTGGCGACCATATTCCTGGTATGCCTTTAGGGAATTCAGGTGGCGTAGCAACTTCAATGCAACTTCCTGCATCCTTATTTAGCTCGGGTGAACACATGATGCCCTTGCGATCTGAACTCCAGTTTACCTCAACATTGTAATAATGCGTCTCCATTTTATTTGGTTTTTATCTTATCAAGTGCTAAGGGCTTAGTGCAGAAAAACCAGTCATAACAGGTCATGCCGTCTTTACTTTCCATTCTTTCTTTTGCCACACCGCAAGAACCTGCGGTTGGCACAATAACATCATCCCCAGGTTGCCAATCAGCAGGTGTTGCAATACTATAAGTATCGGCTGTTTGCATGGCAATTAATGCTCTCTTCAACTCATCGAAATTTCTTCCCATAGAAAGCGGATAATAAATAATGGCGCGAATCATTCCTTTGGGATCAATAAAGAAAACTGCTCTTACAGCTTTGGTAGAACTTTCACCGGGTTGTATCATTCCATATTTTTTGGCAACCTCCATGGTGATGTCTTCAATCAAAGGAAAAGTCACTTCGATATTTTTCATTCCCTTGAATTCAATCTTTTCCTTGATTGTTCTTAACCACGCAATGTTGCTATACAAACCATCGATAGATAACCCTACAAGCTGACAATTCAACGCAGTAAACTCTGGTTCTCTTTTTGCGAACGTCATAAACTCAGACGTGCATACGGGTGTAAAGTCGGCAGGGTGGCTGAAAAGAATAATCCATTTATCCTTGTAATCCACTGGGAAATTGATTTCGCCTTGGGTTGTTATCGCTTTAAATTCAGGAGCTTTATCTCCTATGCGGGGCATTGCCACTAATTGTTCAGTTGTTTCCATTTTTTCGTTTTTAAGGTACTAATTGTGTTACTTTCAATTGTTGTTTGAAATTAGTTTGTCGGTTTGTCATCGAATGTGACTACTGTCACACTCTGAGAAATGATTTTATCAATTCAAGTGACCAAATCTCTCCAATACCTTCTCTGAAAGATATTCTAATAAGTGCAATACATTTATGATACCAATCAGGCGAACCGGTAGTCAATATCACAAGGTGTGTTAAAATGTGAGTATTGACACGCCAGATAAGGTTTTACTAATAGGCGGTTAATTCAATTAGAAATTAAAGTCCATCATATGACAAAATGTGTAGAATTTATTCCCCTTCCCGCAGGTTATATGGTGTTCCTCATTCCTTGCCGCAATAAGTCATGCCAGCACTCACAGTCCGTGCTGCTGCAATCACACATCCAACCACGCAAGCAGCACCAACTGTTTGCCTAAAGGTTTCGCTTCGCTTCATGCTGTCATGTGCTTTTGCTTTTGCATCGGCATTTGTCACGGCAGCTCCCCTGTTCGGCATCAATCCAATCCAAGTTTGCGACTTGCCATGATCCCGAAAGCGCAACTTGCATATGGGCTCTTCTAGGTGTCGTTTACCAAATAGTATAAACCGTTCGCCTTTACTGAGGTTGCTTGGCAACAATTTCTCTTCCTCAAACAATCGCTTCCATTTGGTTTTATTCAGTCGGGATGTCTTGTCAAGGTAGTTCCAAGTTTTCTCAATATCAAGTTCATCAAAAACGGCCTTGATTCATTCGGGAAAATACCGACTTCTCCAAAATTTCTTTCCTCGCTTGGACGCCCCATGATTTCTATACAAACTTCATTTGTTTAGGTTGAATGCTAGACGCTAAAAGCTGATCGATCTCTTGGTAGAAAGGTTCGTTTGTTAAATGAACCATAGGCCTCTTCATCAATTGAGAAACAACATTTTCGTAATGCTGAAGACCAACACTGGAATTTTTAAGTGCTATCAATTCTTCTTTAATCCTTAAGGAGGAATCCTTATCAGGCTTATATTGGAATTTGAAGTCAAGGTAAACCGTAAGTTCACCAACTAACCGATTAATGATTAGAGCGCGGTGCTCTTTGATAATTTCCCTTAGCTGCACCAAGAGAACTTCCTGGTTGGTATCAATAAGATTTTTTGAGCCTAATAAGGCACTTTTTACTGTTTTCATAATTACTAATTTATTTAGCAATACTAATTAAAAACTATTTATATTAGTAATTAATCGGTAGAAAAGCTTCAAAACCTTATTTAAACCAGAGAATTAGTCTTTTTTGAGATTCATTTTATATCTTGATAGGGATTTCTTTTTATGACTGACAACTTGGAATTGGAGAAAAAACTTTGGCAAGCTGCCGACAAACTCCGCAATAACATGGATGCTGCGGAATATAAGCATGTGGTGCTTGGGCTAATTTTCCTGAAATATATCTCGGATGCATTTCAAGAACTCTACCAAAAGTTGGAAGCGGAGAAAAACAAAACAGGTGCCGACCCTGAAGACAAAGACGAATACACGGCTGAAAGAGTTTTTTATGTCCCTCCATCTGCTCGCTGGAAGTGGCTACAAGGTAGAGCCAAACTTCCTACCATTGGCAAGGACATAGATGATGCAATGGATGCCCTTGAAAAGGATAACCCGACTTTGAAGGGCGTGCTTCCTAAAGACTATGCAAGACCTGCACTAGATAAACAAAGACTGGGCGAACTCATTGACTTAATAGGTTCAATCACCTTGAGCAAAGGTGGCAATGGAAAAGGCAAAGACGTCTTAGGCTTTGTATTCGAATATTTCCTTGGTCAGTTTGCTGATGCCGAAGGTAAGAAAGGTGGACAGTTCTACACCCCACAAAGCATCGTAAAGTTATTGGTTGAAGTACTAGCGCCTGAACCAGAGAAGCGTGTGTATGATGGTTGTTGTGGAAGTGGTGGAATGTTTGTGCAAAGCGAACGGTTTATTGAACTTCACGAACACCGTAAAGGTAAGATTTCAGTTTACGGACAAGAGAGTAACCCAACAACTTTTCGGTTGGCCAAAATGAATTTAGCTATTCGCGGCATTGATGCAAAGATTGAGTTGGGTGACACATTGATGAACGACAAGTTTCCTGAATTGAAAGTGGATTACATAATTGCCAATCCTCCCTTTAATGTGAGCGATTATAATATTAACAAAGCAGAAACGCACAAATGGAAATATGGAATTCCACCAACTGGGAACGCCAACTATGCGTGGCTCCAACATTTCATAAGTAAACTGGCTCCGAACGGAACAGCAGGTATTGTTTTGGCGAACGGAAGTATGAGTAGCGATACTTCCACGGAAGGACAAATAAGAAAGGAATTGATTGAGAATGATTTAGTGGATTGTATGGTGGCTCTCCCACCTCAATTATTTTACAATACGCAGATTCCAGCTTGCTTATGGTTTCTTTCAAGAAATAAAATCAATAGTAAATTCAGAAACCGCAGCAATGAAATCCTGTTTATTGATGCCCGTGAAATTGGTTCGATGATTAGCCGGAAACAAAAGGAGTTGAATGATGCTGACATTCTGAAAATCGCTGATACCTACCATAACTGGAGAAGCAAAGAATGGAAAAAGAAATACAAAGACATTCCGGGTTTGTGCAAATCGGCCAACGTTGAAGAAATACGCAAGAACAATTATGTGCTGACTCCCGGACGTTATATTGACTTTAAAGAAGTTAAAGAAGACAAAAAGGGATTTGATAAAAAGATGAAAAGTTTAACAGCCACATTAGCTGAGCAAATGGAGAAGGCTGGTAAGTTGGACAAGGAAATAAAGAAGAACTTAATGAAGATTGGTTATGAGTTCTGAATTACGCAGCCAGTGGTTGCGTAAATGCAAAGGGATTTGCGCAGGTGCGCCCTGCGTAATTGTGCAGCCGATAGTAGCACAATTACAACCATTTTGCTGATGTCTGGAAAATGGTAAACCTATTGAATTATATACGTTCTTGACAATGCAGATAACTAAACAGAAACACGAACATGGCAAATGAATTATCTAAACCAGGTTCCTCGCTCTTTGAGCAATTAAAAAGGGTGGATGATAAAGGAAACGAATATTGGACAGCCCGTGATATGGCCAAAGTGCTTGAATACTCGGAGTACAGGCATTTCCAGCCAGTAATTGTTAAAGCCAAAGAGGCCAGTAAAAACAGTGGCCACAAGTCAGAAGATCATTTCGAGGATATCCTCGATATGATCGAAATAGGTAAGGGTGGCCAACGTGGAGTAGAGAATATAAAACTCTCGCGCTACGCCTGTTACCTCATTGTACAAAATGCCGACCCCTCTAAAGAAGTGGTGGCCTTGGGGCAAACGTACTTTGCTGTGCAAACCCGCCTGCGCGAAATACAGCAGATGGACGAATATAACCGCCTGAGCACGGAAGATGAAAAGCGATTATTTCTGCGAAACGAAATGGCCAAGCACAATACGCAACTGGCGGCAGCAGCAAAAAACGCGGGCGTAACGGGTTCTCTCGATTATGCCATCTTTCAAAACCACGGCTACATGGGTTTGTATGGCGGGCTCGATGCCAAAGGCATACACAAAAGAAAAGGCCTGAAAAAATCACAGCAGATACTCGACCACATGGGCAGCACCGAACTGGCCGCCAACCTTTTCCGCGCTACGCAAACCGAAGAGAAACTGCGCAGAGAAAACATAAAGGGAAAATAGAAAGCCAACCAAACCCATTATGAAGTGGGCAAGAAAGTGCGGCAAACGATTAAAGACATTGGAGGCACAATGCCTGAAAACCTGCCCGTAGCCGATAGTATTAAAAAAGTTGAAAGTAAGACCAAACCGAAATTGAAAAAGAAAAAGGACTAATGCCTAAGAATTGGAAAACATATAAGCTTAGAGAATTAGTACACAAAATAGGATCTGGCTCTACACCAAGAGGTGGAAAAGAAGCTTATTTGGAACATAGTGATATTTCATTAATAAGAAGTCAGAACGTTCTTGACTTTGCGTTTTCAACGGACGGCCTTGCTTTTATTTCAGATGAACAGGCTCATGAATTGAAAAGCGTCACAATTGAAAAAGATGATGTCTTATTGAATATAACAGGGGATAGTGTTGCAAGAGTTTGCAAAGTGCCTCCCGAGTTACTTCCGTAAATTGGTGGATGGTTTGCCAAAGGGATCGAAACATATTCCTATAGGGGAATTATTCATGACACAATAGGAGGTGATTGGGGTAAAGCGGAGGCAAGTGATGAATTTCCAAAGTGGTATACCGAAATGAATGGACATGAACTTGAGACCAAATTGAAAACTGTATTTCTTTTACTCGAGGGAAATTTTTGATCCGAGGGGAAGATGCAGGAGGAACTCACTAAAAATTATTGCAAAGTCATTTCCATTTATTCCATTAGAGACAACCAACCTAATTAAGAGACTTGTTGAATAAAAATTTCAGCTTTGTGTTCCCTTTTGTGTTCCCCTCACATAAATAAAAAAGCCGTTACTATCTGTAACGGCTTGATCATCAACGCTCCTCCTTTTGGACTTGAACCAAAGACCCTCTGATTAACAGTCAGATGCTCTAACCAGCTGAGCTAAGGAGGAATTTGGGAGTGCAAACATACTGGTTTGTAGGTAAAAATTCCAACCTAAATGCATTTTTTATCAAAACTATTATAAAACCTTTTTTAAGAAGCTCTCGTTTGTTTACTTTGTAATTAAAAGTACTTTCTAAATGAGTAATAGTTATAAGGACGACTTAGAATCGATTCGCCAGTTAATGGATAGATCGGTAAAGTTTATTTCGTTAAGTGGCCTATCGGGTATCTTAGCTGGCATTTATGCTTTGGCTGGAGCGGGATTGGCCTATTCGAGCCTACAATACAAATCGGTGGTAGATTATAGAACCAACTCGGTCCAACATCCTGCTGTCGTTCAAAAATTGATAGTAATTGCTGCGGTTGTGCTGATCGCTTCCCTCGCTACTGGTTTTTTGCTTACTATACGAAAGTCTAAGCGCCAGGGCATAAAAATTAACCTAGCCAATACAAAGCGGCTGGCCATTAATCTGGCCATTCCCTTAGTTGCTGGCGGTATTTTTATATTAATTCTATTATCCAAAGGTCATTACGGAGTGGTTGCGCCTGCATCCTTAATTTTTTATGGATTAGCCTTAATCAACGCTAGCCCAAATCTATATGAAGAAGTACGTTACTTGGGTTATTGCGAAATAGTAGTTGGATTAATCGCTGCTTACTTTTCAGGATGGGGGCTATTGTTCTGGGCAATTGGCTTCGGAGGCTTGCACGTAGTTTATGGAGCCGCTATGTACAGAAAGTACGATGCATGAAAAACCCTTTCGAAAATTTAGATAAGGTACTAGAGCATAGAACGCGGCTTCAGATCATGTCTGTTTTGGTCGCGAACGAAAGTTATGACTTTACGGCACTCAAAGATCTACTAGCTGTAACGGACGGAAATTTAGCCACGAATATTAAAGCGTTAGGACGAGAAAAGTATATTGTTGCAACCAAGTCGTTCATTCAAAATAAGCCAAATACCAGATATGAGGCCACAGAGAGAGGAAGAAGCTCATTTAAAAAGCATTTGGACGCCATGGAAGAATTGATAAAGCAACAAAAGAGCTAAAAAAATTTACCTCTTAACTTTTAAAATAAAAGTACTTTTAAATTTATAACAAATGGAAACACAAAACACAAACAACCTGCTGGAAAAGTTTAACAATTGGATGAAAGAGTCAATTTCAATCAAACTAGCGTCTATAGGACTTCTTGTATTGATTTTACTCGTTCCGTCATCTTGGATTCAATCATTAATGGAAGAACGGCAGGAGCGGGCCTTGTCGGTTACAGATGAGGTGGCCGATAAATGGGCGAGGGCGCAAACTATCACAGGGCCGGTGTTAGTGATTCCTTTTACCAAACGTGAAAAAATAGACAAAGGAAAGGATGGCATCGAGATTCGGGAATGGACGGAACGTGCTTTCTTTTTACCCGAAAAATTTTCATCCAACGGAAAGGTGAAACCTGAAAAGCTTCATAGAGGCATTTTTGATGTGGCGGTATACGAATCCAACATAGCTATTTCTGCCCTTTTTAAATTACCCGATTTTGAGAAATTAGGAGTTTCAGAAATGGATGTCCATTGGAAGGAATCTTCGTTTTTATTAGGGTTAAGCGACCTGCGTGGTATTAGCAGTAACCCAACGATTTTGGTTGGCGGAGCTGAGTTAACAGGGGAGCCGACCAATAACTTAGGGCTTTCTAAGCCCACCCAAAACAGTGAAAACGGTAATCGAGGAGTAGCCAATGAAAGGGGTATACTTGTTAAATTACCTTGGTTAGTGAAGGATGACTTTAAGGGAGACGTGAAGGTAAACTTTCAATTGAGGGGAAGTTCGCAGTTGTTTTTTGCTCCAGTCGGAAAAACTACTCAAGTTTCGTTGGAAGGCCCTTGGCCAAATCCAAGTTTTGATGGCATGTTTCTACCAACAAAACGTGACATAACTGAATCAGGCTTTAAAGCCCAATGGAATATTCTTCATTACAACCGGCCGTTTTCCCAACAATGGATAGAAGGCGATCAAAATGTTTCTGATGCTAACTTTGGTGTCAAGTTTTTGATCCCAGTTGATCAATATCAAAAAAGCATACGCACCGCTAAATACGGGCAATTAATAATCTTATTAACCTTCATTGCGCTATTTATGGTTGAGATAATGAAGAAAATATGGATTCACCCATTTCAATACATACTTATTGGTTCTGCATTGATCATCTACTATACCCTTTTAATTTCAGTGTCAGAGCACATTGGCTACAACTTGGCTTACGCCCTATCAAGTTTAGCTACGGTAACTTTGATTAGCCTTTATTCGCTCACATTTTTGGAGACTAGGAAACTAACTGCTTTACTTAGCACACTGTTAGTCTTCTTTTACAGTTTCATTTTTGTAATTATTCAACTTCAAGATTACTCACTTTTACTCGGAAGCATCGGCCTTTTCTTGATTATTTCTATAGTGATGTATTTCTCTAAAAATGTAAAATGGTATAACGAATAACACCAAAAAAAATAGGCCTCGTGATTTGAGGCCTATTTTGCTTTCCAGCTAAAATTATTCTTTATCCAAAAATGGATAACGATAATCGGTGGGTGTTACAAAGGTCTCTTTGATTGTTCTGAGGGACGTCCAACGAAGTAAATTCACTTTCGCTCCCGCCTTGTCGTTAGTTCCGCTTCCCCTGGCACCGCCAAAGGGCTGCTGACCAACTACTGCTCCTGTGGGCTTGTCGTTGATATAAAAATTACCTGCCGAGTTCCTGAGCTTCTGTGTAGCCAACTCAATCGCATAGCGGTCGCGGGAAATGATGGAGCCCGTCAGCGCATAAGGAGACGTGCTATCTACCAACTCGAGCGTTTGTTCGAAGTTCTCGGTGTGATAGACATAAATAGTGACGACTGGACCAAAAATCTCTTCGCACATGGTTAGGGAAGATGGATCTTTGCTGACAATGATGGTAGGTTCAATAAAGTAACCTTTCGATTTATCATACTTACCACCAGCAATAATTTCGTTAAGCGGATTTTGTCTCGCTTTTTCAATGTAGTCGGCAATTCTATCAAACGCTTTTTCGTCAATCACCGCATTGATAAAGTTTCCGAAATCTTCTGTTGGCCCTATTTTAAAACTTTTGATGTCTTCCAACACGTATTGCATTACCTCTTCCCAGATGTTGGATGGGATGTAGCAGCGCGATGCCGCAGAACATTTTTGCCCCTGGTATTCAAATGCTCCACGGCTGATGGCTGTTGAAACTTCCTTTGGATTTGCACTCTTATGTGCCACTATAAAATCTTTGCCACCCGTTTCGCCCACAATTCTTGGATATGAGCGGTACTTATGGATGTTTTGCCCAATGGTTTTCCACATGTTTTGAAACACAGCAGTGCTTCCTGTAAAGTGAATGCCAGCAAATTCTTTGTGATTGAAAATATAATTGCCAGCCGTTGGGCCATCTACGTATATCAAGTTAATAACGCCATCAGGCAGTCCCGCTTCTTTTAGTATTTTCATGAAAACCTGAGCGGAATAAATTTGTGTGTAGGCTGGCTTCCAAACCACGGTATTGCCCATTAACGCCATGCATGCAGGTAGGTTGCCACCAATCGCTGTAAAGTTGAACGGGGTTACTGCAAACGTAAATCCTTCCAAGGGTCTGTATTCAAGCCGATTCCAACTACCCGGTGCTGATTCGGGCTGCTCACGGTAAATTTCCCCCATGAAATGAACGTTGAAGCGCAAAAAGTCAATCAATTCGCAAGCGGCATCAATTTCAGCTTGGTAGGCATTCTTCGATTGCCCCAACATAGTAGCAGCGTTCATGATAAAACGATATGGGCCCGCTAATAAATCAGCCGCTTTTAAGAATATGCTAGCTCTGTTTTCCCATAATAAATTTGACCATAACTCTTTCGCACCTAATGCGGCATTTACGGCCTGTTCTACATGCGTAACATCACCTTCATAGAAATAGCCAAGTAGATGCTTATGATCGTGCGGAGGCGCAATCACCTTTTTATTTTCTGTTCGCACTTCTTCATCACCGATGTACATAGGTATATCTACTATCGTGGCGCGTGCCTCTTCTAATGCTTTTTTTAGGGCTGCACGCTCTTTCGAGCCGGGCGCATAAGAAAGAACAGGTTCATTTTTTGGGCTTGGGATAGAGAAAAATCCAGTAGACATGTTGCTAAATTTAAAGATTTAAGATTTCATATTCGTTGCTAGAGAATGGTCGTCAATTCATTTAATGAGCGGATTTCATAAGTCACGTTTTCATTATGACTAACGCCAGTAGGATTAAGATAAACAGCGTCTATGGCGGCATTCTTCGCACCACCAATATCAGTTATTAAATTATCGCCAATCATTATAGCTTGATGAGATAGAATGCCTTCCTTATCAAGAGCATAATGAAAAATTTCTTTTGCCGGTTTTTTGTATCCTGCCTTTTGCGAAGTTACTACTTCCTGAAAATATTTTTCGATTCCGCTGCTTTGCAACTTGGTGCTTTGAATTTCATCAAAGCCGTTGGTGATTATGTACATAGGATAGTTTTTAGAGGAAAGATACTCTAGAACTATGCCTGCGCTTGGCATTAAATTTTTCTTTTTTGGAGACACGTTTACGTAGTCATCGGATAGCTTAAGTGACATTTCGTAGTGATTTACCCCAAACTCTTTTAATATGCGGTCAAATCTTTCGAATCGGATTACATCTCGATGAATTTCTCCGCGATCATAACGATCCCACAAATTAGTGTTGATTACATTGAAAGAAGTATGAAAATCATGGAAAGAGGATACACCAAAATTATTTAGCTCATAACTATGATACAACTCTAGGAGTGCTTCCTTGCAATTCGTTTCGTAATCCCACAGTGTATGGTCGAGGTCAAAGAATACGCAAGAGTAAAGCGGCATAAATCAGAACTGTGACAAAGGTTTAATTTTGAGTTTATACAATGCTAAATCGCGATTTGTATAAAGTGTTTTGAATAACTGTTGATCCTGACTGAGAACAGGATCTCGCATCAAAAATTGAAGTATCAGCTTGATGATGTCATACACTTCGTCTTTTAGATGATAAAATACCCATTGGTTGAGCTTTCGCGAAGACAGAATGCCAGCATTTTTCAGGTATACTAAATGGCGGGAGGTTTTGGTTTGGGTGAACTCTAAGATTCGCTCTAAATCGGTGATACACATTTCGCCATTGGTAAAGATCAAGTTCAATATGCGAAGTCTGGAAATATCGGAACAGGCGAGAAATATCTGGGCTCCAGGCTCTATATTGAAGTGTTTTAGGCGCATTTAAAAATACTTGCTGCAAGATAGGAAAAACTCCCTTCGAGATACATCTGAACTTGATTCCAGTGATTATTTGACCTAAATCTCTATCTTTGAAAATTAAATGAATGAATTGACCCGCTTGACGAAAATTGCTGCCGTTGTTTTTGTACTCCTATTATCGAGCGCGGGTTCAGTTTTCGCTCAAAATCAAAAACGCATAATTCAATTATCGGGAATTATTCTAGGGCCAGATAGTATGTCGGTAGTACCAGGAGCCCATATTTATGTTCCAAAAGCGGGGCGAGGCACCACCTCCAACCGGACAGGCTTTTTTTCCCTCCCTGTCTTGGTAGGCGATAGCGTAGTGGTCTCTTTCGTGGGTTACGAGCGGCAACACTACATCGTCCCGAAAAATGCAAATGAATTTCACACGGTAATAGTTGAAATGATTGAAGACGCTACTTTTCTAAAAGAAATAACGGTTATGCCTTTTCCTACGGAGGAGGTATTTAAGGAGGCAGTATTGGCAATGAACATACCCTTGGACGATAACGGCATCGATAAAAGAAATTTGAATTCCGAGTTGATGGAGCTCATGTTGCGCACTACGCCCATGGACGGATCGGCCAATTATCGCTACTACATGGATCAATATCCAGGGTCTATCAACGATAAATTTAGTGCTCGCACCAATCCTTTCTTGAATGTTTTCAATTGGGTCAATTTTATCAGGCAGCTAAAGAAAGATCGAAAAAACAGGTAAATCGCCCGCTTTTACTTTCCGTAGATCTCGTTCAGTATTCCCGCCAGGCGGATTCCGGCTTTTAAAATACGTTCTCTTACCAGTGAAAAATTCTTGTACGGATACTTAAAAGATAAATTACCGTCACCGATCGCATACACCGCTTTTCGTACACTCATTGATTCGTTTGCCCAATCGCGTACGCTCGCTTTTTGATACTTAGCGATTTCGATGGCATCGGGCTCATTAAGCGATTGAGCGAGCTCGGTGTAGCTAAGTCGTGTGTCATCAATCATGTCGCTATCCCAAACACGGTGGAGGTTCGATTCATTTCTAAACCATTTTACTTTTACTTTATTACCACCTTGGTCATCGCAGCAACCAACGTGCAATGGCTGGTGAATATCTCCCACCAGGTGCACCAGCATTTTTATATGCTCACTTTCCTGTTTTGATGTCAGCGTATGTGTTTTAAGTTCTTTCACAATTCGTTCGATGGTCATTATTACATCGCCATTCGGATTCTTGATGGACTGGTCATAGGTCTGCCCATCTGGAATCGTTACCCAATGCCAATCGGAGGTATAATTGTAAGTAGAATCTGATTTGATCTCGTCCATCCAGGTGCTCACCATGGCGAGCGATTCTTGTTGGAGTATTTTCTTTACTCTTTTCTTTGCTTTTGCGTTTAAATAATGTTCGGCAATCCAGCCAGTTGCACGATGACCAGTGACACCCCAAGCGAATGACGGAACTGTGATGATTGTAAATACGAAACAAGCAACTAATTTTTTCATGCGTAATTTTGATTGTATTTCTGCAATATCTAATTAATTGAATCATTTGCCATTTCTTATCCAGTTAATTAAAGTTTAAATTTGATAGCCGTTTATGGAAAAGACATTAAAACTCTCTGCAATTTTGATAGCTAATCAGCTAGATATCAAGGCAATTAAGTCTTTTTTTGACATTAAGCCATTTGCCGATACTTCTACCGAATTGCTGTATAGTTTTGGAAACGATCGGTACCATTACTACTTCAATTATGGGGTGGTTGTGTTTGCTGGGTATTCGGAGGAGGAGATCACGTTAGCTGTAAAGTCAGTGCAAAATTATATGCGCAATCCTGTACTATCTTGGTTGCGTGACGATCATGAAATTAGCGTGGTACCGAATAGCGAAATGGCGTTTGAATTTGATCAGCTGATTGTGGACCATCTTGATCCGAAAGTGGTGCGGATTGCCATGTTTAACTTGGCTCAGTCTGTGGCATTAGATCAATATCATGCCGTTTCCGAGAATTTGTTGACAGAAATCAAAGGGTTTACTCGTGACCTTGAACATACTGGCAAGCTGAATATCAGTAGAAAAAACATGCTTAAATTTATAGGCAAGGCGTTAAACACCCAAAATGACATTGCTGACAATATTTATATTTTTGACGCCCCAGAACTCGTTTGGGATGACGAATACCTCGACTCGCTGCACAAGGGCCTCATGAAACACTTTGACCTGCGCGTGCGTTTTAGTGAAATTGAATATACGTTGCGTATCATTGAAGATAACCTCAGTGTATTTAGAGAAATCAGCCAGCATCGCGAAAGCAATATTTTGGAATGGATTGTAATTATGTTGATTTTGGTAGAGGTGCTTAACCTATTGATCACAAAGCTATTTTAATGACTTCTGAGATTCCCAATCGACCCGCTATTTTTTTAAATTTTGATATTAAGGCGCAGCCTGATGAAGTTACGTGTGGGCCAACTTGCCTTCATGCCCTCTATGAATACTACCATGACCCAATTACGCTAAAGCAGGTAATTGAGGAGGTAAAGCCACTGAAATCGGGGGGCACTTTAGCCGTTATGTTGGGCAATCATGCATTGAAGAAAGGCTACCGGGCATCCATCTACACCTATAATCTTAATGTTTTTGATCCTACTTGGTTTGCCGTTCCAAAGAAAATGGCCGATAACCTGAAACGGCAGATGAAATACAAATTGAATAGTAGGAAGCTGCAAGCTGCATCCAAGGCATATATTAAATTTGTGGAGTCGGGAGGGGAAATCTTCCAGAGTGAGCTGAACGAAGAACTAATTCGGGGCTATTTGAAAAGGTCAGTTCCTATACTTACTGGGCTAAGCGCAACTTATCTTTATGGAACACCCAGAGAAGTACCCGCTACTAATAAGTACGATAGCGTTAAAGGCGAACCCGCTGGCCACTTTGTTGTAATAAACGGTTATGATGAAATATCAAATCAGGTATACGTGGCCGATCCACTTAACCCAAATCCATTGAAGAGCCAGTATTATAGCGTAAATTTTAATCGGCTCATCAATAGTATCATGTTGGGTATCGTTACCTATGATGCAAATTTATTAGTGATAGAACCTAAAAAGTAATTAGTAAAAAGAACGTCTGTTTGAAAAGCGAAACGAAATCTATCAAACTAAATTGGCTAATCGAACACAAATCAACTTACGAATGTTTCAATGCCTAAATTAATTGTTGTAGAAAAACCAGAAAGCTGGAAATTCAATTTGGAAGATGTTGAGGTAGTTAGCCCAGACAACTATCTTTCTGAAGAGTCGTATCAATCGGCAAAGCGGTTAAAAGTAATTAACCTATGTAAATCGTATCACTACCAAAGCGAAGGGTATTATGTATCGCTGCTAGCGGAAGCCCGCGGGCACAAAGTGTTGCCCGGTGTTTCTACCATTCAAGATTTTAGATTCCCTTCCATACTTCGTGAAGATTCGTTGGATTTTGATGAATTGATTCAAAACACGTTTAAAAACGATCCCTACGATCGCGTTGAGTTCAGCATTTACTTTGGTTCTACACAAGCAGAACACCTTAATAAATTGGGCCTTCAATTATTTCAATTGGTGCAGGCTCCTTCCATTCGTGCCTCTTTCTCTAAAAAGAATAAATGGTTGTTGCACAGTATTAAACCAATGAGCTTAAGCGAGGTTTCTCAAGCAGATAAGCCGCTGTTGATTGCATCACTGGAAAAATACCTGCTGAGGAAACGTGACATTCGTCCTGATAAGAAAAAGTACGATCTGGCGATTTTGGTGAACCCTGAAGATAAAAATCCACCGAGCGATGACAGGGCATTAAAACGCTTTTATAAAGCTGCGCTGGAAGCTGGATTTAACACAGAGTTTATTACCAAAAATGACTTTCATCAGATAATACAGTACGATGCCTTGTTTATCCGTGAAACCACCAATGTAAATCACCATACTTTTCGATTTGCAAAAAAGGCGGAGTCATTGGGTTTGGCAGTAATGGACGATGCCGAATCCATTTTAAAGTGTACCAATAAAGTGTATTTGCACGAGCTGTTAAATGCGCATAAAATACTTACTCCAAAGTCGCACGTAATCACCGAGGAGAGTTGTCAGTCATTGCCCTCAAAAATGGGCTTTCCGTTTATTTTAAAGCAACCTGATGGCGCGTTTTCTAAGGGTGTATTCAAAATCAATAACCTGGAAGAATTTAAAAAGATCCGTGAAAGCATGTTTGAGAAATCAGACCTGCTTATTGCGCAGGAATTTCTCCCTACCACATTTGATTGGAGAGTAGGTGTGGTAAATGATCAGGTGATTTATGTATGTAAATACTTTATGGCCACCGAGCATTGGCAAATTGTAAATTGGAATGCCAACAAGCGCGCTTCCCGCGATGGAGAGGTTGAGTCGATACCTGTAGATCAAGCACCTGCGGAGCTTTTGAAGACCGCTTTAAAGGCTACTTCCCTAATCGGAACAAGCCTTTACGGAGTTGATATGAAAGAAATTGACGGAAGATTTTACGTTATTGAGATCAATGATAATCCTAACATTGATGCAGGCGTGGAGGATAAAATATTGAAAGAGCGTCTTTATTCTATCATAATGGAGGTATTTTTGAATAAAATAAAAACAGAAAAATGACACAGTTATCTCGGCTTCATCTTTTTCAAGCATATGGCATTGAATTGGAATACATGATTGTGGACAAGGACACGCTGGTGGTAAAACCCATAACCGATGAATTGTTGACGCATGAGTTAGGATCTTATGGGAGCGACTTTGAAAATGGTGTGATCACATGGTCTAATGAACTTGTTCTTCATGTGGTGGAGTTAAAATCAACAAAACCAGAGTCCAATTTCAATGCCATTGAAAACGCTTTTGCAGATGATGTAAAGCGCATCAACAGTATCCTCGACAAATGGAATGCCATGCTTTTGCCTACGTCCGCGCATCCGTTTATGAATCCACTCACCGAAACTAAACTTTGGCCGCACGATAGCAACGATGTGTATGAAATCTACAACTCGATATTTGATTGTAAAGGCCATGGTTGGAGTAACGTGCAAAGCACTCATCTCAATTTACCATTTTACGATGACGAAGAGTTCGCTAAACTTCATGCAGCTATTAGACTGATCCTTCCCATTCTACCCGCCCTTTGCGCTAGTTCCCCAGTTATCGAAGGAAAAGTAACGGGTTTTCTTGATACGCGATTAAATTTTTACAAAACCAATCAAAGTCGAATACCCTCCATCACTGGCAAGGTTATCCCAGAGGCTATTTTCTCGAAGCGTAACTATCTCAATACCGTGTATGAAAAGATAAAAACAGACATTGCACCATTTGATCCGCAAAATATTCTTAACCCTGTTTGGGTGAACAGTCGTGGGGCAATACCACGTTTCGACAGGGGATCGATCGAAATAAGAATAATGGATATCCAAGAATGTCCGGCTGCCGACATGGCTATAATTGAATTGGTAATAGAGACGATAAAGGCTTTTGTGAGTGAAAAATTTATGCCCATCGAAGAGCAAATAAAAGAGCACACCGAAATGCTGGCGGGTATTTTGGACGATGTCATTGCCGAGGGGCAACGAGCTATGATTTATTCCTCGCAATACTTGGCCGCTTTTGGTATTCGCGAGTTTTCTTCTGCAAAGGATGTTTGGATGACAATCTTGAATAGACTTTTGAGGGGGGGGCATCCGGCATTGGAAAAATGGAAACCCGAACTTGACATCATTTTCAATGAGGGAACGCTTTCAGACCGCATTCTCCGAGAGTTAAATGGCGATTCCAGTCACGAGGCTATCGTAATGGTTTACAAGAAACTAGGCTGGTGCTTGAACCAAAATCGGATGTTTGTACCGAATTAAAGTAAACGGAGTAGTTTCGCCAATAACAATTAATTTTTATCTTTCTTTCACTTTTTAAGAAAGAAAATGAACCGTATTCTTGCGTGGATTAGGGCTTTTTTTGGATTCTCAAGGGCGGAGGCAAATGGTTTTTTGATACTTCTACCCCTGTGTGTTTTGCTCGTTTTCATAGAACCGATTTATCAAGCTTGGTTTACAAGCCAACCCCAGCTCATTAGTCATGATAAAGCACTACTCGACAGTATAACTTCTCAATGGGAATTCAGTAGCGATTCAGATAGTGTTAATACTTTAAAACCTGAACGAAGATTATTTAAATTCGATCCTAATACTGTTAAAATGGATGAGCTAATGGAATTGGGTTTTGAAAAAGCGGTAGTAAGTCGAATTGTTAATTATAGAAGTAAAGGAGGTAGGTTCAAATCCAAAACCGATCTCAAAAAAATCTATGGAATTGACACTGCGTTGGTAACTAGCCTTTATGCTTTTATTACGTTGCCCGAAACAAATAGCGTTGCCAAGCTGATGCCCGAAACTCAATATGCTAAACCAGATAGAAAAAATGCATTTGTGCCAACTTATTTTGATATCAATTTAGCAGATACTACTCAACTAATCCAATTGAAGGGAATAGGAAGCAAATTGGCTCAACGGATAGTAAAGTACCGGGAGAAACTGGGTGGTTTTGTTTTGGAAAGCCAGTTAGCCGAAGTGTTTGGTTTAGATTCGTTGGCCATTCAAGAATTGAATAAAAGTACGTTTGTCGCTCCATCTTTTGTGCCTCGTCAAATCAATATTAATAAAGCTACTGAGAAGCAATTGACATCACTGCCTTACATCAAGTTTCCAATCGCTAAAGCAATTGTCGCTTACCGTTATCAACATAATAACTTTACTTCTATTGATGAGCTAAGGAGTATTACTATTTTAGATGAAACTCTTTTTCAAAAAATTAAACCTTATCTTACCATTAAGGAATAATTTATGGAGTCGTCTAACTCAAATAAAAAGCTCTTAACTACTTACTTACGAAGGCTTACCAATCTTTCAGGCAAGAACAGAGCATTGTTTTTACCTCGCCTTTTGGGCAATCAATTCATTGATGTTCACTCCTTCAATCAACTAAATCGTGAGAAATCATTCGCTATCATAGAAGCCCTTATTGCCCGAAAGAACAAACGCATTTGTGCTATTTTGGATTCACGATTTGCGCCCGTTAACGAGGTTTCAAAAAAACTGAAACGACTGCAACGGTTAGATAAGTTTATTTTTGAAGAGCGAGGGTCCAGGGATTTGCATGTCGGTTGGCCCTTTGTGAGAGGTAAATTTAATGATGGAAGTTGTATACGTTGCCCAATATTATTTTTTCCGGTCGAATTAATTGTGGAAGATAATAATTGGATTTTAAAGCAAAGGGAAGGTGAGATTGTTTTTAATAAATCATTTTTACTAGCCTACTCTTTTTATAACAAAGTAAAATTGGTTGACTCTTTAATTGAGCAAGACGTTGAATCGGTAGATCCGGATAGCACAGTTTTTCGAACAGCACTTTATAAGATGCTTCAGGAGGCCCAACTAGAAATCAATTTTAATCCTGATAATTTTCGCGATGAGTTAATTCCTTTTGAATCCTTTCAGAAGCAAGAGGTTGAGTCTACGTTTAATAACGGTGAACTAAAACTTTTTCCGGAGTCTGTACTTGGTATTTTCCCACAAGCGGGTTCCTACCTAGTTCCAGACTATCATAAGTTGATAGAAAATGAAGCGCACTTCGATTTGGAAGAATTCTTTTTTAAGCGATCTAGTAAACAGGAATTGAATTCACATTCTAATTTCATAAATAAGATTAAAGAAGAGAAAGTGTACCCCGCTTTTCCCATGGATATATGGCAGGAGAATGCACTTAAAGCTGTTAAGTTTGGAAACTCTATTGTAGTAGAAGGCCCACCAGGCACTGGCAAATCTCACCTCATTTGCAATCTGGTGGCAGACGCTATTGCAAATAAACAACGTGTGCTTGTGGTGTGTCAAAAGCGAGTGGCGTTAGATGTAGTAAGCAATAGACTTCATGAAAAAGGCCTTTCTCCTTTTCTCGCGCTAGTCCACGATTTCAAGGAAGACCGGAAAAATGTTTATGATAGACTTAGAAGTCAAATTGAAAACATCGAAGAATTTAAACAGAAAAATAACAGTATAGATGCCATCCAACTAGAGCGGAAATTTTACATATTGAGTAGGCGGATAGATCAACTTACTGAAGAGTTAGATGAATTTAGAACTGCATTATTTACGCGAGTTGAGTGTGGCCTGAGTGCCAGAGAATTATATCTACAATCAAGTTTTACTGAACCTTACGTAAATTTAAAGCAAGACTTTTTTAATTATCGATTTGATGAGTTAGATCCTTTTCTAGATAAATTGAAAACATACGCTCATTATGCGGATCGATTTTTGGATGAGTACTATGA
Source organism: Flammeovirgaceae bacterium (assembly GCA_027487845.1). Taxonomy (GTDB): domain Bacteria; phylum Bacteroidota; class Bacteroidia; order Cytophagales; family Cyclobacteriaceae; genus ELB16-189. Next base: position 155,131 of record JAIYCV010000023.1, read on the forward strand.
GTGGAAGGAGAGAAAGTCGTTTAGCCAGTTTACTCAGAATGATTTCGAAACCATAAAGCTTTACTTAGCCGAAATCCCGAAAACATTGTTGGCCGTTGAGACGATGTTGAAAGAAGTACTCAATACTGGAATTAGTTGGGATACGGTGGTGGAGTTTGCCAATCATTCAGCATCGGCTAAAGAGCTTTTAGAACTGATTAGTTCGGCTCACCATTATCAGTTGTTCAAGCAGATTGCGGATGAATCAGATGAAGAAGTTAACGCCTTGTGGCTTTCAAACATGGAACGGGTAATCTCTGATTGTTTCAACGATGTTGGCCCTGAGATAGCTGTTGAGACGGCAAACCTAGGTCACTTTCAGCAAGTGCTTCATGAGAGCCAGAAGTCACGGAAAAGTATTTTTGGGCTTATAAGATGGGAGTTGTTTTCTCAGCAAAAAGTACTGATGGCTCGCGTGTTGATAGCTAACAAAGTTAAAAATGACAAGGCTGGATTATCGGTGATGGAAAGGAAGCTAGACAAGCGCTTGAATTTAGAACATAACTTGTCGAAGCTGAAGTCAAAAGCTTGGCTTACCGATATTCCCGAAACGTATTCTTTAACCGACTACCGGCATTGGTTTCAGTTGCAACAACGAATCATTCATGCAAAAAGAATAGTTGGCTCCATACGTTCACTCTCTACCTTTATTAATCCGAAGCACCTCTCACACCAAGAGTTTACTTCGAGAATTAAATCTTTATTTGGCGAAGCAGATAGGCTTTTTGTTAAGAAGGCCATGTGGTCAATTTATCTAACTGAATATCAAATTCAATTGTTTGCTGAAAGTTCCTTAACCCAACATTTCGAGCGGATCTTAAAAAGAGATTTCAATAGTTTAGTTGAATTCGACACACAGCAGCAAGCACTTTCGCAAACTGAGTTGGGCGTTATTAAAAGGTTACAAGAAGGAAGTAAATCATGGAATTTTGAACACTTAAGAAGCATTTTACTAAATAGCCTGAGCCTCCATTGGATCGAATATTTAGAAGTAAAGTATCCGATACTCAAAGATGTCTCATCCGGTAAGATTCAATTATTCGAAAACGAATTGCGGAATACGTTATCTGAAAAGTTAAAAATTAGCAATGAAATCCTGCTATTGAGAGCGCGTGAAAATGTGATCGAAGAGTTAGAATTCAATCGCTTAAATAATAGGATTACCTATCGAGATGTGTTACATCAAACAACAAAGAAGAAGAAAATTTGGCCTTTACGAAAGTTGATAGACGAGCACTCGGATGAGTTGTTTAAACTTCTTCCGTGCTGGTTGGCCTCACCGGAAACTGTTTCCGCCATTTTTCCAATGGAGGAAATATTTGATTTAGTAATTTTTGATGAAGCATCGCAGTGTTTTGTTGAACGGGGAATTCCGGCCATGTACAGAGGCAAGCAATTAGTTATAGCAGGCGATTCGCAACAGCTTAAGCCCTCCGATCTGTATCAGGCTCGTTGGCAGCAAGAAGAAGAGTTACAACCCGATCTTGAAATCGATTCATTATTGGATTTAGCTAAACGTTATTTATTGCAAACAGACTTAAGGCATCATTACAGAAGCCAGTCACCTGCCCTTATGGAGTTTTCCAATCAGCATTTTTATAGAGGGAAGCTAACACTTTTGCCAGACCGTATGGTAGCCAATGACAAAAGATCACCCATCGAATATCACCTAGTAAATGGAGAATGGATTGACCAGACAAATCAAATCGAGGCCAACTATGTTGTTTCATTGTTGAATTCGCTAGCTAAAGATGAACCTCAATTGTCGGTAGGGGTAATTACATTTAATGCACCACAACAAAATTTAATTCAAGATTTGTTTGAAAGTAATTATGCGGAAACAAAGGTGATAAACGCGGCAAGAATTTTCATTAAGAATATTGAGAACGTGCAAGGCGATGAGAGTGATGTGATCATTTTCTCTATTGGGTATGCAGCAAATAAATATGGAAAAGTGGCTATGCAGTTTGGTAGCCTCAGTCAGCAAGGTGGTGAGAACAGACTTAATGTGGCGATTACCCGTGCGAAAAAGAGAATTATAATTGTGGCAAGTATTTTACCGGATCAGCTCCATGTTCAGGACACGGCCAACGAAGGGGCAACGCTTTTTAAATCTTATTTGAAATATGCGCATGAGGTTTCTAAAGGGATGCCTTCAATTGTTGGTAGTGGGTTCATAAATGATAAGTTGTCGCTGAAGAAAGTAATTACCGACTGGTGCGCTGTGCATAATCCGCAAGTAAATTTAACCTCCATCCATACTGCAGACATTGCAATCAAACACAACGATCTATTCGAAGGGCTGCTATTTACAGATGACGAGCAGTATAGCCATAGTTTGAGTGCAAAAGACAGGCATGCTTTATTGCCTATCGTTATGGAAACTAAAAATTGGAAATTCACTCATCTTTATAGTCGCAACTATTGGCTTGATAAGGAGACATTTTTTAATGAAACCGGTAAGTTTATTACCAATTCTTAGTTCGTCATTTTCTATAGTCCAATGCAGGCTTTCTTGTGCCAATCAACGATTCGTATTTAAAGTCGCTGCCTGTTCTTGCTTTAAGTTCTTTCCATGCGCTTTCGATAACCTGAGGCGAATCGTATAATTCGATGGCGGTGCCCGCTAATGTTTTGGCCGCCACCATCATCCCTTTAAAGCCAATCGAGGTGCCACCCGCTGCTACTGCTTGCCAACTATGGGCAGCGGTACCCGGCACCCATGTGGCTATTCTCAGACCAGCGGTTGGTACTACCCAGCTAATATCCGATACATCGGTTGAACCGCCACTTTCACTTTCGCCTAACGCGGCAATTTGATTGGAGGTTTCTATAGAAGGAAATTCACCCGTAAATGTCTTTTGAATTTTTGTGCCAAACTCTTTTTCTTCGGGATTATAGGAGAATCCTCCAACCAGCCTAAGATTGGCGTCCATAATTTTGGCGAGTGACTCACTTGGCATTAAGTTGTAAACACCACCTGTTACTTCATAAGTCATTTTGGTATCGGTGCCTAGTGCCGCACCTTCTGCAGCCCTTACAACTCGTTCCCAGGTTTCTTTCACTTCCGTTCTTTTTGGATGCCGAACATAATAATATACTTCCGCGAAAGCGGGGACTACATTTGGCGCTTCGCCACCACGGGTAATTACATAATGAATTCGGGTAGCGTCCGAAACATGTTCTCTCATCATATTCACCATATTATCCATCGCTTCTACGGCATCAAGTGCTGATCTTCCTCGTTCGGGCGATGCGGCAGCATGGGAGGCTACACCATAAAATCTAAACTTACCTGATTTATTAGATAATGAATTGCCCCAACCCGCAGAGTTACCTGAGCCAGGATGCCAGTGCAAAACAATATCTACATCGTTAAACAAACCATCTCGCACCATGTACACTTTACCAGAGCCGCCTTCTTCAGCGGGTGTTCCGTAAAACCGAATAGTTCCTGTTTTCCTATTTGCTATAAGCCAGTTCTTAACTGCAATAGCCGAAGCGGATGAAGCAACTCCAAATAAATGATGTCCGCAAGCATGTCCTGCTTTTTGGTTGGGGATGGTTTTTAATTCTGGCATAGCTTCTTGCGAAACTCCAGGCAATGCATCAAATTCGCCAAGGATACCAATAACTGGCTTCCCTTGTCCGAATGTAGCGGTAAAAGCGGTTGGCATTCCGGCAACGCCAGCCTCTATTTTAAAACCTTCATCAGCTAATGTTTTTTGTAGGAGAGCTGAACTTTGTGTTTCCTGAAATCCTACCTCGGCAAACTCCCATATTTTTTTTGCAGTGCCAGCGTACTTATCATATTTTGAATCGATGGAGTTAAGCGCTTGCTGTTTTGTTTGTTGAGCATTTGCAACAAATGCGACCAGCAGCACGAGTGGGGTAAAAAATAATTTCATGGCTTAGATAAATTAAGAATTCTAAATTGGTCTTAAGAAATTGAATTTCCTAAAATCTTAGACAAATCTTGAACTTGCAATTTGAAATCTATACTACCACTCTACTTTGTTGGCTTTCTTTGCCGGAGTCGTTAGTTTTTTTGGGATTTCACTTTTCATGGATGTGATTAGTGAATTAATCTTTGTGTTGGTAGTTTGTTTGTGCTTTTCCCACAACTTTTGCCATCCTGTGGCTTCTTTGTCTTCCAATGGTTTTATTTTGCCCGTTTTTGCCATTTTGTAATTGCGGTCTTCTTTATAGTAATGATAGACAAAGTCAGAAAACGAATAGCGAAATTTAGCATCTTTTGTATCGATCGCTAGTTTGCATGAAATTAAACCTACCATTTTTCGCAACAATCCACTTTGAGCGAATACCTGAAATTCGTATTGGCCATTAATGCTTGATTGAATGGAGTCTTTCGTAAGGAGGGTGAATTTTTCTTCGGGACGGTTAAGTGATTTTAACCAAGTGATACTGTTTGAATACAGTTTTCCGTTGGGGAAACTATCGGCAAGAACTACTTCAGAAAAAAAAACCTTTCCCGATTCATCGGTTGGTAAACTCTGCGCTCCACCGAAGGTGGGTGAAACAAAAGAAAATATCAACAGAACAAACCAAGAAAGATTTTTTGTTTTATGCATTAAGCAAATTTAGCAATCAATACTTGTAAATGAATGCCACGCCCAATGTTTGTTGCCCGGTTACGGCTTTTCCTTCAGAATCCTCGTAATAAGCTTTGCCAGCTTCATCAATTCTCAACTCAGGTTTTACTATCAAGTGAGCATCGGCCAGCGTGATGGGAAGTGTAAGTGTGAATGACGAGTTGGTTGTTCCAAGATACCGAACATAGTTTTTATCCTCAAATGATTCATAACGCGCGCCAATTCCTACAACATCGCTGATGGCATAATTGGAATAGATGGCATAACCACCCCAAGAAGGACTTGTTGACCCGTAAGAATCAACGATGGCTTGTTTATCTGCACCAGTTGCACTGAAATCATAAAAACCATAGGCCGCATTCAAACCCAAGTAAAACTTAGGAGTTACTTGATACCCTGTTGTTAAGTCGAAAAGATTACGTGTATATCTTTCTAAATAGGGCTTGCCAGCACTGCCAAGCGTTGTGAGGTAAGTATCGTCATTGTAACCACCTATGTAATTCAAATAGATATTGAAACCATCAACAGGCTTTATGTAAAATTGGGTGACAAATGATTTCTGAGCACTATTATCTACTAGATTATCCCAGTTATTTACCAAACCAGCCATCCACGTTACTTTGTCACTAAATGCATACGTTGCCTTCATACCTATGTGGTAGAAAGGGCCATTATTGAAAAGATTGGAAAGAGAATAATGATAGTTTACAGGCGCATCAATTACTTCGTACCCAATATGAGTGCCAAATTGACCCACTGTAAAACTTAGTTTATCTGTAGCCTTATAAGTGAAATAGGCTTGTTTTATTGCAGCGGAAGAGCCGTAAAGTTGGTTCACAAATGGATTGGAAGACCTCCACAAATTTGTTGTTCCGCTTGTATTTCCAGCAAGGCCGCCAGTATTTCCAAAATTTCCTAACTCCGCATTTGGGCCAAAAGTCAAATCGATAACTAAATCCGATTTTTTGTCTGAGTAGGCAAATTTGGTTTGTACCAATCCTAAAGCAAATTGTTTATCTAAACGATCGAAAGCTCTTCCAGCAGGAAAACCGCCATTGATGCCACTTGGATCACCCTGCCCTTGCCCCATTAAGGTTAACGACTTTGGCGAGTTAAATGCCGTCAAAATGTAAGAATCAATGTATCCAGACATTACAATTTTTGGTTTCTCTTCGGCTGCTGGCGCGGCATCTTGAGCAAATGTGTTGATGGCAATAAAAGAAAGTGCTAATAAGTATGTTCTTGTTTTAAGCGTTTTCATATTTTTGATTAATGTTTTATGGTGAAACAGAAAGCTGAAGCAATCCCAGTTTGGTATCTCACACCGGCTGGGATGCTTTAGTGATTATTTAAGACGACAATCCTTCTCCGTGTTGTGCTAAATCCGAACCTATTTCTTGTTCTTCGGCACTTACTTTTAGCGGTGAAATCAAATCGGTGATTTTAAGAAGCAGTAGCGAGCCCAAAAAGGCAAACGCGACTACCACTACAAGTGCTATTAGATGAGCTTTGAACAGTGTAGTCTCCCCAAAGAATAGGCCATTACCAGTAGTATTCGCGCTATTCACCGCAGTGTTAGCAAGAAAAGCGGTCATTAACATACCCACCGCTCCACCCACACCATGGCAAGGGAACACATCTAACGTATCTTCCAAAGCGGTTTTGGATTTCCAATGGACTACCACGTTGCTCACCAACGCAGCTACCGTACCGATGAAAATGGCAGAAGGAATAGTAACAAAACCAGCTGCAGGCGTGATGGCTACCAAACCCACTACTGCGCCAATACAAAAACCTAAAGCAGAAGGCTTTTTGCCTCGGGCCGCATCAAATAACACCCAGCATAAACCCGCAGCAGCCGAAGCAGTATTGGTTGTGGCAAAAGCAGTTGCCGCCAGCACACCAGCAGACAACGCACTACCCGCGTTGAATCCAAACCAACCGAACCAAAGTAGGCCAGTTCCTAATAAAACAAATGGAATATTGGCTGGCGCAATGGATTTCTTTACTTCCGATTTATTTCTCAAATAGATGGAAGCCGCGAGTGCCGCAAATCCTGCTGACATGTGCACCACTGTTCCACCTGCGAAATCAAGAACTCCTAATTTGAATAGGAATCCGTCAGGATGCCATGTCCAATGTGCCAAAGGCGCATAAATTAGCAGAGAAAATAAAATCAGAAAAAGAACGTACGACTTAAAGTTGATCCTTTCCGCGAACGTACCAGTAATGAGTGCTGGTGTTATGATAGCGAACTTAAGTTGGAAAAATGCAAACAATACCAATGGAATAGTAGGAGCTAACGACCAAGGCTTTCCATCTAACACATCTTTAAACATAAAGAAGGTGGTAGGATTGCCGACTACACCGCCAATTGTTTCGCCAAAAGCCAGACTGAATCCGACAACAATCCAGATAATGCTGATCACACCCATGGCAATAAAACTTTGCAGCATGGTAGAAATGATATTCTTGGTATCAATCATACCACCATAGAAATAGGCTAAACCAGGCGTCATCAACAAAACGAGGGCAGTTGCGGTAAGCATCCAGGCCACATCTCCGGAATTTATTCCCTCTGTAACAAGGGTGGTTGGAACGGCCGGCTGAAAAACTGCCAGCAAACTGACAGCAAACAGAAGGATTAATGGGAGTACTGATTTTTTCATAGTTTGAAGTTTAGGTTAAAGATTAGACATGAATTTCATCGGGTTTTAACAAAAGTCATAACATTGGCTTAATTTTTAACCTAAATCTTCGTAAAAATTACCGAATCCGATTGAAATCGTTGTTTTTTTATGTGTTTTTTAAAATTTTATACTGTTTTTGTAAGGAATACGGTATTTTATTGAGCGCAACTTGGAACAATGCAGAATTTTAATGACGGCTGCCGGATATTTTTAAACACTTAATGGTCGTGGTAAACCTTTCAAAATTTCTCTGAATTGATGTTATCCAAATCTTGGATGAACCCGTTTTGACCGCTATTTTCAAAAGGTATTGATAAATCGACTTCAACCTATACGATCGGGAAGGGATTTTTTTTAGCTTTGCACGCTTAATTCTTGGTTTCGTAGTTCAACGGATAGAATAGAAGTTTCCTAAACTTTTGATCCCAGTTCGATTCTGGGCGAGACTACACTAAGTTCAACGGATTGCCTAACTTAGAAGGTAAAAATCGGGTGGCAAGGTTACCGACAATTACCAAAACAGGAAGTCGAATACCCAAGAACGAAAAGGCGCAAGTTTCTAAAACTAGGCGTCACCTTTCTTCGTATTAAAGTGCAGCTTTGGCGCGAACAGTCCTTGCGATTGGATTTTTAATAATAACAGGTATATTTGATCATGATCGACAGAATAATAAAGGGTGTTAAAGCCTGTTTTAAAGCCGAACTTTTGTTGGTTTTCATTTTCCTGATACTTTCGGGCTTGACATATTTATTTACAATGCTCTGATGACTTTTCCTTGGGTGTGTTTTGCCTAATCAAAATGTAATGTTATAAGTCAATATAGCAGCAATCCCCTATATTTTTCTCTTGACGAGCATACTCTGATTATTATCGAATTGATTTCTTTATTTGTGATTACCTCGTATTTTGGGGAAGTTTTGCTTGCTTGTCTTTAAATCGAATTATTAACGCTTCACGATGAAAAAAAATCTACTCCTTGTCTGCTGTTTGCTGATTGTATTTTCAATTCAGGCGCAGAAAAATAAACCCCAAATTGCAACTCAACCTAAATTTGATGCCGATCAATTGAAAGGCATCAAGTGGCGCAACATCGGCCCAGGCAGAGGAGGGCGGGCAAATGCCATTGCGGGCCATCCCACCAATGAAAGCGTTTACTTTGTAGGATATACCGGTGGCGGTGTATGGAAGACAGAAGATGCCGGATTGGTTTGGAAAAATGTTTCCGATGGATTCTTTAAAGTGGGTTCTATTGGCGACATCGCCATTAGCGAAAGCGACCCTAATGTGATTTATGTCGGCTCTGGCGAACACGCAGTCCGTGGTGTGATGACTTCCTATGGCGATGGCGTTTATAAATCTACCGATGGCGGAAAATCATGGAAAAATACGGGGCTCGAAAAAACACGACATATTTCTGATGTGGTAATTCATCCAAACAATTCAGACGTAGTTCTTGTGGCCGCCCAAGGTACCGTTCATGGCCCGAACCCCGATCGCGGAGTTTATAAATCAGTAGATGGCGGAGTTACCTGGAAGCGTACGTTGTTTATTGACGATAATACGGGCATCAGTAGTTTGAGCATGGATATGGCTAACCCAAGGATATTGTATGCAGCAAGCTGGCCCCACAGGCGTTATCCGTGGAAGGTAGAGAGCGGAACTTCTTCTGCTATTTGGAAATCAGTAGATGGGGGCGATACATGGAATAAAATTGTAGAAGGTCTCCCTAAAGAAATGGGAAAGATTGGTGTGTCTGTTTCGCGCGCTAACCCTAATCGCGTGTACGCAATTATAGAAGCCGAGAAGTCAAAGGCCGGCTTGTACCGATCTGATGATGGTGGAAAGAAATGGGCGCTCCAAACGAGTGATCAAAACATTACTGCGCGCTCGTGGTACTATATGGAAGTTTTTGCCGATCCGTTAAATGAGGACATCGTTTATGTGTTAAATGCACCGGTGATGCGATCTATTGATGGCGGTAAAACTTTTCAGAATGTGCCAGTTGGGCATGGCGACACGCACGATTTGTGGATCAACCCCAAGAAGAATACAAACCTTGCCTTGGCGGATGATGGGGGTGGCGAGATTTCTTTTAATACTGGCAAGACATGGTCTACATTAGGAAATCAAATGACATCGCAATTCTACAGAGTAAATGTTGACAAACGCTTTCCTTATTGGGTGTATGGTGGTCAGCAAGACAACACGTCTGTCATGATAAAGAGCCGAAACAATAGTTTTGGAATAACTGTAAAAGACTGGGTGAACGGTCCTGGTTGCGAAAGTGCTTACATTGCTTTCGATGATCCGAACAACCCGCAGTTGTTCTATGGAGGGTGTTACCAAGGTATTATTGATGTGTTGGACATCAAGACGAATGAAACGAAAGATTTACAAGAGTATCCAGCCACTAACTTGGCGTATGCACCCAAGAAAATGAAGTATCGGTTTAATTGGAATGCCCCTCTGATTAATTCCCCTCACGATGCTAAGACGCTCTATCATGCTGCGAACGTTTTGTTTAAATCCACTAACGGAGGAATCAATTGGCAAGTAATTAGCCCTGACTTAACCCGAAACGATACTACCAAGCAAGATGTTAGTGGTGGGCCATTAACTAATGAAGGCGCGGGAGGTGAAAATTATAACACCATCTATTATGTCGCTGAATCATCGCAAGAAGCAGGCGTAATTTATACGGGCAGCGATTGTGGTTTGGTTCATATTACAAAAGATGGTGGCAAAAATTGGACTAATATCACGCCTAAAGAATTGCAAGAGGGCATGATTCATTCCATAGAAGTATCTCCCAACGATAAGGCAACTGTGTATATCTCGGCCTCACGATATAAGTTCAATGATTATTCGAACTATACGTTTAAGTCAACTGATTATGGGAAGACGTGGATGAAGATAGGATTGGGTGTTGAAGCGGACGAATTTATTAAAGTGATTCGTGAAGACAAGAAAGTAAAAGACCTTTTATACGCTGGCGCGGAAAGGGGATTTTATGTATCTTTTAATGGTGGAGCGAATTGGAATAAAATGCAATTGAATTTACCTGTGGTTCCCGTGACGGACTTAATTCTGCATGACAATGATATAGTGGCCGCCACGGCTGGCCGGGCCTTTTGGATATTAGATGACCTCAGTGCCATTCAGCAATCAAAGGGGGAGTTTAGTTCTACCGTTAAGTTGTTTTCGCCAAAGCCAACGGTAAGGCTGACAAGTGCTGCACCTTCGTGGATGGAAGTGCCGCCTGGCACTGGCCAAAATCCGATGAATGGTGTGATACTTAGTTATTACCTAAAAGAGAAAGCAGATACCAACAAAGTATGGTTGGAGATCTTGGATTTTAATGGAACAGTGTTAAGAAAGTATTCCAACAAAAAAGACGAGAGAGTGAAGCCAACACCCGGTGGCGCCCCACCAGCACAGTTAATTCCCGCTGAGTTGGGGATAAATCGTTTTGCTTGGGATTTTTGCACAGATGCCCTGCCAGAGGTTCCTGGAGTATTTGTGTATGGAGACTTAAGCGGCCATCGCGTGGCCCCTGGGCGTTACAAAGCGCGGATTAAGTTTAAAGGTGAAACTTCTGAAACCGAATTTGATTTGCTAGGTGATCCAAACTTGAAAGTGACCAACGAAGATTGGATCGCCCAACAGCAAATAATTCAGCAAGCTGAAGACGGATTAAAAGAAGTTCATAATTCGGTAAACAATATGCGGAAAGTAAAGAAGCAAGTGGAGGGCTATAATGAACTGTTGAAGAATGACACTAATGCAAAAGATATTGTGAATGCTGGAAAAGAAATTTTGAAGAAACTTGAAAAGTGGGAGAGTAATTTGATTGAGCCTCGGTCTAAGAACGGGCAGGATGTGATCAACTTTCAAAACAAGTTAAATTCGGAATTTCTTCAGATTCGTTCCGTGGCTGATGCGCATGATCCACGTATAACTCAAGGTGCTAAAGAGCGTTTCGCTGACGTGCAAACCGAATGGGCAAAGCATAAACAAACCATGCAAGAGATTGTGACGAAAGATATTACCGATTACAATAAGCTATTTAAGGATAAGAACCTCCCAGCATTAATAACTGAGATCAAAGAAGTAGTGATTAACAATTGAAAAAAAATAATGAAATCGGATTAGCGTTATTTGGCAACCAAAAAACAATTAATCAACGCGCGAAACAAAATTACTTAGCACCCGTTTTGTTGGGTTAAATGAAAAGTAATAAACTCTTAATCTACTATTTAATCTATGAAAATTTGCTCAACAATTATCATTGCTCTTTTGCCGTTGCAGTTTGCCGTTGCACAAAGTAATTATAAAGTAAAGGTCGATCTCACCAAAACAAACAATGACAGGCTCAATGTAGAAATATATACACCAAAAGTTCCCAACGATCAGATAGCTTTTCATGTTCCTAAAATTGTGCCAGGTACTTATTCAATCAGTAATTTCGGTTCTTTTGTTTCTAATTTTAAAGCCTTTGATAAGCAAGGAGGTGTATTGGCAGTTGAACATCCTGATCCAAATACATGGAATATTAGCGGAGCAAAAAAGTTAGGTAAAGTTACCTATGACGTAGATGATACCTGGGACACGCCTGAGATAAAAGAGGACGTGTTTGAGCCAGGAGGCACCAGTTTTGAAAAGGATTCTGCATTTGTGTTAAATACATTTGGATTGATTGGTTATTTGCAAGGCATGGAAAAGAAGCCGTTTAGAGTGGAGGTGAGACATGCAAATGGATTTTACGGATCTACTTCTTTACGACTGTCAAAAAATAGCACTGCAGACGTAGATGTCTTTGAAACGAACAACTATCAGATTCTTACCGATGCACCCATACTTTACTGCAAGCCTGACACTGCGTGGATTAAAGTTGCAAATGCTTCGGTCCTAGTGTCGGTTTATTCCGCTAGTGGCAAAGCATCAGCAAAATTGTTAGTAGACGATGTGAAGCCGATTTTGCAAGCCCATGCAACGTATTTGGGCGGAAAGTTACCGGTCACAAAGTATGCATTTTTGGTGTACCTCTCAGATAAAAAGAATCTTACGCGGTATGGGGCACTGGAGCACACTCAATCCTGTCTCACTTTTATGCCCGATAGTTTTTCACCCGAAGAACTGTCAAGTCAATTTAGGGACATTGCTTCTCATGAGTTTTTACATATCATCACACCGCTCGGAATACATAGCACTGAAATTGGAGATTTTGATTTTATCGATGCTAAAATGTCGAAACACCTTTGGCTGTACGAAGGCCTTACCGAGTATGCTGCCCATCATTCGCAGGTGAGATCTGGCGCAATCTCGCTTGACGAATACTTGAAGCGGCAAGCAGGCAAAATCAAAAATTCAAGAAAGTTTTTTAATGATTCGTTGGCATTTACCGCTTTGTCTTTAGGTGCGTTAGATAAATACAAAGACCAATATCAAAACGTATATGAAAAGGGGGCGTTGATCGGATTATGCTTGGATGTAAAGCTACTCAGCCTATCGCACGGGAAATATGGGACACGCGAACTGGTGGCTGACCTTGCCAAGAAATACGGTGCGAAGAAATCCTTTAAGGACGAAGAGTTGTTTGATAAGATAACCGAACTAACTTATCCGGCCGTCAGGGGTTTTTTTAAAGACTTTGTAGAGGCAGGGAAGCCACTTCCATTGTCTGAGACATTTGAGGCACTTGGCATACAGTATAATCCTTCGGCAACTAGAAAAGCTACCGAAACAAGCATGGGTTTTGGGGCTGGTTTGGCACCCGATAGAAAGCAGCTGATAATTGCTAATTTAGATCAGGCAACTCAATTAGGAAAACGATTAGCCTTTCAGGTAGGAGATACTTTTGTGTCTATGAACGGCCAACCCTTTAACCTGGAGACATACCAAGCATGTTTTGGTCAATACATAGCTTCTGCTAAGGTGGGAGATAAAGTGAAGTTCGTTGTGAAAAGAAAGAATGCGGAGGGTGAGGAAAAGGAAGTAAACTTGGAAGCGGACATAAGAGAAGAAACGGAGAATTACATTTTTATAGAGGTCAACAAAGAGTTAAATGCAAGCCAAGAGCGAATGAGAGCTGCATGGCTTGCCAAATAATTTTTCGTCAATAGGAAGTGCAATTAAACCCGCACAGGGAGGGTTCAATGCTAAGTTGAATCCTCTTTTTATTTTGGCGTTGCAATCACTCAGCACTCCAGCTAAACTTTTGTAATAAGACAAAAACGAAAAAAGTGTGAATACGGAGTTGACTAAAAAAACTTTCATGACAATTGCTGTGAGAATGAAATGAAAGCTTTGCGAACATATATTTTTTCTTCGCTAGCTTTTTAAGTTGAAACTGTAATCAATCCAGTAATTCGCTTATCGGTTGCCCCGTGCAACCATTCGGGAACTTTATTTTAAGCAAAACAGAGAGAGTAGGTGCAATGTCCGTAATTGTGTGGTAGTTGCTCGTGCTGCCTTTCTTTATGCCAAAGCCAAAAAACACCACCGGCACATGGGTATCATAAGTATATGCGGAACCGTGAGTGCTTCCTGTTGTTCCACCCCAGGTCATCCATCCTGGCTCTAAGACAAATGCAATATCGCCACTTCGTTTTGAATTAAACCCGCGCGTCACCATACCTTTAATGCCTTTTTCCTCGTAGTTACTTTGGCGCAATGTTGCCTCCGAATATACTTGAGCCACACCAGGGGTGGCCAACAAATATTTTGAAATCAACTCTGTTGCAATTAGTAGATCTAAGCCAGCCGTTTTAGGTTCATTGCCAAATGCATCTTGGTTAATGAATACTTGATCGTTACCGATTTTATCGATGATCTTTTTACCCGGAAATTGTTTTTGCAGAAACTCGTTTAGCCCAGCTTCAACAGTAGCGAGCTTAAAATAGTCTCCAGGAATTGAATTGTCTTTTAAATATTGAGCGTTTTCTGCTACTGCATGATCTGCAGTTAAGAATACCGTATACTGTCCTGAACCTATTGTTTTATCTAACTTCTTAAGTAAATCGTCCAAATTTTTATCAAGGCGTAGGTAGGCATCTTCTAATTCAATAGAGTTAGGTCCCATCGCATGACCAATTAAATCAGGACACGAATAAGAAATTGCCAGGAAATCGGTAACGTCATCTTTCCCAAGCGATTCCCCATCAATAGAAGCCTTCGCTACTTCGGTGAGTAAGTCGTCTCCGAAAGGAGTTGCGCAAATCAAATCGAAATTTCCATTTGCCGCGCGCAGCGTTTTTAAATCATAAGGGAATACAGGTTTTTCTTTTCCTTTTAACTTGCCCTCATAGGGCGAATCATCTGGCCCACTCTCAGTATATTGATTAATCGGAAATATTGTTTTCCATTCGCGCGATAAGTATTGATCAGCAAGATTCAGCGCATTAAAAGTATTCATCCATTCTGGCAACGCCACACGGTAGTAATCGCTTGTGATAAATTTTCCACTTTTTCCATCGTACCAATATACACCATCGGGCAGATGACCTCCTGGTAAAACAGCTCCCCGATCTTTAATAGAAAGGCTTATCACTTTGCCCTTCTGCTGGGTAGACAATTTTAACTCATCCGTGATAGTGGTGGTCAATAAACGACTTGGTGCTACGTCTCCATTTCCTTCTTCACTGCCCACCGGTTTGTATTTACTATCTTCTACGCAGTTGACAGTTTTCTTTAATTGTTTGTCAAACCAATCATTACCAATAATTCCGTGGATAGCCGGTGTTGATCCAGAATAGATGGATGCGTGGCCAGGGCCAGTATAGGTGGGTACATAATTGTAATGAGCATTCTTAAGCATAAAGCCATCATTCATCAGTCTTTTAAATCCACCTTCTCCAAATTTAGGCGCAAACCGATACAGGTATTCTTGTCGCATTTGATCTACCACAATACCAACTACCAACTTTGGTTTTTCTTTTTGCTGCGCCACTAGGCTGGTGATGGAAAAGAAAAAGGCTAATGCTATTACGACTCGCTTCATATTAAAAATTTTGTGAATTTATAGAAATTAATCTGAAGACTCAGATTATGCTTTTGTGAATATTTGATGGTTTTTTGTCAATTTTCTTCGCAATAAATTTTTTCGTAATCGTTGGTTTCGTAAGCCTGTTTTCTCAATATTTTGCCTTTCGAGTTATAATAAATTACCACGTGAATGTCGGCTTCTGGTATGAATTTTTCGGTGAAATAGAGTGGTTCTTCTTGTGAGCCAAGATTAACGATATCGTTATAATTACACGAGAGGATGGTTCCTTTATAGTTATCAATAACGCCATAATGCTCATCTTGATGCACAATCGCTACCTTTTCTTGTTCTGTATTTGTTATGAAACGTACGTCTTTGAATCGATTTGAAATTATTTTCTTTTCGGAAATGGAATACAACATCCACTGCATATTTTTCTTTACCAGAGCAACGGAGTCATTCCAGTAACTTATTTCATCAAATTCAAATTTGCTTTCATATTTCAATTGCTGCGAAACGAAACCATAGAATCCGTTTTTATAGGCAATTAATTTTCCCACCGAGTAATGAATGATGTTGCGCTCATAAATTGGCTTGACTAACTCTCTTGTAGCTAAGGTGTAGAATCCAAATTTTTTATCTTTTAACAATGAGACGTGGTTTTTTCCATTTAACACAATAGCGTTGTATTCGATTGGCAAGAGAATTTTCCCTTTTAAATCTACTAACCCTTTCTTATTTTCATCTTCTATTAAAAAAGTATTATTTCCCAGGTATTCAATTTGAGAGGCCTTTAGCGAGAAAAGTTTTTTACCTGAAGAGATTTCTACCACCATTTTTTTCTTCTTATCAGCAGCATAGAAGTATTGAATACTACCTGGGGATTTGATAAATTTTATTTCTGACTCAACATTTAATTTGATTGATTTTGTAAAACTGAGATACACGATAAGTGAGTCTTGTTTGCGGGCGAAAGCCAGTTTATTGTCAAACCAAATGCTGTCAAGATTTGAATCGACTTCTCTTTTATTTTTCCCATCATAAAGAATAAGGTTGTTTTTTTCTTGCAGCTTAATCCAATTGTTATAAAATGCTATTGAAATAAATTCTTTGTTGTCTATGTCTTTACTAATGCCAGTTGATCTTATTTTATTATTTCGTTCTTGAAGAAAACCATAGGGCGTTTGAGAAATAATTTGGCGATCAAGTGGAACAGCATATTCAAGTTTGCTTGTCAGCACTCCTTGCAATGAACCATTTCTAACTTGATAGTAGCCTTGCCCTAGTGTGCGGACTTCATCAAATACGAGCGTCTCTTTAAAGGCAATATTATCAGCTAATTGTGCTATTTCCGATACGGTTTTTAACACCTTCTTTCCAGCTCTTACAAACAATATCAAATCGTCTTCGGCATAGATATCATCAAACGTGGCATTGCAGAGGAGTCGCCCACTGAACGTGAACAAACTCCATTGACCTTTTTGTTTTGTTGCTACGAAATGCGATGCGATAACTTTGGCGTCTTGAACACATTCGTTTCCAATTTTGAAACCCGACTTATGAGTTAACTGCCAGCATTCTTGTGTTTTTATCTTCAAAAACCCAAAACCTAAATCCTCTACTTTATCTGCATTTTTGTTTAGAATAACTTTACCAGTCCGCGCAATAACTCCACTTGAAGTAATAAGATAGTCGGAGGAAACATTTCCACACAAATACGATTCATCTATTGATTCGAAACGAGGGGATAAAGTTTCCGTTCCCAGTTGGTCGATGAATCCAAATTTACCATCTTTAAAAATAGGTATCCAGAAATGCTTATTAAGGTTAGCAACGGATTTTAAGGAATCATTTAAATAGCCACCATTGTCAATAAGATGGAAGAGTATAGCAGTAGCCTTTTTGGCATAATAGCTGTTAGGATAATTCTTTAAAAAGGATTCAATTGACGCCACTGTTCCTGATGCCGTGCTAATTTCAAAAATATTTTTTTCAACGTCTATTTTATACTCTGAATTGGGATAATCTTGTAGAAATGAAGTGTAGTTAATCAGTTTACCATCCTTAGTTTTTTCAGTGAAGAGAAGCCTTTCATACAATTTTTTAGCTTCCACTGATTGCGCGGAAGTTGGATACTTTTCGAGGTACTCTTTAAACCCAATAGAACTGTTGATTTTTACAGCTTCGTTAAAAGTAATAGCATCGCGCATTTCAATCGCTTTTTGCCGTTGGCTAGCTCGAACAAATTGTTTCAAAAAGGAAGTATAGGCCAGCTCTGTATTTATTTCTGATGCACGGACAAATGCTGCACTATCAATTTTTTTTCTAAGGGATTGAAGAATTGCGCTGTCAATTGGAAAATGCCTAAGCCGCTCGCGGTCCTTTTTCGAAATTTTTTCGTAGTCGCTTCGGCATTCGTTTAAATAATAGTCGGCTGAGTCGATGTTGAATTTAGAATAGCCATTCGTTAAATAAAGGCTAGAAAGAACGTACTTTGCTTCTGGATTAATTGCATCCTTTTGAAGCGATTTTTTCAGCAGTTGTTCTGCCTTAACCCAATTTTTTTTGTCGATTTTACCAATTGCTTGGCGAGAGAGATTTAATTGGGGAAGTTGACAAATGCCGACATTTGTCAACAAGCCTACCAATAAACTGCTAATGAGTATTCTCACTGAATCCTTCCTTAAATCATGCAAGTTATATCTTGTTGGCCGATCAAAGTACTTTAACTGATTGATTTTTAGAATAACCTATATTATCGCTCATTTTCTCTTGTTGAAGAGATTGGAGGTAACAGCAATGATCTGATAATGTTACCAGCCGAATCAATTTCTTAACATGTTTATTTTTAGTTGTTTTTGAACATAGTGCCTTTACCCATGTTGTAAAAACAAATTAAAACAATATACATTATGAAAAAGTTATTTATTATCGCTCTTGCGTTTGCAGCCACATCCGCTGCATTTGGTCAATCTAAAGATGTCGTAGATATCGCTATCGGATCGAAAGATCACACCACTTTAGTGGCTGCTGTGAAGGCCGCTGATTTGGTTACTACGCTTAAATCAAAAGGACCATTTACTGTATTTGCTCCAACAAACGCTGCTTTTGACAAATTGCCTGTTGGAACAGTGGCAAATTTGTTGAAACCAGAAAACAAAGCTCAGTTAGTTAAGATCCTAACTTATCATGTAGTAAGTGGCAATTTAGATGCTGCCGCTGTAACCGCTGCTATCAAAGCAGGAAACGGGAAAGCAGTTTTGACAACAGTAAGTGGTGGAAAACTAACAGGTTCGATTGAAGGTGGAAAAGTAAAGTTAACTGATGAGTCAGGAAATTCCGCATTTGTGGTTGCCGCTGATTTGAAAGGCTCAAATGGTGTAGTGCATGTGATCGATTCGGTAGTGTTGCCGAAATAATCAATTAATTCACTTGATTTCTTTAAAAGACTCTCTGATAAATATCGGAGAGTTTTTTATTGTAAACTAATTTTAGTGAACACTTGTAAATGTGGAAGTGTTAAAACGGAGATTCCGATAAACAAATTAGTAATTACAAAAAGTTGCGTGTGCGTAGTAATTGACAATAGAATCATCGCTGACAAACCGGTCCAAGCTAGCAACGTAAAGGGAATTGCTTTTTTGATAAGTTCAGTCCAGCCAGAAAAGTCTTGAGAAAGGTTCATCTGCTTACGGATTAAATTAAATGAAAGCAATGAATGCCAAATGCCAAAGTAAAAACCGAAGCTAAGGTAGAGTGGAAGAAAATTAATAACAGCGGTGAGAATAATAGTTTGACTTATGAACTGGAAAACGGTGGGGAAATCCCAACCAACTTGTTTTTTAAATACAGTAAGCAAAGCCATTGAACAAGCAAGCCCAATGCTACTGTAGTAGAAACCAGACGCACCCCATAGAATCCAAGTATCATTTTTTACAAGGTTGTTTGTCGCTAATTGAAGGATGGGCGCAGCTTCTTTTATATGACTCGTGATGATAAAAAGAATGATTTGTAGTCCGTAAAATGTATAGAGCAGAGAATCAAACTTTGTGTTTTTTCGAATTGGCCAATCAATCTCACCAAAATGAAATGCTGTGAAAATGATGAATAAAATCAGCGCAAGGATTGGAAAAAAGATCCAGACGATGGCATAGATTGCCATGTTCAATAGATACTTAAAAAGAAATGAAGGCAGGGATATTTTTTGAAGTGACTTTTTTGATGTTTCTGCCTCTACAAAATAATCTAACGAGCCATGAGGAACTCCGGTGAGTAATAAGATAACTCCAAAAAAGTAGAGCTGTATCGATTCCTCCAGCTTCACTAGTTGAGAAAAGAATACAAATAAGACGCCTATCAAGAGTAGAGTTTTTTTCATCTTATATTATTTATCTTTGGATAGAGAGAAAAAAGGAGCTTGAATTGATTCAAGCTCCCTTTTTTATTGATATAGCCAACTAAACAGGATTATAGAATTTTCTATAAACCTTAATGATTTACATCTTATTTTTTGCTTGATACAGCAATGCCGTATACCACTAAGCCAAAGCCGATTTTGTTAATAGCGTCAGCAATATTATAGAACAAGTCTACATTCGATGCGCTCCAGCCAAGGCTAGTGTTCAACCATCCGCCAGGCATGCACATGTATCCAATAGGATAGACTGCCCAACCTACAAATACAAACCAAGCTAGCGTTTTTACACCACGTTCTACTACAGGATCGCCTGAATTTTTAGCCAATTGAGCAACTTCTCCGAACCACGCAGTGTATAAAATATAAACATATCCAATTGTAGAAATAGCTCCCCACATAAATGAATGACCAGATGATCCATCAGTGAAGGCTTCACCTATGTAACCAGCCACCAGCATCAATACTGCCGCAAAGATCAATTTCCATAGGAGCGATTTTTGTGCTCCCGCTGATTTTGTCAACAAGTAAAATTCAACGCACATTAAAGGAACAGTCAGTGTCCAGTCAATGTAGCGCAGCGCAGTTGGGGTTTGGCCAGTTGCCAAATAGTAGTCCCTCATGTAATAGTAATGCACAGCGGCAATACCCGTAATAAGCCCAGATACTAGCAATGATAACTTCCATTTGCCATCCACACTTCCTCTTTCAAAAAAGAAGAAAACGGACGATGCTAACATGGCCATGTAACCGGTGAAGAATGTGAATGCGATCGGATCATCCACTGGGATTTTCACGATGTCTGTGAGGATTGTGTTCATAAAAGTTTATGTTTAAGGTTTAATTACAATTTTTAAACAAAACTCAATAAACAATGTTTTCAAACGATTGAAATTTATTTCAATTTTTCTTAAAAAGAAGCTAACTGACTGATTGTTAGGGATATTATTTTTTGATCGACCAGAGAAAGAAACCTAACTGGGTCTTGTATGAGGCACTTTAAACTGCCCGTTCTCGCAAGTTGCGCATCGCTTTGTTGGTGAAAACAAAATCATCAAACTCCTTCATGCCGGAATTCATGATGTTATCTTTTGTTCCTTCCCATAGTTTTTTGCCTTTGTATAAGAACAGAATATTTTCGCCTATACCCATTACAGAGTTCATATCGTGGGTAACAACTACTGTTGTAATGTTAAACTCATGGGTGATTTCTTGAATGAGGTCGTCAATAACTATCGAAGTTTGTGGGTCAAGCCCGGAATTAGGTTCGTCACAAAACAAATAATTAGGATTATTTACAATTGCCCGAGCAATGCCGACCCGTTTTTTCATACCACCACTTATTTCAGACGGCATTTTTTTATTTACGTTTTCCAAGCCCACGCGCTGCAAACAAAAATTAACTCGGTCAAGCTTTTCGTTGAGTGGCATTTTAGTGAGAATATCTAGGGGGAACATCACATTTTGCTCCACGTTTTTTGAGTCGAAGAGTGCGCCACCTTGAAACAGCATTCCAATTTCCCTGCGCACTTCCGATTTCATTTCTTTGTCGGCTTCGGTAAAATTACGGAAATCAAAAAATACGTTGCCTTCATCAGGTTGCAACAGCCCCACAATGCATTTTAGCAGCACACTCTTCCCCGTTCCGCTAGATCCAATGATAAGGTTGGTCTTACCTTTTTCGAATTCGCCACTGATATTGTTAAGTATAACCTTATCGCCAAACGACTTTGATATGTGATTGATCTTGATCATTTGTGCCTGAAGTTAAAGAAGCAATTGAGCTAGAAAATAATCCGACAACAAAACGGCTATCACACTAGTAGTAACAGCCGCAGTGCTTGAAATGCCTACTTCCAACGCACCGCCTTGTGTATAATATCCCTTAAAAGATGATATGGACGATATAAGAAAAGCAAATACAATTGACTTTGTGAGCGCAAACGTAATTACGTAGGGATTGTAATTGTAGCGAAGTCCATAAACAAACTCGGTGGGCGTAACCGCGCCAGTAAGAGTGCCAACTAAATAGCCACCTACTAATCCGCAAACTCCAGCAAGAATTACTAGCAACGGATACATCAACACGGAAGCTACGATTTTGGGCAACACCAAATAAGAGGTGGAGTTGATACCCATTACCTCTAGTGCATCAATTTGTTCTGTTATCCGCATGGTGCCCAGGCCACCTGCCATACTTGATCCAACTTTGCCAGCGTAAATTACTGCAATTATGGTAGGGGCCAGCTCGAGCAAGGTCATTTCTCGAACCACTTGCGAAATGACAAACCGTGGGATAAGCGGGCTGACCATATTGTATGCCGTCTGCACTGTAGTAACTGCGCCCATGAAAAACGAAACTAGCGCAACTAGCGAAGCCGACTTTACCCCAATTTGAATACATTCTTCCAGTGTTAATTTGTAATACGTGGCAAACGTTTCCCTTCGCACAAATAATGACCCCAAGAACATCACATATTTCCCAAACTCTTTCATCAAAAATCGTTTAAACACTATCTTTCCCAAAGATAAAATAAATTCTATATGAACAAGTTGGCAGTGGTAACCGGAGGCACTAAAGGAATTGGCAGAGCCATACTAGAAAAATTTGCTCGCGAAGGTTTTGATTTGGCAACCTGTGCAAGAAAAGAACATGAGTTGAAAAATTTGCAAAAAGAACTACAGGAGAAATACTCAGTCAAAGTAATGGTCTTTCAGGCCGATTTAGCGGATAAAAACCAAATCAAACTTTTTACTGGATTTATTTCTTCACTTGGCAGACCAGTAGATGTATTAGTAAACAATGCGGGCTATTTTATTCCTGGCCAAGTGCTTGATGAACCGGAAGGTTCGTTGGAAAGTATGGTCAATAGTAATGTTTATAGTGCTTATTATGTTACCCGTGGTATTGCGCCAGCAATGAAAAAGCTTCACACTGGCCATATTTTCAATATCTGCTCCATTGCCAGTATCAAAGCATATCCAAATGGTGGTTCGTATGCCATCTCGAAGTTTGCCTTGTTGGGTTTTTCGAAGGTATTGAGGGAAGAATTGAAAGAATTTGGGGTTCGCGTTACTTCAATATTGCCAGGTGCTACCAAAACCGCCAGTTGGGATGGGGTCGATTTGCCCGATGATCGCTTTATGAAAGTAGAAGACGTTGCCGATACAGTGTTTGCCGTCTTTGCGCTATCAAAAAATAGTGTTGTGGAAGAGATATTGATCCGTCCTCAGTTGGGCGATATTTGATGTACCCGTAACAAAATCGTTAAATACTGGTTAATTTTGAGCGAAGAAATTCGTTAGACACCGTGAAGGATCAAGTACTTAACCTGCGCCAGTATTGCAATAGCCTCACCGAATATTCGAGGAGGAAAACCATAGAAGTAAAGATCGGAGATTTGCCGATGGGAGGGGCTAATCCCATTCGTATCCAGTCAATGACAACCATTGATACGATGGACACCCTTGGTTCGGTAGAACAAACCATCCGCATGGTCGAAGCCGGCTGCGAGTATGTTAGAATTACCGCGCCAAGCATTAAAGAAGCCCAAAACCTACAAGAGATAAAAAAAGAACTGCGTAGGCGGGGCTATACCGTTCCGCTTATTGCAGATATTCATTTTACGCCTAATGCCGCAGAACTTGCCGCCAGAATAGTGGAGAAAGTGCGTGTTAATCCGGGTAACTATGCCGACAAGAAACGCTTCGAGCAGATTGATTATTCTGAATCTTCTTATCAAGCCGAGTTAGACCGCATCCGCCAGAAGTTTACTCCACTTGTAAACATTTGTAAAGAATATGGAACGGCCATGCGAATTGGCACCAATCACGGTTCGCTTTCCGATCGTATTATGAGCCGCTACGGAGACACGCCAATCGGCATGGTGGAATCGGCACTGGAGTTTTTGCGGATTTGTGAAGATTTGAATTATTTTAACATCGTTCTTTCCATGAAAGCCAGCAATCCGCAAGTAATGGTTCAGGCATATCGGTTGCTTGTTCAAAAGTTAGATGAAGAAGGTTTCAAACCCTATCCGTTGCACTTGGGTGTAACAGAAGCTGGTGATGGCGAAGATGGAAGAATAAAATCGTCTGTGGGCATTGGCACGTTGCTCGAAGATGGGTTGGGCGATACTATTAGAGTATCGCTTACCGAGGAACCAGAAGCCGAAGTACCTGTGGCTAAGGCGTTGGCGGATCGTTACTCCTCCCGAAAGGGCGATCACATAAAGGAGATTATTCATTACCCAATCAATCCGTTCCAGTACAGCAGGAGAGTAACTCATGAAGTATTGAATATAGGCGCGCACCAAGTGCCAAGAGTAATTGCCGATTTTTCCCGAAAGGAAAAAATTACACCCG
This sequence comes from Flammeovirgaceae bacterium, assembly GCA_027487845.1. GTDB lineage: Bacteria > Bacteroidota > Bacteroidia > Cytophagales > Cyclobacteriaceae > ELB16-189. Next base: position 179,237 of record JAIYCV010000023.1, read on the forward strand.
CCACGCTCTTTGCCGTGGGGTATCAATATTCGGTTCCGCTTGATAAATGGAACATTTCTGACATGGCGTGCGACTATCTTTTTGTGGGCAACAAAACAATTGATTTTGAGATTCCCGGCACGCTGGGTCTTATTTTTGATTATCCAACTTGGCTTACTCAGAAAGAGAAAGAACGAGCTTATCCATGTTTCGCTTTCGCGGATTATATAGTTGCGAAAGAGAAATCCAGTTTATTAAACTTTGTGAAAATCGGGTTACATGAATTTTTGAATGATAAGGTTCAGCAATTAAAATCGGATACAACAGTTGTTTTGATCATTCAAACCAGCAACGAAAACGGAATGGCTGAGCAACGAAGGCTTTTCGTGGAATTAATTGAACAAGGTTTTACGATGCCTGTTATTGTTTCCAAAAACTATATTGATCTTGATGCGGAAGTTTTACAATTACATTCAGCAACGGACATTGGCGGCTTGCTAATTGATGGCTTAGGTGACGGTATTTTTTTGGTAGCCGAAAATTGCGGAGGCGATAAAGTAGTAAACGAAACTGCCTTTAATATACTTCAAGCTACGCGTACCAGAATCTCAAAAACCGAATACATTTCGTGTCCTTCCTGTGGACGGACGTTGTTTGATCTTCAGGAAACCACCGGAATGATACGGTCAAGAACCAGCCATTTAAAAGGGCTTAAAATTGGCATAATGGGTTGTATAGTAAATGGTCCTGGCGAAATGGCGGATGCAGATTATGGATATGTTGGTTCTGGCCCGGGCCGAATTACGTTGTATAAAGGCAAAGAAGTAGTGAAAAAGAATGTGCCGTCCGCCCAAGCGGTGGATGAGTTGATCGGTATCATTCGCGCGGATGGGAATTGGATCGAGAATTAATAAATAGAGTAATGGAAAATCAAACAACTAAATCCGACAAGAAACTTTCGTTACGGGAATTTCTTTCGCTAGGCGAAGTGGGGGGGTATTTTTTTAGGAAGAAAGACCCCAACCGCCCTTCTAATATCAACATTAAAATGATGCATGGCATCAATAAAATATCCATTACCATCTTCCTATTGGGTGTTTTGTTCATTATTGCCAAAAGGTTCTTTTTGTGAAATAGGCATCCAACAAAACGGCACAATAATTAGGGCGCGTTGATTCTATGTGACAAATAAAAAGCAATTGACAGGTGAATATTGAAGAATATCGATCCTATTGCTTGGCCAAGAAAGGCGTAACCGAAGAATTTCCCTTCGATAACGAAACATTGGTTTTTAAGGTAGCCGGAAAGATGTTTGCTCTCACTAATGTATCCACTTTTGCAAGTATTAACTTGAAATGCGACCCTGAAAAGGCGGTAGAATTGAGAGACCAATATCCAGCGGTATTGCCTGGTTATCACATGAATAAGAAGCATTGGAATACTATTTTGCTGGATGGTTCAATTCCCAGTAAGCTACTTCAAAATTGGATTGATGAGTCTTATATCCGCGTAGTAAACGCCCTACCAAAACGAGAAAGAGCTTCTTTTTTTACTTTATAATCTGAAAATCAATCAATTGATACTCAACTATTGCATCTTAAGTTTGCTTTAGCAGGTCAGTTTTTTTATTTTTGAAAATCTGTCTACTCATAAATGAGCAAAGGTTTTCTAGTTATTGTTGTTTTTGTTCTAATTTCAGCATGTTCAACGCAGCGAAAAATATGTCCTGCCTACCAAAGTGCCTTTATTTTTGATCAGGAAGCACTCAGAAAAAAATTCAGTTATTTCGAAAACGACTCCACTCCAAAAGTGTATACAGCAAGTAGAAACAACTATTTGGTAATTCCTGAACAATCGTACCGAAAGAAGTTGAAAAGCCTTCAAACAATTGAAATGAAGCCGGTTTATACCGTTTTGCCAGACACGAGCGCTGAAAAGAAAGGTAAAGGAGAAGGTGATTTTTACAAGGCACCCGAAAATATCGACTCGCTTTTGAGAACCCAAACACGCGATGTAGAAGCACCGCCTGAAACACCTAAGGCAATGGATAGTGCAGTGGTGGCAAAGAAAGATAGTGTGGAAGTTGACAGTTCTTATCAAATAACGAAGGATAAAGAAGTTCGGTTTTACAGGTATCATTGGGATACGTTGAGAAGACGAACTGAAAATCTTCGAGGGAAGAAAGGTGAAGAGCTATCCACGTTGTATAAAAAATATCAAAAAAGCAATGACAGTGCCAAGTACAGGGTTGATAATATTCGCTATCGGTCTGAGCAAGAGTTGTACATGTGGTATTTACGCGATGTGCTCGTATTGCCTGATGTGAGAGCCGCCATGGAAGACGAAAAAAGAGCCAAGGATACGACCAGAAGAATCAAAGATGAACCTGACACTGTGAAGAAGGTTGGATTCTTTAAAGGGCTAAAAGGATTATTCAAGAAGAAACCAAAATCGGATTCGACCAATGTTGCGGAATCCGTGCCCACCGAAGAGGAAGAGGAGAGTTTAGACGAGAATACCGATCCAGTTGTGGTCGATTCGGTTGTAACCAAGAAAAAGAAAAGGAAGAAAAAGAGTAAGTCAACTGAGCCTAAAAAGGAAAATCCTAAACCCGTAAAAGAAAAGAAAAAAGATCCTGTAAAGAAGGAAGAAGACGAAGACGATGGGTTTTAGGTCGTCAATCAAATAGGGTCAAATTGCCAAACTGGTCGGACGCGGGCGCTGGCAAAATAAGCAATGAGTCATCGATCGACAAATTGTTAATTCTCGCGGATACAGTAAATGCGTCCATTTGCTCCGAAGGATAAGGCTTCAAGGAACTCACTAATTCTTCCTGTGTAATTTTGTTACTCAACCAAACCTTCTCGGCCGAAGGCTCTAATATCACAGGCATCCTCTCATCGTATAGCGAAATCAATGAATTTGCGTTCGTTGTTATCACGGTGAAGGTGTGAAAAAACTCCCCATTTTCATCATCGTATTCTTCCCAAATACCAGCCATGGCAAAGGCGGCATTGTTTTTTAAGGTAACGCGATAGGGGATCTGGGTTTTTTTTCCAACCTTCTTCCAAATGTAAATTCCATCCGCAGGAATAATGCATCGTTGCTTGCTCAGTGCTTTTTTTAAGATTGGTTTTTCGTGAACGGACTCCGCTCGTGTATGGATTATTTTTTCGCTAATTGTTTTGTTTTTTGCCCATTGCGGAGCAATACCCCAGTAGAAGAACGACAGGCCATCCGACCCAGTATTTGTTATTACGGGCAGAAGTTGAGCCGGGGCAGCATTAAACCTTGGCTTGTAAGCCGATGAGACCTCAATTTCAAAACGTTTTTCTAAATCAGATGCAGTGGAAGAAATGGAATACCGGCTACTCATAAGTTTGGATAAAGTCAAGCGCACGAAGCTCTGACCAATATAAACCATTTTGGCTAAAAAGTGTAAACCCAACATGCCCTCCTTTTTCAGGGATTTCGATTTTCACATATTTATGGTTGCGTAATAAATCGACTGGAAAACACTCGCGGCTTAAAAACGGATCGTTCGCAGCGTTAACTAGCAGAGTCGGAGTTTCTATACTTTTCAGGAATTGAATGGAACTCGACTTTTGGTAATAATCAATCGCGTTGGCAAAGCCATGAAGCGGAGCGGTAAAGTTATTATCAAACTCAATCAGTGAGCCCACCCTCTCAAGCTTGCTAACATCTAATTGTACAAATTTCTGCGCTTTCGATCGAATCTTATTTTTTAAACTTTTTAAAAAACGATTAGAATAAATTCTGTTGGCGCCTGTCGAAAGTTGCAAACAACTTGAATGCAGATGACAAGGAACCGAAAAAACCACAGCTTTTCTGATCAAGCCAACTACTTTTCTTTCCCCTAAGTATTTTAATGTTAGATTTCCGCCAAGACTAAAACCAATCAAAACGATTTCTGTGTACGCATTCTTTTTAATTGCGTGGTTGATCACTTCGTCCAGATCATCCGTAGCACCACTGTGATAGAATTTCAAATTCCAATTCATCTCCTCGCTGCATCCGCGGTAATTCCAAGCTAGGCAATCAAATCCCTTAGCTAGAAACGCGTTGACTATACCGATAATGTAGCCCCTATTTGTATTCCCTTCTAAACCGTGAGAAACAATAACGAGTCGTTGAGAATTTATTTTTACCCAATCTAGGTCTAGAAAGTCGCCATCTTTTAAAATCAGCCGATCACGCTCATATTTTTTGGCGAGCGAAACATTTCTAAAAATTGCCGGATAGACGGTTTCTAGATGACTATTAAAAAGAATGCGCGGTCGTTTATAATCAATCATTAAACACTAAGCCCATCCTTTTCTTTCTTTCAATGATGTAATTTGAGCTAAATGATGTTCTCCATGCCATGCGTACATCGCTATAGTTCTATCAATTCGAACATGTTTGCTCGTATCCGGATGAATAAATGTCCTCTCTCTGTCTTCAGGTGTAAGGCCACCAAGAAGCGCAACCCATTTTTTGTGTAAATCCTTCAAGACGTCTAAAGAAAGAGTTGGGCTCAGTTTTGTTTCAGGTGTTTTTGCCCACGCTTTTTCATCGTAGGCTTTAATAGTAGGCTCATTTTCTGTTAGCGTCCACTTTACCCTTATATATGCATTCAAATGACTATCCGAAACATGATGCACTACTTGACGAACAGACCACCCTCCATCTCTATAAGGCGTGTCTAGCTGTTGCTCATTAAGGTTTTTAATGGCACTTTCCAATTTCGCAGGAAGCGACTCAATGCGCTCAATGCATAATGCTACTTCTTCAGCAGTATAATTGTCTTTGGGAGAAAATTTCCCAATTGGATATTTTAGCCCTTCTTCTTCTTTGGAAAGCGAAGGTGTAGGTTTTTTTTCTGACTCTGCTTTGTTATATGCCTTTTTATTGAGCTTAATCGGGTTCGTTTTTCGATTCTTCTTCACCCTAATATTTGTTAATTCAATGAGCAGCGAAAAAGCTACAGCGAAGTAGATATACCCCTTAGGAACCTTAAATTCAAGTGCTTCCAAAAACAACATGAAGCCAATTAGGATAAGAAACCCAAGTGCGAGTACCTCCATGGAAGGATGTTGCTGGATAAATCTGCTTATGTGACCCGAGAAGAACATCATTACAATTATGGAAACGACAACGGCAATAATCATAATGATCACTTTATCTGGATCAACTATTCCTACCGCGGTTAAAATCGAATCGAAGGAAAAAACGATGTCTAGCAGAATGATTTGCACAATAGTACCAGCCAATGTTACCACCACTTTCTTTTTCTTCTGTCCGTGCCCATGCTCTTCGTCACTCTCCATTCCATGGTTGATCTCCATCGTACTTTTCGCGATTAGAAACAGACCACCAAAGCCGAGAATCAAATCTTTGCCGCTAAAACTTTTAGCCTCACCAAACACGAAATTGGCCGGAACTGTAAAAAGAGGTTGTGTAAATTGAATTATCCATGTAATTGTTAATAGCAATGCGATTCTAACGAACATCGCCAGAAAGAGTCCCAAGTTTCTAGCCTTGGTTCTTTGTTCTTCGGGAAGTTTATTAGAAACAATTGAAATGAATATGATATTGTCGATACCTAAGACAATTTCTAAAAAACAGAGGGTAAGAAGAGCCAGCCAAGTGTCAGCTTTTAGAAACAATTCCATACGTAGATATTAGATTTGGATTAAAGTGTCGAAATTAAGCAAAGCCTTTAACTTTCAAAAAAAATCAAAAAAGCACGTACGTACTTTTTTCTCCTTTAGATCGACAAAAAGTCAGTTTACAACTTTAAAGCGGATTGTTTTCCGCTGATTTGAAGCGTAAATATTTTTTAAAATTGCAATTAAAAATTGGTTTTCAAAGCAATACTCGTTTTTTAAGTCAAATTCTAGGTGTAATGAAATAATAGAACATTGACTTTTTCAAAAACAACTAGTACACTTGTATGCTATAGTGTTTTAATTTTTACGCCATGACTGAAATTGAGTATCAAGATGTTAATAACCGGCTAGTTCGGTTGGAGCAAAACCTTCCAAATGATTTTCTTTTAGGCCTTTATACCGATCTTGTGAGGCAGCATATCAATTTGCTGAAGGACCTAGTTCACAACCGGTTTTCAAGGGAAGATTTTGAAAATCAAATCAGATTAGAAAAAGATGTGAAAATTTTGGAGCGTAATCTGACAAATCTGAATGAATTATTGGCTCGAAATACGATTGCTAGATTGAAGGCAGGCATAAATGAGGTGGTTTCAACCACGGAGGCCAATGTTAATTAATTGTTAAGTTTGTTAACAATTAATTAACATTACTTAGTTTTGAATTTCAAAAAAACAATCGTTATGATTACAAAAAAGGAAATTCAAAGTAAAGTTCAGGAATCTGTTGAACAGGCGATAACCAAGATCGAAACTAGCCAACCTTCGAAAAAGACTCAAAAAATTATCAAAAAGTCAAGTAAGAAATTGGCTTCATCGATTAAAAGGGACTTGAAAAAGACCTCGAAGCAGCTAAAGAAAATTTCTAGCAAAGAGAAGCCAAAGGCAAAAAAGAAATCTGAAAAGCAGATAGAACTGGTTGCCTAGGTACCATTAACGAACTGATTACCATCGCAATAGAATAGCAATGCGATGGTAATCAGATTACGCCAAGTTATGAAATACATTCTGGACGTCATCATCGGCCTCTAGCATTTCAACTAGTTTTAATACTTCGTCCTGTTCAGCTTCGCTCAACGCTTTTGTAGCACTTGGTATATATTGCAATTCCGAGCTTTTCGCCTCCAAGTTTTTTGCTTCCAAAAATTTGAGCATATGGCCGAATTCATTGAAGGAAGTGTAAACAATTGTTCCTTCTTCTTCCGTTTGAATATCTTCTGCGCCTGCGTCTATTAAATCAAGTTCTAGTTCTTCAAGATTTAACTTACCAGGGGCAAACTTGAAAACGCCTTTGCGTTCAAACATGAAAGCCACCGAACCGGAGTTACCCATACTTCCGCCATTTTTTGAAAAAATGAGGCGGACGTTTGCGACTGTACGCGTTGGATTATCCGTGGCGCATTCAACCACTATAGGCACACCATGTGGCGCATATCCTTCATAAATAACTTCTTGAAAATCCTTTTCCTCCTTTGATGATGCTCTTTTTATGGCTGCCTCCACCCGATCCTTAGGCATATTCATGCCTTTGGCATTTTGGATCACCATTCGAAGCTTAGGATTATTCTCAGGTAAGGGCCCCCCGTGTTTTACCGCAATTGATATGTCTTTGCCAATTCGAGTAAAGCCTTTCGCCATCTTATCAAAGCGGGCAAACATTTTATGCTTTCTCTTTTCAAATACGCGTCCCATGGTGTTAGAATTAAGACTGTAAAAATAGTATGATTAGCTTTTTTGGAAAAATATGCTTTTCACTTCTTTATAATAGTAGAAAACGATACTGGATATTTTTTCTTGGTCCATTAAGACCCACTAGCACGTTTGGGGAAATTAAAGAGCAGAGAACTGATTACTGGTGCGAAGAAAATAAGCATCGTTAAAAGCGACAAAAAAAGTTCCACTTTTGAATCTTCTCCTAGCTTGCTAATATACGATTCTGGCTGATAGTGCGAGAGTAATGACATCAACAGTTTCAATGACAACATCAAAATAACGATAAAAGCAGAGGTTTCTAAGAAGGTGTATTTCTCCATGAGTTTTACAAACCATTGGGCAATGAAACGCATCGCAAGAATGCCAATAAAGACGCCCACATAAATCAAAAGAATATTAGGGGTGAAGGCTACCGCGGCAAATACATTATCAATTGAGAAAGCCATATCCATTATTTCAACTAGAATGACGGTAGACCAAAATGTGCCAATTTTTTTATAGAAGAATTGATACACTTTATTGTTGGATTTGTTAATTTCTCCGTCATCTTCCATATCTTCCTTTATTTTTGCGATCGAGTAGACTAGGTATGCTAAATAAATTCCAGACAGTATTCTAAATGTCCATAATGCTGTAATACTTATAGAGCCATCGTTCTGAATTAAGAATAGTAAGGCGGCTAAACTCAGGAACCTGGAAATTAGTGAGCCGATCTCACCGAGTTTTAATTGATGCTTAAATTGATCAATCACTAGCCAAAGCAGGTAAAGGCCACCAATTGGCTTCAGCCACCAAAAGCCAATTAAATAGGACGCAAAGATCATGGCTAAACCACGAAAGGCGTAAGCACCTAAAATGCCATAGCGAAGTGCCCTGCTTCGTTGCTCTTTGGGCAAATCGATAACTAAGGTAGCTAGCACAGCGGCATTATCTACGGAGAGTAAACTCTCAATTATTATTAAATTCCCAATTACAGCTAATGAGGGCAGTGGATTGTTGAGAATTTCTTGAAGTAATTCGTTCATTGCTACTAATATTTTTGTTATGCTAATTCTCTTAAATCTACCGGAACGACCCTAGATACGCCTTTTTCCACCATGGTAATCCCATAAATTACGTCCGTGCTAGTCATTGTTCTTTTATTATGTGTGACGATCACAAATTGACTGTCTTTACTGAAATTTCTAATAATGTTATTGAACTTATCTATGTTGGCATCGTCAAGTGGGGCGTCTACTTCATCAAAAATACAAAAAGGTGCTGGTTTTAAAAGATACATCGAAAATAAAAGTGCAGTAGCCGTCAGTGTTTTTTCCCCACCCGACAACTGGTTTATAGTAAGTGGCCGCTTGCCCTTTGGTTTAGCTACTATTTCAATGTCGCAATCCAACGGTTTAGTAGGATCAGATAAGCGTACATCACATTCGTCTCCTTCGGTAAATAAGGAGCGGAACACTTTGATAAAGTGCTCTTTAATTTTACTGAAGGCACCTAGAAAGGTTTCGCTGGCAACTGCCTCTATTTCGCCAATGGTACTAAACAATGATTCTTTCGCTTTTATCAGGTCTTCTTTTTGTGCGTTGATAAAATCGTTCCGCTCTTTTATTTCATTATACGCTTCCATTGCCATGGGATTAATTGGCCCCATGTTGTCCAGCTTTTCCCTCGTTTTAGCTACTTGCTCTCTTATTTTGTCTTCGTCTGCTTTAGCCAATTCTTCACTTTCTTCTGGCGTGGGCTCAGTAATAATGGCATCGAGATCTACATTGAATTCAACTGACAGCCTTTCCTTTACTGAGTTTAATTTCAATTTACTTTCGTTCAATTCATTTTGGTGCTGCATCAATAGAGAGTCAATATGCTGCCGTTGATGTTGAATTTCCCGTAAGTCTTTTTCAAATTGATCGATCTCGCCTCGTCCTGAATAATACTCTTTTTCTGCTTCATTCAACCCTTTCTCCATTTCCTCTTTTTCAGAATACATGGCAAGCAATTCATCATCGTTGAGCAGGGTGTTCTCGCTGATTACACTCACCTCTTGATCATTCTTAGCGAGTTCGTGCGAGTTAACTTCTAATCGCTTATCGCTCTGTTCCATCGATTCGCGCTTGAAATGAATTTCCTGTTCTACACTTTTAACCCGATTTTCTTGCTGATGGAAAAAGATATTTTGCTCGTTAAACGAAGATGATTTTTGGGTTAGCAATTCATTTTGTGAAGAAACATCGGTAACCATTACTCTCAATCTTTCCTCTTGCTGACTAAGTTCATGCTGAGCCATGACCGCTTTTGGTTTTAAATCATCGATCTCGGTCTTAAGCGACTCAATTTTTTCTAGTATATCTTCTCTTCGCAAATCTGCGTTGCTTAGCATGCTGCTAAATTGCTCACGCTTAGTTTTTACCGAAATGAACTCATCGTTTACTAGTTTAACTGCGTTTTGAGCTTCCTCTATTTGTTGCTTCAACGTATTATTGCGAAGCCGCTCCAACTCGCGCTGGCGGTCTAATAAACCTTGCCTGATGCCTTCCGATTTCTTCGAAAGATCTTTGATTTCTACGTCTAGTCTTTCTAAATTTTTTGCGCGGCCAATTTTCTTGCCCTCAAATAGACCGACTGATCCACCGGAGAGGCTGAACTTTCTTCGCGTAACCTTTCCACTCTTGGTTATGAACGTATCGTCTCCAGAAGGTATCGCTCGAGGATCTCCATCGAAAATGTAAACACGATCCAAAATAAATGACATGAGTTTAGAGTACTTCGGATCAAACTCAATAATCTGGGTAGCGGGAAACGCCTGATCGTAGACCTGAACTTGTGAGGATTGAAATTTCTCGAATGCATCTAATATGAAAAAATTTGCCTTTCCTTTACTCGCATCGCTGAGTATGTTGATGGCTTCATACGCTTCCGATTCGTGTTGAACGATGTAGTAATTGAGGTAGGGCTCAAGGTAGTTCTCAATAGATACACGGTATTCTTCTGAGGTGGATAGAATATCGGATAGGAGAGGCGCGTTCTTCGTCCAACCAATATTTTTCTTTAAGAATTTTATTGCTTCCGGAAAGCCTTCCAGGTTTTCTACCAGCGATTTTGTTAGCTGATATTCGTTCTGTTTAGCATCCAACTTTCGGCTGGTACTATTCATCTCTTCGCGAATCATGTCAATGGTTTTTTCCAGCGAGCCAATCCGTTGAATGATGTCTTCTTCTTCTCCTTTAATTTTTTCTAAGTAGGAATTTTTTTGACCGATTTCTTCTTCTAAGTATACAAGCTTTTTTTCGAATTCAGCTACGCTTGTGCTTTGTTGCTGCGTATCGGTGGAGGCACGCTCAAGTTCTTGGCGGAAAGAAGAAATTTGAATTTCACGAATCTCCAGTCCTTTGTTTAATTGAAATGATTCTTCCTGTTTCGTTCGGTGAAGTTGGCGGAGCGCATCGGCTTCGCCTTGCAACGTATAAGTGGCCGCTTTCTGCAACTCATAGTCGTTTTTTAAATTCTCAAGGCGGGCAGAAATTTCATTGAATATCGCTACCGCAGAATCTCGTTCGGCCTCCAAACTTTGAATACTGAAACGGGCCCTTTCATTGCTCTTCCTGTCTTGGTCAATTTGATCGCGCAACGTTGCTGACCGGTCATTTAAATAGCGAAGGCGTTCATTTTTTAATTGCTTTTCATTTTCATGCTGACGGATTTTACCTACGTATTCGTTGATTGTTTTCTGCCGGGACGAAAGTGTTTTTTCCTTCAGGATTAACTCCGATTTTGATTTTTCAATTAACGCCTCTTTCTCACCAATTTCTGCCGCCAATTTACTTTTGCGATCTTCTTCGGTTTCTATTTGCTTGGTAATGGTGTTGAACCTGTCCTTCTGTTTGTTGACCACCACCTTTGCCAGGTGTATACTTTTTTGCTTGTAGTCTTCTTTAATTTTGTAATACGTTTCTGTTTGTTTAGCCTGCTTCTCTAGGCTTTTCATGTTTTTTTCAATCTCGAAAAGCAAGTCGGCCACGCGTTCCAAATCCGCATCGGTGTCTTCCAGTTTTTTGAGCGTTTCTTTTTTGCGCTTTTTAAATTTCGAAATGCCCGCGGCTTCTTCAAATAATGATCTTCTTGAATTATCGCGATCATTTAAAAGATCATCCACCATGCCCAACTCAATAATCGCGTAGCTGTTGCTGGCCACCCCTGTATCTAAAAATAAATTGGTGATGTCTTTTAAGCGACAGGCAACACCATTTAGTAGGTATTCGCTCTCACCGCTTCGATACAACCTTCTGGTGATCGTTATTTGTGAATATTCGGTAGGGAGAATGTTTTTCGTGTTGTTAATTGTAAGCGAAACCTCCGCCATCTGCAATGCAGATCTATTGTTGGTTCCATTGAAAATGATGTTCTCCATTTTCTCAGAGCGAAGTGCACTTGTTTTCTGCTCCCCCAACACCCAACGAATGGAATCCACCACATTCGATTTGCCGCACCCATTTGGCCCAACAATTCCAGTGATGCCTTCGTCAAAATTGATAACTACTTTGTCAGCAAAACTCTTAAATCCCTTAATTTCTAACTTCGATAGTTGCATACACGTAAGCTTCTTCTATTTCTACTTATTACTCTAAAGTAACCTTTTCTTGTTCTTTTTGTGAAATTCCACAGGCAAAGTTGGCAAAGATAAGGGTACAACTGGCATTTGGAAAAAATGATATTCCCAAAGCATCCACAATTTTAAATTCTTCCGACAGGCTTTTTTTTGATAAAAAAGGTAGGCTGTCAAATCGGCTGAAAATCTGGTTTTGCTCCTTGAATACCGAACTCGCATTTTCTCTAGGTAAGGTTCGGGCAAGCTCTAAGTAAGGTTCGATGTCAGATTTTGGTCAACAGACGAGCGGTTTAATCAGCGGTTTTCCGAATTTGCTCACGATCGACTAGACCCAAAAAATGGCATTTTCGATTTTTTTGCTTAAGTTTGAAAATTATGGATATTCAGTTTTGGATTTGGTTAGCCATTATTGTTGCCTCCTTTATTGCAAGGGCAATGAAGAAGAACGAAGCAGACGCTGCTGAGCCGGGCAGGCCGAATAAGCAGGAACCGTTGGGTCCGGTTTCTTTTGAGGATTTGTTACGAGAGATCCAGGAGGCAAAAGCCCCAAAGCCAACGGCTAAGCCAGTTCCCGTTCCAATAAAACCAGTAGAGTATGCTGACTACCGAGAGGTGAACAAACAAGAACCAGCCGTGCTGGAAAGCGTAAAACCAATTTACGTTCCCTCGGAACGGACCAATGAAGTATATGAAAAGGCAAAAGCAGCCGCTTTTACGAGGCCGTCATTAGAGGAAACCATGAAACTGGAGGATACCGTTGTGCGGTATGATCGGTTTAAGCAATACGGGCAGCAAGAGCAGTCTTTTTTAGGAGATTTCGTGCAAGAACTCAACGATCCTAACAAATTGAAGAGGGCTTTTGTGTTAAATGAGGTTTTAATGCGGAAGTTTTGAAATATTTTTATACTTTTGGTTTGTCATTGGGTGAGGCTTCGTTAATTTCTGAGGTTTATTTTTTGCAAGCGGCATCCACAAAGCATTTTTTAGACAGGGTTACTTATTATTTTTTGAGGTTATTTAAGGTTTTGTCAATTTAATTTTTTCTGGAATGAAGCCAATCAAGGTTCTTTGTTTCTTCTTACTATCGGTTATAGCAGGGCTGTCGAATGTTTATGCTCAGCAGAAATCGGAGGCAACAAATTGTCGAGCTTTTGATGTTAGCGTTAATACCATTTCAGCAACAGAAAATCGCGCTAATGGAGAAATAAAGATAGAGTCCAATGAAAAGCTTCGGGACCTTAGGTTTGTTTTTTGCAATGATAAAGGATACCCTTTAAATCCAACTGATTTGAAAAATGGTACTCTAATGAATCTGTCAAATGCGGTCTATTATTGTTATCTGGTAGATGATACTGGATGTTCGAAAGAGATAAAGATTGACTTACGATGATCAATGAAGGTTGCAACATGAAGAAAGCTCTCCTATTGAAGTCATTTTTTCTATGTGTAGGGCTAATAATTTCCTCGCTTGTAGCTTTTGCCCAATTAAACGAAGGGAAACCACAAACAGTAACTAGCGGAACATTAACAGTAACAATTACTCCGTCTAATCCTTGTGATGGCCTGACGGCTACTAATGGTTTTATTAAATTCGACATTATAGCTTCTAGCGGGAATGCATTAATTCAAATATTCGGGCCAATTAGCCAAGTCGCCCAAGTACCTGTAGCCCAGGGCAGTTCATTTACACATAATGCGGCAAACACACTGCCTGCCGGACCGTATAACTTTATTATTGTTGATAGTGGCACAGGTTCGATAAATTCGTTTACAACTGTGCCCCCCGCGGTAACCCTTACTTCGTTAGCATCAATTTCCCTTAGTACTGACGGGTTGTCTAACTTAGCTAATAGTTCTTGTGCTTCCCCGAATGGACAGATTGTAACCACCATTTCAGGTGGATCTGCCAGTGGGCCTGGCTTGACAGGTGGTGGCTCATTCCAGTATACCTTTAAGAAAGGTGGCGTAACCGTTACTACCGGAACACTAACCAGCCCATATCAATTAACCTTTCCAAATCTTTCAGGTGGTAATTATACCCTTGATGTAGATGATGACTACTCTACTTGTGGAGGAACCGCCAATTGGACCATTACCGATCCAGTAATCTCAATTACTACTTCGCAAACGAATCCTTTGTGTAATGGTGCCACAACAGGTGCTGGAACCTTTACCGCCAGCGGAGGCACCGCTCCCTACACTTTTACAATAGCAAGTAACACAACAGGTGGTACAACGTCAACAACGGCAACCACGCTCGATTTGACTGGCGCAGGTGCTGGGTCGATTTCAATTCAGGCCACAGATGCCAATGGATGTTCTTCTAATTCTACTATTACAATTACTGAGCCTACGGCCTTGTCGTTATCCAAAACTTCAGACATTAGTTTCTTATGTTTCGGTGATACGAGCGGCACAGGAACTTTCACAGCAAGCGGGGGCACTCCGGGCTATACATTTGCAGTACTAAGCAACACGACAGGAGGCACAGCCACCATTAATGCGACCACGGTAGTTTTATCTGGTGGTGGCGCGGGGGCGATCACCGTTGAGGTTACGGA
>JAIYCV010000037.1 GCA_027487845.1 Flammeovirgaceae bacterium
ATCCAACCCTAACACTCCCCCACTCACTCCTCTTCACAACCCCCAGCCGTTTTGGGAGTGCAAAGGTAAACACTCCACAATTAATTCCAACAACTCTAACGAAAATGTTTTTTGAGATTGAGTAAAAAAAGAGCCGACTTATGCATTTTTATAGCTTAATGGTTGATATACAAGCAGATCGAGGGGAGGTACGTGGAGAAAGATCGGCCAGGGATAGCAGTGGAAAGCCCGAAGTGGGTTGGAATTGCGGGTTGCCGGACTTGAAACGAATAGCCCGAAGGCCGCCAAAAGTCTTTAAAAGATCTAAAACTGATGAATAATTTTTTATAAAAATGTTCTTACTGCAGATTTTGGACTTCTTATAATTAACTCCCCCTTCTTTTTACCCCCTTTACTGCCTGTGCCTTCCATGGGTCTTCAGGCCAGGAGTGCTTGGGATAGCGCATACGTAATTCTTTGCGGACTTCGTGATACGTGGTTTGCCAAAAGCTTTTTAAATCGTGTGTTATTTGAACTGGTTTATAACCTGGCGAAAGCAGATGCATGAGCACTTTGGTACGGCCTTCATTTATGGTAGGAGTTTCTGTTAACCCAAACACCTCTTGCAAACGCACCTCTATTATGGGGGACTGGGCATTTATAAAATATTGAAGTTGTATGAATGAACCACTGGGTACTTGTAGTTTAGCGGGCGTTAGGCTATCTAACTTATTGGTCAAGTTCCAGGGTAATGTACCAGCGAGGATGGCATTTAAATCTAGCTTTTGCAAGTCAGCTTTCTTGTTTGCTTGTGCGAGGTAGGGTGCTAGCCAATCAGAAAGAGTGTCGAGTAAATGTTCATCGCTTACATTGGGCCAGGCCTCATCTGGCCTCCATTTCTTCAAACTTAAAATACGTGCTTGCCATTCGCGTTGTGGTTCACTCCACCCAATCATTTTTAACCCTTCACTGGCAATGGCTTTACACAACACTTCCACCTTTGCTTCTGTGGGCACGTTTTGCAACGGTTTGGTTTCAAGCACAAGAATTCCAATTCGTTTTTCGGCAGTAGCCGAAATCATTCCACGTTCATCATCCCATTGAACAGACTGAGATTGCTTTGTTAATGACATCAGCTCGTTGGGATCTACTGGCGCTGCCAAAAATATTTTACCTTCCCCGCTGCCTGCATCTAACTGGGCTATGGAAAGCCACGACTCATGCATGAGCGGATCGTGGTAGGGCAATCTTGCTATTTTACCATTTGCCAATTTATAGCGATCGCTATTCTTATCTAGTTGCTTCGCTATGCGTTCCGGATATGCCGCTACCAAGAGTTTGCCAACATCATGGCCTTGCGGATTTGAATTGTCTATAGGCACGCGCATTATTTTTCGCCAAATGGCGGCCAATTTTTCGACCCGCTCTAAATTATTTTTGTCAGCCAAAACTCGTTCCCCACTTCTCCACCTTCTTAAAAGCTCTATTCTCAGCGTTAGGTCCGCACCCGCTTCTTTTGGCAAAGGATCGCGTTCTTCCAGCAACGCGGCAACATCTATGGCAAGTGCTTTTTGATTTTTTGATTCTATTAGCAGATGAGCAATTCGCGGATGAGTGGGCAACTGAAGCAGCTGCTTTCCTCGCTCAGTAATGCGACCGTCTTGCAGTGCACCTAGTTGCGTTAATAGATCAATGGCTTGGTTCCAGGCACCTTTTGGTGGTGATGTTATCCACTGAAGCTCTCCTGGATCTTTAACACCCCATAAGCTCAACTCTAACGCAAGCGAAGCCAAATCTGCTTCCATTATTTCAGGAGTACGGCTCTGTGCCAGGTTGAGATGGATGGCTTCACTCCATAGGCGATAGCACGTACCTGGGCCAAGCCTGCCAGCGCGCCCCGCTCGTTGGTCGGCCGCATCTTTGCTTACGCGAAGCGTTTCGAGTCGCGTGAGGCCACTGCGAGGGTCAAATCGAGGGGCACGAGAATAGCCGCAATCAACTACCACGGCTATGCCTTCAATGGTAAGGGAAGTTTCAGCTATGGCGGTTGCCAATACTATTTTACGTTGCCCTGACGCACTAGGCATAATTGCCTCTTGTTGCCGCTTCATTGGCAAATCGCCAAACAATGGATGGATGCTCGCCTCATAAAGTTCGGCCTCAATTAATTGTTGTGTTTTTGCTATCTCACCAGCGCCCGGCAGAAAAGCAAGAATATCTCCTTTACACTCTTTCCAGGCTTTAAAAATAGCGCGCACCATTCGAATTGGGATGGGTGTATCCTGCTCGCCACCCAAATATCGATGCGCCACGGGAAATTGCCTGCCAGTACTGGTAATTATTGGAGCATTCTGCAAAATAGAAGAAAGCTTATCCCCATCCAGTGTTGCGCTCATGATTAGTATTCTCAACTCATTGCGCATCACTTGCTGCACCTGTAAGCTAAGTGCCAACGCAAGATCGGCTTGCAAACTGCGCTCGTGGAACTCATCAAAGATTAGTAGTCCAACTTCTTCTAACGCATTGTCGGTTTGAATCATGCGGGTGAGAATGCCCTCGGTTACAACTTCAATTTTTGTGTTGCTAGACACCACACTTTCAAAGCGTATTCGATAGCCAACCGTGTCTCCGGCCTTTTCTTCCCGTAAGGAAGCCATGCGAGTTGCCACAGCGCGGGCGGCAAGTTTTCGTGGCTCTAGCAGGATTATTTTCTTTCCGGCCAGCCACGTTTCATGGAGCAGTTCTAAAGGTAAGACAGTTGACTTGCCCGCACCTGGTGGAGCCTGCAAAATAACGATAGGATGTGTAGAAAGTGCTTGCTTTAGGGTAGGAAGGATTTCAAGGACAGGATATTTGTCGATTGGTAACTCTAGCATCAAACAGACAGTTCATTCACGACTTTTATTGCTTTGTCAATCTCCAACGTACTGTTAAAGATATGCGTGCTGTGCCGAACTCCAAATTGATCGCCCTGTGAACGAGGACGCATATTGGCTTTCTCCCAATAGGCATTCTGCAACTTTGTTCCGGTAAAGCCATCAATATTATACAGTGTAATTCCTGCGCACATGGCTTCTTCAGTGGCAGAAAAGAATTTTACTTTTTTATTTTCGCGCAAGCCCGCGCGAAGCCTATCGCCCAAAAATTTAATTCTATTGTATACGTTATCTGCGCCAATTTTATTGTGAAAATCTAATGCTGCCTCTAGGCCCAGCAAAACCGAAAAATTTCCAGTGCCGCGTTGTGTAAACCGAAAGCCTTCATCGTCATGATTATCCCACCGGCTGCTGGCAACCGTACTCCATATTTCTTTCATCTTATTGGTTTTCACAAACATAAATCCTGTGCCGGTTGGCGCGCCCATCCATTTATGGAAACAGCCTACGTAGGCATCGCAATCAATATCTTTTAAATCGACTCTTATATGGCCAATGGTTTGCGCTCCATCTAAAATTGTAAAAATTCCTCTCTTCTTTGCTTCAGCACAAAGTTCTTTTACTGGCAAAATTGCACCGCTGCCAGAAATCATGTGCGACAGCATCAATACTTTTGTGTTAGGCGAAAATGCTTTAACGATGAGGGCAAAAACCTGAGCAGAGCTTTGAGTTGGTTTGGGTATGGTTACGGTTTTGACGACAACGCCAAATCGCTTTTCTTTCAGGTACCACGAAGATTTGCCACCTCCATGCTCTTGATCGGTAGTTAATATTTCATCGCCCGTTCGCAACGTCATTCCGTTTGCAATGTAACTCATGCCATTGGTTACATTGTCTGTCATGGCGATTTCGCCTGGCTGACAATTCAATAGCGCTGCCACTTTAGATCGTATCGGCAATAAATTATTATACCCACTAATAAATTGTTCTTTATTATCATCCTTATATGCCCAATCGGCCACATCCGTAGCGAGGTATCGCGAATGCTCCATCATCTTTTCAAACACGGGCTTTGGCATTACGCCAACCGTGCCGCAATTGAAAAACACTTTATCTTTCGATAGCATGAATTGATTTCTGATTTTGTTCCAAAAATCAGGATCACTCTCCAAAGGGAAATCATTATCTGTTTCACTTTCCATTGGCCTTGACGCACCTGAAAGGGTTGCAAAAGAAAAAGTGGATAGGCCAAGCAATTTCAGGAGGGATCTTCTGTCAATCATGGTGTTAAAAATCAAAAATAAAAGTAATGCTTAAAACTATAAAAAAATGCTAGACTCCTAAGTCGCCACCATCTGATATCTCAATTAACAACAACTTTAGTTCTTCGGCTTTTTCATGCTCGCCCATCTTTTCAAACGACATAATAAGATTGCGCAACACCCGCTGAATAATTTCTACGTTAGAACAAGGTTCGAAAAACGATTTTTGAGGCACTAAATGAATTTCATGAATATAGTTCTCAATGTCTTGCCGTGTGAAGATTAACCCCCGGTTAAAAGCATTAATGTAAAAATTTGTTTGGGAATCTTTGTAGGACAAGATGAATAAGTTGGGCAGATTAACGCCCTTCACAGGCATTTTCAGTTTTTGCGCTACTAACATATAAATAACACAAAGTGTAATCGGATTCCCCTTGTGTGTTTCCAATACTACATTAATCATTGAGTTACCAGGCGAGTGGAAATTTTTAGAGTTTGCTCCAAACTTGAGTTTACCAAACAACACGCTGTTCATTACCTTCACCTGATCGTAAGGCAGTAGATCTCCTCTGTATTCCAGCCAGGCCTCTTGATAAATGGCTTCAATATCTTGTTTTAATTTTTCGAGTTCAATTTCGGGGTATTGGTAGGTGGCCACTATCCACATCCCAGTTAGTAAATCCTTGTCTTCGCTAGTATACCAAGAAACTATTCGTTCTTTCAGCAATTCATATTGCAGCGAATGTATAATGTCTTCTATGCGCTGTTGCACTGTGGGATTAAAATTATTCTCCCACTCTTGTTCCAAAATAGGAATAATGGCGGTGCCAATCGACAAAATCTTTTCTTGTACCTGGGTGATCACTTCCTTGTCATCATCGTCAAGTAACGAAACCAGTGCTTTAAGTTCTGTTTCTTTCATCAAGCAAAATTAACGATTCTTAGAAGGCCTTTGCAAGCCAGATCAAAAATCGGTGAAAAAATCGTTAAGCTCAATTTTGTGAGCATCGAGTATTTTTATTAGGCTCTTCAAAGTAAGATTTGAACCCGTTTCCGTTCACCAATATTGCTTTCGATCTAAACCAAATTTCTCGTAGCTTTTATATCCTTTTTCTTTCCGAAACTCCTTTTAGCTTATATGCAACTTTTAAAATCCACTTTTCTTCGCTTACCTTTTTTGTGTTTTGACGCCCATTCAGAGCAAAATGAACCTTTAGTCAAAAAAAAATTACGGCTTTTATTGCTCAAAGTTTTTTGGCTTTTTAAATTTACTTATCAAAGATAGTCGAAGTTTTTTTGAACAATTCGCGCAACAAATCAATTGGTCTTAGCGGGCTGACCACCCATATGAAAAAAGGGCTTGTAGAGTGCTTTCCAACCCGACCTAGGTTTTCAAAATTATTAACAGGAAGTAACATCTAACATTTAATTTTCCACAATATGAAAAAAACATTAACTGTATTTTGTGTTCTACTGTTGACTATTGCGTTTTCTTGCAACGACAACAATAACATAATCGAGCAAAAAGAAATTAAAGTAAACGAAAAAGGTATTACAACCTTAATCAACTTTATTGATTTTAATATCGACCAACTTGCTGCAAATGGTTTTAGTGACTATGGAAATCAAGAGGCCGTTGCTAAGATCGTAGCTGCCAATAGTCCAGCTTTTGAAAAGCAGTACGGGGTTTCAATAACGGTGGGCTCCAAGAATGCTAGGAGTCTTAGTGACGAGCAAGAATACACAACCAGTAAGGATTCAGAGTTTGGTCAAAAGCTACTTTCATTTTCAAAGACCTCGGCCAATAAGGATGAGTATTTATCAAAACTCACATTATTAAAAAACGAAATTTATTCATATAAAATTAATGATACAGAAAAGCAGATATTAATGACCAAAGTGGTTTTGATAGAGCGTTTGATTAATTACATGGATACTAAGGCGGCAATTGGGGTTACGAAAAATTTAAAGACTAACACGAATGCAAAGGCGGATCCCAAAAATCCCTCTAAAGATACCTGCACTGGCTGGTGGCAATGCTGGGGAAAGTGCGTTGCTGGAACCGTAGGAGGGACATTAACTGGTTCGGTAGTTGGATGTGGCGCAATTGGTGCAGTCGGTGCTGTTGTTGGGCTAGTAGGCGGACCAGCAGGCGCAGCTGGAGGTGCAGCAGTCGGGTGTGTGGGTGGTGCCTTCGTTGGAGCTATAGGGGGTGGGTTACAAGGAGCTGCTCAGTATTGCGGTTAAGTGTTGCTTTGTTAAATGCTAAATGAAATTTATGGATAACTTATTGGTGTCTAAAGTTAGGCTTCTTATGCTAGTAGTTTTGCTGCCATCAGCACTATGGTTCTCGTCTTCAATATTTGTATTTTGGCATAAAATACCCATAATAAACACAAAGCCTGATTGGAGATTTTATGCTGCTTTATTTGGTATGTTGATTCAAGGTGGTATGTTTTTCTGCTTATTGCTTTTTTTTATTTTTCAAAAGAAGATAATTCTATTCATTGGGCGATTTAAGAAGTAGTGGTTCTGCAGTTTTATTCAAATTTTACGGCATCTCTAAAAAAAGCTTCCTCACCACCTCAACACTTCCTGTAAAAGAAAAGGGTTGATGGAGGTTTTAGAGATGTCCGTTAAATGAGATTCAGAAACTTCTGCTATGGTTTGGAGAAAACGATGAAACCGAGCTGAAATCGATAATTTCCGTTGTGAGACATAAGACCGAGGGGAGTTCCTCTCGGTTTTTTTCTAGATGAACCGTACAATCAGTTTGTTGCTTTATGTGATACTGCCTATTTAAAAACTAAATATATTACCAACTATGAGAAAATTAATCATATTAGGAATTTGCCTCGCATTACTGACGGCTTGCGAGAAGATAAATGATACCCAAAAAGAAGCAGCTCAGTATTTTTCGCAGTTTAGCAAGGCCGATAGAACGGCACTTTTATCAAACATGGAACAGAATAGGCAGTTTTTGATAAAGACTGGGTTTAACAAATTTGTTTTTGATCACGACCAACACACCCTTGATGAAATCAATCATTTTTTTGATAGCCTGGGGAGGGGAAGCGATAACCCCTACTTTAAGGTTAAAATAATACGCCATTCCATATTGGATTATGGCTTGGCACAGAGAACAGATAAAAAATCTAAAGAAAGGTTAGGCGAATATGTAGAGATTCTTGCCAAATCACCTCATAAAGATCCTGAGGTATTTATGGTAGGATTAGAAAAGATAAAAGGCTATTGGGAACATGATCGCGTGGCAAGGGCCGCAGAATTTGAAATCTACAAAACACAGGGAGATTTGAATCAAATTGATGTTATGCTTAACGACCCGCAATCTAAGCTTTCGCCTCAAGAAAGAGAGGAGATAATAAAGATCCAAGCTATTTTCAACAAGCAAATAGAGGAAATAAAGAGAATAGCCAGTTTTTGATGCAACGAGCCTCATGCTGCTGTTGAGCTCAAGAAACAAAGGTTGTTATTCTTTATGTTTGAATTATCCCTACATTAAACTTCTCTACGGGGGCGTGGTTGGCAGCTTCTATACCCATTGAAATTACCTTTCGTGTTTCAAGCGGATCGATCACACCATCAACCCACAACCGCGAAGCAGCATAGTAGGGACTTAATTGTTCGTTATACTTGTCTGTAATTTCTTTCAACAAGGTGTCTTCTTCTTCTTTGGCAATTAATTTACCCTGACTCTTCAGCGTATTCACTTTAATTGAGAGTAAGGTTTTGGCTGCCGCGCTACCGCTCATTACTGCAATTTGGGCTGTTGGCCATGCGTAAATTTGTCTGGGGTCATAGGCCTTACCACACATAGCATAGTTGCCCGCACCGTATGAGTTGCCTGTAATAATGGTGAATTTCGGAACCGTTGAATTTGCCATGGCGTTCACCATCTTAGCTCCATCTTTAATAATGCCACCTTGCTCGGCTTTGCTACCCACCATAAACCCGCTTACATCTTGCAGAAAAAGTAATGGTACTTTGCGTTGGTTGCAATTCATAATGAAACGCGCTGCTTTATCAGCCGAATCAGAATAAATCACACCTCCCATTTGCATTTCACCTTTTTTGCTCTTTACTACTTTGCGTTGATTGGCTACAATACCCACTGCCCACCCGTCAATCCGCGCAAAGCCACATAAAATAGTTTTGCCATACAACGCCTTATATTCATCAAAATGGGAATCATCCACCAATCGTTTAATGATGTCGAGGGTATCGTAGGGTTTTACCCGATCAGCGGGAAGCAATCCGTAAATTTCTTCTGGCTTTTCTTTTGGCAGCATTGGCTCTATTCGATCAAAACCTGTTTTTTCGTAAGAGCCCATTTTATCGAAAAGGTTCTTGATATAATCGAGGCAAGCTTGGTCGGTGGGAAACTTGTTGTCAGTCACTCCTGATACTTCGCAATGGGTGGTTGCTCCACCCAACGTTTCATTGTCTATTTCTTCCCCAATGGCAGCCTTTACCAAGTACGACCCTGCCAAAAATATGGATCCTGTTTTATCAACAATCATTGCTTCGTCACTCATAATGGGCAGGTATGCGCCACCTGCCACACAGCTTCCCATAATCGCGGCAATTTGCACGATCCCCAAGGCCGACATCTTTGCGTTATTCCTAAATTGTCTCCCAAAATGTTCTTTATCAGGAAAGATCTCGTCTTGCATGGGGAGAAAAACCCCCGCGCTATCTACTAAGTAAATAACAGGCAGTCTGTTTTCTAGGGCTATTTCTTGCGCGCGTAAATTTTTCTTGGCAGTGATAGGAAACCAAGCCCCAGCCTTAACGGTGGCATCGTTTGCCACAATCATGCATTGTCTGCCCATCACGTATCCTATTCCGGTTACCACACCACCAGAAGGACAACCGCCCACCTCCTTATACATGCCTTCGCCCGCGAATAGGCCAATTTCTAAAAAAGTTGAGTTTCTATCGGTTAGGTATTCAATTCGTTCGCGAGCGGTGAGTTTGCCTTTTTGGCGTTGCTCTTCTATCTTCTTTTCCCCTCCACCCAATTTTGTTCTGGCGGCCTTGGCGTTCAACTGCGATACAAGTTGTTTTAAATGATCTTCATTTTTAAGAAACTCAAGATCGTAGGCCATAATCACTTTTTAGTTGCAACTGCTTTTTTCTGCTCTTCTCCTTGTCTTTTCTTATCGCGTTGTATCTTCTTCTGACTTTTGCCTAGGGGGGCTAAAAAATGTTTGGGATTATTATTAAAGTCTTTCGTTACGCGATCTAAACTAACCAATAATTTATTCAGATTCACGTATAGGGTGTCTTCCGTTAACAATTTACTTGCCGTATTATCACCCTTGTTAAGCTTTGCCAAAGTTTGGTTCAGGCCGGTCAACGTTTGCTGCGTTTTCATCAACGTTTTGTTTAATTCGATTCTTTTCAGAGAATCCGATAATGTTTTGAAGTTGGCAAGGGTAGGCTTCAATTCAACCAGCGTGGTATTTAAATTGTCGGCAACTGCTTTGAACGAATTGCTCAGAAGATCCATTTTGCCACTGGCATTTTGTAAACTCCCGTTCAAAATATCTGGAGTGGCCTCCATTTTTGCTAGGATGGTATTTAGGCTTTTTGAGCTTATCGCCAAATTGTCGATCACTAGATTAAATTTTCGGAGTGTCGTTTGCAAGTTATCGGCAACTGGCACTGCGCTCTCCGCTAAAATCTCGGTTAACCCTTTGGCTACTTCCGCCAAAAGCGTGTCTCCTGGTTTTAACTGGGCTCTTATCTTGCCAATGTTGAGCAAAATAGATTTGCCTCCTAAAAAATCACTATTCAGGATAGCTCTTGTCGAGTCGCCCAAAACAACAGAGGCATCTATTTCAAATTCTACCATTACTTTGTTTTGTCTGGCTGGCAAGATTTGAATTCTGCTCACCCTGCCAGCGGGGTATCCGTTTACCAGAACTGGGTTTGAAACCGCAAGCTGATCGATGTTGTCATAGATTGCGTAGTACTTGCTCTGACTAGAAAAAAAATCTACTCCTTTTAAAAAATACCATCCCAGGTATAATAGCGCAAGCACAATTGTCGCGAAAACACCTATCATCACTTCTTTGTTTCTATTCTTCACCGCTTCTAGTTTATGGATTCAATTTGCGTTTTATATTCTTTAAAAGCTCGATAGATACCCAACGCTATGGAGTCTTGACCGCTTTTACTTGACAAAAACTTCTCTTCTTCAGGATAGGTTAAAAAACCTGTTTCGACTAAAACACTCGGCATTGCTGTTCGCCAAAGTACCCAAAAGCCAGCCTGGCGAACACCTCTGCTATATCTTTTAGTGTTTGTCTTGAACTCTTTTTCAACCAATGATGCAAATAACAAACTACTCTCTTGATATGCACTCTGTGCCAACGAAAATAATATGTAAGACTCGGGACTACTGGGGTCAAATCCTTCATACCGCTGCTCATAATTTTCATCTCTCAAAATAACGGAGTTCTCTCTCTTTGCCACATCAAAATTCTTATCATCCTTGCTTATCCCCATTACATAAGTCTCTGTTCCATAAGCTTTTGAATTTGTGACTGCGTTTGCATGAATGCAAATAAATAAATCCGCTTTATTTTTGTTGGCAATAATAGCGCGCTCATCTAACGCCACATATTGATCTCCTTTGCGTGTGTAAATCACTTTTACGCCCGGAATATTTTTTTCGATATATTCCCCTAATTTTAGAGAAATCTTCAATGCGACATCTTTTTCGAGTGTCTTTTTACCTCTTGTGCCGGGATCATGACCCCCGTGTCCGGGATCTATAACAACGGTATTCACCCGAAAATCTACGGAGTCAATCGATGTGCCCGAAAAGTTTAGCAAGGTTGTTGCTAACAGTAAACTCTTTAATCCAATATTCCTCACTTACGTTGCGATGTCTAAAGTATTTGCAATAACTTTGCGTAAAGTTGTGAATTTTTCGCTAAAAGCTAAACTCCTGAAAATCAAATCAGAAGGTGTGTGTAAGTATTTGAGGCTATTTTTTTTCTGCATTTCGACAATTGTGATATTTCATGGGGCTGTGCGCGCCCAAGTGGAAAAAACACTGGTTGTGCCCAAAAAAGACCTGCCATTAACAACAGAGCCTTCAAAAAATCCAGATTCGAAAAGTACACTTCCCACTGCTGATACGTCAAAAATCAAAAAAGATTCTTTAGAACAGAAAAAGATTGGAGATATAACAACCACCATCCTATACTCCGCTAGAGATTCTATCAACTCGGATCTAAAAAATAAGATTGTAAAACTGTATGGCGATGCGAAAGTCAAATACGGTGACATTGAATTGGAGGCAGAGGATATAACGATTGATTACGATAAATCTACACTCACCGCTGGTGGTCGGTTAGACTCAACGGGCAGAAGGCTTGGATTTCCGATCTTCAAGAATGGCCAGCAGATGTATGAAACAAAAGATATTACCTATAACTTTAAAACAAAGCGTGCAAAAATTACCGAAGTGGTAACAAAAGAAGGCGAAGGTTTTATTCACGGAGATAAAGTCTACAAAAACGAAAAAAACAATCTACTCAGCATAACCAATGCCTACACCACCTGTAACTTGGCGCATCCTCATTTCAGAATCATTTCTACAAAGGCAAAAGCGATTCCGGGTGATAAAATGATTAGCGGGCCTTTCTACATGGAATTCAATGATGTACCAACTCCACTCGGTTTTGCCTTTGGTATCTTCCCCTCCCAACGACAAAGTGCCTCCGGTCTAATTATTCCGGCTTACGGAGAAGAACGCGTGCGGGGTTTCTTTCTGCGCAATGGGGGTTATTTCTTTGATATCAATGATTATTTTAAAATGAGTATCACCGGAGATATTTATTCAAAAGGCTCAAGTGCGTTGTATTTAAAATCAAGTTACAAAAAACGCTATCGGTATTCAGGCTCATTTAACATAAATTATACAAACAACCGACTCAGCGATAACATTGAAGGTGGCCAAACCTCCAATGACTACCAAGTTTTTTGGAGCCATTCACCACAAACTCGGGGCACTGGAAGGTTTTCTGCTTCGGTGAATGCGGCCACGTCATCATATAGTACAAATAATTTTTTGGGCGTTATCAACCCTGCTTCTACTCAATCTGGCTTAACTAATAATTCGCAACAAAAATTAAGTTCTAACATTTCATATTCTAAGACTTTTGGTACATCGCCCTTTAGTATGGGCTTAAACTTTAGGATTAATCAGGACCTGCGGACAAAACAAGTGGATTTACCTCTTCCTGATATGAATTTCAACATGAATAATATCTATCCGTTTAAAAAATTCAAAGGAAATACTGCGTTAGAAAATCTCTCGTTGCGTGTATCAGGCACGGCAACAAACCAAATCACCAATAATCTTGGCAGAATTAAAAAAAATGACCCCTTAACAGATAGTATTGCGCCATTTGACCTTGATAATTTTTCCAATCTTTTTAGAAATGCAAAGAAAGGAGTTCGATTCTCTATCCCACTTTCTACCTCCGTTAAAATGCTCAAGTTTTTTACCGTGAGTCCGAGTTTAAATTGGGACGAAATTTGGTACTTCGATAAGCTTACGTGGGAGCAAGATCCTGTTACTCAAGAAATAAAAGTAAAGGAGAAAGTTCAGGGCTTCAATCGGGTTTCAAGCTACTCCGCCAGTGTCTCGCTAAACACACGTATTTACGGAACCGTGTTTTTTAAGAAAGGAAGTATTAGAGCAATCCGCCATGTAATCAATCCAAGCATTAGCATGAATTTTAAACCAGATTTTGGCGAAGAGCGGTTTGGGTACTATCAGCGCTTTGACTATAAATCGAAACAAACAAATTTGAACGTAACTGAATACAAATCAAGGCACGATGGCTTCGTTTACGGCTCTGCTGCACTTGGAAGTAGCAGTTCTCTTGGTTTTGGGATTAACAATAACATTGAAATGAAAGTGAGAGGCAAGAAAGATACGATCGACAAAAAGGTAGCATTGTTCAATACGTTATCTATTTCTGGCGGATATAATTTCTTGCTGGATTCTTTTAAACTATCCACTCTTAGTTTGTCAGCAAACTCCAATGTGCTTAATAACAAAATCAATTTAAATTTCTCTGCAACATTAGACCCCTACCAATATTGGCAAGCTGCTCTATTTGATGAAAAAGGCAAACCCCAAGTCGACAAGAATAACAATCCTTTGTTTCAGGAATACAGGGTAAGCAAACTCACTTTCGACCAAGGTTCATTAGGTAGAATTACAGGCGCCAACCTTGCGTTTAGCACCAATTTGAACCCTCAAGGTCAAAAAAAAGATAACGACCTAAGGTCAAAAGTTGGCAAATCCGATGCGCCCGAGGGCGCAAAGCAACATCTCATGGCGCACCCGGATGCATATGTAGATTTTACAATTCCGTGGAACCTTCGATTAAATTATAACGCCAACTATACCCACAATGTAAATTCGTCACCGGTAATTACACAAGCAATCACATTCAATGGAGATTTCTCCTTGTCAGAAAAATGGAAAATTGTTTTTAATTCTGGTTACGATTTGAAATTGGGGCAAATAACAAATACAAATCTTTCAATTAACCGTGACCTGCATTGTTGGCAAACAAGTTTGTCTTGGATTCCTTTTGGTAGATTTCAATCTTACAATTTTACCATCGGCATTAAATCAAGTCTATTGCAAGATTTAAAAATCAATAGAACAAGGAATTTCTTCGATAATTGATTTATTGCGATCGGTTTGATTGTTGAAGGAATGCATCCTACAGAACTGAACACTTCTCCCGAGAAACTAATCGTTAATCATCATCATCATACCTCTGCCACCGCGCCTCCGTCCTCCTTCACCCATCGGGTTTAATTGTTTGTTCAGCGCATAGGTAAAGCTCACCATCAAGAAGCGCCCCAAATTATTCATTGTTTGCTGCTGCAAATAATTTGCGCTGGCTGTCTGCGATGCGGTTTGGCTTCTGTTCAACAAATTGTTGACACCCACTTTTAACTCACCCACTTTGTTTTTCAAAATATACCGCGATAGTGATACATTCCACAACGGAATTGCCTGACTGAAATCGCTGGTCTGGCTTGTGTAAACAAAATAATTCATTTCTGTGTTTAGAGCATATGCTTTCAAGAAATTCACGTTCACTTCCGCATTGTATGTTTTATTGAAGAACGATTGATTCTGATTTGTATTGAAGCTATACTCCGTCAATTGCTTGCTTAGAGTTGTTCCTAAATCGACAATCAAAATATCATTTAACGAATAATTGTATCGAATAGATCCTCCTACTGTTTGCTGATTGACCGTATTTTCAATATCATTTGTGAAGTTGATTCCATTGCTCATATTAAAAGTTGGTCCAAAATTAAGGCGGCTGTTGAGTGGTTTTATTGGTATACCTAAATTAATGTTTGCATTCAGGCTCATACTATTTCTAACATTAATCGGCTTTGAAAGCCAGCCTGTTTGGGTTTGGGTCTGCGAATTAGTAATTGCATTAGTGGTATAGTTTGCATTTACACGTGCAAAAACGTTCATGAAGCTGGTGGGGTTAAATAAATTAAAATTCGTTCGAAGCTGATGGACATAAGAAGGCCGAAGTTCTGGATTACCAACCGACTGATTTTGCTGGTCGGTATAGTTATTGATAATGGGCTGCAATTGCGCTATCGTTGGCTCCTGCATAGAGGTGGAATAATCGATGCGTAAATGCTTGAATGTGTTATAGTCATAATTAAAATGAGCGGACGGCAATACAGCTGTAAATGTTCTATCAATTTTTTGATTGGTTGAAATCAAGTCTCCATTTAGGCGAGTATTTTGAAAGGCTGTTCCTACCGAGAAATTGAATTTTTCACGGTTCATTCTAAAGTTAACACCAGGCCGGTTATATAAATAGTTGCTGGTGTATTGATTGCTGAAGGTTTGATTAAATGTTTTTTGTTCATTTTTTACATCAAACACATCTCGGTTTACCGAATTGACATTTGCGTTGAAGTTATAATTAAATTCAAGATACTTTCTTCGCCCCAATGGTTCTGTATAACTCGCATTAACTCCATAGCTTGGGTTTGTTGTGGTTTGTGAATTTATCTGATTTACATTTTGAACAACAGTTTGGCCGCGATAAAAAGTGTTTACCGATTGCAACGCTCCGTCTGATTTATCCTGACTGTAACCAAACGTCAAATTAGTCGACATCGTCCTTCCTTTTTTTGCAAAGCGATGCCGAAGCAACAAACTAGAGTTCAATGTAAGTCCGTTTCCTTTCGCAGTGGTTGCCTGATCGCTTTCGTTTGCCAACGCAAGGTTGCCTATCTCCCACATTTTTCCATTTTTAAATTGCCTTTGATCCGATAGGTTGTAAACTAGTGACGAATTGAATTTTAAAGAATTGACCGAGTCTATTTTATGATCAACCGTTAGGTTTACTTTGTGGTTATCATTGGTAATGTTTTGATTGCTAATCTGATCAAAATCGTTTGTGCCGTTAGGCGAATTATAAATGCGTTGCAAGTTTGTTAACAAATTCTGGTCTAACCGATTATAGAAATAGCTGCCGTTTAGCTTAGTCTTATTGCGATTGTAGTTTTGATTGATGTTAGCACCACCTGCATAGTTGGTAACGAGCCCATTTTGCTGCCCGGTATTTAGTTGGGCACCTCCAGACTGAGCGCCTCCCGCATTTATCTCAATGCGCATGCCACCACCACCTCCTGTACCGCCAGCGCCTCCGCTAAAATTGAGGTACTCGCCAATTCCAAACCCCTGCTGATTTATGTTATTTCCCATTGCCAAAACGGAAAGCTGATTTCCGTTATTGAATTTATTAATATTTGATTTTGCTGTATAATGATTATTGTCGCCAACCCCAACCATGCTATTGCCAAAGGCACCATGCCGTTTTTCTTCTTTGAGTTCAAGATTAATTGTTTTCTCTTTTTGGCCGTCATCAATGCCTGTAAAAACTGCCTGATCTGATTTTTTATCAAACACCTGGACTTTCTCGACCGCATCGGCTGGCAGGTTGCGCGTTGCCATTTTCGGATCTTGGCCAAAAAATTCACGCCCGTCTACCATCACGCGCCTAACTTCCTCGCCCTGTGCTTTTACCGTGCCATCCGTTTCAACTTCTACCCCTGCCAATTTCTTTAGCAGATCCTCGACAGTTGCATTCGTCTTTGTTTTAAATGAGCCTGCATTAAACTCAATGGTATCGCGCTTGACAGTAACAGGTGCCTTTTCAGCTTGAACAACCACCTCGCCTAATTGGCTTGCATTAGATAATAATTTGACTTGTCCCAAACTAATTTCGAGCAGTTCGCCTGCGGCTGAAACCTTCTGGGCATGTGTGGCAAATCCTAAATAAGAAACTTTAAAAATGTATTCGCCTTTGGTTACTCCCTTTATTTCGAAATTCCCCTGAACATCGCTAACACCAAATTTTATTAGGGTGGAATCTTTTTGTTGGAGCAAAAGAACAGTTGCGGAAGGAAGCGGCCCAGATAATGAGTCCAACAACTGCCCTTTTATTACATACTTTTGGGCAAAAGCATTTTGTATTGGCAGTAATAACACTGCCACTATTATCTTTCTTATCATAATTCTGCTTTTAGCTTTTTGGAAATCAGTTTCTAATAATCATTCTTCCACCGTTCTTGTCCATTTCCTTTCGCTGGTCGTCCATCTTCTTTCTGAACTCGGCACGGGTCACCTTTTCACCAGAAACAGGCTCCTTTAACTCGTTCTTTTTGAGCGGCCTCAACTCTATTTTTTTACACACAATTACACGCTCGGCATTGTTGATATCTACTGCCAGCACGGCACCGGGAAGGGAGCCAAAAGATTCAGGGCCCAAAAATGGCCTGATCTTATCGGTATACCAGGCGATAATGTCTTGTTTTCTATCTGGGCGAGATTCATCGGTAAAAAACGCTTGCTTGCATTCATACCCCATAATCGTTTTTGTTTCCGTACCGAACTTCCAAGGAGAAACTTTCAGTGTGTCATTGATTAAATAGGTCTTGCCAAAAAACTCCTGCAATGAAATAAGTTTCTCGGTTTCCTGGTTCACATACGTTTCAACTTTAGGTTGCTTAAATCGCATGGTTATGCCGCCTCCACTAGACTCCTCCTCGTCATCGTCTTCAATCAACGTTTTGTAGAGCGATTCATTTGCATTGAAAAAAAGCTCTTGTTTATAAGTTCGGAATTCAGGCATCATGGCCTTCATGTTTTGCCTTTCAGGCGGCAGACCTTTATGCATGTTTAAGCGAACTTCATACGTAATTACCCCTTCTGCGTGCTGCGCATGCAAAATGGAAGCAGCAATCACCATTACTAATATGCCTAATGCGATAACAATTCTTTTCATCCGGTTAGTATTTTGTAGTTTAAAAATCATTTCAGACTAAATTTCAATGCAATCTTACGTCTATGAATTATCTTATATGGTTAAAAGTCCTGAAAGCAATGTTAATTAAGGTTAACGGATGGTTGTACCAATTCGATCGTTCACTACTTTTGAATTATGAATCTGTTGCCTAAGATTTCCTTTAAGGGCTCCATTAAATCCCACCAAATCATAATCCCCCTAATGGTGAGTAGCATTTTGTTGTTACTTGTGCTTCAGGGTTTTTGGCTTCAGAAAGAATATCAAAATGAAAAAGAGAATTTCAGAAAACAGACTCATTTGATTTTCAAAAATACGATCTTTGAAATGAGTGACTCACTGCTTTTTAAAAGTGTTCGCCCTGAAAAAGGAAATCCTTTTAAAGTTGGGATGAATAGTACCCCAGATTCAGTCAAAATTTTAACTAAAAAATTTGCCGTTAAAGGTGACACAAACTCAACGGTGCAAGTCTTTATTAGTTCGGTTAATGGACAGGACTCTATTGAGAAATACCTCAAACCACTAGTATCAACTATTCGCGGCAATAGAAAATCCAAAAGATTTAACATTCGCCTGGGTAGGGATTCCCTGCGCGTGAAGGATATTGAAGCCAATCTGCTATTAGCATTTAAAGAAGGCAATTTTAGTTTAGTTCCATTTCAAGTAAAGTCAAAAATTAATTTACCCTTCCCACCTTCGCGAAAAGAAATGTTTCAAGACAACACAATTCATTCGCCTGTGGGCGATTATGAACTGCGTTTTTTGAATTCGAATTATTTTTTTCTCAAAAGAATTACTCCTCAAATTTTGTTCTCGGTTTTTCTCACACTACTCACGACTGGTTCTTTCTTAATTCTATATCGAAATTTAATTCTACAAAAAAAGTTGATGGTGCTAAAAAACGACTTCATAAGCAACGTTACGCATGAGCTAAAAACACCCATTACCACGGTAGGTGTGGCATTAGAAGCATTGAAGAATTTTAAGGGTCTTGAAAATAGAGTCCTGACAGAGGAGTATCTTGAGATAGCCCAAAAAGAACTAAGTAGACTTTCAATACTTACTGACAAAATTTTAAAGACAGCTATTTTTGAAGATAAAGGAATAGAGTTCTCGCCCGAAGAACTGTTTCTTGATTCGTTAGTTGAAAAAGTTGTCACCTCGTTGAAACTACTAATCGAAAAAACCGGAGCAGCGGTGGAACTTGAGAAGTCAGGTGTGAATTTTACGTTGATGGGTAGCGCGGAACACTTATTAAGTGTTGTTTACAATTTACTTGACAATGCAATCAAGTACAGCCCGGCAAACGCATCAATAAGAATTCTTCTTCAGGAAGAAAAAGAACATATTATTCTTTCTATAAAAGACAATGGCATTGGAATAGCAAAGGAGTACCAAAAAAAGATATTCGAAAAATTTTTCCGTGTCCCTACCGGAGATGTTCACACCATTAAAGGCTATGGATTGGGTTTAAGTTACGTTGAAAGTGTAATTAAGAGCCATGGAGGAACAATGATTGTTGAAAGCGAACCTGGGAAAGGGAGTGCGTTTATTGTTGTTTTAAATAAGTCGAAAAAGTCGGGAAGTCAGCAAGACTGATGGACTTTCCCGACTTTACTGACTTTCGGACGCTAAAAAAGATGAAAACGAAAATTCTATACGTTGAAGACGAGCCCTTTCTTGGCAAGATTGTAAAAGAAAGCCTGGAGATTCGCGACTTCGATGTAGTGATGGTGACAGATGGCCGCCTTGTGCAAAAGATATTTGAAGAAACTAAACCCGATATTTGTGTGCTTGATGTTATGCTGCCAAACAAAGATGGCTACTCCATTGCCACAAGTATTCGGAATGTAAATGCCGAAATCCCGATCATTTTTGTGACTGCCAAAACACAAACCGAAGACTTAATCAAGGGCTTTGAAGTGGGTGGCAACGATTACCTGCGCAAGCCCTTTAGCATGGAGGAATTAATTGTGCGCATAAAAAATCTTTTGCGCCTTGCCGTGAAGCAGAATTCCCCAAAAGAAAACATTGAAATTGGTAAGTTCGAATTTCTTCCCAATCGATACGAGCTAAAACTTGGAGGAATAATACGCAAGCTTTCTCATCGCGAAGCAATTTTACTACAAATTCTTTCGGAGAATAAGAACAATACCATTCAACGTAAGGAGATACTAATGCGCATTTGGGGAGATGATTCCTTTTTCAACTCCCGCAACCTAGATGTGTATATTACCAAACTTCGCGATTACTTTAAAGCGGACGATTCCATCGAAATTATCACGATCAAGGGAATCGGTTACCACTTTTCAGTAAATTAGCAGCGTTAACAGGAAACTTGCGTTTAACAATGTGGATTCTCCTTCCTTTATGAAAGACTTTGAAGAATTTCAATTCGGCTGGGTAATACTTATCATTTTAATACCGATCCAAGCTCTATTATCTTATTTTTATTTTAATCAAATCGGCAGTAATCCGATAAGCACTGCTGGCTTTTTTGCTATCACATTTTTTTCGCTGTTGATATGTTTTCTTTTCTACGGATTGAAAACAACCATTTCCAATAATGTATTAACCGTTTCTTTCGGAATAGGAATTATCCGAAAAAGAATCAAGATCGAGAGCATCAAAAGTGCCAGACCAACCAAGAATAATCATTTGTATGGCTGGGGCATTCGGCTTATACCAAGGGGCATTCTGTATAACATCAGCGGCAGCGAAGCCATCGAATTAAGTTTAAAAAACTCCCACCGCATTATCCGAATAGGTACACAAAATACGCGGAGGCTTCAGCAAGAGATTGTCGCCCGTTTAGTGAACCAGCAATATAAATTTATTGTGGGTTGTACTGGGTTCAAAATCCTTTATTAAGCACTTTAAAATCAGCATATTAACGAAAAATGCTAAAACTTTCTAGAAAACTCATGTTTGAAAACTCACAATTATTTGTAACATTGCAGTGTTACGTTTCTTTTAAATGCCAAAAGAATATGTCGCCTATGAAGGCCAAGAGTTTACGATAGAATGGTATTATTCCCCTAAGGGAGAAAGTCAGGCGTTACAATACTATTTAGAACTCAATGCGGGTGACCGTATCAAGGTTCTTAAGCTGTTCAAACTGATAGG
The DNA here is from genome assembly GCA_027487845.1 of Flammeovirgaceae bacterium. Taxonomy (GTDB): domain Bacteria; phylum Bacteroidota; class Bacteroidia; order Cytophagales; family Cyclobacteriaceae; genus ELB16-189. Next base: position 20,659 of record JAIYCV010000037.1, read on the forward strand.
TGACATCGGCAGAATTAGAGATGAAGCTAAATTTCGGAACGAAGGGGACAAAATTTATGCTTTTAAACCCCAACCACATCGCTTACTCAGTTTTTTCATGGAAGGTAAAAAGATTATTGTCACTAATGCCTACTGGAAAAAGCAGGATAAGTTACCGCAGAGTGAAAAAGATAAGGCAATAAACTGCATGAACTCATACAGACAAAGAATAAAAGAAGGGACTTATTATGAAAAAGAACAAAAGTAAACAGCCGAGTACGTTTGAAAGAGAAATCCAAAATGCCAAATTCAAAAAGGCGTTTGAAAACGAATATCAAGAATTTGCACTGCAAGAGCTACTAGCTAGTATGTCAGAGGGTGACGAGAAATCGGTACGTGCTCTGGCAAAGGCAGCGGGGCTTCATCCGAATGCCGTTCAAAATTTGCGTTCGGGCAAAACTACTGATATTAAATTGACTTCGTTTCTGAAAATTGCTAGAGCTCACGGTTTTGAGCTGGAACTAGTGAAAGGCAAAGTGCATCTTCCAGTTGTTGGAAAAAGAGCGTTGGCTTATTAAAACACATACGCGGTTCTTTGTATTTGAAAAAGATACAAATCTTTGAAAATCTACTGAAGAATGGAAGGGGTAATTTTTCTCAAGGAAAAAATATTACATAAACCCAGATTATGCATTAGGGAATTTCAATCTCCAATCTAAATATCGAGGCCTTCTTTAACATCATTTAAGATTAATTTGCTTTTGATAAGCTTTATTTTGTCATCGATTCGTTTGTCGAAAACCTCCGCCAATTTTTTATATTCGGATGGACCAAAGTTGGTTGGATTGACGGGTTAATTGTTTGGCTGGGATGTAAAGCGAATGAAGCCCGCTTTTATTCTTTCGATTCTCCTTATTGACAACGGCTTTAAATGAACACGCTCCCCTAGTGAGTGCGAGAGTGTGGAAACATTATCGAAAACAAATATCTATAAGCAGCTATACTAAACCATAAATAAAGCTTACAAAACAGGGCTAACTTATTGATTTGTTTCTAATTATGCATAGTTGAATAGTGCTAAAGTGGGCTGTACTGGGTTCGAACCAGTGACCCCTACCTTGTCGAGGTAGTGCTCTAAACCAGCTGAGCTAACAACCCATCAAACAAAGATATACTATTTGATTGATTTATGAATGAGCGGAAAAGAAACTGCCTGAGTTAAGTTTTCACTTTCACTCAAGCAGTTCAAAACCAAAAAAAACATTTCATTTCTCTACTTCTTTTCGCGCTTTGCGTTGATCGGATAGGGTCCAAATTGACCAACACTTGTATTACCGTTAAGATCGTCAGCTTTGATCGTGCCTTTGATAGTAATATTCATTGTATTTCCGCCAAATGAAACTTCGTAGGCAACAGAAATTTCGTTACCTACCACAGTGACGACAGAGAGTGGCGTCTCGCGGTTATTGCGATTATTAGATATAGTACCAGAGTATTTATCTCCCTCCTTTTTGATGACCAGTTTGCCAGCGCCACCTTGTGGAGATTCAATGGTATAGTTCCAAGTACCTGTGGCATCAATTACTTCCGTGGGATTGGCAGCAGCCATTTTAGTATTCGGTTGGCTTACTGCGGCTGGCGCAGCCCCGCCAGGTCTTTGGCCACTGCCACCTTGTGCAGGAGCACCGCCTCCACCTTGTTGACCATCGCCTCCGCCTTCGCTTTTCAAGTCATCATTGTCAACCGATCTCCTTCGTTTCCGAGGCGCATCAAAACTTAACTTTCCAATTCGGTAGCTAAAATTTACACGTATGCTTGTATTGAATAACTCATTAACACTGCTTTGAACAATTACCGGTGATTTCAATTCGTTGTTTACTTTAATGGAACTGGCAAAGAAGTTTTCAATACCCAGCCCAACACTCCCCTTTTTATTAGCAATGTCTTTTTTCACAGCAAGACTATATGCATAAAACCCGCCTTGGCTCCCCTGAAGCTGAACTTGCCGTCCTCTGTAGAAGCTAAAAAATTGCAAGCCCCAACCTTTATTGAGTGTGTAATTGCCAAACATCCTAAAACTATAAACCCAACCTTCGTTGCTTGCGTTGTATAGCGGGTCTGGCACGTTATTCTTAAGAACGGCATAATAGACATCTCCACCACCATTCAGCGAGAATTTGTTCGATATGTTTATATTGGCAAAAAGATTTGCTCCGTAGGCGTCTTCTTGTCCAATATTCCTATAGCGTGTTTCTATTGTATCCCCTTTGACCTCTCGAACACTTTGGATAGAGTTATCAGTATTTCTCATAAAAGTGACAATATTGAGTGAAGTGCCCTTTATATAAGTGCTATAGCTCAATTCATAGTTATTCGTGTATTCCGGGCCTAAGTTTGGATTACCAATAGTTGCAAATAATGGATTGGAAGCCTGTCTATTCGGATTGAGGAATTGAATGGAAGGCCTTTGTATTCTTCGGTTGTATGCGGCCTTGAGCGTATTTCCATTCTTTAGTCTTCTTGAGAAATTAACGCTAGGAACTACTACGCCATAGGAGGGTATATTAAGATCTTTTTCATTTATAAAATTGGCATTGATAGTGGTAAATTCATAACGCGTTCCCGCCTTTATGCTGTAGTTTTTGGGCAGGCTAAGTGTGTATGAAAAATAACCAGAAGTTACATTTTGGTTATAACGGAAGTTATTACTCAAACTGGAATTACTAGACGGCAAGTACTCTCCATCGGAGCCAAAAGCATTAAATGTTTTAAAGTCACTTGATACAATACGTGCAATATTTTTTCCACCGAATTCGAGTAATTGTTTGTTTCCAATTGGTGTTTGATAATCTGCCTGAAGGGTTATTTCTTCATTCTGGCTGCCGTTGTTATTTTTTATTCTATTTAATGTTCTCAACGTTGATAGATCTAAGGACGAGTTAGTGAAATCATTTGTGCGATCGTTTCTGCTGTATAAGGTTAGTAGGCTAAATTCACGTTGAGGTTTGGCGAACGTGTGTGTGTAATTTAGGCTTAGATCAATCGTTCCTGACAGGTCAGTAGTATTGACGTTTCTGAGGCTCGTAGAAGGAGCCGTGAAAAAGGAGGTACTGGTCGAAAGAGTTTTTAGATTATCTTGATAGCCATAGGCATTTCTAGCACCATACCGAACAGAGGCTGTCAACGAGTTATTTTTATCTATATCATAATCCCAGCCCAAGGTGTAAGTGCCATTTAAATCATTCCGTCTTGTTGCCGCTGTTTGGATGTTGGTTGTTTCCACCTCCCTGCTAATACCTTTGAATAGCTCGGTAGATTTAGTTAGCTGATTATTTCTAAAGTTCCCAACAATGTTATACCCTGCCCGTCCAAAACCTCCCAATGAAAAACCCATCTTTCCTTTTTTATAACCCCCATTGAGACTAAGATTGGAACCGCGAATTCCTACACCAGCATCCATATTTAATGTCAATCCTTGTAAGTTATTCTTCTTAGTAATGATGTTGATAATGCCCGCGCTTCCTTCCGCGTCATACTTTGCAGAAGGTGATGTTATTACTTCCACTGATTTTATCTGATCGGCAGGAATTTGCTTCAACGCGTCCGCCACGCTCCCTGCCGTGATAGTAGACGGTTTGTTATTGATCAATACTCTTATGTTCGAGTTTCCTCGCATCGAGACATTGCCATCTAAATCAACAGACAGCATAGGAACACGTTTCAACACATCGGTGGCATCTCCGCCCTTTGTTGTTTGGTCGTTTTCAGCATTATAGACTGTTCTATCAACCTTCTCTTCTACCAACAGCTTTTGCGTTTCAACGGTTACCTCTTTCAGCTCGGTTGCCACTTGGCTAATTTTGATATATCCTAACTCAACCTGATCTCTTTTTCCTGTTATCTCGACTGCAATCGTTTTTGCGCCATAACCAATAAAGGTTACGACCAATTTATAGCTTCCATTGGCAACCCTGTTGAGGGTAAACTTTCCTTTCTCATCACACAAAGCACCATCGGTTGGTTTGTTTGTTTGGGCATTCACCAAGGCAATAGTTGCAAACTCTACGCCCTTGGCAGTTGCTGAGTCAATTACCATACCTGTTATTTTGCCTGTACCTTTTGGAATAGAAATTTGTTCAGACGCTGCATTTGGTTGCGTTGCCCTGCTGTTGGGGTTTTGAGCCCAAACATGACAAGTTGTTGATACAAGAATAAAAAGAGAAACTGCTTTTTTCATTTAACTGTTTTTTAAAACCTAACACTTGCCATGCCATACCATATGAATTAGACAATCCTTGATGGGCGGTTATTCCATGAGCCTGCAAATTAAACTCGAAATTCTGATTTAAGTTTGCCCACGCATGTAGTTATTAGACCGTTAGCCATATTGATCCGATGATTTAGTTTTGCTCGACACAAAATTTTTAAGGTGTGCTTTTCCTAATCGCCATCGAAATCTTACTTTTGAGTGCCCAAGACCAAATAATTACTTCAATTAATTAGAATATGAAAAATAAAAACTTCGTTAGTCTTTCCTTATCACTCGCCTTTCTTGCTCTGTCTGTCACAGGTTTACTTTTATATTTGGCAAAGCACAACAAGGAAACCACATCGATTCATGTTGTGTTCGGATTGTTATTTCTTTCATTCGCTGTTTTTCATATTAGCAATAATTGGTCTTCCTTAATAAGTTATACTAAAAGCAGAACGGGGGGCTCACTTCAGAAAGAGTTACTTCTAAGTATAATGATAGTGGGAATCTTTTTGGCGGGTACGTGGTTAGGCATCCCACCTTTTAGCGAGGTAGAAGAACTCGGAGAAGAAATTAGAAATGGAGATGGCGAAAGAAAAAGAGAGACTCGTGTTACGTTTAATGAAATAGAAACCAACCAAGACAATACCGGAAAATTAATAAACCTGATTCTTCAAAAAGACAACAGTGCAGTCCTTCCCGTTATTGCTATTTGGGTAGAAGATTCGACACACACGTTCGTGGAGAATTTGTTTGTTCCTTCCAAAACACTGTCAACCGAAGAGAAGGATATACAGGAGGCAATCCGTGAAGGCGAAATGGAAGAAAAATTATTTGATGCTTCGCTTCTTCGAACTTGGAGTGCCAGAGCAAAAAGTAAAAACCCCAATTATGAAAACGCTACGCCAGTCGATAACTTTATTTTGAAAACAAAAACTTCGGCATCGGGAGTGTATTCTATTTTTATTGAAATAAACACAGCTGGCGGCTCGGAAATATATGAAGCGTTGGTTTCTACTAATAAAGAAACAGCTATTACATTTAAATCAAAAGACGGAAAATTTTTGACAAGGGCTTTAGTCGAAATAGACTAAGTAACATTACCCCACGAACCCAATTTTTTTATGAGCTCCATCACAAAAAGGTTTATTTGTTGATGCCCCACATCGACAAAAAGCCGTGACATTGTTTTTCTTGGTTAGATTTCCATTAGCATCTTTGATGGTCACGTTACCGTAGACCGTCAACGGCCCGTTTATTGCCGTCTCAACGATGGTCTCTGCATCTACTTTAACATCGCTGCTCTCACTAACACCGTTCAGAAAATAACTTAATGCGCCACTAGGGCATTTTTTTACCTGTTCAATGATTTTATCGGTAGAAGATTTTTCAGGTGTTATCCATGGCAGTTCCTTTGTGTGGAACACTTCACTCAACCCATTAATGCAAATTGCAGAATGAATACAAAGTTCTGGCTTCCAGACGATGGTAACTTCACCATTCGAGTATTTTTTTGTTACATCTTTCATAATTCAAAATTAATGTTTTAAAATAATACATTTTCTTGCCTAAAAGTCAACTAAAGAAGTGTTCACCTCCATCGGATTAGAAAGTACCTTATGCACAGGACACGAATTAGCAATTTGCAATAGCCTTGCTCTTTGTTCTTCACTTAACTCGCCTTGCAATAAAATTTTTCTGTCAAAGCGTGTAAGCTTTTCATCCTTATTAATTGCTACGTCTACAGAAATTTTTTCAACCGGCCAACCTTTCCGATCTGCATACATTCGAATCGTAATGGCGGTGCAAGAAGCGAGCGCTACTTCCAAAAACTCGCTGGGCGCTGGGGCGGTATCAGTGCCTCCAACATCCACTGGCTCGTCTACAAAAAATGAGTGTCCACTGGTGGTAACCTCTGTTTTGTAATGCTGCTTGCCAATTATCGCAATAGCCATGGTTAAAAAGTAGTATTCAGTACAAACTCTTGTTGAACAAACCGGTCGCGAGGAGCCAGCTCTCTCAACCTTAAATTTTCAGGCAAAGATGTGACGTCACCCGGATAACCTACCGCAATCATAGCTCCCATATGATAGGTATCTGGGATGTTCAAATTTAATTTTGCCTTTTCAGGATCATAGCCACCCATTTGGCGCAATTGCAAGCCCAGCTCAACGGCTTGTATAGCTAAAAATGCATTGGCGGCTCCTAAATCATAAAAGGCATAATGATTGGGCTTATCGTTGGCAATAAAATTCTTGCGCGCTAAACTAATCATTAATAGAGGCGCATCTTTGGCCCATACCTTATTCCCATCCAGCAAGCAATCAAACAAGTTGTTCCAAAGTTCTGGTTGCTCTTTGGTGGCGTAGAGATACAACCAAGGCTGACCATTACTTGAAGAAGGAGCCCATCGCACGGCTTCAAATAATGAATTGATTTTTTGTGTTTCAATTAAGCGATCAGAATAAGCGCGGACGCTCTTTCTTTTCTTTATTACTTCCGATACCGGATGTTCAATCTCTGTTGATTTTTGCATAGCTAATTTTTTCTGAATGTAAGGATTAACAGAATTTTCATCAGTTAGTTCACTTTGAGAATTTAGGAATGGCCCATATTGCCAAAATACCCGAAATAGCATGCATAGGCCCCACCAGTAGTGGAAATGTGCTATCCAACGTAGTTCCGTCAGGTAGTTGTGGTGTATTGAAAACAGGAACGAAACTTAAAAGCGTGAACCCCAATGAAAGTACAATCCAAATGAGGGTTGGTTTAGGGGCAAATCGCATCAAAAGAAAATAGATAACAGCCCCGATCACCAAGGGAAAAATAGAAGATACCGTTACCGGAAATACGAAGGACGGAGGTATGGTGGCTCCCAGCACGTTGGCGATCAGCGTCCATAAATTATTGGCACCTGCGGCAATAATGCCAGCGATGAATCCGCCCTTGAGGGCTTGCATAAATGTTAGTTTAGTTGTCTCCATTTGAGTGCAATTTAGGTTTGTTTAGTTTGTCTTTTTTTTCTTTTACTATTTCTAGTCTTCGATCAGTATTCCCATCTTTCCCTGCTGATAGTCGCGCATGGCCTCCATTATTTCTGTTTGAGAATTCATCACGAAAGGGCCATACGAAACTAGTTTCTCATTGAGTGGCTTGCCGCTTAATAGCAAAATGCGCGTGTCTTCAAGCCCCCCAAAACTAATCCCTTCGCCATTATTTTTAAAATGAACAATGTGGTGGCCTTCTACCATGCCAAAGTCCTCGACCTTTAACTTACCATCCAACAAATAAATTAGCGCATTATGATTTGCCGGAATCGGCACTGAAACCACACCTCCCTTTTTTAAATCAACGGTCGCTGCATTGACTTGAGTCTGAGATGGAATAGGGCCTTTTATACCTAACAACTCACCAGCAAAGATTTTCATAACAACATTTCCATCGTCACTTTTCCAGGTCTGGGCTTCATCCGGGGTAAGCGGAATGTAGGTTGGTTGATCCATCTTATTGGCGGCTGGTGTATTAATCCACAACTGGATAATCTCTTGCCTTCCGCCAATGTCATGAATGTTAGTCGGTGGTCGTTCGCTGTGAATCATGCCCATACCTGCATTCATCCATTGCGCCCCACCCGCATAAATTACACTATCATTGCCACGGCTATCACGGTGATGCACACCACCTTGAAAGATAAACGTAACAGGCGAAAACCCTCTATGGGGGTGCGGCCCCACGCCAGCATGATCGGGATCAATATGGGTAGGTACTTTGATGTTCGCATGATGCAACAACAAGAACGGATCGATTTGTTCTACCTCTTGCGAGGGCAACGGTTGACGAATGGGCATACCGCCCATGTCTACCTGATGGGCATACAATAATCGAGAGACAGTTCTTAGTTTCATAATTAAATTAGTAACTAGACATAAGTATAAAGACGTGAGACTTAAAACCTATGTCTTGATAGCAAAGTCTAGCTTAGTGCGTCCTGTATTTCATTAAAAAGTAATCCACTTCCTCCACCATAGTGTTTTATTATTTTGATGAGCGGATTCTTTGCTTTAAACCGATTGGTTAGTGTAGCAACGGATTCATCTTTTACACCTCCTCCGATGAGCACAATGTCAAAAAGTTGTTCGTTGAAAAGTGCTATCGCCTTGTCATCTGCGAGCGCTCCCACAGCTTGCCAATTGGGCTCACCATTGATAAGGCGTAGAATCACTTCCATAATTTCTGTGTGCCGGCCAATAACAAGAATGTTTACTTGCATACTTAATTCATTGGAACTTCCATCAACAAAACTTGCGCATCTGCGTCTGCCTTAATACCAATTGAATCGATATCCCAAACTCCCATACCATCGCGTTTAGTTAACTTCCGATCTTGGATGGTCACCTCTCCATCCAACACAAAGACATAAACGCCATTGCCCTTTAAGTTGAAAGAATATTCGGTTTGAAAATCCTTTTTCAAATTTCCGAGGCTAAACCACGCATCTTGATTGATCCAAACCCCTTCGCTGCCTTCCGAAGGACTCACGACCACTTGTAACTTGTTTACCCGATCTTCTGGTTTAAAGGTCTTTTGATCATAGCGAGGTTTAATGTCTCTCACTTTAGGAAAAACCCAAATCTGAAGAAAGTTTACCTTTTTGTCGTTGTTTTTATTGTACTCCGAATGATAAATGCCCGTGCCAGCACTTAAAATTTGAATATCGTTTTGTTTGATTACTGCCGTGTTGCCCATGCTATCTTTGTGCTCCAAATCCCCCGACAAAGGGATCGAAATGATTTCCATGTTATCGTGCGGATGTTTGGCAAAGCCTTTGCCTCCATCCACCACATCGTCATTTAGCACTCTTAGCATTCCAAAATGAACCCTGGTGGAATCATAATAATGTGCGAAGCTGAATGTGTGGTTTGAATCAAGCCAGCCGTGGTTTGCGTGGCCGCGTGTGTTGGCTCTGTGAATTATCGTTTGCATTGTATTAAAATTTGATGTTAAATTTCTTTTACTGAAACCAGTAACGAAATTCTGTAAACAAAGTTACATACAATTGTTGTATTTACAACTATTGTTGATATTGTTTTATAAAGCAATACTTTGGGAATTGTTGTCAGGTAGAGCCGAAGCCTAGTCTTCGCTATTTCTCAGCTTATCCAATGCTTTGTTTACCTCTTTAGCTTCTGCTTGGGTGACGGTTTTAAGTGTTGACACCCACTCCGCATAGTTTTTGTCTATTTTTTTTAGCAGCGTCAATCCTTTATCGGTAATGCTGATATCAACTTGCCTTCTGTTGCCCTCACATATTTCGCGATTGACAAATCCTTTTTGTTTTAATTTTTCTACCAGCCGGGTGCAGTTACTACTCTTATCGATCATACGGTCGGTAACGTCAGCCAGCATCATCTTTTTCGGAGTACTTCCTCGCAGAATGCGCAGCACATTGAATTGCTCGGGCGTAATGCCGTGCGGTTTCAAACGAGCCGCATGGTTGTTGTATAGCCAACTACTTGTAAACATTATATTGATCACCATCTTCTGGTGCTCACTTTCAAATTTTTCTTGTTTTATCTCCTTCTCGATTGACATCCGGCAAAAGTAATTACAATAATTGTTGTTACAATGATTTTAATTTAAGATTACAAATTTCAAATCATCTATTACAGGTTAAAAGATGGCGGGAAACCTCTTAGATGTCGAACGTTTAAATTGATCTCAATTTTGAATTTGGAATCTTGAACTTGAAATTTTAAAGGGTCATCTGATCTTTCACTCCCCCATACAAAACATCCAGTACTCCTGGTTCCGTGAAAAATTTCTGTGGGAACGGCAACTCTATTTTTGAAATCTCATTGAGTTCATTCATGAGATCTACAGGTAATTCGAAGTTAAGGCAGCCCAGCACATCTTCTACTTGTGCTACTTTGGTTGCCCCTACAATAGGAATAACCGATTGGCCTTTGTGCTGGCGCGTCCAATTAATAGCAACTTGGGAAGCCGTTACACCCAAGCGCTCGGCTATTTCAACTACCTTTTTGGTAATCAATACTGATCTTTCACCAAGGCGGACGCTTGTCTCGCCAAGTCTTCCTTTATCGCCTTTCAGGTATTTGCCTGTCAATGCGCCTCCTGCCAGCGGAGCCCACGGAGTTACCGTCATACCAAAAGCCTTGGCCATGGGCATTAGTTCTGCTTCCACGGTTCGTTGAATAAGGCTGTATTCTATCTGCAAACCTACAAATTGCGACCACCCTCTAAATTGGGCCAAAGTATTAGCCTGGCTCACCACCCAAGCTGGCGTATCGCTTACACCTATGTAATGCACCATGCCTCGGCTCACCAAATCCTCCAGCCCTTTCATAATTTCCTCGGCAGGTGTCCAGCCATCCCACGCATGGACCCAAAGCACGTCAATAAAGTCTGTGTCAAGGCGCTTTAGGCTTTCTTGAACCGACCGCATCATGTTTTTGCGATGATTACCTACAAAATTGAGGTCGCCAGCCCTATCGCGAAGGCTGTATTTGGTAGCAAGCACAAAATGATCGCGGTCGCTGGCAATAAAATCGCCCAGGTATTTCTCAGAGGTGCCTTCGGTGTAGCGGTTGGCCGTATCCAGAAAATTACCTCCTGCGTTGGCGTAGGCATCGAAAATATTTTTGCTGAGTTCCTTATCAGCACCCCATTTCCATTCGGTGCCGAAGCCCATGGTGCCAAGGCACAGTTCAGAAACACGCAGGCCAGACTGGCCGAAAAGTTTTGATTTCATTTTAAATTAGTAGTTAGACGTAAGTATCAAGAAGTAAGACAAACAGGTAAGCCTAAAAATGGTGAAAAAGTTTAAATCAGAAGACAAAAGATTTTTTTGCACAAAAAGAAATCTCTTCTACCTTTGCAGTCCTTAAAAAGGGAGCTTAGCTCAGCTGGTTCAGAGCATCTGCCTTACAAGCAGAGGGTCGGGGGTTCGAACCCCTCAGCTCCCACATTTATAGACAAGCCGTTACTAAAAGTGACGGCTTTTTTATTTTATTCAGTTTGACATAATCTTGATACAAATTCGCAGCATTTGTTGTTTCCGAAATTAATGATTGCAAAATCCGTGTAACCGAACTAAAAAGTATTATTCCGATACCAATCCAAATTGCTATTGCATCTGCTTTAGCATTATAAAACATTTGAAACTAGCAATCGCTTTAGTATATGAAGCGAAAAGAAGATATTTGAACAATTTTTATAGAAAAGCAGAGACTTCACACAAGGGTAGAATTAATATTGAAGCGTCCACTGCAGCTCAAAGGAACATGGGCATGGCAAATAAAACAGAAGGCAAGTGAAAGATCGCAAACAGCAACTTTCGAGCATTTTGACCAAAAGTTAAAGTTATGACTAGCGAACAAATCTTGGCAATTAAAAATGGAAAGGAAACAGTAAATCTTGAATCAGAGCAATACACTCTAATCAAGAATCATTTAAATGAACGAGTTATAATGCTTGAATGGAATCATCAGAAAATGAAGCTGATTTTACGAGAGATATTGAAACCCGAATTTTTTATTAATTCTCCGATTTTGGATTCCAAATTTTTAAAATTCATATTGTTAAACCCTTCACGCAAAGGTCATGAAAAAGTATTTGAAATCTCTGTTGACCCAGAATCAAATAAATTCGTTTTAACAAAAAAATTCCCTTGTGACGACTTTAAGCCAGTAGTAATATTTGATGATAGAACAGAGGCTCACAGGAAAAATTCAGAGGCAGCCATTAAGCAGATTGAAGAGTGGAAGAAGTATCCGACAGAATTAAGCGAGGCTTTGCAGCAATTGGAGAAAAACTCCAAGAACTATCCGACTATGAAAAGCTCGATCTAGAAAAAAGGATTGTCTTGGCTTACGCAAAAGAAAAAGGCCTTTGGATAGATGACCTCTACAGCCTGGGAAGCCCCACCAATGCTGGAGGTTATGAAAATACGTTAGCAATTGATACCATTAAAAATGTGGTTTTTAAGAGTAATAATCTTTTCAACGCCAACCATTCAATCACTGTACTACTTAGACAGATTCAGCTTCATAACATCCTATTTCCACAAACAAAGTATGAGCTTGTGGGTTTTACCGGTATTGACAACGGTAGTAAGCGATCTCCCTATATTGAGGTAATTTTAAAACAAGATTTTGTTAAGAACGCAGAACAGGCAACACCATTCGAAATAAACACTTACATGGAGTCAATCGGATTTCAGAAAATTGACGAAGCGAAATTTACAAATGGGCAATACACTGTTTACGATCTTTATCCTAGAAACGTATTAAGAGATGAACGAGGAATTATCTACGTGGTTGACAACATCGTGAGAGAAAATATTGAATAACAGATTATCTTGCGTTCGCTTTTTTGTTGAGTAAATGCAAACGGAGCGTAGAGACCTCCCCAACTTGAGGTCACAGTTTGTGATCTCAAGATTTACATCTCTTTGGGTTGTGAGTTCAAACATAAAATCAGTGGGGAAACGATCCAGATCTTGCTTCAGTGTTCTTGTTTATACTTCGTAAAGCTCCGCCAGGTCAGCATCTAGCATTACTCGCTGCCCACGGATCACATGAATTTTATTTTTATAAGTTGCAACTCCATCTCATTCTATCCAAGACGTTTCAAAACGCATGCATTAAATTTTTTATACCAATTCAAGTTAACATTTACCTAAGAACGTGGTTAATCATTTACCAAGCTTTAAACCTATGCCCAGCACCTTCCTGCAAGCCGAGTGGCGAAAATTAGCAATGGCAAATTATGCCGTTGACCCTAACGTGCTACAACCGTATTTGCCTAAAGGTGTAGAGCTTGACTTTTGGAACGGCACTTGCTACGCAAGTCTTATCGGGTTTATGTTTCTCAACACAAAGTTGAAAGGAATCAAAATCCCGTTTCACAACAACTTTGAGGAGGTGAACTTGCGATTTTATGTTCGCTACAATGAACAAGGTATATGGAAACGTGGTGTGGTGTTTATCAAAGAAATAGTACCAAAATCCGCACTTACGTTCGTTGCTAACACGCTGTACAATGAGAAATACGAAACCATGCCCATGAACCACTCTTGGGCTAGTACACCTGATTCTTTATCGGTAGTGTATCGCTGGAAAAAATCTCGTTGGAATTCATTTGAGGTTACTACCGAAACTCAAGCCGAACCTATACTTGAAGGAAGTGAAGAAGAATTTATCACCGAACACTATTGGGGCTACACAAAAATTAACAACTGCATCACATCCGAATATGGCGTGGAGCACCCCCGATGGAAAGTTTACCCAATTAAAAACTATTCTATTGACGTTGACTTCGCCAATGTCTATGGCAATGATTTGGCATTTCTAAAAAATGAGAACCCCACCTCTGTATTTCTGGCGGAAGGTTCAGAAATAGAAGTTAAAGGAGGGAGGAAAATTTGAAACCGACTTGCTTTTATTAGAATCCTTTTCAGCACACTTTGAGCTGGCTGGTTTAAAAATTTACTAAGCCATAAAAAGAGATTCGTTGTTGCATTGATTGGTACAAATCTTACAGTCGAATGTATGATTTGTACCATCACAAAAAAGTTTTGCCCGTTACCTGATCATTCTGGCGCTAATTCACCACTCATATAATTTTCTCTTTTTTGCAGTCCCTCCCATCTTAAATTGAATTTTTAAATCTTTTAATACTATCGCCCATGAAGAAAGCCATACCTATTCTATTCATCACACTGCTGCTTGGCAAGCAGAGTTTCGCGCAGGAGACTTTCCCTCGAAATGACGTAAGAGACCTACGTGGCGGTGCTTACGCATTTACCAACGCCACGGTTTATACCAATTCCTACATTAAAATTGAAAATGCGGTATTGCTTATCCGCAATGGCAAAATCGAAAAAGTGGGCGCTGGCCTGGCTGTTCCTGCTGGTTACACAGAAGTAAATTTGAAAGGAAAGTTTGTGTACCCATCATTTATCGATTTGCATACAAATTATGGACTTCCAAAGTTAGAGGCTGCAGCGGGCGGTGGCGGTTTTAGTGGCGCAGAGCAAATCCAAACCAAAACCAAAGGCCCCTATAATGCCAATCAGGCAATAAAGTCAGAATACAATGCTTCGTCAGAATTTACAGTTGACAGCAAAACCGCGGAGAAGTTCCGCGCCTCTGGCTTTGGCACCGTGCTTACGTTTCGTGCGGATGGATTGGCGCGCGGCACCTCGGCCATTGTAACGCTGGGCGAAGAACGCGACAACGTAGTTGTGTTGAAAGACAAAGCAGCTGCACATCTTTCTTTCAATCGCGGGTCATCAAGACAATCTTACCCCGTGTCGCAAATGGGATACGTTGCTGTGCTTCGTCAAACCTATTTGGATGCCGATTGGTATAGCAAACAAAATTCAAAGCCATTTAAAGATTTATCGTTAGAGGGATGGACGGCTACACAAAGTCTTCCACAAATTTTTGAAGCCAATGGTTGGCTCAATGATTTGCGTGCCGATAAGATTGGTGATGAGTTTGGCAAACAATATATTATTCGCGGTGGCGGAGATGAATATCAACGCATCAACGAAGTGAAGGCTACCAATGCGCCTTTGATTATCCCGGTTAGTTTTCCTGAAGCGTTTGATGTAGATGATCCTATTGATGCTGATCGCGTTTCACTTACTGATATGAAACATTGGGAAATGGCTCCGGCCAATCCTGGTATTCTTGAAAAAGCAGGAATTGAATTTGCTATTACTTCAGATCGCTTAAAGGATAAAGCCGATTTATTGAAGAGCGTTCGCAAGGCAATCGAATATGGCTTGAGCGAAACTGCCGCGCTGAAGGCATTGACAGAAACACCCGCCAAGCTAGTAAACATTCAAAATAAGGTAGGCAGTTTAAGTGCCGGGTTGGAAGCTAACTTCATTATCTGCTCCGGAAGTTTATTTGAAGAGGCAACGGTGATCAACGAAAACTGGGTGCAAGGCAAACGCTTTCCTATAAAAGAAGTTGACAACACAGATCTTACAGGCAAGTATAATCTGACGGTAGACAGCAAATCATACAGCTTGGAAGTAAGCGGTAAAGCGGGCGAATATAAATTCAAAGTAAAAATTACCGACAGTTTATCAGTAGATGCAAAATCAAAAATTGAGCGCGACTTGGTTTCACTTAGCTTCAATTCAACAAAAGAAAAGAAAAATGATTTAGTGCGCTTGTCAGGATGGCGGCAAGGCACCAGCTGGAAGGGCAATGGCGAACTAGCGAGTGGAAAAGAAGTAGATTGGAAAGCCGAATTCGCAGCCTCGTTGGATAAAAAAGACGAAAAGAAAGAGGCAAAAAAAGATAAGCCAACAATCGGTGATGTAATTTATCCCTTCACTGCTTTTGGTTCAAAAGAAAAAGTAAAAGCCGAAGAACTGCTGATCAAAAATGCAACGGTCTGGACCAATGAAAAAGAAGGTATCTTAAAAAATACCGATGTGTTGATTAAAGATGGAAAGATCTCCGCGATTGGAAACAATCTTACAACAGCCGGTAAAACTATTGACGCATCCGGAAAACATTTAACAGCGGGCATTGTGGATGAACACACACACATTGCTCTTTCAGCCATCAATGATGCGGCAACTAATTCAAGTATGGTGCGCACAGAAGATGTGATTGATTCGCAAGACGCAGACATCTACCGAGCATTGGCCGGTGGTGTGGTAGCTGCTCAAGCACTGCATGGATCGGCAAACCCAATTGGTGGCCATTCTTCTATCATCAAACTTAAATGGGGCGCAGCACCCGATGAGTTCAAAATCAAAGGCGCTGATAAATTTATCAAGTTTGCCTTAGGCGAGAATGTGAAGCGTTCGGGAAATCCGCAATCAGTTCGCTTCCCACAAACACGAATGGGTGTAGAGCAAGTGTATGTGGATGCGTTTACCAATGCGATCGAATATGAAAGGAAATGGAACGCCTACACTGCGCTTGCTCCAAAAGACAAAGCCACGGCAACTGCTCCAAGAAGAGATCTAGTAGACGAAACAATGTTAGAGATTGTTCGAGGCAAGCGGTTTGTCACTTGTCATTCTTACGTGCAATCTGAAATTAATATGATGATGAAAGTAGCGGAACGATTTAATTTCAAAATCAATTCGTTCACCCATATCTTGGAAGGCTACAAACTAGCCGATCAAATGAAAGCACATGGTGTAGCTGCCGGCACTTTCTCCGATTGGTGGAATTATAAATGGGAGGTGCACTATGCTATTCCTTACAACGCAGCCATATTGAATAAGGAAGGCGTGCTTACCGCGATTAATTCTGATGACGCAAACATTGGAAGAAGGTTAAATCAAGAAGCTGCTAAAACGATGAAGTATGGTGATGTATCAGAAGAAGACGCGCTTAAGTTCGTCACATTGAATCCAGCAAAAATTCTTCACCTCGATAGTCAAATGGGAAGCATCAAGGTAGGCAAGTCAGCCGATGTTGTGTTATGGACGGGGCATCCGCTTTCTGTTTATACAAAAGCTGATAAGACGATTATTGAGGGTGGCGTTTACTTCGATCTTGATAAAGATAAAATACTACGCAATGAATTGGAAAAAGAGCGTGCACGATTGATCAATAAAATGATTGATTCCAAAAAAGCAGGAGCGCCTACTCAAAAAGGTCAATCAAAGCAGCAAGAAGAAATGCATTGCGAAGAACGTGGCTTAGAGGAAACAAACTTTGAGAACTAATTTTTAACGACTAAGAAATTATGAAAGCATTATTAAAATATTTTCTACTACTGCTCATTGTAAGCAAACTGCACGCCCAGACTCCCTATCCAGCTGAGCCTCAACAAAAGCCCGTTCTCATTACTGGTGCAACAATACACGTTGGCAACGGGCAGGTACTGGTTAATGGCGCAATTGCTTTTGATGCCGGCAAATTAACGTATGTCGGTTCCGCTTCAGGTGCTCCAGCCGATAAAACTAAATACGATGTAATTGATGCAACAGGAAAACAGGTTTATCCGGGGTTCATTTTACCCAACAGTCAGGTGGGCCTTGAAGAGGTGTCTTCCATAAGAGCAACCATCGATTTTGATGAAACAGGTGAATTTAATCCAAACGTAAGATCATTGATTTCTTATAACACCGATAGTGAAATGATTCCAGCATTTCGGTTCAATGGTATTCTTATGGCTGAGGTAGCACCCGTTGGTGGAGTTATTGCTGGCACTTCATCGATAATGCAAATGGAGGGTTGGAATTGGGAAGACGCTGCTCATACAAAAGATGTGGCTATCCATTTAAATTGGCCAGGGACTTTGAAAGCAAAATTTGATTTTGACACATTCACCAGAACTTTTGAAGCCAATCCTGATTACCCTAAAAATATAGAAGAGATTAACGTCTTCTTTAATGATGCACTCCATTACAGTAAACTGGTGGGCAAAGAGGTAAACTTAAAGATGGAGGCTATGCAAGGTTTATTCAGTGGTGCTCAAACGCTGATCATTCATGCTGACCTAGCAAAGGAGATCGTTGATGCGATTAAGTTTGCACAAGCCCACGGAGTAAAAAAAATAGCTTTGCTGGCGGATGATCAGGCGCTAAAAGTAGTCTCCTTCCTAAAAGAGAATAACATACCTGTTATTTTAGCTCCCGTCCATCGGGTGCCATCCAAAGACGATGACGCGGTTGATCTGCCATATGAATTGCCCAGTTTAATGGTAAAAGCGGGTATCATGATTTCGCTTTCGCATGATGGTATGTTGGGCTTATCCAGAAATCTGCCCTTTTACGCGGGTACCGCGGTAGCTTATGGTTTAGAAAAGGAAGAAGCACTAAAGGCGATGACCTTAAATACAGCAACAATCTTAGGAATTGAAAAGAAGACTGGCTCGCTAGAAGTAGGAAAAGACGCAACACTTTTTATCTCAGCAGGCGATGCATTAGACTATAATGGAAACAAATTGAGTGATGCATTTATAGTTGGTAAGCGAGTAATTCTGAACAGCAAACAGCAAGAACTATACGATCGGTACTCAAAAAAGTATGGTCATAAGAAATAGCATGAATCAACAAATAAAAAAGGCTGGTGTTATTCCCAGCCTTTTTTGTTACCAGATCATCTTAACTGTGAACCTTTAAATCCGTACCAGCCTATATATGAAAATAGTAATGCAGGCAACAGAAATGCCATGGAGGTTGACAACGCGTCAATCAAATAACCCATAAGAGGCGGAAATACCGCACCCCCTACAATAGCCATAATGATATAAGATGAGGCCTTTTTAGTTTGCGATCCTAAGTCTTTTATACCCAACGCAAAAATTGTTGGAAACGTGATGCTCTGAAAAAAGAAAAACGCAACCAGCGCATAGATGGAATAAGTACCAAAAAGATTAAATGAAACAACTAACAGCAATCCTACTATTGACAGACAATAGTATCCCAACAAATAACTCGCCTTTACAAACTTCATCAAGAACGTGCCGAAAAAGCGGCCAATCATAAATATTACCATACCAACGGTTAGCCAATAGGAGGCCGTCTGATTATTGATAGACAAACTTTCGGTAGCATAATTGATAAAAAGACTCCAGACACAAATTTGGGCCCCCACATTAAAAAACTGAGCCACCACGGCCAACACAAAATGCCTTTGTTGAATGAGTGGCTTCCGTTCTGATTTATCCAACACCAAGCCCTCTTCTTCCACTTCTGGTAAGGGGGTAAAAATAAAAAAGACAGCTACTAGCGCAACAACGGATCCGACAATCATGTACGGAGTTTGCACAGAGGCAAAGCCCTCGGCTACACTCTGGTGTTCGTTCGAAAAAACAAAACGAGCTCCTACAAGCGGCCCGGTAATCACCCCAAGTCCATTAAAGGACTGTGCCAAGTTAAGTCGTTGTTCAGAAGTTTCTGGTTTCCCTAACACAGAAGCATACGGATTTGCGGCAGTCTCTAGGAAGGCCAAACCGCAAGCAAGTATAAAAAGTGAAATCAAAAAGAGCTCCCACGATTGCATTTGCGATGAAGGAAAAACCATGAATGCTCCTAGTGCATACAAAGATAATCCGGCCAATATTCCCTTTTTGTAACCAAATCTCTTCATGAATAAGCCCGCAGGAAGTGCCATAATAAAATAGGCGGCAAAAGTAGAAACTTGAACAAGCGTGGAAGCAGCCGCGCTTAACGTAAGTACTTCTTGAAAATGTTTATTGAGCACATCCAACATACTAATGGCAAAGCCCCAAAGAAAGAATAAGCTCGTAACTAGAATAAATGGCACTAGATAATTTTTGCTTGGATCGATAGAAGATTTTATAGCGTTGGATTGGGGAGTTAATTGAGCCATAGAAGTAAATACCTTTTTTTTAACTGTTGAAAACCTCGATGAAGGTAATCAAAGGTTAGAACTTTGAAAATAAAAATAACCAACTTTCATAAAATCATTGGAAAGTCTACAAGTATCAAGTACCTTAATTGAAATTTTCTGGAAAGTGAAAACGATTTTCTGTTGCCTGTTTCTTATAGGTCATATTCTAAATAGCAGTGCCCAAAAGTCTGTTCGATTAATTGTGCGCGGTGATGACATGGGTTTCTCGCATTCAGGAAATGAGGCCCTCATTAAATGTAGTAAGCAAGGTATTCAAACATGCATTGAAATTATTGTCCCATCACCTTGGTTTCCAGAAGCGATTAAATTGCTGAAAGAAAATCCTACCATCGATGTGGGCATTCACTTAGCTCTTACTAGTGAATGGGATAATATTAAGTATCGGCCTTTAACAACCTGCCCGAGTCTTGTAAATGCAGACGGTTACTTTTTTCCTTTCATTTATCCTAACAAAAATTATGTTGGTCAATCCCTCAGTGAAAACGAGTGGAAAATCAATGAAGTGGAGAAAGAATTCAGGGCGCAAATTGAAATGGCAAAAAAACATATCCCCAACATTAGCCATTGGTCTGGTCACATGGGCTGCGATCGGCTTTCGCCTGAGATCAACGCTATGGTAAAAAAGCTTGCGCTTGAATATGCGATTGATATTGACACGGAAGCGCTGGGCGTAAAATACGTTAGCTACCAAGGCCCAAAAGAATTGCTGGCAGAAAAGATCAGCAGTTTTTCGGCCATGCTTGACCAATTAAAACCAGGCGAGACCTTTTTGTTTGTAGATCATCCTGGTTTGGATACTCCTGAACTCCGAGCCATTTATCACATCGGCTATGAAAATGTAGCGGTTGACCGACAAGGTGTAACCGACTTGTTGACAACTACTCAAATCAAAGAATTGATCAAAACAAAGAAAATTGAATTAGTTAGTTACGCAGACCTGAAGAAAAAATAATTTAACACCATGAGAAAGATAATTACTATTCCATTTATTTTGGCCGCCTTCTTTTGTGGCGCCCAGACGAGCATCATTAAGGAGAGCCTAAAAATTAAAAGTGCAATTCTTGGCAAAGAAGTTGAGTATAGTATCTACTTGCCTGCCGATTACGATACGCGCAAGTTTCCTGTTTTGTATTTATTGCATGGCTTTGGCGATGATGAAACAGGTTGGACTCAGTTTGGTGAAGTAAAGCACATTGCCGATAAACAAACGGAAAAAGGCGAAATGACTCCTATGATCATCGCTATGCCAGATGGTGGGGTCAGTTGGTATGTAAACAGTGCCGATGGGAAAGGGAAGTACGAGGACTTTTTTATCAACGAGTTTATTCCTTTTATAGATGCCAATTATAAAACACGTACTGAAAAACGCTACAGAGCCATTTCTGGTTTATCTATGGGAGGTTTTGGCACAAGCATTATGGCAATGAAACACCCAGATTTGTTTTCATCAGCAGCCCCGCTAAGTGCAGGTATATTTACTGCCGAAGAAATCATGGCGATGCCCGATGAAAATTGGGCGCGAGCATTGGCCATCCCCTATGGGAAAGACTTAAAAGGCAAAGACCGTATTTCTGCCCATTACCTAAACAATTCTATTTTAGATATTGTCGCCAAAGCAAGTACCGATGAATTAAAGAAAGTGCGCTACTATATTGATTGTGGTGACAAGGATTTTCTCATTAAAGGAAATATGGCGTTGCACGCAGCGCTGATCGACAAGAAGGTGCCTCATGAATTTCGAGTAAGAAACGGAATTCATAACTGGCCTTATTGGCGCACCGCATTGCCCGAAGTTTTTAGCTTCGTGAGCGAAAGCTTCCACCAAAATTAAATCGTAGTTCGGTAAAGAATCGTTCGAAAGCATAGAACGAGTTTATTAACTTGCGATCTTAATTTTTAAGATCAACTATACTAGTGGGCTAAGCAATGAGGAAACTGACTGTTTTATTTATCTTTTTAACAAAATTTAATCTTTTCGCGCAATCACAGAGTCCCATTTCAGGAATCGTTATAGACAAGAGCGGTAAAGGTATAGAGAACGTGTCTATTCGAGTGTTAAATTCTACCAAGGGGTCCTTCTCAGATGCCGAAGGAAAGTTCACTATAAATGAGGTTTCTTCTGGTGCGTTGGAACTCTCGAAAGTTGGATATACAACAGCGATTGTTTCAGCGAGCGGCAACGCGGTGTCTATTACTCTTTCTGAATCTTATACGCAATTAGAAGCCGTTGTAGTTACTGCGCAAAAACTTGAGGAAGATGCACAACTTATTCCAGCCAGCATCAGCGCAATTTCTTCCAAGCAAATAGAGAATTACAGAATTTGGAATACCCGAGATATAACCGCCATCGTTCCGAATCTTTACTCTGCAAATCCGGGCGATAATAGGAATGTGACTTCTATCAGAGGCATTAGTTCCTCCTCCTATGATCCCGCGGTGGCAACTTACGTGGATGGTGTAAATCAATTTAGCCTCGATACTTATATAGCGCAACTGTTTGATGTGGAACGGATCGAAGTTCTGAGAGGATCGCAAGGAACGCTTTATGGAAGAAATGCGATGGGCGGAGTGATTAATATTATTACTAAGCAACCAACTAACAAAACAACTGGTTTTATAGAATTGAATTTGGGCGACTATGGGCAACAGCGATACAGCGCGGGTATCAGAACCCCTATTGTCTCAAACAAGTTGTTCTTTGGTGCATCGTTCATCTACGACAAGGCAAATGGCTTTTATAAAAATGACTTAACAAACAGCAATTTTGACAGCAAGAGTAGTTTTACGGGAAACTACTTTTTGAAATTTCTTGCAACCAGCGCGTTATCGTTTACCCTTAACATAAAACATAACAACAATCGAAACAACGGGGCTTTTCCTTTGGCAGGAAGCTTGGACGATGCGCTCTCACAGCCTTTTAGGGTAAATCAAAATGCTACTACAAAATTAGTTGACAATGTTTTTAATGGCTCGCTCACCGCAGCATTTAATTCCAGCGTAGTAAACTTTACTTCACAAACCTCCTATCAATCGAATTATCGCTACTACGACACTCCGATTGATGGCGATTTCTCACCATTAGATATCATTACAATCGCAAATAACTATGGTAAAGACTGGAATAATGTAAAGGTCTTAACCCAAGAATTTAAGTTAACATCCGTTGAATCATCCCGATTAAAATGGACGGCCGGAGCCTATGGCTATTATCAAGATAGTCCAAATAAGCAAGCACTACATTATGGTGAATTTGCAGGCTTCATAGGAGTACCCAACGAATTCCTTTTCTCCAATAATATAAGTACTACAAAAGCCAAAAATTACGGCACCGCTTTTTTCGGTCAAACCTCTTATGCATTGACAGAGCGGTGGGAATTGACGGGCGGTCTTCGTTATGATTACGAAAACAAACAACTCAGCGTATTAGGAGAATTTCAACCCGATGGCAGTCCGAACGCTTTCACTACGCGTTCCGACACTTCAGCAACTGTGTCTTACAGCGCATTTTCGCCAAAGCTAACAATCGCTTATCAATTGACTGAAAAAAATAAAGTTTTTACAACTTACTCCCGAGGGTTCAGAACAGGTGGCTTGACCCAGCTCAGTTCAGATCCTTCTCAGCCTCCGCTCTTCTCATACAAACCTGAATATAGCAATACGTTAGAAATATCTTCAAAAAATACATTTTATAATAACCAACTAAGGGCGAATCTCACCATATTTCATACCGAAGTTACGGATGCACAGATACCTACCCTTGTGTTGCCCCAGGCTATCACCATTACTAAAAACGCAGGTAATTTAGTTAGCAATGGTATTGAACTTGAAACAAGTGCAACTCCGATAGAAGGACTACAATTTGATTTCAATACTGGTTTTGTTGATGCTTATTACAAAACGCTAACACTTTCGTCTAACGGGGAAGCTAAAAATTATAACGGCAATAAGGCGCTTTTTACACCAAGTTTCACCATGCTGTTTGCCAGCCAATATCAAGTTAAAGTGGCCGATAAATTGAAGGTACTTGTTCGGGGTGAATGGTCTAGTTTAGGAGATCAATATTTCGATTTGGCCAATACACTTCGCCAGCCTGGATATAACCTTGTTAACATCCGTTCTGGTATTGTTTATGAAACCCTCGAAATTATGTTCTGGATGCGCAATGTGACAAACAAAAATTATGTTGCCTATGCTTATGATTTTGGCGCGGCACACCTCGGCAACCCTAAAAATTATGGCGTTACAATTAGAAAATCATTTTAATTTTTTTACCGATGAATATTCTTATCTGCGAAGATGACCCTTCTTTTGCCTTGAACTTGTCTCTTACTCTAAGGCAACACAACTTAGGCGATGTAACGATCGCTAATAATGGAAAAGACGCAATTGAAATGATCCGCTCTGAAAAATTTGACCTTATCATTTCAGACTTGCACATGCCAGAAGCCCCTGGCGAAAAAGTGATAGAGTTTATTAGAGGAATGAAAAACGCTGTTCCTATTGTTGTGATTACGTCAGACACCGAGGAAATTGTTGTTCAGCGTTTGCGAGAAATAGGCGCAAACGAAGTAATCGATAAGAAAGTACCGACAGAACAAATTATTAAAATAGTAGAAAAGTTGACGACTAAGAGAAGATTCTTTTCCTTTTAACAGACCTACGAAGACTAGTCATTGCCATTCCGCAAGTCGATGTTGTAGAATACAAAAAGGCGTATAGGCATCAGTTTTTACGTGCTTGTTTCCTTCTGGCAATTGCTGAAAGACATTCATGTATCCCAGATGTGCATTTAGGTGAGCAGAGAATTGATATGCCAACCCAATGAAAAGTCTGTTTTGGTCAAAATAGTTATTGACAATTTCCTTTCCTGCATTGATATGAACCTCATTATTGAAAAAAAGAAAAGCCGTTTTCGGGAGCACAACTTTTCCCTTAAATGGAAGAGTGAAGGCAAAATTGTATCCGAAACGCCAATTAAAAAGCGTATTCGTCCGAAAGCACGCCAGCAAAAAATTTTCTTCGGTTGCGCTCTTCTATTCTAAGCCACTGCATCAGCGTAAAAATCCCTTTTTTTTGAATTCTAAGCTCTCAAAATAAAAACATACGAACCTTGGTTTAATTATTGTCATGTACCTTTGCAGAACAATTTTTTAAACTTGCGCTGGCTCAAAAAAATAATCCTATACTCACTAATCGCGGGAATTGCATTGATTGCGGGAATTAGCGTTTCCGTTTATTTTTTTAAGGATAAGATAATCCAACACTTTATCGCAGAAGTAAATAAGAGTCTGAACACGCCTGTAAAAGTTGGCAAAATAGAAATTGCAGCATGGGAAGATTTTCCTGACTTCGCTATCAACATCTTTGATATTTATGTAGAAGATGGAAGCCCAAATGACAATGCCCTCTTTATTGCAAAAAAAGTCTCTTTCATAATCAACCCAATAGAAGCTTGGAAAGGTAACTTCGAGATACGAGCGCTTCGCGTGGAGAAGAGTAAACTGAATGCCGTTATTGATACTCAAGGAGGCAACAACTTCACCATTTTCAAATCGCAAAACGCTGCCACACCATCTATTGAATTTGAGTTGAAAAATGTAAATCTCATTCAGACAGAAATTCAATACGATAACCTTCAAATCAACCAACATTACAGTCTTGTAAGCAAAAAGCTGGTAACGTCAATAGCTATTTCAAACAACGTGTACTCTGTCATTAGTAACGGTGACATACATTTCAATCAACTAAAAATTAATAATATTAATTTTTTTGAAGATAAAGACCTGACCATAGCGAGTTCCTTAGCTATTGATAACACGAAGAAAATAATTGCAATAAAATCAGCTGAAATCTTCATCGGCAAATCCGCGTTCGAGCTGTCTGGCAGTTATCTATTTAAGGATAAAGACCTTATTGACATAAATGCGAGTGGCAAAAATACCAGCATTCAAACGCTTTTGTCTTTTATACCAGAGTCTCTGTCAAAAAAACTGGCCAGTTACCAAAGTATGGGAGATATTTATTTTAAAACAACGTTGAAAGGCGAGATAAGCAAAACAAAAGTTCCATCGATAACGATCGATTTTGGATGTAAAGACGCACGCTTTTTTCATCCCACCTTTAAATCAAAAATCGAACACGCCTCTGTCCAAGCCTCATTTAAAAGCCCTTCAATGAAAGACTTTTCCGAAGCGGAAGCTTCTTTCAAGAAATTAACTGGTA
Organism: Flammeovirgaceae bacterium; assembly: GCA_027487845.1. Classification (GTDB taxonomy): domain Bacteria; phylum Bacteroidota; class Bacteroidia; order Cytophagales; family Cyclobacteriaceae; genus ELB16-189. Next base: position 46,495 of record JAIYCV010000037.1, read on the forward strand.
ATCTAAACGGTAACTATTTTGAAGCAGAACTGACGGTTAAAAATTTCAATGATCCCACCGTTCTAGGCAATTTTCAAGGTGAAGTGGATGCCGCATCCTTAGAAAATTTTTATCCAATTAAAAATGTCGAGAAACTAAGTGGTTTAATTAAAGCTAACATTTCGATTGAGGGGAAGCTCTCGTTACTAAAATCCAAAAATACAGCTCAACAGGTGAAAACAAGCGGAACATTAGAGTTGAATAACATACGCCTCACAGAAAGCGAGCAAAACATCACTATAAAAGACTTAAATGGATCTCTTCAGTTTAACAATAACGATTTGGCATTGAGTAATGTAAGTGGCAAAGTAGAGCAAAGTGATTTTGTATTAAATGGTTTCTTAAAAAACGTAATTACTTTTTTGCTATTCGAAAATCAACCCATTGGCATTGAGGCCGACTTACAATCTACTTTTCTGGATATGGATTATCTTTTTAAAATAGGATTGGGGGAAGTGGGCTCGAAAGACTTCGGGTTTTCTATCTCTCCTCTTCTGCACTTAAATTTCAATTGCGATATTAAATCTTTGAACTATAAAAAATTCAAAGCAAGAAAAATTAAAGGAAATCTTTTGATCAGAAATCAAACTGCCATTTCGCGCAACACGCATCTTCGAGCGCTAGGTGGCGATATTACTATAAATGGCATAGCAGATGCGAGGAACAAAAAAGCGATAGAAATTTCAGCAGCATTTAATGCAAAAGGAATTCAACTAGACAGTGCGTTTTACGTATTTGACAATTTTTATCAGTCTTTTATCGAAGGTAAGCATTTAAAAGGCGAAGCTTCGGCAGATGTAACGCTAGAGGCAACTGTAAATGAAAAACTAGAACTTAAGCCCGAAACGCTAGTAGCAGATATAAACGCCACCCTAAAAAAGGGGGAGTTAAACAATTTTGAACCTTTGCAGAAACTAAACAAATTCTTAGATGATGAGGGATTGAGTAAACTCCGTTTTGGCGATTTAAAAAACGACCTTCACGTTGAAAACAAAACCATTTACATTCCACAAATGGAGATCAAATCGAATCTTAGCACATTCCAGTTGAGTGGTACACATACCTTTGATCAGCATATCGATTACCACATTGTAGCACCCTTGCGTAACAAGAAAAAGATCGACAAAGATGAAGCATTTGGAGCCATTGAAGAAGATGGTTCTGGCAAAACTAAACTCTTCGTTAAAATAACAGGAACAACCGATAAATATGAGGTAAGCTTGGATAAAAAGGAGTTAAAAAAGAAAATTATCAGCGACCTTAAAAAGGAAGTGAAAGAATTAAAGGATGCTTTCAAAAGCAAAGGTCAGCAGAAGAAAAAGGAGATCGAGTTACAGAAAGATGATTATTTTGATTGGGAGCTTTAATTAAAAATTCAATGTTCAAAATTGAAAACAAACAATTTATCATTGAATGTTGAATCTTACATACGTTTGGCCTTCTCCCAATATTCATCCATTTCAGTTAATGTCATCTCGCCCATTTTCTTGCCATCTTTCGCTGATTCTGTTTCCAAATATTGAAATCTTTTTATGAATTTTTTATTGGTTCTCTCCAATGCTTCCTCCGGGTCGATGTCTATAAAGCGAGCATAATTCACCAAAGAGAACAGCAAATCGCCAAACTCTGCCATTGCTTTCTGCTTGTCGATAGGTTCATCTGTCTCTACGTTAAACTCATTTTTAAATTCGCGCATCTCCTCTTCCACTTTCTCCCAAACCTGTTCCTTCTTTTCCCAATCAAAACCAACACCTCGTGCTTTGTCTTGAATGCGCATGGCCTTCACCAAAGGTGGCAGTGATTTGGGCACTCCTTCCAACACCGACTTATTGCCCGATTTTAATTTTATCTTTTCCCAGTTGCTTTTAACAGTTGCTTCATCGTTGGCGGTCACATCGCCATAAACATGTGGATGTCGCTCAATCAATTTGTCGCAAATGGCATTCAACACATCCTTAATATCAAATACATTCGCTTCAGAAGCGATGCGCGCGTAGAAAACATTGTGCAGCATTAAATCGCCCAGCTCTTTTTTAACTTCAGTAAGGTCGCGTTCCAAAATAGCATCCGATAGCTCATAGGTTTCTTCGATGGTAAGGTGGCGCAAGGTTTCCAGTGTTTGCTTTTTGTCCCACGGGCAGTTTTCACGCAATTCGTCCATAATGGTGAGCAAACGATTAAAGGCCTCAAGTTTGGCTTGCCTTGTGTGGTCTGGTTTAGAAAGTGGTTGTTTCATACGGTAAAGGTACGTTTGTTGCTAGTCTCAGCACTGAAACGGCAAATAAATTTCAATTTAGGACACCTCAAAATCGTTCCGTAAATTTGTGCAGTTTAACCAAATCGTTAGCTGTGACTTTAATTAAATCTATTTCCGGCATCCGCGGTACTATTGGAGGCGCACCAGGACAAGGCCTAACACCTGTTGATATTGTAAAATTCGCTTCCGCCTTCGGCACTTGGGTAAAATCGCGCAAAGGCAAAAGAATAGTGATTGGCCGTGACGCTCGTGTTTCGGGCGAAATGGTAAGTAATTTGGTGGCTTCAACATTGCAGGGCCTTGGCCTTGACGTCATCGATTTAGGACTCTCCACAACACCCACGGTTGAAATTGCTGTGCCGCTGGAAAAGGCAGGAGGCGGAATAATATTAACCGCCAGCCACAACCCAGCTCAGTGGAATGCGCTGAAGTTGGTAAACGAGAAAGGTGAATTTATTTCGGCTGCTGACGGAGAGTTGGTGCTTCAACTCGCAATTGAAGAACGATTTGATTTTGCGCCTGTTGAAAGACTTGGCACCTACTCTAAAAACGACAAGTACATTCGCAAGCATATTGAATTGATAAAAAAGCATGCGTTAGTTGATGTAAAGGCCATTCGCAAAGCAAAGTTTAAAATTGTAGTAGATGCCGTTAACTCATCGGGTGGAATTTCTGTTCCACAATTGTTGGAAGAACTTGGCGTGAAGAAGATAAAGAAATTGTATTGTGAACCAAATGGTAATTTCCCACACAACCCTGAACCACTTCCAGAAAATATTAAAGAGATATCGAAAGTCGTGAAGAATGGGAAATATGATCTTGGTATTGTGGTAGATCCTGACGTAGACAGGCTTGCCCTTGTGCAAGAGGACGGCAAACCTTTCGGGGAGGAATACACGCTGGTGGCTGTGGCCGATTATGTGTTGAGTAATAAAAAAGGAAATACTGTTTCAAATCTTTCTTCTACACGTGCGTTGCGTGATGTCACTGAAAAGGCGAAAGGCAAGTACACGGCAGCAGCCGTTGGAGAAGTGAATGTGGTTACAGAAATGAAACGCACCAAGGCAATAATTGGAGGGGAAGGCAACGGTGGTGTTATTTTTCCTGACTTACATTATGGCCGAGATGCGCTGATGGGTATTGCGCTGTTTTTATCGCACCTTGCCCAAACAAAATTAAAAGTATCGGAACTACGAAAAACCTATCCTGCCTATTTTATTTCGAAAAATAAAATTGAACTAACGCCTCAAATAGAGGTAGATTCTATTCTTATTAAAGTAAAAGAAAAGTACAAGGATGAGAAAGTAAACACAATCGATGGTGTAAAGATCGACTTTGAAAAAGAGAAAGAATGGGTGCATCTGCGCAAGTCAAACACAGAACCAATTATCCGCATTTATGCAGAGTCTCAAAACGAAAAGAAGGCAGATGAACTAGCCAAGCGAATTATCCGCGACATCCAACAACTTATTACCCCAACCCTTCCCTAATACGATTATGTCTAAACGAGTTTATTTAGATAACGCTGCCACAACTCCTCTTGATCCCGAAGTTTTTGAGGCAATGAAGCCTTTCATGTTGGATGATTTCGGCAATCCATCTTCTACACACGCTCATGGTCGCAAGGTTCGGGCTGCCATTGAATCGGCAAGAAAGAAAATCGCTGAACTTTTGAACTGCACCCCGGGAGAAATCATTTTTACATCTGGAGGAACAGAAGCTGATAACACGCTTATTACAAGTGGCATTCAAAGCTATAACATTAAACACGCTATTTCAACGCCAATAGAACATCATGCTGTTACTCATACATTAGAGACATTAGCAAAGCAAGGTACTGTTGAATGGCATCCTGTTTCGCTTGACGCGAAAGGCCACGTTGATCTTCAGCACCTCGAAGAACTTCTTCAAAAATATCCTAATGCACTGGTTTCACTTATGCATGCCAATAATGAAATAGGCAACTTGCTTGATATTGAAAAAGTCGGTTGGTTAACAGAAAAATACAATGCTTTCTTCCATTCCGATACGGTGCAAACCATGGGCCATTATAAGCACGACATGAAAGTACTTCACGTATGCGGAATGGCGGCCGCGGCACACAAATTTCACGGGCCAAAGGGCGTTGGATTTATGTACATCCGCAAAGGAAGAAAAATTGCGCAGATGATTCACGGAGGCGCGCAAGAACGCAACATGCGCGGAGGCACTGAAAATGTGTATGGCATTATTGGAATGGCAAAGGCACTTGAAATTGCCTATCGCGATATGGCAGAACATGAGCGCGAAATAAAGAAATTAAAAGCGTACATGATTGAACGGTTAATCGAAACCATTCCAGGTGTTAGTTTTAATGGCGATTCGTTAAATTTAGAGAAGAGCCTTTACACGGTTCTCAACGTGTCGTTACCCGAATCCGATCAAAATAGCATGTTGCTCTTCAACTTAGATATGAAAGGTATTTCTGCTTCCGGTGGCAGTGCGTGCTCAAGTGGAGCAAGTACAGGTTCGCATGTGTTGGGTGCTTTGTATCCTACTTCTCAACGAGGTGCTATTCGGTTTTCGTTTAGTAAATACAATACCATTGAAGAAATCGATTTTGTTGTGGAGAAGTTGGCGAGTATTTGTGCGTTAAGTGTTTAATTCTCAAATTGAAATCTAATCCCTCTATCTCATTTATAGGTGCAGGCCATTTAGCATGGCATCTCGCACCAGCCTTGGATAACGTAGGGTTTGTTGTAACCGAAGTGTATAGCAGAAATAGAGCTCACGCATTGGCTTTAACTGAAAGACTGTATCAAGCGGAGCTTAAAGCCACACTTGACTTTTCTACAAGCAAATCTACTGTGTTTATTATTGCAGCTTCTGATGATGCAATAGAAGAGATAGCCCAAGAAATTATTTTGCCCGATGAAGCCATCCTTGTTCACACCAGCGGAAGTCAACCTCTTTCCATTTTGCAGTTCGCTGCCACACCAAATATAGGAGTGTTTTATCCACTCCAAACGTTTACAAAAGCAAAGAAAGTTGATTTCGGTACGATTCCCATTTTCATAGAAAGTAACGCAACCGAGGCGCAACAACTACTAACCTCTATCGCAAAAACCATCAGTAAAAAAGTTGAGCGCATCGGTTCTAACGAACGTAAAGCACTTCACGTAGCGGCCGTATTTGCATCTAATTTTACCAATCACATGCTTTCGTTATCACAACACATTCTTCAACAAAATAGCATGAGTTTTGATTTGCTGAAGCCATTAATTGTTGAAACCATCAACAAGGCCATAGAAATCGGTCCTCATAATTCACAAACTGGCCCCGCCAAAAGAGGTGATAATAATATCATTTCAAACCATATTGAATTCTTGAATGAAGATGAAAAATTGGCGGAGCTATATCAATTGATCAGCGCCAGTATTGCAGCGACTCACACTTCATAAGCGCATTTCAGACATAAAACTTTTTTGTACCTTCACTTAAATCAAAATTCATATGAAGAAAACCATTTGGTTGGTAATTATAACTTCCGCATTTTATTCCGCCTGCATCGGTCAGGTTCAGTCACCAGCTCAAAAATACAATGCACTAAACCTTAGGGTGAATAACGGACCTCAACTCCCCTACTTCGTTGACGGTAAAGAATTAACCGATCAAAGCTCAGTTGATCCCAACAATATTGAAAAGTTGGAAGTGCTTAATGGAAAAGAAGCCGCAAAACTTTATGGTGCAAAAGGTAAGAACGGAGTTGTAGTAATTACCACAAAACCTGTTGTAAAAGGCAGCGCTCGATGGCGAGAAGCGCTTGACCCTGCGGTAACAGAAATATGGGAGCCACGTGTAAAGAAAATAACTGCGGGCGTAAAGGCAGGCGATGCGCCTTCGGATGCTATTGTTTTATTTGACGGAAAAGACCTAGACAATTGGATAGCTCAAGACGGAAGCGAGGCAAAATGGGAAGTGAACGATGGCGCATTTACCGTTGTTAGCGGAAGCGGTATAATAAAAACAAAACAGGCTTTTGGAGATATTCAATTGCACATTGAATGGCGGTCACCCACTCAAATAGTAGGAGAAGGTCAAGGCCGAGGCAACAGTGGCATTTTTTTACAAGAAAGATATGAGCTACAGGTGTTGGATAGCCATGAAAGTCAGACCTATTCAAATGGCCAGGCGGGTGCTATTTATAAACAATCTGCACCTTTGGCTAACCCAGTTCGTCAGCCTGGCGAATGGCAGGTATGTGATGTAGTTTATACCGCTCCAACATTTAGCGAAAGCGGTCGGGTAATCAACCCTGCTCATATAACAGTGTTTTTAAATGGAGTTATCGTTCAAAACCATACGGAAATAAGAGGCCCGACCGAGTATAAAGGCTTACCAGTATACATTGCGCATGGAAAAGGGGCTCTTGTGCTTCAAGACCATGGTAATCCGGTAAGCCATCGAAATATTTGGGTCAGAGAACTCTAAGCTCTCAGAAGAACAGGCAACAAAAAAGGACAAGCTGCTGCTCGTCCTTTTTTGCTAGTGAAACAGGCGCTATACCCTTATTGAACAGTTGGCAAAACCTCGCCCCGTATAATCAAAGGAATAGTACCTTGCTCAACATTAGCAGTAACCGTAATGGTTTTGTTGAAACCGCCAGGCGAAGCTGCATTGAAGGTTGCTTTTACAAAACCTTGTTGCCCAGGCATTACCGGAGTTTTAGTCCAATCGGGTGTGGTGCAACCGCAAGACGGACTTGCATTTGTTAAGATCAACGGCACACTGCCTTTATTAGTAAATTTAAATTCAAATGTAGCGGGTTCACCCTGCCTTATCTTGCCAAAATCATGGTTTTGCTCCACCCATTCAACAACTGCAAAATCGCTTTTGGCAACAGTTGCCGAAGCTTGCTGACCTACACTCAGTTTTGCAACTGAAATGAACGCAATTAAAAAGAGTATTTTTTTCATATTGTAAAATAGTAAAGTTTAAAATTAGAATGTTATTTTTTGAGATACAAACCTGACGCCTTTTTTTCTTATTTGCTGTTAATAGTATCCTAAAATATGTTAACGAGTTGTTAAAACGCCTAACTCGGTTTTTATACTTACTATCTTTGAAAGGTGAGTCGAAAAATTCTTCGCATTGTAATTCTATTGGCCGGCATGAGTATTACCGGCATTACGGTTATTCAGGTATACTGGGTAAGGCGGGCGTTCGACCTTCGAGAAAATCAATTCAACAGAGATGTAAACACTGCTTTACGCTCGGTTGCTGCACAACTTTATGCTATCAATAAGGTCATTATTCCGCAAAACAACCCGGTAGAGCAGGTTTCAAGCAACTATTTCATAGTGAACTTAAATACACCCATCGATAGCAATCTGTTGGGCCTTTTGATCGAAACAGAATTCAAAAAACGAAACATTACAGACGATTATGAATACGCAACCTACGATTGCATAGATAAATGCATGGAGGGCGGCAGTTATATTTCCCCCAAAAAAGTGAATCATTCAAATGCCATAGCCACCATTCCGGTAGTGCAAAATGATGGCTATTATTTCGGAGTTCAATTTCCACATCTAGAGGCCACGCTGATTAGTCAAATGGGAATTTGGGGATTCTCATCCGTTGTTTTACTAATTGTAATTTTCTTTTTCGTTTACACCTTATTCGTAATCCTAAAACAACGAAGGCTTTCCGAAATACAAAAAGATTTTATCAATAACCTGACACACGAATTTAAAACGCCAATTTCCACCATCGCTATATCGACTGAGGTATTGCGGCAACCCTCCATTATTCAAACACCTGAGCGATTGTTGAACTACGCCACCATCATACAAACTGAAAATAACAGATTAAAGCAACAAGTGGAACGCGTATTGCAAATGGCTCGTTTGGAAAAACAAGACATAGGTTTAAAAAGGGAACCTTGCGTTATTCATGTGTTAATAAAAGAAGTCGCGAAAAACATGGAGTTACCCTTACAGGAAAAGAACGGAGAATTAACGGTAGAATTGAATGCAACTGTTTCAGCAGTTCTTTTAGACAAACTCCATTTCGCAAACGTGATTTTCAATTTACTTGATAACGCAATAAAGTATTCAAAAAACTCTCCGCAAATCGTCATTAAAACAGCATCGTCAAAAAAAGAAATCTGCATTGAAATAGTTGATAATGGAATTGGCATCAGCCCTGAAAATCAACGACAAATTTTCCATCGCTTTTATCGGATAACTACTGGAAACATCCATGAGGTAAAAGGTTTTGGGTTGGGCCTTAGCTACGTAAAGTTAATTGTGGAAGCACATAAAGGAAAAGTCTCCGTAAACAGCGAGCTTGATAAAGGAAGTAAATTTACAATCATTTTACCGATTGCATGAACGTGAAAGTGTTATTAGTAGAGGATGATCCAAATCTTGGTTTTGTTATCAAAGATAATCTTGAGCAAAAAGGATATACCGTATTACTTTCAACCAATGGAGAAGACGCCTTTTTAGAATTTAACAATAACACAGTTGATCTATGTGTATTAGACGTAATGTTGCCCAAGAAAGATGGATTTTCATTGGCGCAGCAAATACGGTTAACAAACAAAGAGGTTCCTATTCTTTTTATAACCGCTAAAGGAATGTTGGAAGATAAAGTTGCCGGTTTTAAATCAGGTGGCGATGATTACTTAGTCAAACCGTTTAGCATGGAGGAACTTTGTCTCCGGTTGGAAGTATTTCTTAGGAGAACAAAGCAAGCCAATACCAATGAGCTAAAATTTCAAATTGGCAGTTACCATTTCGATTTTAAAAACCTAAAGCTGCACCACCCTTCTGGCGATAAAAATCTTACGGAGAAAGAAGCACACGTGCTGAAGCTGCTATGCGAAAATAGAACCCGCATTCTTAAGCGAGAAGAAATATTGAAAACAGTATGGGGTCAAGATGATTATTTTATGGGGCGAAGCTTAGATGTTTTTATCTCTCGATTACGAAAGTCGTTAAAGGAAGATCGTCACATCCAAATTACCAACTTTCATGGCGTTGGATTTAAAATGGAGACGAGTTAGTCGTTATCATTTTTTTTATAAAATCCACTTCGCTTTTCTTATACGGCTTACCATCCTGGTGGAAAATTTCATGGTGCCAAACAGCTGGTCTTCTCCCATTGATATAGGGTTTCTCCCAACTATCCCAGGGTAGGTCGGTTTGAGTTTTACCTGCCACAAATCCCCAATTATAAAGTCCAATTTTTTCACGTTTGGCAATCGGCATAATAGTTTCAAACAGACTTTTATTACCTCTTGCCAAGTATTCAGTGCAAAGGATCGGCCTTTTGTACTGCTTAAGTAGCTTGACTGATTTTTCAAACCAAGCTGAATCGCCATAGTTGTGAAAAGTAATGATATCGGACTGCTCGAGCTGAATTGCTTCGATTGGCGTTGGCTTCTTGAACGTATCGTAGTTAATTTGCCAAACTCCGGAAGTCACCGGCTGGATGGGCTTCGCCAGTCGCGCCCAAGAAAATGCCTGAGGCAATAATTTCTCGATCAGTTGTAGTTTATTGGTTGGATCACTATAATTATTTGTGTTTAGGTTGTCTGGCTCATTCCAGACATCCCAAGCCAAAATTCTTTCGTCATTGGCAAAAGCATTTACAACACCTACAACATATTCTTTTAAGCGAGAATACTGTTTCTCATCAATTAGTGCTGCTGCACCGGGACTTTGAACCCAACCCGAGTTGTGCACGCCAGGTTTAGGTGGCCGTTGCTTGCCCAATACAGGATTAGGATCCCACACACTATCAAACAAAACAAACATCGGACGAATATGGTGCTTCTTGCATATCGCAAGAAAAGTGTCTATGCGCTTAACAAAACCCTTCGCGTCCTGTAACCAAAGAAGATCATGAAGAAAAACTCGCAGCGTATTAAACCCCAGGCTTTCCGCCCACGCCAATTCCTTTTCGATTTGGCTTTCATCGAACGAATCCGCCTGCCACATTTCCAATTCGTTAATCGCATTGGCGGGAATGTAGTTGCATCCGACAAGCCAAGGCTGAGAATCATACCATACTTTAGCTTTATCATTCGGCCAAGTTTGAGCGAACAAGTCTGACATGCAGAAAAGAAACAGTGTAATAGTGACTAAGAATCCTTTCATTGCTAATCTCACTTTATTTTTAGGAACATCTATCAAATCTCTTCCACAAAATCAGTCAAACACTAGCCACTGCCGCGTGGTAGACTATAGATTTAAACTTTTATTTTTTCGGTTGCCAGCACCATCTTGATTTTATTCTTGGCACCAAGCTGCATCACATCTACCAAGTCTTGAATGGTAAGGTTGGGTGGTAGCCTCAGAACTACAGTTGGTTCAGGCATGCCAGCGCAAGCTTTAATTAATTCAGCTTCTAATCGGCTAAAGGGGATCTCTTTTTGATTGATGTAATACTGCTTAGTGCTTGTTACAGTGAGCGATAACGTTTGTTTGCTCAAGGTTTGACTTGCCTTTGACTTTGGAAGTAGCAACTTAATTACATTAGGATTTGTAACCGTAGAAATAATTAAAAAGAATAAAAGCAAAAAGAACATGATGTCGTTCAGCGAGGAGGTCGCTACTTCGGCATGAAATTCATTTCTGCGTTTAAACGTCATTTCAGTAAATTATTCCTTTATATTACTTAGCCCTTTTCGGTAATATTAAGAGGCTGGACTTAAAATAGAACGCATAAATTCAAACACGTCTTTTTGCATTTCTCTCGAGAACTTGCTAATGCGTTGGTTTATTAAATGGTACGCTGAATAGGCGATAACGCCCACAATCAAGCCACTTCCACTAGTAATCATCTTTTCGTAAAGCCCGCCAGCAATAATACCAATACTGATATTGTCGGATAGGGAGATTTCATAAAAAATCCGGATGATTCCAGAGATTGTACCCACAAACCCAAGCATCGGTGCAATACCTGCAATAATACCAAGGTAGCCTGTGTTTTTCTCCATCTCTGCTATTTCAATATTTGCGGAGAGCTCTATCATCGACTCGATTTCTTTAACTGGCTTACCGACATGGTCTAAGCCGCTGGCTATGATTTTTCCGACCGCACTATTTTCTTGTGCCGCAAAAGCCTTTGCTCCTTTTATATCACCTGAAAGAAGATAGCGCTTAATGTGGGTCATTAAATCCTTCCTACCTTTAGTAACGGAGCGAATGTAGAGAAAGCGTTCGGCTGCAAGGTAAATTGTTATCAAAGACAACAAAATAATGGGAACCATTACAAAGCCGCCCTTGAAAATTAGTTCCGAGAATTGAAGTTCTTCAGTAGTAGGTGTTGTAGCTGCCTGAGTTATTTGAAGAATCATTTATTTCTGTTTTATACTAAACCTAACACCCCCGCATTTTATTGCAGTTATATCTACTTTTTAAGTATTGTAAGATTTTCCTTTACTGTTGCATCATCTGGTTTTAGTTGCAGCATTTTTTCGTAATAAGTAATAGTGGTGGCCTTATCGTGTTTTACGTTGTAGAAGTAAGAAGCCATGTAGTTGTAGGCGTCATACAAGTCGTTTTTATTCTTTTCAGGGTTAACCGAACCAATTTCAACAACCTTTTCAAAATCTGGTTTTGCTAACCCTTGGGTCTGATCAGGATCTAAATTAGCTTTTGTCTTGGCCCTCCAACTAAAACCTATCGCCATTGCTGGCTGCATCTCAATTAACTTGGTAAATGATGAATCAGCCTCAGTAAATTGCGAATTATAATAGTATGCTCTACCGATATTATAATAATCCAGTGACTGTGGTTTCTTTCGCTTTGCAATCAATTCTTTATAGGGTGCAATTGACTCCTTATATTTTTTTCCCTTGTAGTAAGTATCACCAATTAATTGAATTAATTCGATTTGATCTGGATTTAACGCCAAACTTTTCCGTAAGCCATTAATTGCCAGAGAATCTTTCTTCAACTTCAATAATCCACGGCCATAAAATTCATAGTCATTGGCCTCCACTTCGTCCTTTTTTGCCTGAGAAAAGTACTTATCGTAAATGGCAATGGCTTCAGCAAAATTGCCTGCTTCGTATTGCGATTTGGCAGCAAATCTAAGTGTAACAGATTTTACATCAGGCTTACTAATCAAGGGTTTGAATATCTCGTTTGCTTTCACATAATCTTTGGCGGCAAACAAGTAAAAAGCATATTGAAACTGCACGGCCTCTGGTTTCTCCGTTAATTTCAAATAACTTTCATAGGCCTGCACTGCCTTTTGAAATTCCTTAATCTTGTAATACACCTCCCCTAAATCCTTGTAGGCGGGTGTGTAATTTGCGTCAGTGGCAATTGCTTTGTTATAGTTTTCTACAGAATTCTCATAATTCTTAGCCCTGTCAAATACCAAACCTACCTTGTAAAGTGCCCTTGCATTTGGTTTTAGTGCTGCTGCGCGTTCATAGCTGCTTACAGCTTGACCAGCGTTGGTGTTCTGCTGCAAAAAGGCATCACCTAAAAGAATGTGAATCTCAAAATCTGTTTCGTTTATGCCTTTGGCCTTATTTAAGATATTGATAGATTCTACTAAATATTTACTGTCAACTAAATAAGCTTCGCCTACCGCCTTTAGAACGGTAATGTTCTTTTTACCAAGACTCAATGCTTTGTCAAAATTAAGTTTTGCATCGGCTGGCTTTCCGTCTAACAGGTTAACTTGAGCTTTGCCCACATAATTAAGTGGCTCTTTTTCATTAAGCTTCACTCCTTTGTCAAAGTATTCAGATGCTTTCGCCTTATTGTTTACTTTTAACTGAATGTAGCCCGCATAAAAAAACAATGAAGCATCAGTTGGAGAAGCCGTTATTGCTTGATCGATTTCTTGAATAGCTTTTTGTGTCTGTTCCGTTTCCACTAAGTATAATGCTTTTTGAATACTTGGGTTTATTACGGGCGGTTGGGCAAAAGCAACACGCGCCATTACCATCAACAACATCATCAACAAGCCATTCTTCATACTAACCTTACTTTTCATACACTAAAAATTAAATTTAACTCAATCTTCTAATTTTTTCTTCTTAAAACTTACAATCCGCAATGGCATAGTAGCAGGAACCATGCCTGATTTTAAAACTATCCGCTGTCCTTTATCTCCTGCAACAAAAGACATAAATCCATTACCCAGCGCAATTCTTGTTTCGCGCGTAATGGCAGTTACCTTTCTGCGTAAAGGATACTGCCAACTTGCAATATACGCCTGATAAGGTTTAAAATACTTATCCCCTCTTGAAACACCCACTACTTTAATAGAATTCAAGAATTTATTGGACGCGGGGTCATCTTTGTCGCTAATCCAACTTACTCCTATGAAACCCAGGGCGTTGGGTTTCTTGGACACATAATCTATCACCGCAGCATTATTTTTTACTCCGTAAAAATTCTTCGGCAATTTGTCAATTTTAGTCACCGAATCACTCAAAAAACGAATAACTCCACTTTGAGGATTATCGAAAACCGCTTCTAATGGGCCTAGTTTTTTATTGCCAGAAATCTGACTCCAGTCGGTAAGCTTACCCTCTAAAATCGATTTCAACTGATCGAACGAAATCAAAGAGTCAGCATTTGCTTTGTTGATAACTAAGGCGACACCCTCATTTGCAATATCTAATTGGCGAGGTATGATGGTAAGTTTTTCAAAGGCTTGCTCCTCTTGTCTATTTAAATGACGGGTGACAAAGGCCACGCGCGCACTATCTTTAATTACTGCAGCGATGGCACTATCTTCAGAAGTATAAATTGTATTAAGATGAGCCTGGTCATAGATACCTTGGAACGTATCCATCTCTGCCGATAAAAGAGGCCTTAATGATTCATCAATTGCAATAGTGATGGTTCCAGCTGTAGGCGTATCTCTTATTTTTTCTTGTTTGCCACTACCACCGCAAGCAACCAAGAAAAGACTAGAAGCAATCACTATCAAATAGTCAGTTCTCATCTTCATTGGTCTTCTTTAAATTTCCTATAAACGCTATATCCCCGGAAAGCACTGTACACCAGCATGAGAATTCCAAACGGAACGGTGTAGTTGGATACGATATTGTATTTTTCTGAATTGGTCAAAATAAAAATACCAGCGGCAAAATATATTAAAGCCATTAAGGCACCAAAATACTTCGCTGCTGGTATGATAGTCTTTAACTTTTTAGTTAGACAATTTGAAATTGATTGGTAAAATAAACTTCACGCGCACCGCTTTACCATTTTGCTTTCCGGCCTTCCAAGGCGGCATCATTTGCACCACTCTCATCGCTTCCTTATCGCATTCTGCGCTTATCCCTTTTACGATCCCAACATCCACAATACTTCCGTCTTTATTAATTACGAAGCCAACAAACACCTTGCCCTCCGTTCCCATCCTTCTTGCTTGGGCTGGATATTTTACATTTCTGTTGATAAACTTATACATCGCTTCTGTTCCACCAGGAAACTCAGCATTCTGCTCAACAAATGTGTACACCTGATTATCCTCTACCTCAGCTACCTCTTTCACTGGCTCCTCAAAAACCACTTCTGTTGGCCCCTCCACTGTTTCTGTGCTTACCTCCGTTTTTTTAATCTCTTCGATCGTTGGAATTTCCTCTTCCACAACCTCTTCTTTGGTAACTTTTGGTGCCACGTACTTGATGGTTTTTACCGGAGGTGGAATCTCCACCTTTGGTGGCGGTGGTGGCGTTTCAGAAATTGGAGGGGGCTGATCCAATGCCACCACTGTTGTCAATTTCTTTTCTTCCACTACCACGTCATCACTCTTAAACCAAGCCGCGATGGTCGGATATGAAAAACCAAGGGCTATTAAAAGCAACATGATTCCGCAAGCCGTTATCAGGTTTCGTGAATAGAGTGTTCTTATGATATAAGCACCATACTCTTTATTTCTATTTTCGAAAACTATGTCCTCCCAACTAGGAGCTTTTACCGTTTCTTTCATACTGAGTATAATTTGTTACTTCTGCAATGATGCCTGAACATCTTTAATAAAATCCTTATCGGTATCTGTTACGTCTACAAGCGCAAAACGCTGCGTACTGGTTATATTGATCTCGTCCATCATATCCACCATATTTTTATATCGGGCCTCATCTAACGATTTGATCAATACAATAAGTTTTGGATTTTCCGCTTTCTTTTGCAACAACAGCTTACGTATTCCATCTTGTGAGAAGTTAGTTACTTTCACCTCGGGATCAGTAATACCAACATACCAATAAATTCGATCTTGCTCGCCCATTACTAACGTGAGCACATTTCGTTCGTTTACTTTTGGCTGCTCTTTCTCATCTTTTTCATCTTCAGGCAATGTAATTTCCATTGTCTGAGGTTTATTTAGCGTTGTAGTGAGGATAAAAAAAGTAAGCAACAAAAAAGCAAGATCCACCATAGGCGTCATATCTATCCTAGTAGAAGACTTCTTCGCCCTTATCTTACCTTTACCTTTTTTATGGCCTCCGCCTCCGCCATCACCTGATATTTCTCCCATATTTTATATCGTTTAAAATAGTAAAAAATTATTGAGCTGCTTGTTCCAACCCGGTAATTAGATTGAACCGATTTACCTTACGGTCCATCAATGTCTTCATTACTTTATCTACAATCGGGTATTTGGCATCCTTGTCTCCTTTAATCGCAATCCTAAGTTTTCTATTTATTAGACGCGACTGAAGAATCCACTCCGCCAACTCATTGCCCACCGAATCACAAGGAATTCCTGGCTGCTTAATCGCCTTTCGGTCTTCTTGAGATAACGAGAGAAATTGCTTCATACTTGCCATCGGAACTCCAATACTGGACATCAACGCGAACGTACGCGCCTCCTCTGGAGTAAATTGAATGCCATGAAGTTCGCCCATCTTTGCAAGCACTTCCTGCCTGTTATACTGCCCATCCATGTTATAAAACACTTGACTTTCCTTATCGATAGTTATGGTTAACACATTGTTTTCCGGAATCTTGATATCAGAAACCGAAGAAGGAGTGTCAACTGCAACTGGTTCGTCAGGAACGGCCGTAGCCGTCAGCATAAAAAAAGTTACTAGCAAGAAGGCCAAATCAACCATTGGTGTCATATCAATGGTAGGAGTACCTCGATTCATCTTTGCCTTTGCCATACTAAAAAGTAGTTAAGAGTTAGTCCTATTTTTTTGCACCGAAGTTTTGAATGATGCTAAAACCAGCTTCATCAATACCATATGTTAATGAGTCAATAGCGCTAGTAAAGTAGTTATAAAATACGATTGCTAATGCAGAAGTACCGATACCCAACGCTGTATTGATCAACGCTTCCGAAATACCAGCTGCCAATCCTACCGAGTCAGGAGCACCTGCTTGAGCAAGCGCAGCAAATGCGTTAATCATACCAATAACCGTTCCTAAAAGACCAAGCAGCGTAGCAATAGAAGCAATAGTCGCGATAATTACTAAGTTCTTCTGCAACATTGGCATTTCAAGCTGTGTTGTTTCTTCAATGTCTTTTTGGATAATCAATACCTTTTTATCGGCATCCAATGTGGTATCTTTTTGCAGTTCGCTATACTTAGAGAGGCCTGCTTTTACAACATTCGCAACAGAACCTTTTTGCTTTTCGCATTCAGCAATAGCTTGGTCAATGCTATTCGATTTCAATAGCTCTTGAATTTTGCGAACAAACTTATTTACACTGCCTTTTCCTTTTGCACTAGAAATAGTGATAAAACGTTCTACTGCGAAGGTGATTACCATCATCAATAAAGACATAAGCATTGGCACGATTATACCACCTTGATAAATGATACCAAAATAATTTCCTGGAAGCGGCTTTCCGTGAACATCGCCACCTTGAAAATTGTCGGGACTACCTAACACTAATTTGTAAATTAGGATAGCTATTACAATTTCTAAGGGAATAACAATCGCTGCGAAAGCCGATTTGAATCCATCTGAAGAACTAGAAGTTTTAGGAGCAGTTTTCATGTTACTAGAATTTTAAATTAAGGTTTAAAGTTTGTTTTAGAGTTTCAGTATAAATTGTTAGTGGCTAGCAAGTAAAACCAAATTTTATTAGTTTAAAAGTGAAAGATCAAAATTCTGCCTTTAAATTTTAAACATTTGGCTTTAAACCATAAAACTTCTTAAAAATACTAGCGAAACTGATTTCATTCTTTAAAATACCCTAATTCTTGAACTCAATCACTACTAATCCAGAAGTTTTAAAAAGTCACAATTCAACAACAATTATTTTTTATTAAATTTATCTATTCGCTTTCTGATGCCTAAACCATGTAATAAATACGGGAATAGTGGAGAGCAATATCATGCCCACCACTATTAGCTCTAAGTGTTCAGTTATCTGAGGAAACGCGTTACCCAGCAGATGGCCGGCCATTACCATTGTAATAATCCACAACGCGGCTCCCAAGAAATTATAAAATACGAATTTCGGAAAATCGATTCTTACAATACCTGAAAGAATGGGAACGAACGTTCGGATAATCGGCACAAACCGACCTAGCACAAACGCCATCATTCCATATTTGTCATAAAAATCCCTAGTCATTTCAAGATATTTTTTCTTGTAAAAAATATTCTCTCTCATATTTGTCAGGTATTTTTCTGCCCATCGGCCAGTTAAATAGCCAGCCGTTGAACCTAACCCTGCCGCAATTATTAGTACGATAATCATCAGCCAGATAGGAACGTCTAAGTACTTGGACTGACTTAACAAACCCGCCACGAAAAGAAGCGAGTCGCCAGGCAAGAAAAATCCGAAAAACAACCCTGTTTCAGCAAATATGATTAATATAAGCAGTGTAAGCCCTCCCACCTGAATCAGGTTCTCGGGGTTGAACACATCCAAAAATGCCAGGTAGTTTTCCAATTTCGTTGAATTTTATTATGCCTTTGTAGGGTTCACTGCCTTTCTATCTAGATCAATCACCAGCGGAGACGCAATAAAAATTGACGAATACGTACCAATGATAATACCTACAAAGAAGGCAAAAGAAAATCCTCTTAACACCTCGCCTCCGAAAATCAATAAGATAATAACCACAAACAGCACTGTGCCGGAGGTAATAAGGGTTCTGCTCAGGGTGCTATTAATTGCGCTGTTAAATATTTTAACCGTGTCATGACTTGTGCCAACGCCCATGTACTCGCGAATACGATCGAAGATAATCACGGTATCGTTTATGCTGTAGCCAATAATAGTAAGCAACGCGGCCACAAATATCTGGTCAATTTCAAACGATATACCTACCAATCCTGCCAACGCAAAAGAAGCAAATACAAACAACGAATCGTGAATAAGCGCCACAATGGCTCCTGCACTGTATTGCCATTTGCGGAAGCGAACCAAGATATAGAAAAAGATGGCAAGCAGCGAAAATAGACCGGCTTTAAATGCCGAGTTCTTAATGTCATCGGCAACGGTTGCCCCTACTTTTGTGGAAGACGAGATGGTGAAATGTTGATCATCCAATGCACCATCGTTCTCTGTGAATTCCAATTTACTGTACTTCTGCACTCCTGCAATAAGCGCAGCCTTCACTTTGTCATCTGAGGTTTCCGATTCTTCGTCAATAAGGTAAGAAGTAGTCACTTTCATCACATTGTTAGAACCATAATTTTTCACTTCCGTGGATGCGTTTTCAAAGCCTGACGATAACTCCGAACGCATGCTGGTTGCCTCCACTGGGTTTTTAAATGACACCACATACGATCTGCCTCCCTTGAAATCTACCCCTAAGTTTAAACCTTGTATAAGTGTTACTACCAAACCAATTACAATGACTGTTCCAGAAAATAAATAAGCATATTTTCTATTTCCAATAAAGTCGTAGTTCGGAGTCGTCTTGATCAGTCCAGCCAACGGAGTTGTGAACGACACCTTTGCATTTTCTCCTTTTCTGATCATCCATTCAATTACAACACGTGAAATGTAAATGGCCGAGAAAAAAGAAGTAACAATACCAATCATCAATGTAATCGCGAAGCCTTTCAACGGGCCTTGCCCAAGCACAAACAGGAATACTCCGGTAATAAAAGTGGTAATGTTCGAGTCAAAAATAGAAGAGAACGCCTTTTCAAAACCTTTGTTAATGGCGTCTTTCAATAATCTACCCTGCCTCAACTCCTCTTTGATACGTTCATAAATCAATACGTTTGCGTCCACGGCCATACCCATGGTGAGCACAATACCAGCAATACCTGGCAATGTAAGCGCGGCATTAAACTGCGCCAAAATACCCAGCAAGAAAAACACGTTGAACAGCAAAGCAAAGTTAGCAACCCACCCACCAGTGGAATAGTAAACCACCATGAAAAGTACCACCACAAACAAGCCAACGCCCATCGAAATGAGACCTTCGTTGCGGGCCACTTCGCCAAGTGTAGGGCCTACAAAAGCTTCTTCTACAATACGTGTGGGAGCAGGAAGAGAGCCAGCCTTTAGCACATTTGCTAAGTCTTTTGCTTCTTCGTTGGTAAAATTTCCAGTAATTTGAGAGCTACCATTGGGTATTTCGACTTGAACTCTTGGCGCGGTATAAACATATTTATCCAACACAATGGCGATGCTCCCCTGCGGTTGCTTTGCGGCAGCGGCAGCGGTAATTTTCGCCCACGCTCTCGCCCCACTTGGGTTCATGGTCATGCTTACGGCAGGGCGCGCAAATTGATCAAAATCCAAACGGGCATCGTTAATTACTTCACCCGATAGTAACGGTTTGCCATTGCGACCCATATTCACAAAATTCAATTGGATGTCCTCCACTCCGGGTGTTTGGTTCGCATCGGGCTTTACGTCCCAAAACAAACCAATGGTGCGAGGCAATAGCGCGCGTACGTCTTCACGGCTGAAAATTTTGTTGATCTCGGCTGTGTCCTTAGTGGGATACAAGAATGGAATTTGCTGACTGCTCAATGCGAAAAGCGGGCTGAGAGAGGCTTTAGTGAGTGAATCTAATGTGTTTCCCGTACTGTCTTTGGCTTTGCTTAGTTCCTTCTCCAAGGCAGATTTTACGGTATCCTTAGCAAGTGTTGTATCAGTTTTAGCGGCCAATGCATTTTGTAGGTCATCTGTTTTTGCGCCTGTATCTTTCAGGGCGGCTGCGGCATCTTGCTTTTCTTTCAACAACATTTTATTGATCGCAAAAAGTGCTTGATTCAATTGCGGGTCATTCGCCTCGGCAACTTCCCAAAATTCTAAGCGAGCAGCACCTTGCAATAATTTGCGCACCCGTTGTGGGTTATCGGCACCCGGAATTTCAATCTGAATTCTACCCGAACCTTGCAACTTTTGAATGTTTGGCTGTGAAGTCCCAAATTGGTCGATACGGGTTTTTAAGATGGTAAATGAGCGATCGATAGCACTCTCTATTTCAGTATCTAAAAATTTAAGCACGGTGGCATCATCATCGGACAAACTAACGCGACCCTTGTTGGAGGCAGAGGCAAAAAGAGTTGCCAGTTTTTTATCTGGGTTTGCTTCGTGGTAAGCCTTGTAGAATAGGCTGCTATAGCTCTCTTGGCTTTTCTTTTGCATTTCTTGGGCCTTTTTGAAGGCTGCAATCAGAGCAGGATCTTGACTGTTGTTTCCGCTCAAGCCACGAATGATATCTGCGGGCGAAACCTCTAACACAACGTGCATTCCACCTTGCAAGTCGAGACCAAGGCTAAGCTCATTTTCTTTTACTTCCTTATAAGTGTAATCTTTAAAGCCCAAGTTATAAACTGGCAAATTCCACAACGAATCAAGATAGGCTTGTTTTTTGGCCAGATTAACAGTACCAGTAGCATCGGTGGCTATCCGGATAGCGTTTTTTTGAACCCGCTGAGAAACAAACGTGAACGATAAATAAAATAAACAAAGTGCTGTAACTATTACTGTGAGTACAACTACGAAACCTTTATTACGCATAGAATTAAATTAGATAATAGATGTGAGAAATGAGATGTGAGACGCGGGATCATAGAACCCGAATTTTGAACGTTGAATTTGTAATCTGAAATTAAGGTGCGTTGGGCGAAATGACGACCCTAAAAAGAGTTCGGAAAAAGCGGACAAATACTTTCTTTTCAATCTTTACAAAAGACTTGATTTCAGTAATTGAAAAGGAAGAAGGAACTGATATTGCTGTGTTTTCACTAAGCTTTACGAGCGAGTTACTGGTAACTGCATCAGAAGGCGCACTCACCATTACCTTTTCGGACTTGTCTTTCTTTTCGGAGTCGTCCTTTTGAGTTAGGTCACTTTGTTGGTAATAGGATTGTGAAAACACAATGATTACAGCCGCCAGAATACCTGAGGCGATCATAAAAATGCGTGAAAGTGTTTTCTTTTTCATTTGTGCGGGTGCAAGTATAGCAAAATATGAATTGGCAAATGACATATCACGTAAAAAAATAAAAATGAAGTTGTGCTCGGCCTAGGTTTTGGTCACGAATACGCAAAAAAATATTCGGTGTTCGTGCCAACACAAAACTGAGAATTTGCTTGGATTTAAGTCTCCTAGGAAGTCTATAATTTTGCCACGGATGCACGAATCTTTATTTGTGCATTTGTGGCAATTCAACAACCAGAACTTGCTTAAAAGCAAAAGCTAGAGTTTAACCAAGACTGCAAAGCAAAAGATTCGTGCATTCGTGGCATTACTATAAATGTGTAAGTACACCCCTACCTCTTCATCATCTTCGCGGTTTTTACCGAAGTACCTTCTTGAATAGACAGCAAATACACACCAGCAGGAATTGTGTTTGTTGGCACCCTCAACACTTCGCCTCGATCCTCAAAGGGCAGCGCGCTTCGCCTTCCGGTGACATCGTACAGTACAATTTCCGTTATCTGGCCTGTTTTGTTCTCAATTTCAATATAATCAGTAAAGGGGTTTGGGTAAACAGCGGTGGTTGTCGCAGCGGTGTTCAAATCTCCCGTTATCACAACACCTGTAGTAACCGAAACACTCGCAGAGTTACCTGAAACACCCACCTCATTAACCGCCCGAACCCGATATTGATAGGCAGTAGCGGGAGGCAAACCCGTAACGGATTGCGAAGTGGTGGCAACCGTTTTAGGATTATACCCTTCCACAAAAGTGGCAAAATTGTCTTTGCTTATCTCTAGTTGATAGCCCGTTGCGCTACTAACTGCCGCCCAATTGGCGGTAAAGCCAGTAGAGGAAATAGCGGTGGCAGCTAACGATGTTGGAGTGCTTGGCGGTGGAATAAGTGTTGTAACCGAAACATTGGCCGAATTACCCGAAACACCTCCTTCATTAACTGCACGAACACGGTATTGATAAGGGGTAGCTGAAGCTAGGCCAGTTACAGCTTGTGAATTGCCTGTAATTGGTTTTGAATTATACCCTTCCACAAAAGTGGCAAAATTGTCTTTGCTGATGTCTAGTTGATAGCCTGTTGCTCCACTCGTTGCCGCCCAGTTGGCGGTAAAGCCAGTAGACGAAATAGCGGTGGCAGCTAACGATGTTGGAGTGCTTGGTGGTGGAATAAGTGTTGTTACAGAAACATTGGCCGAATTACCCGAAACACCTCCGTCATTAACTGCACGAACACGGTATTGATAAGGGGTGGAAGAGGTTAGGCCTATTACAACTTGTGAAGTGCCTATAATTGGCTTTGAATTAAAGCCCTCCACAAAAGTGGCAAAATTGTCTATGCTAATGTCCAGTTGATAGCTCGTTGCGCTACTAACTGCCGCCCAGTTTGCGGTAAAGCCAGTAGGCGAAATAGCGGTGGCAGCCAATGCCGTTGGCGCGGTGGGTGGTGGAATAAGTGTGGTAGCCGAAATACTGGCAGAGTTATCCGAAATGCCCAATTCGTTAACTGCCCGAACGCGGTACTGATACGTGGTGGTGGAAGTTAAACCTGTAACAGTTTGTGAGGTGCCGGTAACGGTTTTTGAATTATAACCTTCCACGAAAGTAGCAAAATTGTCTTTGCTAACATCAAGCTGGTAGCTTGTTGCACCGCTTGCTGCTGCCCAGTTAGCGGTAAAGCCTGTTGAGTTTATGCTGCTGGCGGCCGCTGCAACGGGCGTAGCGGGTGGAGCAAGTTCTGCCAAAGACCGCTCCCAAACGCCACGGGCATAGAAGCTGGCCAGTAAGCTGGTTTCTGTTACTAGTAATGAGTATCCAATAAAATTAGGTGGAACCCCTTCATTAATAGCTCTCCAACTGTTACCCAAATCAGTGGAGACAAATACACCGCCATAAGTAGTTGCGAATAAACTAGTACCATTTACGGCAAGGCTTAGAACTGGAATCTCGATCGGTGATGTTTTTGGCAGTTTTCCGGTTACGGGGTTCCACGTCACTCCACTATCAGTAGAAACATAAACCCCTCCATCTCCAGCTGCAAAAATATTGTTCCCGATTGCTTTAAACGAATAAATGGTCGTTTCTAGTGTTGTCTTAATCCAAGTTGCACCACCATCTGTAGAGCGGTAAACACCACCCCAATATTCTGCTAACCCAGCAAAAAGAATTTCATTTACTTTTTCAAATGACCAAAATCTGACCAGCGTAGGGATAAACGCCAAACCAGTCCAGCTTTGCCCTTTATTCGATGAAAGATAAATGCCTCCGTCCGTAACCGCATAGACTTTTTCACCAACTGACAACAAGTGAGTAACAGCTTTGTTGGTGAGGCCATTGTTCACGGCAACCCAATTCAATCCGTTATTGGCCGAATAAAACACCCCGCCCCCTTCCGTACCAGCAAATAAATCATTACCCGCAGCAATGAGCGCGTTTACAGTGGTATTTGTTAAACCGGTGTTTCTTTCACTCCAGGTTTGGCCTCTATCAGAGGACATAAGAACACCTTGTCCTTCAAACTCAGCCAATCGGCCTCCGGACCCTACAAAAAGATCAGTGCCTTTTTGGACAATGGCTGCTATTGTGACGGCCGCAAGGCCAGTGTTTGATAGAGTCCAACTACTGCCATTAGTAGCGGACGAAAATATCCCTTTATTAGAACCTGCCAATAACATGTTACTGGCAATGCCAAATGTATAGACCTCCACATTTGTAAGCCCCGTATTTGCTGTCGCCCAGCTTACTCCGTTGTTTGAAGATATGTAAACACCCGTATTACCAGCTACAAAAAGATTATCATCCTTTACCACAAGCACCTTAAAATAATCTTGAGGCAGTCCTGTACTTGCCAAAGTCCAATTTTCACCCTTATCTGTAGATTTATACACGCGTGCCTTGCTTTCACCATTTTCATAGGTTGACATGATTCCAAACAAGATGCTTCCTTTAGAAGCTAGATATTCAAAATCTAACCCTTCGGGCAATCCTGCATTGGCTGGTCGTACCCAAGTATCACCCTTATCTGAGGTTCTGTAAACCCCATAATATCCAAAGTAGGAATTTGAGGCATACAAATCTCCCTCTATTAAAGTCCAAGCGTTTCTGTTACCGAAATTATTTATTTTAGTCCAAGTTACTCCCCTGTCGAGGGATCGAAATGTTCCTTGTGGTCCATCACCGTCAGCATTAATGAACAGGTAATCGCCAACTGCAATCATGCTTCGAATACCTGTTACAAATTCCTTGTTTGGCTCTGTCCAACTTAACCCACCATCGGACGAACGAAAGACACCAAACAGGGTGCCTGCGAACAAATCATTGCCAACCACGGCAAGAGACCTTACAAGGGGAAGTGTAATGCCATTGCTAGAAGCACTCCACGTGGCACCATTGTCTGTAGATTTGAAAACGCCTCCATCAGTACCTGCAAAAAGTGTAGTGCCTAAAGTGGCAAAGCAACGCACATGGCCGCCCACAAGGCCATTGTTGCGCTCTAGCCATTGGGCGTGGCTCAAAAAAGAACAAAATAAAAGTAGAAGAGAGGGTATTAGTTTTTTCATCGGGTGCTAAGCGGGTAATGGTTTCTGCTTACGAAGGTAGTGGGTTTGGGTATAGATTCGGTCGTGGTGAATTTGCACTATTAAATCGGTTATTCGTATTACCTGCCAAGCGGTACTGCATACCCTACTTGAATACCAATAACTCGGCTGGCTGAACCGAGATCGCCTACGGCACCGCCCTGACTGTTTGTTGCACTTTTGGCAAAATTGGTAAACCCATACATGTACCGCGCTTCCAAGTATAACTCGCCTGGCCCAAATTTTAGGCCACCTGCTAAACCCAGTATTGCTCCCAAATCACCTCGATTAAGGTCGTCATCGCTTGCATAAGCGTCTGTTCCATTATAGTTGGCTGGCCTCGTATCCCATATCAAATCACCTTTAACGCTTGAGGTGGTGCTACCGAAGGTAATATCGGCCTTGTAGCTACCGCCTAAGTTATAGCTATAGTAGGGGCCGGCAAGAATAGAAAAACGAAAGCTTTCAGGTCCAAAAAGCGAATACTTCAGTAAGACGGGTACTTGCAACGTATTGTACTTATAATCTGCCTTGATGCTGACTAACGAAGAGCCTGACCCTTCTTTTATGTCATAACTATTGCCCGTTTGGTTGTAATTGAATTCGGGTTGCAGTGCGAGCTTGTCGGCCAATTTAACTTCTAACCCAACACCAAAAGAAAACACGGTTACCGAGTTCACCGTTTGAAGTCCTCCAGCTTTCTTCATCTCCTCGGAATAAGAGTAGGTTGCTGAACCCAGCCCCACTTTGGGGATTAGCTTAAGCGATTGAGCTACTAGCGTCTGGCAAAATGCTGCTGAAATAATTGTGAGAAGTACAAATTTTCGTTTCATAATTGCGTTATTTTATAGTTATAAATTAAAGATAAAAGCAATAAACTACAAAAACAATACTTGGTACGTTATCTTTTTTCCCATTCAGGTGTCTACGCCCCTCCGTAATTTGTTTTAAAAAATTTGTTTTGATTCCCTAGCTATCTTATCTTAGTTCTACCATTCCACGAAAGCGCCATGTTACTATCCGTTATTTTTCCACGCCAACCGCCTATATGAAATCCCCGCCAAGGGAATGTGCGCTGCACTAGTGCATGGCCAAAAACTGGCCGCGGTAATTGGCGCTGCAACTTGCAGCAGCAAATACCGCCAGCGGAAATGTCTGCCGCACTAGTGCAGGGGCAATTTCTGCAAAAAATAATGCTTGCCGCACTAGTGCGGCGGCAAAAACCTTAAAAAAACGCTTAAACCCCATTATTTCAATCTTTTCGCTCTTAACTCATTACCCGCATGATAAACAAAACAACCTTGAGAAGCCTCCGCAATGCGGAGTTTATCCAATTTATAAGCGATGTGCTTAGCATACTTGCCAAAAACGAGCCGCAGGTACTACTGGTGTTAGCACAGTTTAATGCACTACAGGCCGAGCTGGCCACAATGGAAGCGCTGTTTAAAAAAGAAGAGGGCAGCCCACTAACGGACGAATTGATTGACCTTGACAGTGTGCGCGACAACCATATTGTGGGCATGGCCACTATGGTATTGGCGTATAGCTACCATTTTGATGCAGCTTTAAAAACACATGGCCAAACGCTGCAAGCGCATTTGGCTCCCTATGGTTCGGCAAGCGAAATAGCGCGCGAAAACTACCAAAGCGAAACGGCCATTATCAATAACTTGATTAGTGATTGGAACACCAAGCCCGAGTTGGCGGCAGCCATAGCTGCCCTCAACCTTACCGACTGGAAAAACCTGCTGCAAACCGCCAACACCAGTTTTAACGAGAAGTACCTTGCCCGCACGCAGCAGCAGGGCAATGCCCCCACCGAAACAGTATGGAGCAGACGCCCGTTGGCAATGGACGCCTACGACAAGTTGATAAAAAAGCTGAATGCACAAGGTAATGTAAACGATGGGGCCGACCCTTGGGGCAAGGCCATAAACGAAGTGAGTGCGCTAGAAGAGAACTACACTACGCTGATAGCAAACCGCAAAAGTGCCAGTGCGAGCAAAGCCGCAGCCAAGGCCAATACCTAGCAAAACCTCCAAGGTCTTATAGCCAATAACATCAAGACCTTGGAGGTTTATGTGCCTACCTCGCCAACCTTCCTTCCATTTTTGTATTTTTGATTACTTTATCTTTGAGTATGAAAACTATTACACTGGAATTTCCTTCCGAAATTCTCTTAGCGTTGAATGAGACGGAAACTGAGTTTAAACAAAGCATTCGAATTTCCCTAGCCATGCGTTTATACAAATTGGAAAAACTTACCATTGGAAAAGCTGCTCAACTGGCGGGGCTTTCTAGATTTGAATTCGAAACAGTGTTATCTGAGAATGAAATACCCATCTCGAACCTCACGATAGCCGATGTGCTGGAAGACAGTAAGAAAATTAGATAAATGAAGCATGGGATTGTTGTTGCAGATTCTGGGCCTCTATTCTCATTAGCCCTTATAAGCCGACTAGATATTCTCAATGCTCTATTTGATGAAGTAAAAATACCACCCGCTGTTTGGAATGAGTTAATCTTTGATAGGTCGAAACCTGATTATTGGCAGTTATACAATTTTTTCAATTCCAAAGTAAATCCAGTTACTGGTGTAAATGAACTTGCTTTTGTAATGGATTATGGCGAGTCGGAATCTGTGCTCTTGTACAAAGAGTTAAATGCTCACTTTCTTTTGATTGACGATAGAAAGGCAAGAAAAATAGCGGAGAGCATGAAAGTTAACTGCATCGGCTTAATTGGGTTACTTTCCATTGCAAAAGATAAAGATTTAATTGGACCGTTGAGGCCAGTTTTTGAGAAACTATTGCAAAACAAACGATACTACTCCAAAGAACTACTCAATACCATTTTACTGGCACATGGTGAGGCTACATTTGCTTAGCAATCGAAATTGTAAACAAAACCTCCATCTTATAGCCAGTAAAATCAAGACCTTGGCCGTTATGCCTACCTCGCCAACCTTTCCTTGATAAACCCATTTAATACTTCCAGTGCCCTATCGAAATTACTGTTGTTGGGTATCACCAAATCGGCATTGTGTTTTAGTGGCTCAATGAGCGTTTCGAACACGGGCATTACATGGTTCTGGTAACGATACAGCACATCGTCAATGTCATATCCACGCTCCATTTGGTCGCGCTTAATTCTTCGGCCTAGTTTTACATGGTCTTTTGCTTCAATAAACACTTTTAGGTCGAGCTCGCTTTCAATTTCTTCAAAGTACTGCACAAACAAGCCTTCTACTACCAAAATAGGCGCGGCTTTAAATTCTAAGAGTTTGGGTTCGGCATGCGGATTGTTAAACGTATATTCCTTTTTTATTACGTCATGTCCTGATTTTAGGCTCAACACATCTTCTTGAAATGACTCGCGATCGATGGAAACCGGCAAATCAAAATTCTTAACGCCATTCTCATCGATGGGCTGCTGGTCGCGGGGCTTGTAATAATTGTCTTGCGAAATAAGGCAAATCTCTGAAGGCTTGAAAGCAGAAGAAAGGCCTTGCAAAAAATAGGTTTTGCCCGAGCCGCTGCCGCCTGTTATACCGATGGTAAAGGGTTTCATTCTTTTGAATTAGTAGTAAGACGTAAGTATTGAGACGTGAGACTTTTTTAGCTAATAATGAGACATGAGTATTGAGACATGAGACTTTAGCTGAAAGGTAAAAAATTCAGGGTTATAGATTTACAAATTTGAAATCTGTAAGTCATCGACAGGAACTATCTTCCATCTTGAATTTTAAATATGCAATTAACTGCTGGATGGCTTTCGCTCGATGGCTTATTTTATTTTTCTCTGCAAGCGTCATTTCGGCCAACGAGGCAGAATAGCCAGCAGGCACAAAGATAGGGTCGTAACCGAAGCCATTGGCACCTCTCCTTTCGGTCACAATCGTTCCAGAAAGAAGACCTATAAATTGATGGCATTCATTCTCTTGAATTAATGTAATCACCGTCTTGAAATGCGCTTTGCGATTTTCAATCCCGGTAAGTGCAGCGAGCAATTTATCTATGTTGTCGCTATGGCTGCGCTGAGGGCCGGCATACATGGCTGAGTAAACGCCAGGTTCACCGTTTAAAGCCTCGACTTCAAGACCCGAATCATCCGCAAAACAGGCCACATTGAATTTCTCAAAAACGTATTGTGCTTTTTGGAGTGAATTACCTTCAATAGTGGTTTGCTCTTCGGCCAGTTCTTCCAAACACCCTATATCGCGTAAGCTTAAAAGCGAAAAAGAATTGCCAACAACCGCCTGCACTTCTTGAATTTTATGGAGGTTGTTGGTGGCAAAGCAGAGCGTCATATTAATTGCTATCGACAAACTGTATTGTGTAGACCAGATTAGAGTTTGCGGGAATTGTTGTACCATCGGAGCTGGTGTTTAAACCAAGTCCAAGTGAAGAAGGGATGTAAAAAGTGGCTGTGCTGCCTTTTGAAATTTGTTGAAACCCTATTTGCAGACCCACGGGAACAATTGTGCCTAAATAGGCAGAAACAATAGAGGTAGCCTGACCTATAGAAGTCTCTTTCTTAAACAATGTACTTGAATAGGTAAAGTAAACTGTACTGGTGAGCGTTGGCTTTGACCCTGAACCAACTGCAGCTACAGAGTACCGTAATCCACTGGGATCTTTTATAGCTGTTATTTTTAGGCTGTCCAAATACTTATCGATAGCTGCCACGTCTTTGGCAAGTTGCGCTGCATCATCTAAAAGCTCTATGTCAAAAGAGATGTTTGTATTTGCTGGAATGGTTCCGTCAGTGGTTCCCGATGCGCCATACGCTAAGCCAGAAGGAATATAAAGCGTGACTTTACTGCCTTTGTTTACGAGTGGCAAGCCAATTTGCCATCCTTTGATAATTCCTGTGTAAAGATAGATGGTGAGTGGCTTGCTAGATTTATCAAAAGACTGCCCACTTTCCAAAAACTTCCCATCATAACTAACATTTACATTGCTATAGATTGACGGCTTCAAGCCTGTTCCTTCCTGCGTAACCACATAGCGCAACCCACTCGCATCTTTAACTGCCGTGATGTTTTTCGAGGCTAGGTAGTCGTCAATTAACTGAATATCTTTTGTAAGTTGGTCTGCTGGATTAAGTACAACAGGATCTTTACTGCAACCCGCAATAAAAAATAACCCGATCAAGGATAGTATACTCAAAATTTTATTCATGCGTCAATTGTTTTTTGTTTTTTAATTCAAACCTCCAAGGCCTTGTTTGCTGTTCATACGAAGACCTTGGAGATTTTATGATTCTATTGTGTAATGTCCACCAACTCCATATCAAAAGTAAGAATGGAGTTCTCAATTATATCTTGACTTCTTCTCTGTGGGCCATAAGCCAATGTAGACGGAATGTACACCTTCAATTTTGTTCCTTTGTTCATTAAGGTAATAATCTCGTCCCATCCTTGTATCACGGCACTCTGCCCAAGCACAAAAGCATAGGGCTCATACGGCCTGCCCTCTTGATAAACGCCATTTTCCTTGGCAATCCCTTCACTGCTTGTGTCAAAACATTTTCCATTTAGCAGGAAACCAGCATACGCCACTTTTACCGTTTGGCCCGGTTTAGCGTTTTCACCTTGCCCTTCTTTTGTGACGATATAACGCAGCCCAGAGTTTGTTTTGCGCGCAACTATATTTTTCGATTTCAAAAAATCATCGATAATGACAGTATCCTTTTTTAATTGGGAGGTCATTTGCTTAGTCATCAGTTCTTGTTGGTACTTCGTCACCTGTTCTCTGTCCATTATGTCTTGGACACCTATTTTGAACAAAAAGTTGCTTTTCGCGTCCACGTTAGGTGGCAACGGTGCTCGGAAGTTTTTTTCGAACAACACGGCTGCGGGGATCTTGCAAACTACACTATCGCCTTTTGTAAGCATTCTAAAAACTTCGTCAATTCCATCTTCTTGTTTTATATTTACAGTATCACGAACTGGAATAATAAAAGGCGATCCTAGCTTTCTTGAGTCATTCCACACTGAATCCTTGCCGTCTTGGAAGGACATGTTTATGATTAGAAATTGATCTTTCTTGCCCGGAATTCCATCGCCCTTTTTTACCACCGTAAATTTGTAGCCCTTGGGCGTTTCCTTTTCTTTTGAGCAGGCTACGCATAACAGCACCAGGCCGGCAAACATCATTACTTTTGTTGTCATCTTTTTTTGTTTTTGAATTTAGTTGAGTTGATCTTTATAGAGAGGCAATACCTCCAAGAATTTAGTGAGCGTATTCTCGAGTGTGAGCTTGGAGCTTCCGCCAGAGGCGTTTTTATGGCCTCCACCTTCAAAGTGTTTTCTGGCTAACTCGTTTACATTAAAATCGCCAATAGAGCGAAAAGAAAGTTTTATCTCTTCTTTTCTGTCGTAAAGAATTACAGCGAATTTTATTCCTTTTATCGATAACCCCCAATTGACCAAGCCTTCCGTATCTCCAGTCTGGGAGCCATATTTTTTTAGTTCTTCCTCGGAAAGCGTAATGTAGGCGGTATTGTATTCGGGCAGTATTTTGAGTTTTTCATTTAAGACATAGCCCACCAAGCGTAGCCGCTCAATGGTATTGTTATCATAAATCTGCCTTGCAACAGCAGAAGGATCAGCTCCAAAACCCACTAAATCGGAGGCTATTTGAAATTCCTTCTGAGTGGTATTGGAATGCCTAAACCCTCCCGTATCGGTCATCAGCCCCGAATAAAGGCAGTTGGCAATGTTTTCATCGATGAGCGATTCTTCGTCTAGCTCTTTTATCAATTCAAAAACCAACCCTGCGGTGGACGCGGCTTTTGTATCCCATTTGATAAAATCAGCGAA
The DNA here is from genome assembly GCA_027487845.1 of Flammeovirgaceae bacterium. Taxonomy (GTDB): domain Bacteria; phylum Bacteroidota; class Bacteroidia; order Cytophagales; family Cyclobacteriaceae; genus ELB16-189. The sequence goes on from JAIYCV010000037.1 coordinate 78,534, forward strand.
ATTTTCTGGCTCTAAATGGTGATCAATCATCACTTTCTTTGCCTTGGCTTTGGTTACGAGGTCGCCCAACTCGTTTATCCTACCAAGGCTAGAAAAATCCAAACAAAAAATAAGCGTGGCTTTATTTATCGCTTCCTCCGCCTTTTTAAAAGGCTCAGTTGAATTTTTTGACAATGCCAAAACTTCATGTGATCCGGGCATCCAGGCCAAAAATAGAGGAAAATCACTCGGAGTAATCACCTGAACTTTGTGCCCTTTTTTGGTTAGAAACCCAGCTAAACCCAACGATGAACCCAGCGCATCGGCATCGGGCTTGAAGTGCGTGAGGATGACTACCTTCTGCGGCCGATTCAAAAAAGTCTTAAGGGCGTGGAGTTTTTCCATTGAGGGCGCAAATTTATCAATTACGAATTACGAATTGTCACTTGGCAATTGACAATTGACGAATTATATGAGTTATTTTTGCAAGAGGCGTTTGGTTGAGCCAGCCTAAAACGGTTTAATTTAAATATTCTTTATGAAAGTGCTACTAGATGTTAAAGACAATAAAGCGGCTTTTTTTATGGAACTGCTTAACAGTTTCCCCTACGTGAAGGCCAAAACCCTTACGCCTCATAAGGCCGAGGTGCTAGCCAATGTAAAGGAGGCCGTGGAAGAAATGAAGCTTGTGAAGGCTGGAAAACTAAAAGCGCGCAATGCGGAAGAGCTTTTCGATGAGCTTTAATGTAAAAACCATTCCTAGGTTTGAGAAAGACATTAAGCGACTTTCAAAAAAGTATCCATCGCTTAAATCTGAGTACGTAAACTTGGTTAACAGCCTGAAAGAAAGACCTCTGCAAGGAACGGCATTAGGGAACGATTGCTTTAAAATACGGCTAGCTATCGCCTCAAAAGGTAAGGGCAAAAGTGGAGGGGGAAGAATTATCACCTATTTGCAAATTGTGAATAAAATTGTTTTTCTTTTGTCCATCTACGACAAGTCAGAGCAAGAGAACATCGATCCAAGAGATCTTATTAGTTTACTAAGGCAGATTCCACGGTAGAATCAAACCATATTATTTCGCTTCTGTATCAATAAGGACAAACGTTTTGCTACTTTTTAATACTTTTGCGACCAAAATGATTATACCAAAAAACAAACAAATGGCAACAAACAGAACTTTTACCATGATCAAACCTGATGCAACGAGTGCAAATAACACCGGTGCCATTACTAAAATGATTGAAGAAGCAGGTTTTCGCATCGTGGCCATGAAAAAAACAAGATTAAGCAGCGAACTAGCTGGCAAATTCTATGAAGTACATAAAGAAAGATCGTTTTATGGCGAATTAGTTAGCTACATGTCGTCCGGAGCCATCGTACCCATGATTCTTGAAAAAGAAAATGCGGTAGAAGATTTCAGAAAATTAATTGGCGCTACGGATCCTAAGAAAGCAGAGCCGGGCACCATTCGGGCACTTTTCGCAAAGTCAATTGACGCGAATGCAATACATGGTTCTGACTCTGATGTAAACGCTGAAATTGAAGGAAGTTTCTTCTTCTCTCAGTTTGAAAGATTCTAAAATTCAAGATTCAAAGTTCAAGATTAATTGTGAGCCAATTTTGAATCTTGAACTTTGAATTAGTTAAGTCTTACATGCTATTGACAAAAACTCTCATAACCAGCACCCATTTCATTTTAACAATTTCAACCCGTTCGTGTTGTTGATTCATTGATCTTGAAATAAACACTAAATAAGGCGAACAACCACTAACTAATACCGAACAACGAATGATAGATCCTACCTACTCCGAAAAATTTGAATCACGTCATAATGCCCCAAATGCAGCTCAAATAGCAGAAATGCTAAGAGTAGTAAATGCTGCCTCTGTAGATGAAGTGATTGATCAAACTGTGCCCGCTGCTATTCGCTTGAAAAAGGCATTGAATTTACCCGAGGCACAATCGGAGTATGAGTTTCTCAAAGAGTTTAAAAAACTCGTTTCAAAAAATAAAATATATAAGTCTTACATCGGCACGGGCTATTATAATTGCATTACGCCAGGTGTAATTCTTAGAAATATTTTAGAAAACCCAGGGTGGTACACCGCGTACACACCTTACCAAGCCGAGATTGCCCAGGGGCGCATGGAGGCGTTGATCAACTATCAAACAATGATCATCGACCTTACGGGAATGGAGATTGCCAATGCTTCGTTACTAGACGAAGCTACCGCTGCCGCAGAAGCTCTGCATCTTCTTCATGCCTCAAAAAAAGGCTCGAAGAAAGACGCGCATCAGTTTTTTGTTGATGAAAATACGTTTCCGCAAGTAATCGATTTATTAAGAACACGCTCAGCTCCAATTGGGGTTGACCTTGTTGTAGGCGATGTTTCAAAATTAGATGTTACTGACGCCAATTTATTTGGTGTTTATATTCAAAACCCAACCAATAACGGGGAAGTAAAAGATTATACCTCGTTCATTGCCGCTGCCCACGAACACGATGTTTACATTGTAGTTGGTGCCGACCTTATGAGTTTGCTTTTGGTAAAATCGCCCGGTGAAATGGGTGCCGATGTAGTGGTGGGTTGCTCTCAACGCTTTGGTGTACCGATGGGCTTTGGTGGCCCCCATGCGGCCTTCTTCGCCACGAAAGATGAGTTCAAAAGACAAATGCCGGGTCGTATTATTGGCATTTCGCAAGATGCTCAAGGCAATCCCGGCTATCGCATGGCCTTGCAAACACGCGAGCAGCATATTCGCAGAGAAAAAGCAACCTCCAATATTTGCACGGCACAAGTATTACTTTCTGTGATGGCGAGCATGTATGCAGTATATCATGGCCCTGAAGGTTTGAAAAAAATTGCAGGCAGAATTCATGGGTTAGCCAGCGTGCTCGATAGCAACTTAAAAGCAAACGGCTTCAAACAAGTAAATGAAAATTACTTCGATACTTTAAAGATTGCTGTAGTCGATAAGAAAGCAATTGAAAGCACAGCAACCAAACACGAACTTGACTTCCGCTACTTTGAGGATAATCATGTCGGGATTTCTATTGATGAAACCACTTCATTGAAAGATATCGAAACAATTTTAAGTGTTTTCGGAATTAGCTCATTTAAAATAAACGCTAAACCGGAAATGTCGCTGTCTCCCAGCCTAGTGAGAAAATCAAGTTTCTTAACACATCCCGTTTTCAATACGCATCATAGCGAGCATGAAATGCTGCGCTACATTAAAAAATTAGAAAGCAAAGATTTATCGATGGTGCATTCTATGATTTCATTAGGCTCTTGCACCATGAAATTAAATGCCACGACCGAAATGATTCCGGTAACGTGGCCAGAGATGGGACAAATTCATCCGTTCGCGCCAAGCAACCAAACACTAGGTTACGCTGAAATGATTTCCAATCTCGAAACTTGGTTGAAAGAGATTACGGGCTTTACTGGGATTTCATTACAACCTAACAGTGGTGCTCAGGGCGAGTATGCAGGCTTAATGGTGATTCGAGCGTATCATCAACATCGTGGTGATCATCATAGAAATATTGCACTTATACCCTCATCAGCACACGGCACCAATCCCGCCAGCGCAGTAATGGCGGGCATGGAAGTAGTTGTTACCAAGTCTGATGCCGATGGAAAAATTGATGTAGCAGACTTAAAAGCTAAGGCGGAGCAATACAAAAATAATTTGGCGTGCTTGATGGTAACCTACCCATCTACCCACGGTGTGTTTGAAGAAGCGATTATAGAAATCTGTGACACAATACATCAAAACGGTGGGTTGGTGTACATGGATGGTGCGAACATGAATGCACAAGTTGGGCTCACTTCTCCTGCAAATATTGGCGCAGACGTATGCCATTTAAACCTTCATAAAACATTTTGTATTCCACATGGTGGTGGCGGCCCGGGCATGGGGCCTATCTGCTGTAACGATAAATTGAAACCGTTTTTGCCAGGGCATGCGGTAGTTAAAACGGGTGGAGAAAATGCCATTACCGCTGTATCTGCTGCCCCTTGGGGAAGCGCGAGCATTTTAGCAATCTCTTATGCTTACATTGCTATGATGGGGGGCGAAGGCTTAACCAATGCAACGAAGCTGGCGATTTTCAATGCCAACTATATTAAAGAACGTTTGAGTGAACACTATAAAATTCTTTACACGGGCACACAAGGCAGATGCGCGCATGAAATGATTGTTGATTGCCGTGATTTCAAAAAGTTTGGCGTGGAGGTAGAAGACATTGCCAAACGTTTGATGGATTATGGCTTCCACGCACCTACAGTTTCGTTTCCGGTGGCGGGCACAATTATGATTGAGCCCACCGAAAGTGAACCTAAAGCAGAGATGGATCGCTTTGTGGATGCGCTGATAGAAATCAGAAAAGAAATTAAGGAAGTAGAAGAGGGCAAGGCTGACAAAGAAAACAATGTGTTGAAGCATGCGCCACATACCGCTTCGGTTATCACTGCCGATACATGGACTCGTCCTTACTCAAGACAAAAAGCAGCTTTTCCTTTGCCATTTGTTAAAGAACAAAAGTTCTGGCCAAGTGTTAGTCGTGTTGATAACGCCTATGGCGATAGGAATTTAGTTTGTTCTTGTTTGCCGATGGAGGCGTATGCTGGATAACAATTCAAAATTCAAGATTTAAAATTCAAGATTCAAAGTTTAAGATTCATTTTGAATTTTGAACATTGAATCTTAAACCTTACTTCAACCCATACTTATCCATCAGATAAACTAACGCAGCCATCGCGGCTGAACCTAATTCAAGTTCGCGCTTGCTCACTTTGTCCAGCGTATCAGCGGGTGTGTGATGGTAATCGAAATAGCGTTGCGAGTCTGGAAGCATCTCTAAAAGAAATGTTCCTTGTGCGGCAAGTGGTCCTATATCTGCTCCACCTCCATCTTGCATAAAATCGTGCAAACCATAAGGTTCAAAAATACTTTTCCAACTTCTAATCTTATTTTTGATGGCTTCACTCCCACTCATGGTGAAGCCTCTTGGCGTGAAGCCGCCTCTATCAGATTCCATCGCTGCAATATGTTTCTCCTTGTGAAGTGCCGCCAGCTCGGCATATTTCAAGCCTCCACGCAACCCATTTTCTTCGTTCATAAACATAACGGCCCTGATGGTGCGCTTAGGCTTATAACCCATTGCTTTGAAAATTCGCAACACCTCAATAGACTGCACACACCCTGTTCCGTCATCGTGGGCACCCTCTGCCAAATCCCACGAATCGAGGTGACCACCCACGTCTATAATTTCATCTTTGTATTCGCCTCCATTGATTTGACCCACCACATTGAACGAGGGCGCGTCCTCTAAAATTTCGCTATGTGTTTCCAAATAAAATTGAACATCCTTATCTTCTTTCACCAATTTGCTTAACAAATCCGCATGCTTAGTGCTTATGGCCACTGCCGGTATTTTGTTTACTTCTGGTTTGTATCGAACACCTCCTGTATGTGGATACTCCTCCACATTTAAGCCCATTGAGCGAACGATAACGGCCGCTGCGCCATACTTGGCGGCTTCGGATGCCCCGCTTCCACGTTGATTTACTGCCCCACTATAGGCCGCAAACGTGTTGATCTGTGTTGGATCCATCGGGCGATTGAAAAAGACAATTTTGCCTTGCACATTTTTTGTGCCCAGTTGAGCTAACTCTTCAAAACTTTTCACTTCTATCACTTTCGTGGAAATGCCTTCGGGGCCCGTGCCGATAGATCCGCCCAGCGAACAGACATTCACTTCCACTGTTCCCATTTTTTTGGTGTTGACTATTCTTCCAATTTCTTTTTGCCCCCTTACCCAATGGGGCACCATTACGGGCTGAAGCCAAACTGAATCGAAGTCAAAATCCTCCATTACATGCCGGCTCCATTCCACGGCTGCCGCTGCGCCCGGTGAGCCGGAAAGGCGTGAACCAATTTTCTTAGTCAATTGCTCCAACATCTTGTATGACTTACCGTTTTTCAACGACTCATCGAAAATGGTTTTGACAGTTGTTTCATCAACTTGTTGGGCGAAGGATTGGGTGTTCACAAAAAGGAAGATAAGCAGTAAAATTTTATTCATGTGTTAATAATTGTTTTTTAGTTGCCACATTGCCTGCCCCGCTGCAAGCGGGGGAATCGCTGAGATTATCATGCTGTTGGGTTTGGAGCATTTTAATGGCGATTTCATTTGTTGTTTAGCTTAGGCATTAAAAGTAATTGGTTTATAATCAACCTCAAAAAAAGCGTCAGTTTAAAAGTTGTAAATTCGTGTAAACAAAAAATCTATGGCATTTCTATTTGAATCGTTTGAGGAATGGAGGACTTATTGTTCTAAAACCAATAAGACACTAGACCAAGTTGTGGTTGAATATGAAACAGAACAGAAAGGCAGATCGGAGCAAGAAATAATTGCAGGTCTTGCCAACGCCTGGAAGGTAATGAGAGAGGCCGTTCATTCTGGATTGGAAGAAGATATGACCTCCCGATCGGGCATGATCAACAATGGGGCAAAGAAGGTTTTTCGCTATCCCACTCCAGTGCTTTCAAAAGAATTTCAAAACTTGATCTCGCGGGCGTTGGCGGCAAAAGAAGTTAACTCCTGCATGGGGCGGGTAGTGGCAGCACCTACAGCTGGTGCAAGCGGAATCATGCCCGGTGTTTTATACACGCTACAAGAAATTCATCACATTAGCGATAAGCGAATTTTAGAAGCCATGATGGTGGCTGCAGGCATCGCCATTATCATAGAGCAAAAAGCTTCTATTGCTGGAGCAGTTGGTGGCTGCCAGGCCGAGACAGGTACTGCGGCCGCGATGGGAGCAGGTGCCATTGTATTTTGTTTGGGTGGCACCATCGATCAGGTTTTCAATGCTGTTGCTATCACTATTCAATGTATGCTAGGCTTAGTGTGCGACCCGGTAGCTGGTCTTGTTGAAATTCCTTGTGTGGTGCGCAATGCAAGTGCTGCTGCCATTGCCAATAGTTCCGCTCAAATTGCATTGGCCGATGTGAGCAGCGTAATTCCCGTTGACGAAGTAATCGAAGCAATGGGCGAAATTGGCGCCAGCATGGAAACACGTTATAAAGAAACAGCACTCGGAGGTTTAGCAGCAACCCCAACTGCTCAAAAAATTGCCAAGCGCGTTTTGATTAGAGATATTGACGTGTTGCCAGACCAAGAAAACTAAATTATTTAATAAAATCGGGCCAGATTGCGTGGCCGAAAAAATAGGTTGCAAGGGTTAAGCTGACACCCCAAAAGCAAGCACTAATAAACATGTAAAGAATTATTTTTTCTTTAGGACTTCCAGAACTTACCGCCAAAATAGTTCCGCCAATCGGAGTTAGAATAAGCGGTGTTAAGGCGGCTACACCTACCAAACCGTACTTTTTCCAGATCATTGAAAACTTTCTACTTCTGCTTGTGAATATCTTGCTGTTCGGAAAAAATCTCTTAAACAAATTATTGCGCAACCAGCTCCCAAAATAAGTAAAGGCGAAGACCACCGTCATCATGCCGCCAACGGTTGAAAGAATTGTTGTAACGACTGTTAATCCCGCGGCATAGCCTGACAATGGCCCGAATATGAACTTAATCATACTCGCCAAAAAAACTGGAATGGCCTTTAAGATTTCCTCTACCATTGAACTGTTTCTAAACCCCGAAGCTAAGTAGAATTTTGAGAATAGACGATCGCCTTGAGTAAAAATTGCTACCAATAATTGGAATGTGAAAGTATTATGAATTAAGTTGTAAACTAATTGTAGTTATGGCCAAATCAGTAAAAAAAATAGATTCGTATTTAGATTCAGATTTGCTAAGGCAACTTTGTGAAGTACAAGCGACTTCAGGTCATGAAGTTGCCATGAAGAGCTTCTTATTAAACTATCTAAAGAAAAACAGCAAGAACTGGAAAGCGAAACCTGAAATAATTCATGGAGAGGCATTGCAAGATTGTATCATTTTAAAATTCGGAAAACCACGCACGGCCATTTTTGCGCACATGGATACGGTTGGCTTTACGGTTCGTTATTTTAACCAGTTGCTCCCAGTTGGCAGTCCCGATGCTGAGCCGGGTACCAAATTAGTTGGCCACGATAGTTTGGGTCTAATAGAATGTGAGTTGGAATTCAGCAAAGAAAATCATGCCTTTTATAAGTTTGGCCGATCAATTGATCGCGGTACGCAACTCAGTTACAAAATAGATTTTCGCGAAAGCAAGCAATACATTCAAACGCCCTATCTGGATGACCGTTTAGGTATTTATAATGCCCTCAAGGTGGCGGAAACATTAAAAGATGGCGTTATCATTTTTAGCTGTTGGGAAGAACACGGTGGCGGTTCTGTCCCGTACTTAGCGGATTATATTTACAAGAAGTGGGGAGTACGACAAGCCTTAATATCAGATATCACTTGGGTATCGGATGGCGTTGAACACGGAAAGGGAGTTGCCATCTCACTCCGCGATCGGAATATTGCCAGAAGAAGTTTTGTTAACAAAGTGATAGCCATTGCCGAGAAAAATAGAATTGATTACCAACTCGAGGTGGAAGGAAGTGGGTCGAGCGATGGAGGCGAGTTACAGAAAACTGCCCTGCCTTTCGACTGGTGTTTTGTTGGAGCCCCCGAAGAAGGAGCTCATACACCTAACGAGAAAGTTCATAAGCATGATATTGCAACGATGATTGAGTTGTATCAATGCTTGATGAAAGAGCTTTAAAATTCAAAAGAATGATTGAGTAACTTAGAGTCAATTTTTCCTTCTAACAAAATGGGTGATTCATATTTCCCTAAATAAAAAAAATATCCCATTGCTTGCCTAGACGAGGGATCGACTATCCAATATTCTTTTACACCAAATTTTTCGTACAGTTCTTTTTTGGTCTTTAAATCATGGTTCTTGTTTCCTTCCGATAAAACTTCGATAATCAAATCGGGCACTCCGTAAATATGCTCTTGAATAATCGAAAGGTTTTCTTTAGCGATGAAAACAAGATCGGGCTGCACAGCATTTTTTTGTTCATCTAAAAAAACATCAAAGGGGGCAACATATAATTCGCCAAGGTCATGTTGCTCAACAAAGTGATCGATTGCTGAGAATAATTTTCCAATAATTCTTTGGTGATTGCGGGCTGGTGAAGGGCTCATATAAATTACTCCGTTTAATAATTCAGCCAAGGTTCCCTCGGGAAGCATTTTGAAAACTTCCATAATGGTGCGTGGCGGGCTTTCAATAACAGCGCTCATAATTCAAATTTACTCAAAAAAAATTCATAAGTTTAAGCAACCAACTGAGTTTTAAAAAGCACAAAAAACAATAAATCTATGTCGACCCGAAGAGACTTCATCAAAACAACCGCCACTGCCACCGCAGGCTTCTCCATTTTATCTTCCACAACACTGTTTTCAAAAGATAAAGGCACCAAAGTTAAACTAGGCATTATTGGCGTTGGCTTTCGAGGACAAGGGCACTTAGAGTTAGCATTAAACCGAGCGGATGTTGAGGTGGTTGCCATTTGCGATGTTCAACAACGTATGATTGATTTAAGCCTATCAATCATAGAAAAATCAAAAAAAACAAAGCCGCAAATTATTTTAGATGGCCCCTATGGCTATAAAAAATTATTAGACAACAAAGAGATCGATGCGGTAATCATTGCCACACCCTGGGAGTGGCATACGGTGATGTGCGTAGATGCGATGAACGCGAAAAAATACGTGGGCTGCGAAGTGATTACCGGCATGACCGTGGAGGAATGCTGGGAGCTAGTTCATACAAGCGAGCGCACGGGAATGCCACTAATGATGCTGGAGAATGTTTGCTACCGCAGAGACGTGATGGCCGTGATGAACATGGTGAGGCAAAATGTTTTTGGCGAACTCATCCATTTGCAAGGGGGCTACCAACACGACTTGCGTGAAGTCAAGTTTAACGATGGCAAAACCGATCCTGGCACTGGCGCAGAATTTGGTGAAAAAGGATTTTCCGAGGCACAATGGAGAACATTACATTCTGTGAACAGGAACGGGGAACTCTATCCTACACACGGCATTGGCCCTTTGGCGATGATGACCAATATCAATCGTGGCAATCGTTTTACACAGTTAGTTTCGTATTCATCAAAAGCTCGTGGCCTCCACAACTATGTTGCCAAGGTAGGAGGAGAAAATCATCCCAATTCAAAAATCAATTTTAAATTAGGCGATGTAGTAACCACCATGATTCGTACAGCCAATGATGAGACAATTTTGTTGCAACACGACACAAACTTACCTCGACCGTATTCATTAGGGTTTCGTGTTCAAGGCACAAACGGCCTCTGGATGGACGTGAATAAATCCATTTACATTGAAGGCCAAAGCAAAGATGCCCACCGATGGGAAGACGCCAAATCATGGCTAGAAAAATATGACCATCCGCTTTGGAGAAAATATGGAAACGATGCGGCAGGCGCGGGTCATGGCGGCATGGACTGGTTTGTAATTAACGCATTTATTGAATCCGTTAAACTAAAAACTAACACTCTGCAAGATGTCTATGATGCCGTGACCTGGAGTGCGATCACGCCATTGTCTGAAACCTCCATTCAATTGGGCGGGCAAAGTGTCGAATTTCCGGATTTCACTAACGGAAAGTGGATGTATCGAAAGAATGAGTTCGCTTTAGGAGACATCTACTAGGGTAGTCAATCTTGATGTTGTATTTTTGTGCTTGTGGAAAACTTAGTACAACTTAAAGACCTGACTTTCAAGTCGTTTATTTCAGAAGAAAAAATCAACGCACGTGTTATTGAATTAGCAAATCAGCTAAACAACGACTATGTTGAAAAAAGCCCTGTGTTTCTTCCCATCCTGAATGGCTCATTCATGTTTGCTGCTGATTTGATCAAACATGTCTCTGTAAATTGTCAAGTTTCATTTGTAAAAATTTCATCCTATGCGGGCACCCAAAGTACTGGGCAGTTAAAAACCCTAATAGGTCATGAAGAAAGTCTTTTTAACCAAGATGTCATTGTTATTGAAGACATTGTGGATACAGGATTGACTTTGGAGCTGATACTTAGCGACCTCAAAGCACGTGGTGCAAAATCGGTTGAGACGATTTCTTTGTTACGCAAACAAAAAGCTCGAGATAAAGATGTTGCAGTGAAATATGTTGGATTTGAATTGGATGAACAGTTTGTGGTTGGCTATGGATTGGATTATGATGGGCTGGGGCGGAATCTTAGCGCTATTTATGAGCAATCCATGCATTGACAAAAAGCGTTCGGCTCAATAATCCTAAAAAAGTACTTTTCATAATTTACCATTACCCTACACGGTTTTGACATCTCTCGTGTCGTTTTTAATAAATTCCCTATCTTGCCCACCCGTTTTTGTAAAAAATTATAATCAAGCTTAATCAACATACAGATGGTAAATATTGTACTCTTCGGTCCTCCGGGCGCAGGTAAAGGCACTCAAAGCGAGTATTTGATAAAAAAATACCAATTGACACATATATCCACAGGTGATCTGTTTCGAAAACATTTAAAAGAAGGCACCCCTCTTGGGAAACTTGCCCAGCAATATATGGACGAGGGAAAGCTTGTGCCTGACCAAGTGGTAATTGATATGGTGGACGACAAAATCAAAAACGATGGACCTGTTACAGGTTACATTTTTGATGGTTTCCCTCGCACGGTGGCGCAGGCCGAGGCATTAGATAAACTTCTGACTTCTAAAAATACACCCATCAAATGTATGATCGCTTTGGAGGTTTCGAAAGAAGAATTGGTAAAACGTTTATTGAATCGAGGAATTACTTCGGGGCGCGCGGATGACCAAGACGAAACCAAAATTAACACTCGTATTCAAGTATACCTAGACGAAACTTTGCCCGTTGCGAAGTACTACGAGAAGCAAGGCAAGTTCAATCCCATTAATGGAATTGGTGAAGTAAACTCAATTTTCAACAGCATTTGCAGCATCATCGATAAATAAGGGTTTTGGTTCACAGCTTTGATGTAACTTGCAGTCTGTAACCTGTCTCTTTTTATGTCCAATCCCAATTTTATTGATTACGTAAAGTTTTACTCAAAGTCGGGAAACGGAGGTGCCGGGTGTTTGCATTTTCATCGCGAAAAATTTATTGAGAAAGGCGGGCCAGACGGTGGCGATGGAGGCCGCGGAGGGCACATTATTCTTCGAGGCAATTCGCAGTTGTGGACATTGCTGCATTTAAAATTCCGTAAACACATTCGTGCTGAAAATGGCCAAGGTGGCGCAGGTCAAAACATGACTGGTTCTTTTGGAAAAGACGAAATCATTGACGTGCCGCTTGGCACCATCGCCAAAAGAGCTGACACAGAAGAATTTCTTTGCGAAATAAGTGAACACGGCCAAGAAGTAATCCTCATACCGGGCGGGAGGGGCGGAAAAGGCAATCAGCATTTTGCAACTTCAACAAACCAAGCACCTACACACGCGCAACCGGGCGAACCTGGGATAGAGGAAACAGTTGTATTAGAATTAAAGTTATTGGCCGATGTTGGCCTTGTTGGTTTTCCAAATGCAGGCAAATCAACCTTGTTATCCGTTGTTTCAGCCGCCAAACCAAAAATTGCAGACTATATTTTCACCACGCTTACCCCCAATTTGGGAGTTGTAAAATATCGCAATGAGCTATCGTTTGTAATGGCTGACATTCCTGGTATTATTGAAGGCGCCAGTGAGGGCAAGGGTCTTGGAATTCGGTTTTTGAAACACATTGAGCGTAACTCGTTGTTGCTTTTTTTAATTCCTGCCGACTCTCCGAATATTGAACGAGAATATCAGATTTTATTAAATGAAATCAACCTATACAACCCTGAACTTCTTGATAAAAAAAGGCTTTTAGCAATAACAAAGGCAGATATGCTGGATGACGAATTAAAGGCAGCCATCCGCAAAGAGATGCCCAAGAGCATTCCTTTTATTTTTATTTCTTCTTTGGCCAATCAAGGCCTCACCGAATTAAAAGATTTGATCTGGAAGAATTTGCATTAAGATTAATTTTAACTTCGCTTTGAGTACACCGAACTAAGCTGTTTGGTGCTCTCAATTATCATGAGCCATTACCTCGCCCAACTAAACATTGCCAAAATGCTTGCCCCAATGGATAGTCCGGTGATGGCTGATTTTGTGAACAACTTAAACCAGATTAATGACTTAGCCGAATCAAGCGAAGGCTTTATTTGGCGATTGAAAGACGATGCTAATAATGCAACGTCCATCAAAATATACAATGACGATTTTCTGATTGTGAACATGTCAGTTTGGAAAGATATTGACAGACTTTTCAGGTTTACTTACCAAACACAACACCTTGAAATTTTTAAGAGGCGCAACGAATGGTTTGAGAAAATGAAGGAGATGCACATGGCTTTGTGGTACGTGGAAGAAAATCATAAGCCAACAACAATAGAAGCAGAAGAAAGATTGGACTACCTGCGAGCAAATGGCGACACACCGTTTGCATTCACGTTCAAGAAACGGTTTTCGGTGGAAGAAGCTTTATCGTTTCAAAAATAGACCATTAGTGAAATAGCTCTGGAGACCAACAAACCTGTTCAATTAATCCCCTGCCGTAATGTCACCTTTATTTTATTGGCAAAATTCTTGTCACGTGCAGGTAATTTTAAGTCTTCTACACCATAGAAAATACCACAATGCCAGAACAAGAAACTAACAATAGCGACCAAGTCGCAGTGGAAACCGAAGGGAGTGTCGCTGAACAGCGAGACGGGGAACCTCAGAAAGACGAGCAGCAAGCTCAATTGAAAAAGCTTCAAGACGAATTGGCAGAAGGAAAAGATAAGTACGTGCGCCTTTATGCCGAATTTGACAACCATAGGCGCAGAACTTCTAAGGAAAAAATCGAAATGATCTCTTCCGCAAACGAACAATTGCTTAAGTCGCTGTTACCAGTCGTTGATGATTTTGACCGGGCAGAAAAAACATTCAAAGACAAAAATGACAAAGAAGCAGAAGGTTTTTTCTTGATTCATAACAAATTCAAGAAGATTTTTGAACAAGCGGGCGTTAAACTGATGGAAACAGGCAACGGCTCAGACTTTAATCCCGATCTGCACGAAGCGATTACTCAAATACCAGCACCAACCGAAGAATTGAAAGGCAAAATTGTAGATACAGTTGAAAAAGGATATTTGCTGAACGATAAGGTTATCCGGTTTGCCAAAGTAGTGGTAGGAGGCTAGGCGTACTTGGTAGCCAACCCGTCAACTTAGCGTAATTTTTGAATTTTAACTATTGAATTTTGAATTGTTAGCATGGCCAAAAGAGATTACTACGAAATTTTAGGCGTTGCCAAAGGAGCTTCTCCTGATGAAATAAAAAAAGCTTATCGAAAGGTGGCCATCCAATTCCATCCTGATAAAAACCCTGATAATAAAGAAGCGGAAGAAAAATTCAAAGAAGCTGCCGAAGCCTACGAAATATTAAGCAACGCAGAAAAACGCGCTCAGTACGATCGCTTTGGCCACTCGCGGCCTGGGGGTGGAGGCGGAGGCGGCCATGACATGAACATGGAAGATATCTTCAGCCAATTTGGAGATATTTTTGGTGGCGGTGGAGGAAGTCCATTCGACAGTTTTTTTGGAGGCAGCAGCCGTGGTGGGCGTCAGCGGAAAGGCTCTAATTTGAGGATAAAACTTAAGCTCACACTAGAGGAAATTGCCAATGGCGTTGAGAAAAAGATAAAAGTAAATCGACTTATTCGCGCGGAAGGCGTCACCTTTAAGAAGTGCAACACGTGTGGCGGAAATGGCCAGGTAAGAAAGGTGGTAAATACTATGTTGGGGCAAATGGTGTCAACTACTACGTGTCCAACATGCAACGGTGCGGGCGAAATACTTGACAAACGCCCCTCAGGCGTAGATAGCTCTGGCCTAGTTTCTAAAGAAGATTTTATATCTATTAAAGTACCTGCAGGAGTTAGCGATGGCATGCAGCTTTCGATGGCTGGAAAAGGTAACGAAGCTCCCGGTGGTGGCGTACCTGGCGATCTGTTGATTCTAATCGAAGAAACAGAAGATAAAGAACTTAAGCGCGATGGCTCGAATCTAATATTTGATTTGCATATCAGCTTTATTGATGCGGCTTTAGGTACTAGTGTGGAAGTTCCTTCCATTGGCGGAAAGGTTCGAATCAAAATAGAACCTGGCACTCAGAGTGGAAAAATCCTGCGTTTACGAGGGAAAGGGTTAAAAGACGTGAATGGCTACAACACGGGTGACCAATTGATTTATATTAACGTTTGGACTCCCAAAAAACTTAGTGCCGATGAGAAAGCCAAGCTAGAAAGCTTAAAAACGTCTCCAAATTTCATTCCGCAGCCCGATGCAAACGACAAAGGCTTTTTCGAACGAATGAAAGAATACTTTCAATGAGTTACGGCCTATAGTGAAGTGGCAAGCGGTGGGTTTGGAGAAAGAAGCCGCCATGCTAAATCTTCAATCATTTCACATTGAATTTTATGGCTAAACGCTTTAGAGTGCTCTTTTCCTAAAGCACGAATACGATTGTATTCGTTTCCGTTCAGATACAAGCCTTCAATTTTGTCGGCTAATCCCCGCGCGTTATTGGGCTCATACAAAATACCAGCCTTGCCATTGTTCAGTAATTCTGGTGTGCCGCCCGAGTTGGTTCCTATCACAGGTATTCCTAGCGCCATGGCTTCTACCGTAACCATGCCGACTGGCTCAGAAATAGAACTCATTATAAAAATATCTAACGCTGCAAAGCAAGGAACTACGTCTGAAGTGAAGGGTCTGAACAAAACTTGCTGTTCAACACCTAACTCCGTTGCCAACTTTTTCAGAAAAACTAAGTAGCCCTGTTCCCCATGAGTTTCGTCACCAATAATGAGTACTTTAACTGCCATATCTCGGTTTTTAAGTTCTTTTATTGCTCTTATAGCTGACTCTTGACCTTTCTGTTTATCAATCCTTCCGATCACCCCTACAACAAAATCGTGGCTAGGTACCAATAGCATTTCCCTCGCTTGCTCTTTTTCCATTACTCGATCTTGAAGAGAAACGATATCAATACATAATGGTATTTTAACGATCTTCTCTTTATATTAACACAGTATTTGATAAAATTTGATTGCGCAGATACTCCAACGGAGTGATCCAAACATCTAGCTGATTAAAGAAAAAGGCATGGTAAAAATCCTTTTTGTTTAAGGTTACTTGCATCTGCTGCCAGTAAACTAACTTAATTGGCCTTCTTGAGAAGATTTTTGCCCACACGCTAACATAATGATGCCTATAATGCCCTACTACCACAACGGTTAATTGATATTGCGAAAAAAGTTTAGCTAAGCGAAAAGCACTTCTAAATGCGATGTGTTTTTTACGATGCGTAAAATTGGCAACGGTTAGATTTGCCCGCTTTGCTTCTTGAAGGAGTTTGCTTTCTTCGTGGCAAAAAAGAATCGGTTCGTGCCCCTTTCCTTAAGCCAAGTGCATAGTTTCAGATTATTCAATTCAAGGCCTCCCCAGGCCAGCGAACTACATAAAAATCCTACTTTCATAACTTTCTTCCCCCCAATCTTATTCTCAAAAATTGTTTCCAACTAGTTAACAATCAACACGAATTATCAGACACATTGGTTTGTCGAGGGTTTAATTGATCGGCTCGATTTTAATTGATAAATATGGCTCGTTTTTTTGATGGTTGGCTTAGAAATCAGTTCCAGCTAGTTTTTAGGACACCAAGAATAATTTTTGTAACCCAACGGCCACCTTTGCGTATGTAAGAGACAATGCGCGCTATTTTTTTACCGGTTTTGTTCCATTTAAGCCTTTCGATAGTTGTATTGGGTCAAGTATCCAAACAGTTTTCTGTTGAAAATGTGTCTAGCTGCGACAAAATACAACTTCATCTGAAGGCGAAAACGGGCAACTGCTTTGTAAAACCCTCTGAGAACACCGATCTACTAGACATTTATAGCAATCAAAACTTAGAAGATTACAATCACTCCTTCAGCAATGAGGCAAAAGGGAAGACGTGCGTTTTAAAACTCGGTCTGGAACAAGAGCATTCAAAAGGTGTTGGTAAAAAAATCTCTTACAAAGTGTTTGGTGGCAACGATGAACCCGATAATAAGTTTTGGAAGGTATATCTGACGGAATCCAAGCCGTACGATTTGTTCTTAGACTATGGGTTAGGCAATGCAAACATAGATCTATCGGGATTGTCGATTTCCAAAATGAAAATCAATACTGGCAGTGCCGATGTAAATATTTTTTACGGCAATGCAACTGAGAACAAAATAGAAATGGATACGTTCTTCGTAAAAGTAGACATGGGCTCTCTCAGTGCTAAACAATTGAACCTGTCGCGAAGCAAAGTGGTGATGGCCGATGTTGGCTTTGGAAACATGACACTTGACTTTTTCTCGGACAAACCTTTTGCAACCCACGAAGTGAAAGGCAGTGTTGGCGCAGGCAATCTAATTATTTACCTGCCCACAGAAGCAACTCCAGTATTGGTAAAAATGTCTGATTCTTGGTTGTGTAGTGTGCACCTGTCAAAAGGGCTAAAGAAAATCGGCCAGAATACTTATTGTAATTCATCCTATTCTAACGACTCTAAAAATGTGCTTACATTTAACTTGGATGTATCGGTAGGCAAAGTGGTTTTCAAAGAGAGAACTCACTAATTTTCAATTTCCATTCACGAATGCAAGAATAATCTGCGGCAAAAAACCGGAGTCTTTTTATAGTTAGGTGTAATTCTCTCAGTACATTTGTTACTAACACCCAAACTTTAATAAAACTATTGTGGATGCACTACAAGCCCAACACGTAAGCAAGCGGTATACGAACCACACCGCGCTAGATGATGTAAGCCTCAACATTCCAGAGCATACCATTTTCGGACTGCTCGGCCCGAACGGTGCAGGCAAAACAACCTTGATCCGAATTATAAATCAAATCATTAATAAAGATGAAGGTGAGATTTTGATTTTCGGTGAGAAACTCAAACCGAGCCATATTGAAATAATTGGCTATCTGCCAGAAGAACGAGGCCTCTACAAAAAATTAAAAGTAGGAGAGCAACTTTTGTATTTGGCTCAACTAAAAGGTTTATCTGGACCTGATGCGCTTGCACGAATAAAGGTATGGCTAGAGAAATTTGAAATAAAAGATTGGTGGGATAAAAAGGTAGAGGATCTTTCAAAAGGAATGGCGCAGAAGGTGCAGTTTATTAGCACCGTTCTGCACGAGCCTAAACTAATAATATTGGATGAACCTTTTTCTGGATTCGATCCGGTAAATGCCCAATTGATTACGGAAGAAATTCTTGACCTCAAAAAGAAGGGGTGCACTATTATTTTCTCTACGCACAGGATGGAGACAGTGGAAGATTTGTGCGATCACATTGCTTTAATCAATCGTTCTAAAAAAATATTAGAAGGCTCTAAAAAGCAAGTGAAAGAACAATTTAAAACCAATACGTTTGTTGTAGAGCACAAAGGA
Source organism: Flammeovirgaceae bacterium (assembly GCA_027487845.1). Classification (GTDB taxonomy): domain Bacteria; phylum Bacteroidota; class Bacteroidia; order Cytophagales; family Cyclobacteriaceae; genus ELB16-189. The sequence continues at coordinate 97,061 of JAIYCV010000037.1, forward strand.
AGTTTCAGTTTAAACGGCTCGTATGAATTATTGAATCAACAACCAATTGAAGATTCGTTTTTCCAGTCAACCATAAAAATGAAAGACGTAAAAAGACCCAATGAGCTAATCCAAGAGCTGATCCAGCTTACGGAGGTTCACAGCTTTCAAGAAAAAGTACCGTCTATGAGCGAAATATTTATCAGTTTAGTGAAAGGAGGAATCAACCATGAATAAGATTTGGCTAATTATACAGCGCGAGTTCATGAACCGCGTAATGAAGAAATCATTTTTGATCGCCACCATCGTGGTTCCTTTGATTTTTCCTGCAATCATTGGACTACTTGTTTATATCGAGAAGCAATCAGAAAAAAATTCGAAAAAAGAAATTATTCACTATGTTGACGAAAGCGGCACTTTCACACCCGATACCGCTAAATTCTTATTTAAGAATTTTTCTGGCTCATTGGATGATGCAAAAAAAGCATACGATGCGTCTGATGACTTCGGTCTGCTTTATGTCCCTAAATACGAACTATCAAAACCTGCCGGCATTACGCTTTACACCAAAGTAAATCCAAGCCTTGAAGATGTAAGTGGGCTTGAGCGAATTTTTGAATCGCAAATAAAAGAGCGGAAGATGGTAAAACTTAACATCGATCAAAAAATACTCGATAGCCTTAAAACCGATGTCTCGGTGAGCACCGTAAACTTAACTGATGATGGTAAAGAAAAATCGAGCAATACTGGCTTGCTTTCAGGTATTGGTATGGCGGGTGGCATTCTTATGTATATGTTCATTTTCATTTATGGCGCCCAAATTATGCAAGGCATCATCGAGGAAAAAACCAGCAAGGTGGTAGAAGTAATCGTTTCATCGGTAAGGCCATTTCAGTTAATGATGGGTAAAATCATCGGGCTGGCGTCCGTTGGTTTACTACAGTTTTTGATATGGATGATCTTAATGAGTACACTCACATTTGGTGTGCTTGGGTACTTTGGCATCGATCCGCCTCAAAAGCAAGCCATGGAACAAATGCAAAAAAGTAACCCTGAAGCGAAAGAACAACTGCAAAAAGCTGCTGGCAATTCGGCTACGGTTAAGACAATCAATGAAGTTGTAAACATGCCGTGGGGCTACATCTTATCGGTGTTTCTATTTTACTTCTTGGGCGGCTACTTGATTTATGCTGCTTTGTTTGCTGCGGTTGGCTCGGCTGTTGATAGTCCCGCAGAGGCACAGCAATTTATGTTCCCTATTACCATACCGCTACTTATCTCATACATGGGATTGTTCATGTTCATATTAAGAGACCATGACAGTACCATAAGCATTTGGTTGTCGATTATTCCTTTCACGTCTCCCATCGCTATGATGGGCAGAATTGGCTTTGGCGTTCCAATGTGGCAGCTTGCCCTTTCGATGATTTTATTAGTAGGGGGATTCGTCCTTACAACTTGGGTGGCGGCAAGAATTTACCGAGTAGGAATTTTAATGAGCGGAACGAAGGTAAACTATAAAGTGCTTGCCAAGTGGTTTATGCAAAAAGGGTAAACTTCTTTTGAGATGACTTAAAAGACCGGATTTAGTGATCCGGTTTTTTTGTTTACATTAATGTCTAATCAAGAATAGTGAATGAAACCACTTCCATCAATGGAGTTCTACCAAGACAACACCAACCTTAAATGGATCATTTTGGTAGTGTCAGCTATTATCAGCATCGGATCAATTTATTACACCAATATTTTAGTCAATCAACTGAAAGAACGGGAACGTAATCAGGTTAATTTATTGGCGAAAGCACTGGAGTATGCTTCCACCGAAAATCAAAACGAGTTTCTTTTCATAACCACCGAAATCATTAACAAGAATAAATCAATACCGGTTATTTTGACGGACGAAAAGGGGAACATCATGAGTTCGAACAATATTGATTTCGACCCTGCACTTTCAAAAGATAAAATAAATAGTTTGTTGAAAACAGAGCTTGCAATCATGAAACGCTCTTATCCTCCAATTGAAATCATTTTTAAAGATCAGGGCGTGGTGTATGGAAAAAACTTTGTTTACTATAAAAACTCCGGCCTTCTCCGGCAACTAATAGCCTACCCCTACATTCAACTTTCGGTAATAACCATTTTTGTTTTTATCTCTTTTTTGGCGTTTAATTATTCCAAAACGTCAGAACAAAATAGGGTTTGGGTAGGTTTGGCGAAAGAGACTGCTCATCAGCTTGGAACTCCGCTCTCATCGCTTATGGCCTGGATAGAAGTACTGCGCGATGACCCCGAGATTAAAAATAAAGGGATAGTAGAAGAACTGGATAAAGACATTAAAAAACTTCGCGTTGTTACGGAGCGATTCTCGAGCATCGGATCAAAACCTGTCCTAAAGCCAGAAAATGTCTATTACTTAATTTCAAACGTAGTTAGTTATCTGCAGCCGCGCGTATCCTCCAAAATAAGTTTTGAAGTCTACACTCTTTCTGAAACAATTTTGGCTCAGGTGCATGCACCCCTTTTTGAATGGGTAATTGAAAATTTATGCAAAAATGCAGTTGACTCGATGGGAAGTTCAGGCACTATTGCCATTAAAATACTTCGTGGAAACAATGACCGAGTCTTTATCGATATTTCAGACACCGGAAAAGGGATTCCAAAATCTAACATTACAAGTGTTTTTAAACCCGGTTTTACAACCAAAAAAAGAGGTTGGGGCCTAGGGCTAGCACTGGCCAAACGGATCATAGAAATGTATCATGAGGGAAAGATTTACGTAAAATCTTCTGAGGAAAACGCGGGTACTACCTTTCGAATTGAGTTAAAAAGTGCTGGTTTGGCGTAGCTGCTATTTGGCAATATTTTTTGCATTTATTAGAATCCGTTTTTTACAAATTGTTTTTTGGCAATGCGCCCGAAAACACTACTTTTGCGCAACTATTTAAGAGCGAGCGTTTAGATGTAAAGTCAAATGTCAATCTTAAATCACAAATCTTAAATCATAATTTTTAAAGATGGCAAATATTGGCAGAATAACGCAGGTAATCGGTCCAGTGGTAGATGTGGCTTTTGACGAAGCGGGCACTAAATTACCTAATATCCTTGATTCGTTGGAAGTTACGAAAGGAGATGGAACGCGTGTAGTGTTAGAAACACAGCAACATTTAGGCGAAGACCGGGTTCGTACCATCGCCATGGAAGGTACTGAAGGCCTGGTAAGAGGTATGAAAGTTACCGATTCTGGTTCGCCTATTCAAATGCCAATTGGTAACGATATTAAAGGCCGCCTTTTTAATGTTATTGGCGAGGCCATAGATGGTATTGCGCAACCAAGCGGAAAGAATTCATTGCCCATTCACAGGGCTGCCCCACGCTACGAAGATTTATCTACTTCTCAGGAAGTTCTTTATACAGGTATAAAAGTTATCGATTTGATTGAACCCTATTCAAAAGGTGGTAAAATTGGATTGTTTGGTGGCGCGGGTGTTGGTAAAACTGTGTTGATTCAAGAATTGATCAACAACATCGCGAAAGCCTACTCTGGTCTTTCGGTATTTGCGGGTGTCGGTGAGCGTACACGTGAAGGGAACGACTTATTACGTGAAATGATTGAGGCTGGAATCGTTGATTACGGGCCAGAATTTATGAAATCGATGCACGAAGGTGGATGGGACTTATCAAAAGTGGATGCCACCAAACTAGAAGATTCAAAAGCGACCTTCGTGTTTGGTCAAATGAACGAACCTCCGGGAGCCCGTGCTCGCGTTGCTTTGTCAGGATTGACAATTGCCGAATATTTCCGCGATGGAGACGGCACAGGCAAAGGCCGAGACATACTTTTCTTTATCGATAATATCTTCCGTTTTACGCAAGCAGGTTCTGAAGTGTCAGCTCTTTTAGGCCGTATGCCTTCTGCGGTGGGTTATCAACCGACATTGGCTTCTGAAATGGGCGCTATGCAAGAACGGATTACATCCACTAAAAACGGATCTATCACTTCAGTACAAGCGGTTTATGTGCCTGCCGATGACTTGACTGACCCCGCCCCTGCAACCACATTTGCTCACTTAGATGCAACGACCGTATTATCTCGAAAAATTTCTGAATTAGGTATTTATCCTGCGGTTGACCCATTGGATTCAACTTCTCGTATTTTGCGCGCTGATATTGTAGGGGAAGAACATTACAATTGTGCGCAACGGGTTAAAAACATTCTACAACGTTATAAAGAACTCCAAGACATTATCGCCATCCTTGGTATGGATGAGTTAAGTGATGAAGATAAGCAAATAGTACATCGTGCCAGAAGGGTACAACGTTTCTTATCTCAGCCTTTCCATGTGGCAGAGGCGTTCACAGGTTTAAAAGGTGTTTTAGTTGATATAAAAGATACCATTAAAGGCTTTAATGCGATTATGGATGGTGAATATGATCACCTACCTGAAGCAGCATTTAACCTTGTGGGAAGCATAGAACAGGCGGCCGAAAAAGGCGCGCGTTTAATGGCGGAAGCGAAAGCAAATTAATTTGATAATTAGTCAATTTGATAATTTGAAGATTGAATTGACTAATTGGATAATTTTCAAATCATCAAATCATCAAATTAAATCATGCATTTAGAGATAATCACACCTGAGAAAAAGATATTTGAAGGAGAAGTTTCGTTAGCTACATTTCCGGGTGCTGACGGTTCCTTTCAGATATTGAATAATCACGCCCCACTAGTGAGTTTATTAAAAGCTGGAGTGGTAGAGTACAAAACAAAAGAAGCTTCTAGAAGCCAATTAAAGATTACAGGTGGTGTTGTAGAAGTGCTAAAAAATAAAGTTGTGTTATTAGCTGATGGAATAGCTGCTTAAGTTCAGCTATAGGCCATCCACTCAGCAAAGGCTCTCTCGCGAGGGCCTTTGCTGCTTCTATTCTTTTGCGAACCGATATCGAATACCCCAACTGCCACGAAGTAACTCTATATCTCCAATTATCGGGGCAAGTTCAATATGAAAACCAAACTGCTTTTTAGGAAGAGGATAAAGATTTACGCCAACTGGTATAACGAGCCCTTCCAACGAATTTACACGTCCACCTACACCGGCATAAAACTCGTAATCTTCATTTTTGAGAACATTGTAAACAACTACGCCTTCTACTGGGGTTCTGTCGAAGAAGAAATCTGTGCCCAGCCTTAATTCTGTTCGAATCTTGCTTTTAAACTGATAGTTAATACCCACAAAAGGTAACGATGATTGGTGGAACGATACCCCTAGCTGGGCGAGCGAAGCATGGCTCAGTAAAAAGAGAGTGAAGATAAATACTGTTTTCATGGTTGATGCATTGAGGTAGTAATCTACTCATTATTTATTGATCTCCCGCAGGGGTACAATTCAAATTTTCGTCATTAAAGCTCACTTTGTTGGATGACCATGAGACAATGACTACCGCGTTTCGTGTCTTCATGCCGAACTTGGTAATGAACGAGATTTCCAGAGCCAATCCGCTGCCGTTTATTTTAAGAAAATAATTGGTTAGCTTTTCAAAATGAGTATTTCATCATCCGCCTAATCAAAGCTGTTTTGTAGAAAGCGGGGAAGTTTTTTTGACTTCTAGTAATGTCATAAAAAATTCAGTTGCTACTTTCCAGTTGCCATCAGCTTATCTTTCGTGATCAACAGATCTGAAAGAATACTTGCGACCGGTGCGGAAAAGTAAACATCCTTTTGCAAACTTGAATTGATTACCCATTGTTGCTCTGCTATCTTCCAACCTTTTACTGTAATAAGCGTACCTGCTTTTCCGTCAATTTTAACGGTAATCGTGGGCGCTTCAGAAGCCACAAACCCAGTTCGAAATTCAGTTAGGTTTTTAAAGGTCAATTGATTTAAAAGTATATCCACTTTATTTTTGTCCGCAACGGCATTTGCCGCATACCAGACCGAGTCGCGCTTCTCTACAACAAAACCAGAATCGGCAGGGTATTGATAGGTAATCTTGGTGATGTCGTCCTTTTTTAATTTAAGAATTGTTTTGTTCCTCCAATCATTATAACTGCGGTTGAACGATGACTCCAAGAAACCTTCCACTGCATAGGTCTCGTTCTCATCGCTTATTCTCACGTAAGTGTAACTACCGCCTTGCGAAAAACCTGTTTTCCCAATAATAATATCAGCCAGTTTTTTCCCAGCGCTGTAAACAGTGGCGTGTATACCTTTGTCACCCACATTAAACTCTTCCCACTTCTCTTTTTTTCGTGTTGCCAAGCGCAATGGCTTAAGTGATTTTATGGAGCCTAAAAAAGAGTTGACCAAACCGCGGTCTGTCTCGTTTTGAAGCTGTGCGTTGGCCACCTTCCAATCCGTTCCTTGGCGGGATAATTTAATCTCCCCCTCTTCCTTTTGAATAAGTATTTTAACCTCGTCCACGGCCGCGGTATCGAGTGAAATGAGATCCTTCCGTAAGTTACTCTCCAAGCTGGGCGCTCTAAACAGCCTAGACAACACCAAAATAGATACTAACGCAATTAAAACGATTAATAGGATTTTTGAATTAAGCTTCTTCATAGTTTTCACTCATTCTTCTAAAACGGGTTATTCTGTTTTGTTGCATTCTTACTAAGCCATAGCCCACCACGAGCAAAATAGGCAATAGAAAATTAGTGTACTTTAGAATTGTTTTTGTTGAATCCTCCAATTGATCTAATGGTCGTGATGTAACGCCTTTGGTACGTAGACTTATCAAGCCCGTGTCATCCGATAGCCAATCGATCGAGTTAGATAACAAATTAACGTTATCAGGCTGCACTCTTCGCGGTTGCTGCCCAGCACCATTCACAACAAAATCACCATCGGTAATGATTACCATTCTGGACTCTGCGCCTTTCAGCTTGCCTTCCACAGCGGCTGCCATCACAAGATTTCGTAACGGCAAATCCGCCTCCGTCCAACGCTTTTGAATATCAAAATATTGAGGTGCCTTTAACGCGTTCGATTTGTCGGATGTATAGGCGATTGGGGTGAATCGTCTCGTGCTATCGCCCGTAAACGAGATAGTGCTGGCAAACTCAAACAATACATTTTCTAAGCCTTTGCCCACTGGGTGATCGGAAAACTTGCCCACCAGCGGCAAGTAAGGAAACTGTATTTGTTGTTGAATGGTACCGAAAGATGTTTGCTGTTGAAGCGTAACGGATCCGCACTTGGCATCGACTACAAAGTTATCGTCAACGGTAACCCCCATCTGCTGAAGCCACGATTCAAGCCCCGTTGTTACAGCCATGCCAAACGAATTTCTTAGATCGCCATTTACGCGGTTCATGGCCACTGCCAGTCTACCTCCGCGCGAAAGAAATGCGTCTAACTTTTGCAGATGGGAAGGTGGAATAGTATCCATAGGGCGAACGATGACCAACGTTTTCACCCCAGCTGGAATATCGGTGGAGTCGGTCAGCCGAACTTCTTCTGCTTGATATAGGATAGAAAGTTGATCATTCAATTGCGAAAGCTCATTTAATGCGGGTTCACCATGACCTTGCAAAAATCCTATTTTTGGTTTTTCAACTACTGTCAATTTCTTAATTGCTGTTGTTAACGCGTATTCCATCGCAGAGCCTGGCTGCAAGAATGGTATCACTTCTTGCTTATCGCCCAGCGCCACCGTTGCCCCCAGAAACGCCTTTTGCTGTTTTACTTGGTCCTTCTCACGAACATTAATTAGAACAGGATTGATGCCATTTTGAGTAGCCTCCTTCTCTGTTGATTCCCTTTCATTTGGATTAATGAATTCATATTGAAGCTGGCCTCCCGCAAGGTTGCTATATTCCACTAATAATTCTTGAAAATCGGTACGTGTTTGAATTACATTGGGTGGAAGATCTTTTGAGAAATAGGCCTTAATGGTTACAGGCTCTTCCAAGTTTTTAACAATGTCCTTGGTGGCTTGACTTAACGTATATTGTTTATCGTCTGTTAAATCAAAACGAAGATGAAATTCATTCGACAATAGGTTAATCACAAAAAGTATTGCGATTATTAATGTGGTAGTTATATAAAGCTTCTGCTTCATAGATTTATTGAGTGTTACGTTTGGTCAAAGAAAGTTCACTTAAAAAAAGACCAATCAAAATGATCGAGAAAAAGTAAATGAGATCGCGCGTATCAACCACACCTCTCGACATACTTTCAAAATGATTGGATAAGCTCAACGTGTTGAATACCTGCCCTACTATTCCCGAAAAGTTGCTTGCCAATATTCCAAAAAGCAAATGAAAAAATAGCCCAATGGTAAGTGCCAAAAGAAAAGCCACAATTTGATTGCTTGTAATACTGCTTGCATATAAGCCAATACTTATATATGCTGAACTCATGAGCAAAAGACCGACATAACCGCACACCGCCTGCCCAACATCAAGCATACCAATATTTGCTACTGTAATTACGTAGGGCAATGTACAGATCAAGGCAATGCCTACTAAAAGAAATGTGGAAAGAAATTTTCCAACTACAATTTCACGATCTGTTACCGCTTTTGTAAGCAATAGTTCTATGGTGCCTGTTTTCTTTTCTTCTGCTAGCAGGCGCATGGTAAGCGCGGGGATGAAAAAGAAAAGTGTCCAGAAGGCAATGTTGAAAAATACTTCTAGGCTGGCCTGCCCGGCAAAAAAAATATCTGAACCAAAAAGCCAGGTAAAAAAGCCGCTGAAACCTAAAAATAAAACCAGCATAATGTAAGCAATCAGCGAATCAAAAAAGGAAAGCAATTCGCGCTTCGCGATAATCCAAATCACGTGCATATTAATTTACAGTTAAGTTTCTAAAAATATCTTCTAAGCGTGTTTCTAACGGGATCAGTTCGGTCAACACCCAACCTTTTTCTACACATAAATTAAAAATGGCTCTTTTTGAGGAAGAGCCTGATTGGCTTTGCACTTCAAAACGGTTTTCATTTTTGTCGACCAGCTCCACCAAATCAACGGTCTTAATTCTTCGCAGTTCATGTTGGATGGCCTCGGCCGTTGCATCCTCAATTTTTATTTTTACTATCTCTTGACCTGCGGATTGCTTTCGCAGATTTTCGGCCGTGCCATCAGCCACAATCTTTCCTTTGTTAATAATTAAAATGCGGTCGCAAGTGGCCTCCACTTCTGGCAAAATATGAGTGCTTAGTATAACGGTTTTCTCTTTGCCAAGATCACGAATCAGCTTTCGTATCTCCACAATTTGGTTGGGGTCAAGGCCGGTAGTAGGCTCATCCAAAATTAAGATTTCAGGATCGTGAATCATCGCTTGCGCCAAGCCCACACGCTGCCTATACCCTTTAGAGAGCTCGCCAATCTTCTTATGTTTCTCTGCATTAAGCCCACATTTTTTTACCATGCTTCTAATGCGTTGGTCAATGCAAGATGCCGCAACTCCTTGCAGTGCTGCACAGAATTGCAAGTAATCGACAACGGGCATATCCAGATAAAGCGGATTGTTTTCGGGGAGGTAGCCAATATGCTTCTTCAGCTCATCTCCATGTTCGTTTACCGATTTATCGCCAATAAAAATTCTCCCTTCGCCAATCCCCAAGTATCCTGTGATCATCTTCATGGTAGTGCTTTTACCTGCTCCATTCGGACCAAGAAAGCCGACAATTTCACCCGTGCGCACTTGTATGGACAGGTTGTCCACCGCACGTTGCGACCCATACTGTTTTGTAAGGTTCTCAATTCGTATATCCATAAGTTTCCCGACAGTTTAGTCCTATTGTCTATGCCGTCAATTAATTTTAATTCAGCGGATAAGACTTAACCCGCTTTTTTGTGGGTGCAATTATAAAAACTTTTATAAAAAAAATAAAGACCTCTTTGTGGGAGGTCTCTAAAAAATTTAAGAGATAATGGCTATTGCCTAATCAACCATTTGACAAAAAAAACTACGCCTATGATAAGTGAAATAGCCCCAATTACTCCAAATACATTTCCCCCAATAAGCAGGGCTACCAAGCCCACCGCTCCAAAGATAGCAGCGAGTTTTAAGTCATGATCCCACCCACCTGATGCATTTACAACTTTTGCGTCTTTCACCGATTTCAGTTTGGCGATGCTTTTAATCTCCCTTTTTAACTCGGCCCTAACTTGTTTGCGTTCTTGTTTAGTCATGCTTGCAAATTTCCGCTTTGCTTGTTGAATGGCTGGTTTTGCGATAACTGGTTTAGTCTCTATGCTTGCAGTCAACATCTCGGGTTCAATCTTAGGCAGTGAACCGGTTTGTTCTCTGACTCTATTAACTGCATAACTTTCATTTCTATCGTAATGGGTAAAGTGAGCCGCGTACTTATTAGACGAACAAGACGCCAGAACCACAATTGAAAAAACACACATTAACTTTTTCATAAATTTTATTTTGATTTAAAAATTGACCCCAATCGACTGAAAAATTTTTTCTCAAATGCCCAAAAAAAACGAAACTGCCCGAAGATAAATCCATAGAGAAGCAAGAGAACATTGTAAAATGGAAGTACCAAAATATAATAGACAATTGACGCCCAAAACGGACGGGGCGCGCCATTAAACAGATAAGCGAACAACGGCCTCTTTAGAAAAAACACTGTAAAACCCGTGCAGGCAAAAACCAGCAATATAACTATGACTTGCCAGGCAGAACCTACGCTCCATCGTGATTTTAACTTATTGATCCAGCTCATTGAGTTGACAATTGAGGAGCAAGATAAGAATTAGTTTTTATGTCAATCCTTAAAAAGAAAAGGAAATATTTTCCAATGATTGGTAGAGGGAACCTCAGCCACAATTTGGGTTCTTTCCTTTTTAACAGGGTGAACAAATTCTAATTGACGCGCGTGCAAGGCAATGCTGGCATCGGGCAGCGAGGCCGCGGCTCCATATTTTAGATCTCCCAAAATGATGCAGCCGATACTCGCTAGCTGGACTCGTATTTGATGGGGCCGTCCCGTTATCGGATTTACTTGCAATAAAAATCTGCCTGCTGCCTGCCCAACTAATTTATAACTCAGTTCTGATCGCTGGCCTTTTGGGCTTTCGCGAATGTATGCCGTTGTCTTGTTTTTCTTTTCGTCTTTTTCTAACCAATGAATAAGTGTGTCTTCATTTTTTGGAGGGCGTGAAGAAACAATGGCCAAATACGTTTTCTTCGTTTCTTTATTGCGGAATAGCTCGTTCATCCGTTCCAGTGCTTTTGATGTCCGCGCGAAAACAACTACACCACTAACAGGTCTATCAAGCCGATGCACAACACCGAGAAATACTTCGCCAGGCTTTTGATATTTTTCTTTGATGTAATCCTTCCCAATTTCAACAAGCGGTTTGTCGCCTGTCTCATCCCCTTGCACCAAAACACCACAAGGTTTGTTGACAATAAGCAGGTGATTATCTTCGTATAAAACTTTTAGCATTTCATAAACTTGAGAAAAATTTGATAACTTTAACTATGCAAACAGCAATAATAGATAAAAGTAAGGATTGGACAGTGGCGGAATTTCTTCAATTGGAAGAAAGCAACCTGCCCTGCGAATTAATTAATGGAGAAGTTTTTATGAGCCCAGCACCGAATTTGACCCACCAAGTTGTATCTGGAAATCTCTATGACATACTAAAAGCATATTCGCGAAAAAAAGATGGTTTTGCAGCCTATTCTCCGTTCGATGTTTACCTCGACAATAAAAATGTTTTCCAGCCTGATTTGCTATACCTGTTGAAAGAAAACAGAGCACGTTTATTTGAAAAAGGGTTGAGAGGTGCGCCCGATCTTGCCGTTGAAATAATTTCGCCTTCCAATAGCTTTAAAGACAGGAACCAAAAGAAAAGATTGTATGAAAAATTTGGTGTGAAGGAATATTGGATTATAGATCCTGCCAATCGCACGATTGAAATTTATGACTTTGGAACGAGCGAAAACCCAGCACTCTATCTTGCTGAAGAAGGTGAAGTAACTAGTGGTCTATTGCTTGGACTCACTTTTAAGTTTGAGGAGTTATTCATCCAGTGATTAACGCCTCACCGCTAACACTCCGAAACAACCATTGTCTGCCGGAAGTGAAGAACAAGTAAAACCAAGTGCCTCAAGGAACGCTAAAGCACTTTGGTGATTTCGCTTGTCTTTGTCAAGTGGGTGATCTTCCATGAAAACCACTTTCACTTTATCCCAAATGTATTTTGGTGTTTCGTAGATAATTGGATATTCGCTGCCCTCGCAGTCAAGCTTTAACAAATCAATCGACTCAATATTATTCAATTCAATAATTTGCTGCAACGTGATAGCTTTTATTTTGATAACGCTGTGGTTGTGATCAGCAAAATCGGTATAGATAGAGGCAGTAACCGAATTATCGTTTTCTACTTCTTTGTAAATTGTAACTTCTTCTACAGACGAGCCCGTCACCGCCATGTTGTGCACAGCAATCTTGTCTTTGGTTATTGAATTTCTCTTTACGTTTTCCAAAAACAGATTGCAATTTTCTATGATGGGTTCATAGGCAAAAACCTTAGCATCCTTAATTTGAGAGAACAACATCATATTAAAGTATCCGGCATTTCCACCAACATCAATTATGCTTGGGTTGGAAGGGAGTAGTTTAACGAGTTCACCAATCCGATAAAAATCAGACATAAATATTTCTTTAAACACCATGTAAAGCGACCACGTAGGCACAGAGAAAGTAATTCTGTTTCCGCGAGTAGTCACTTCCATCGGTTTATATTCGTTGTTCAGCTTTTGCTTAAAATGTGCTTGCCAATTGGATACAAAGCGAAACAAATTTTTATACCTGCCTAGTGAAGAATGTTCCATGGCGCAATAATTTTAAGCTTTAAACTCAGAGGTGAAATGAAAAGAGATGTCCGGAAAATTGTCTTGAACCATTTGCAACCAGGCTCTTGATTCTGCCATAAAAACTAGTTTATTGTCTTTGTCGCGCGCAATATGGCGTTGCTTGCTGTCGATAAACTCTGCTAATTTCCGTTCATCCTTACTGCTAATCCAGCAGGCTTTATAAATTCCTTGATGCATAAACTCAGCAGTGGCATTGTATTCGTTTTTTAAACGAAACTGAATTACTTCAAATTGAAGCGCTCCTACAACGCCTACCACCTTTCGCTTACCCAGATCATATGTAAACAATTGGGCTACGCCCTCTTCCATAAGTTGAAGTAGGCCTTTCTCCAATTGCTTTGTTTTCATAGCATCTTTGTTGATCACTTCCTTAAAAATTTCGGGAGAGAAACTGGGTATACCAGTGTACATTAGCTTTTCACCGTTGGTCAATGTATCGCCAATTTTCAAATTGCCCGTGTCATAAAGTCCTACTATATCGCCAGGCCAAGCTTCGTCCACCGTTTCACGATCTTGTGCCATAAAAGCTGTAGCGTTAGAGAATCGTATCTCTTTGTTTTGCCGCACATGATAGTAGTTAGTGCCGCGTTCAAATTTGCCTGAACACACCCGTAAAAAAGCAATTCGATTTCTATGTTTAGGATCCATGTTGGCATGGATCTTAAAAATAAAGCCTGAAAACTTAGTCTCTTCCGGTTTTATTTCGCGCACGCTGGTTTCCCTATCAATGGGTGGCGGTGCGATTTTTATAAACGTATCTAGCAGCTCTTTCACGCCAAAATTATTTACCGCACTTCCAAAAAATACGGGTGCTACTTTGCCTTGCAAATAGTCATCTACATTAAAATCCGGATAAACCCCTTCAATTAATTCAACATCCGCGCGCAGCTGTTTGGCATTGTTTTCACCCACCAGTCTTTCAACTTCCGGATCGTTTATGTCACCGATTTCAACTGATTCAGCAATCGTTGTTTTACTAGGCGTAAAAAGCTTAAGGCTTTTCTCATACAAACTATAAACGCCCTTAAAGCCTTTTCCCATGTTAATGGGCCAGCTTAATGGCCGCACTTTTATTGCCAATTTGGCTTCAATTTCATCCAATAGATCGAAGGGATCCTGGCCTTCGCGATCCAGCTTATTAATAAAGCAAATTACCGGGGTGTTGCGCATGCGGCACACCTCCATCAGTTTTTCGGTTTGTGATTCTACACCCTTCACACAATCTACCACCATAATTACACTATCCACGGCTGTGAGGGTGCGGTAAGTATCTTCAGCAAAATCCTGGTGACCAGGAGTATCTAGCAAGTTGATTTTGATGTCTTTGTAGTTGAATCCCATCACCGAAGTAGCCACCGAAATGCCGCGTTGTTTTTCAATTTCCATCCAGTCGCTTCGGGCGTGGTCTTTGATTTTGCTCGATTTTACGGCCCCCGCTTTCTGAATAGCACCGCCAAAGAGAAGAAGTTTTTCGGTAAGCGTGGTTTTACCTGCATCGGGGTGGCTTACAATGCCGAAGGTTCTGCGTTTGGCTATTTCTTGTTCTAATGTCATAATAAAAAGTGGCGCAAAGGTAATTAAGAAAACGTGGTGTTTGGACGGGGTTTCAAAAACCGGAATTGATTATCAAAAATTTTATTAATTTGTGTCATTTATGAGTACTCGCGAAGAACTACTTGTCCAAATGCAGCAGCATCCAGATATTGTACTGTTGATGAAAGAGGTGCGCACTATATTAGATGGCGAAACCAAGAAAAGAGCGGAATTTCGTAATCTGATCCATGAAAATGTCACCGCTGAGTTTATTAATGGGGAGATAGTCTATCATAGTCTGCCAAAAGAAGGCATTGGAGAGTATTAGCAAAATTATTAAGCAGATTAAATCAATATGTTGAGGATAATCAACTGGGGGAATTAGTAGGTTCGGAAAAAGTAATGATTGAACTCACGAGAAACGATTACGAACCAGACATCGTTTTTTTCAATAAAGAGAAGTCTAGCAAATTTACTGATGATCAGATGCTTTTTCCTGCCCCCGATTTTATTGTTGAAATTACTTCGCCCTCTATCGAGAAATATGATCGAAATGAGAAATTCATTGACTATGCCGCCCATGGTGTGGCGGAATATTTGATCATCGACCCAGAGCTCCAAACAGTAGAACATTTCCTTAACGAAAATGGAATGTTCCGGCTCTTCCAAAAACTGCATAAAGGGCAATTGGAATCAACAGTGATTAAGGGTTTTGCTGTTGATTTGAAAAGTATTTTCAGTTAGGAGGTCGCAAGCTGATCGAAGCCCCTAACCTCTTTCCTGCCATTGTGGCACAAATCTTCCCGAAAACTCACTTGGCACAACCATTGAGAAGAGAGCATCATTCAAAGATCGCAAAACACAGAAAATATGGGAAAAATAATTGGAATTGACTTAGGAACCACCAACTCATGCGTGGCCGTAATGGAAGGAAATGAGCCTATCGTAATCGCCAATAGTGAAGGCCGCAGAACTACGCCTTCAATTGTGGGCTTTTTGGACAATGGCAAGGGCGAGCGTAAAGTAGGTGACCCTGCAAAACGTCAATCCATTACTAACCCGAAAAATACGGTGCAATCCATCAAACGTTTCATGGGCAAAAACTTCAATGACACTACCGGTGAAATGAAGATGGTAAGCTACCAAGTGGAAAAAGGCAACAATGATACAGTTCGTGTGCGCATTGGAGACAGGCTTTACACGCCTCAAGAAATCTCTGCTATGATCTTACAGAAGATGAAAACCACGGCCGAAGATTATCTAGGAACAACCATTACTGAAGCAGTTATTACTGTACCCGCTTATTTTAATGACGCAGAACGCCAGGCTACTAAAGAGGCTGGTCAAATAGCTGGCTTAGACGTAAAACGCATCATCAATGAGCCAACGGCTGCAGCTTTGGCATACGGCCTAGATAAGAAAAACAAAGACATGAAAATTGCCGTGTACGACCTTGGCGGTGGTACATTCGATATCTCGATTTTAGAGTTAGGCGATGGCGTATTCGAAGTGAAATCCACTAACGGAGATGTGCACCTAGGTGGTGATGACTTTGACATGCGCATTATGAATTGGTTGGCGGACGAATTTAAGTCTGATAAAAATATTGACTTGCGCAAAGACCCAATGGCTCTTCAGCGCTTAAAAGAAGCCTCTGAAAAAGCTAAAATCGAATTGTCTTCATCTCAGGAAACCGAAATCAATTTGCCATATATCACTTCAGTGGATGGCGTACCAGAGCACTTAGTAAAAAAATTAACAAGAGCCAAATTCGAGCAGTTATCAGATGATCTAATCAGAAGAACGCTTGATCCTTGCAAGAAGGCGATTGAAGATTCTGGGTATTCCGTCTCTCAAATTGATGAAGTTATACTCGTAGGCGGTTCGACTCGCATCCCTCGCATTGTAGAAGAGGTTGAAAAATTCTTTGGCAAGAAACCATCTAAAGGTGTTAATCCTGACGAAGTGGTAGCAATAGGAGCAGCCATTCAAGGCGGGGTGTTAACAGGCGAAGTAAAAGATGTATTGTTGTTAGATGTTACTCCACTTTCATTGGGTATTGAAACTATGGGTGGCGTAATGACACGCCTGATCGAATCAAACACAACAATTCCTTCAAAGAAGTCAGAAACTTTTTCGACCGCATCAGACAACCAACCTTCGGTAGAGATACATGTGCTGCAAGGAGAGCGCCCGTTAGCAAAAGATAATCGCACGATTGGTAGATTCCACTTGGATGGGATTCCTCCTGCGCAACGCGGTATGCCTCAGATAGAAGTTACATTTGATATCGATGCGAATGGTATTCTTCATGTGTCGGCTAAGGACAAAGGCACAAACAAAGAGCAGAAAATAAGAATTGAGGCCTCTTCTGGGTTGACCGATGCGGAAATCCAAAAGATGAAGCAAGAAGCTCAAGCTCATGCAGAAGAAGATAAAAAAGAGAAAGAGAAAATTGAGAAAATCAATCAGGCTGACTCTCTGATCTTCCAAACTGAGAAACAGTTGAAAGAATTTGGCGACAAGTTATCGGATGGAAATAAGAGTGCCATCACAAGCAACTTCGAAAAACTAAAAGAAGCACACAAGGCACAAGACCTTGCAGGTATTGACAATGCTATGAACGCATTAAATGCAGCATGGCAAGCAGCTTCTCAAGAAATGTATGCGGGTGCAGGAGCGCAACCAGGAGCTAATCCTGGAGCAGGAGCGCCTCCTAATGAGCCTTCAGCCGGAGGAAACTCTAGTGCAGATGCGCAAGATGTGGAGTACGAAGAGGTAAAAAAATAAACTAGCATTAGGTATCTTTTTAAAAGCCTCGCTAAAAATTTAGCGGGGCTTTTTTTATGAATGATTTTCAATTTCCTCTCTATCTTTGCAGCCTCAAAAAATAAAGTAGTATGCTAGTAGTAAAATTTGGAGGCACATCGGTAGGTAAGCCCGAGCGCATGAGAAAAATTGCCACGCTTGTTCAAAGTATGCCCGGTAAAAAAATTGTTGTTTTATCCGCCTTGAGCGGCACTACCAATGCGTTGGTAAAGATGGGCGACTTCTTGTTGGCCAGAGAAAACAGTAAGGCGGTTGACGAGATTGCCGGTTTGGAAAAACACTACTTGACATTTGTTTCTGAACTATATAGCACCGCTCCGTATAAAGCCATTGGGCAAGAAATAGTGAGTCGGTACTTTAGCTTGTTCCGATTGTTAGCCGCTGGCCGTTTTGATGATAGAAGCTACCGCGAACTGCTGGCTCAAGGAGAATTAATCTCGACCGAGTTATTCTACCATCACCTTCAAGAACAAAAGGTTGGAGCTAGGCTTTTGCCTGCCCTGCACTTTATGTCGATCGATGAAAATCAGGAGCCTGAATTAGAAAAAATAAGCGAGCGTATAACACCGCTCATTCACGCACTAGGCAATGTTGACATTTTTGTAACACAGGGTTATATCTGTCGCAATCATAGGAACGAAATAGACAATTTAAAAAGAGGCGGAAGCGACTACACCGCTTCTCTTATTGGCGCAGCTGTGCGCGCGGATGAAATTCAAATCTGGACGGATATTGATGGTATGCACAATAATGATCCGCGTGTAGTTAAAAAAACACTGCCCATTGCTGAACTTACCTTCGATGAAGCATCTGAGCTTGCTTATTTTGGTGCTAAGATCCTCCACCCATCCACCATTGTGCCTGCACAAAAATATGGAGTGCCCGTAATCCTAAAAAATACGATGGATGAAAAAGCACTCGGCACGGTAATTAGTAACAAAGGCACCAAAGGCGAATTCAAAGCCATTGCTGCAAAAGACAACATTACGGTGATCAACATCAAGTCATCGCGCATGCTTCTGGCATATGGTTTCCTGCGAAAAGTATTCGAAGTATTTGAAAAAAATAAAACGTCAATAGACATGATCTCTACTTCTGAAGTAGCGGTTTCATTGACTATAGATGATGATAAGTATCTTGCGGAAATACAGGAAGAGCTAGAAAAATTTGGCACGATCGAAATTGAAAAGAATCAAACTATCATTTGCGTTGTAGGCAATGGCCTATCGGAAAAGAAAGCTGTTTTGAGAGATGTTTTTGACGCCTTGGCAGAAATAAAAATCAGAATGGTATCATATGGAGGAAGCCACAATAATATTTCCATCTTGGTAGATACAGCCCAAAAAGAAAAGTCGTTGAACTTGCTCAACGAAGGACTTTTTCATTTGTAAGATGAATCTAGTTATTGATTGGGGAAACACCAGAATCAAAGCGGCATTCTTTGATAATGACGTGTTGCTCCATCAAAACTCTTTTTCAACTCCGGATGAGTTAACTTCATTCGTAGAAAATAAAAATATTGAGGCCGTGCTAGTTAGCTCGGTCAATGGCGATTCCAAAGCATTGATTGGCGAACTTAATCTCGCTAAAGTTGTATTGCTTTCAAGTGCGACACCACTTCCTATCAGAAATCTTTACGCTACTCCTAAAACATTGGGTGCCGATCGGTTGGCCGCGGCATGTGGCGCTTGGGCTATCTATCCACATCAAACAAGTCTGGTAATTGATTTAGGCAGTTGTATTAACTATGAATTGGTAGATGAACATGGAAATTATCTTGGTGGCGTCATTTCACCAGGTGTAAGTATGCGTTTTCAGGCGATGCATCAATTTACGGCCAAATTACCAACAGTCCAGCCAAGCATTTCAGCAAAATTAATTGGCGACAGCACCGAAACCTGTATGCAAAGCGGAGTGATGAATGGAATTCTTGCAGAGATACACGGATTCATTGCCAAAATTTCCGATAAACATCCTTCTTGCAAACTAATCACTTGCGGAGGCGATGCTCATTTTTTTGAAGATCAGATTAATGAGGTCAGCTTTGTTCCGGATCTTGTTTTGATTGGGTTGAATTCTATTCTTTCTTTCAACCTAAAAACGAGCATAAATTGATTGGCATCAATATTGAATCAAAAAGATAAAAAAATGATTAAAACCTATTTTCCTTCCCTCCTTCTCTTACTTAGTTCTTCTTTCTTAATGGAGGGATGTAAACGACCCGATCCTCCAAAACCAGTTGAATACAAAGGTGCGCTTAGAGAAGCAGAAGACATTGAGGTGCTTTCAACTGAAAAAGATCAGATGAAAAGCAAAATGAAAGCAAAAAAAATCCTCGAGTTTCAAAATGGAGACCTTGAATTGCCGGAAGGAATGTATTTGGAATCGTATGACGAGGCTGGCAATCTTGCCTCCACTTTAAAAGCCAATACTGCCTATTATTTCAAAGAAGAAAAAAAATGGAGAGCAAGAGGAAAAGTAGAGGTGACAAACATTGAGAAAAACGAGCAACTAACTACCGAAGAACTCTTCTGGAAGCCGGAACTAAAATCAATTTTTACAGATAAGTTTGTCACTATCAAAGAATCAACAAGAATCCTAACGGGCACGGGCTTGGAGGCGAAGCAGGATATGTCTGACTATTCGATAAAAAATCTCACGGGCGAAATTGATATTGAATAAATTGTAATTCGGGCTTATCACTGTGGCCTTGAAAATTTCCGATCAACGCAATCTCACAAAATTGTACCTTTGCCATAAGTTCTCGTTTTCGGCTTAATAGAAACAGAGCTATTTGGCAATTATGAAATTGGTTGATATCATCATTCTTTCCTTGGCGGTGGTCTTCGTAATTATTGGCATCTATGAGATTATGACGCGCGATATCAGCTTCGCGTATTGGTCGATTATGCTGTCCACAGGACTGTTTTTCTTATTTGTTTATCGTAAGAAAAAATAACTTCTTCCATGGACACTCATCTGATTCCAGCCATTCTTATTTCACTCGTATTTTCGTTTTTCTTTTCCGGCATTGAGATAGCATTTCTTTCGGCAAATCGGCTACAAATAGAACTTAAAGCTAAAAAAGGAGTCACCTGGGCCACTATCATGTCGCGGTTTATCAAGAAACCTTCGGGTTTTATTGGCACCACCCTAATTGGCAATACGCTGGCATTGGTTCTTTTTGGCATTTACACCACCGAAATGTTCGAGCCCATGCTAAAGGAAACTTTACCTGCCAGCCTAAACAATGAGCTTTCTGTTCTATTGATTCAAACTTTTGGATCTACCATGGTCATTTTGTTTACGGCTGAGTTTCTTCCTAAGAGTTTATTTCTAATCAATCCCAATCTCATGTTGGCGGCTTTGGCTGTTCCGTTTCAGCTGCTTTATTTTCCTATTTGGGTGATCATGTTTCCAATCGTCTCACTGTCAAAGTTTGTAATCATTTACGTCTTGCGCCTAGAGTATTCGGAAGAGAAGCCCGTTTTCGGATTAACTGATCTGAATAATTATTTGAAAAATTCTTTGAACGTAAAGCACGATGACGAAGAAATAAAGCTTGACAGAAAGATATTCCATAATGCGCTAGAGTTCAAAACCGTTCGCATCCGCGATTGCATGATTCCAAGAACAGAGATAGCCGCCATCGACATTCAGGACGGCATCGAAAAGCTAAAAGAAGCATTTTTGGAGAGTGGCCATTCTAAAATATTGATCTACAAAGAAAAAATTGATGACATTATTGGCTATTGTCATTCAGCTGCCCTTTTTGGCAAACCCCAAACAATTGAAGAAATTCTAACTCCCATTAGAATTGTGCCCGAAACCATGCTTGCAAATGCATTGATGGTTCAATTGATAAAAGAGCGTAAAAGCCTGGCGGCCGTTGTGGATGAATTTGGTGGAATTTCGGGTTTGGTGAGTATGGAAGATGTGATCGAAGAAATTTTTGGAGATATTGAAGACGAGCATGACGAAGACACGTTGTTGGAGCAGAAACTGGATGACAAAACATATCAACTGAGTGCCCGGCATGAAATTGATTACCTGAATGAAACATATGGTTGGTCATTGCCTGAGGGCGATTATGAAACGCTGGGCGGCCTTATTCTTTCATTTACAGAAGATTTTCCCGATCAAGGGGAGGAAATCAAAATACCCGGTTACACCTTTTCCATTCTTACCACGCTGGATAACCGTATTCAAACCGTTACACTTACCGTGGAGGATGGGAAAAAGGGCAATTCTGCCACAGAATCAGTAAACTTCCACGGATGATTTTTTTAACCTTTGCTGAATTGACAGAACGGGTTAAATTTGCGGCTCTTTAATTTTTTTTAACATTTAATTTTCGGTTTTTATGGCATTGATAAGCACGCTGAGGGAAAAAATGACCAAATGGGTTGTCGGTTTTATTGCCCTCGCCATGATCGCCTTCATTGTAGGTAGCGATTTATTCGGCAGTGGCCCGCGCTCCATTTTTGGAGGTAGCGACAAAGAAATTGGCGTTATTGCCGGTAATAGCATTTCACTAGAAGAATATCAGGCTGTCTTGCAAGACAGGGAAAACAACTACATTCTCAACTTTGGCCGCCAACCTGGCGAGCGTGAGCAGCCTACCCTGCGCCAACAAGCTTGGGATCTATTGATCGCCAAATATGCCATCACCACACAATATGAAAAAGTAGGCGTACAAGTAACCACAGACGAGATCTGGGATGTGATCCAAGGGAAGAATATTGACGAAAACATTAAGCAATCATTCTTGGATTCACTCGGCAAATTCGATCGAAGTAAATTAATCAGCTACCTGCAATCTTTGGATGCGCAGCCGGCAAATTCAGAGGCAAGGGTTCGATGGAATCTTTTCAAGCAAAGCCTTGTGCCGGGCCGCGAGCGTTTGAAGTACGAAAACCTAATCGTTAAAACCAATTATGTAACTGAAGCAGAAGGCGAACGCGACTATCACAATCAAAATGATGTTGCTGAGGTGAAGTATTTGTATGTGCCTTTCTTCTCGGTCAGCGATTCAACCATAAAAGTTACAGATAGTGATCTGAAAGGCTACTACGAAAAAAATAAAAAGAAATACAAAGTAGAGCTTAGTCGCAATATGAGCTATGTAACCATACCATTAGTTGCCACAGCGGAAGATTCGTTGGCCATCCGTCAGGAATTGGAAAGACTTAAAGTATCATTTGCTACAACGACTGAAGATTCGGCTTACGCCACCAACAACAGCGATGGAAAGAACGCTTTTGAAAAAGTATCTCCTTCGAAGTTGCCAACGTTCTTAGCCAGTCAAAAAGAAAATTTAATTGCGGGTACGATTTTGGGGCCACTGATGGAAGGCAGCAATTATAAACTAGTTAAAGTTGTAGCCGTGGGTGAGGATACCATAGGCACAGCTAAGGCGAGCCACATCCTAATTAAATGGGACAAAGACACACCGGAAGAAAAGGCCAAAGCAAAAGAAAAGGCTACCAAGATTTTGAAAGAGATTAAAGGCGGTGCTGACTTCGCTGCTAAAGCAAGGGAATTTGGAACTGACGGTACCGCTTCAAAAGGCGGAGACCTAGGCTATTTTACTTCGGGCCAAATGGTAAAACCATTTGAAGAGGCTGTTTTTAAAGCAAAAAAAACAGGTTTACTGCCAGAGTTAACCGAAACTACCTTTGGCTATCACATTATTAGTGTAACCGAAGTTAAAAATAACACTGCCTATACAATAGCTACCATTGAACGCGAAATCACACCGAGTGAAGCTACGCAAAACGAAACGTTTAGAAAAGCAGACACTTTTGCCAGTGGCCTTTCAGGAGTTGACGAATTCAAGGAAAAAGCAACGAAAGAAGGTTTAATTGTGTACGATGCGAATGAAGTAAGCACCACCGAGAGAAGAGTAAACAACTTGGGCGAAGCCCGCCAAATGGTTACTTGGCTGTTCCGCGATGCAAAAAATGGAAAAGTTTCAACTGTATTTGACCTTGAAAATAATTACGTGGTAGCCGTAATGACAGGTGAAACAGAAGCTGGGTTTAAGCCATTGGAGAAAATTAAAGATGAAATAACGCCGATGGTGAAAAATGAACTAAAAGGCAAAGCGATCATTGAAAAATTAGCGGCTCAAAAAGGTTCGTTAGAAGAAATCGCAAAGGCGTTTGGCAGCGATGCCACAGTAAATACGGTGAATGATTTGAAGTTAAATGGAAATGCGTTAGGCACAATTGGCTTCGATCCGACTGCAGTGGGTGCAGCTTTCTCATTGGAAGGAGGAAAAACTACGAAGCCTTTTGCTGGAGAAAATGGCGTCTTTATCATTGAGATGAAAAATAAAACGGTGGCCCCGGGCATGCAAGAATATGCTACGTTCAAAAATCAAGCTCTTCAAGCCATGAATGGTCGAGTAGCTTACAATGTTTCTGAAGCATTCAAAGATGCCGCGGAGATAAAGGACAAACGCTATAAATTTTATTAGTAGACTTTCATAAAACCTCCGAGGTCTTTTGTTTCAACAGCTCAGGACCTTGGAGTTTTTTGGGTTAAAAGGTAACATGATGGCCCCTTAAAAGGGGCTTTTTGCTTTAATATGAACGAAGATTGGTATTTATCATTTCAAGAAAAATTAGACCAACATTATGCATGGCCTTCGCTGTATATTTTTAAGTTCATTGTTCCGAAAGGAAAAGAAGCTGAACTGAAGCAACTCTTTCTCTTGCATACAGCAAACGAGAAGACATCTAAAAATGGGAACTACACCAGCGTAACACTTCAAATGATGATGCCTTCCAGTCAGGCGGTTATTGACGTTTATAAGAAGATATCGGAAATAGAAGGCATCGTTTCTCTTTGATTTTTGGCAGGGCCGCCACGCAAATGCTATCTTTAACAAATAACTATTTTTTGTATGTGGATAGAAGAAGACAATAAACTAAAGAAGACCTTCAAGTTTAAAGATTTTACAGAAGCGTTTGGTTTTATTACCAAGGTGGCTTTAGAAGCGGAGAAGATGAACCACCATCCGTTTTGGAGCAACGTCTATAATTCGGTGAGCATCGAGCTTTCAACACACGATGCCGGGAATGTAGTTACTGAAAAAGATTATGCGTTGGCTAAGATGATTGATTCGCTTAGCTAATTCAAAATTGCAAAAAATTACAGATTACAAATTGCCGATTTAGTAGTGTGATTCTAATTTGAAATCTTGAACTTGTATTTTGAAATCAAATGGAGAAGATTGCGCTCTACCTCGTCCCAACTCCTATCGGCAACCTGGGAGATATCACATTGCGCGCGTTGGAAATCCTCAAATCGGTAGACACTATTTTAGCGGAAGACACTCGGAAGTCAGGAATTCTGTTAAAACATTATGAAATAAGTAAACCGCTGCAAAGCTTTCATATTTTTAATGAGCATCAAACACAAGACGGGCTAGTTAAACGAATGCTGGCGGGCGAAGTAATGGCACTTATAAGCGATGCCGGGACTCCGGGAATCTCTGATCCAGGATTTCTTCTTGTACGCGAGTCTTTAAACGCTGGCTTAAAAGTAGAATGCCTACCGGGTGCTACCGCTTTTGTTCCGGCACTTGTGAAGTCGGGTTTCCCGACAGATCGATTTGTTTTCGAAGGTTTTTTGCCCCACAAAAAGGGCAGGCAAACCGCCATTAAAAAGCTAGCGGAAGAGGAACGCACTATCCTACTTTATGAGTCCCCCCATCGGTTGGTTAAGGCATTAGAGCAAATTTTGGAGTTCTTCGGCCCCGACAGAAATGTTTCGGTTTCGCGCGAGCTCACCAAAGTGTATGAAGAAACCGTTACGGGAAGTGTGTCATTTGTGCTGGCACATTTCAAAGCAAAAGATGTGAAGGGCGAAATTGTAATTGTGATTGAAGGCAAAAAGGAATAATTGTTGGATATTTAAGCTATGAGCTTTAAGGTTCGAGGCGTTTCTCGTGGCTGGCGGCTCGAAACTCATAAACCAGTCTGCGAATGAATTTACAAGAAATCGAAAACAACGTAGTTGATCTTTGCCGCGAAGTGGGATACTTTATTCAAACGGAATCTAAAAACTTTGATAAGAACCGTATTGAATTGAAAGGTGACGGATTTACGAATTTGGTTTCTTATGTGGATAAGGAATCCGAAAAAAAAATTGTGGCTGCTTTAAACAAGATTTTGCCAGGGTCTGGAATTCTTGGCGAAGAAGGTTCTTCTGTCGATGGGACGAATGATTATCGGTGGATCATCGATCCGTTAGACGGTACAACTAATTTCACACACGGTCTTCCTATTTTTTCTATCAGCATTGGCCTGCTGAACCACAATGAAATTGTGGCTGGCGTGGTACACGACATCACTCGTGGCGATGCGTATCATACTTCAAAAGGGAATCCTTCTTATTGCAACAACCAAGAAATTCACGTATCGAAGGCTCGTAACCTAAACGAAAGTTTGCTCGCCACCGGGTTTCCCTATTACCATTTTGATAAGCGAGATGCCTACCTGGAAATAATTAAACTATTTCTCGAAAAAACACACGGCATCCGGAGATTGGGCAGCGCTGCCATTGACTTAGCATACGTTGCTTGCGGCCGCATGGAAGGTTTTTTTGAATACAATCTTAATGCGTGGGACGTGGCCGCGGGTGCATTGCTAGTTCAGCAAGCAGGTGGTAAGGTTACCGACTTTAACGGAGGTGGCAACTTCCTTTTTGGAGGAGAGTTATGCGCAGCGTGTGATGTACACAAAGAAATGCTGGACATAATCAAAGAAAAATGGTAGCCGCTTTTTAGTTGCTTCTAATTGAGAAGAGTTGTTCTGATCTTATTCACGGTAACGGTAGTAAATCGCTTTAGCAAAAAATTTTCATGCGCTCTAAAAAGTTTTACCACAGTGTCGATCATTTCTAGTCGCTGTGAGAATTTATACCTAAGCAAAACCACGCTTATGTTTTTTCTGCCATGAGCAAATACCCAATTCCCGAAATCCTTGTCATTCGTCAAAATGAGCCAAGGCATATCCTTAGCAAAATCTACAATCATTTCATCAGTCATACCAGGTCGGCTTTCCTTAATTGAGTAAACCTCAAATCCATTTGTTCCCAACGCCTCAATGATACTTCTATCTATGTTCTCGTCCGCAAGTATCATTTGATTGATAATATCTCCTCGTGCGCTACAAGAGAAGAAGCATATTGGAGGGCCGCTTTAATATCTGACACAGTAATATGTGGGTACATGTCAGTTATTTCCGCAAAGGAAGCTCCTTCGGAAAGCATGTTTAAAATATGTTCAACAGTGATTCTAGTACCCTTTATTGTAGGCTTTCCAAGCATTATGGCAGGGTCACTAACTATGTTGTTATTTTCTTCCATAGCCAAAGATACTCAAATTCCTAAAATTCATTTGTTTGGAATCATTCTGATTTCAATGACTGCGCGGGGTTCACGGTTGCTGCTTTATAAGACCTGTAACCCACAGTAAATACTGCAATAAAAAAGGTAATGCTCAAGCCTGAAATAAAAATCGTTGGCCCCAATTCAATCTTGTAAGCAAAACCATTAAGCCATTGATTCATTACGTACCATGCTGCTGGTGCGGCCAAGAGAAAACCAATTACAATTAGCTTCATATACTCTTTGGAAAAAGAAAACACAATACTTTCAACAGACGCTCCTAATACTTTACGTACGCCAATCTCTTTCGTTTTTTGGTTTGCCATAAATGTGGCTAAGCCAAATAAGCCAAGACATCCTATAAATATTGCTATGGAAGTAAAAACAGTTAGCAGAGTCGACATTTTTTCTTCGCGTTCATAAAAGTTTTTAATCTGTTCGTCCATAAACTGATAACCAAAAAGAAACTCAGGATAAGCAGCATCCCACTTTTGTTGAATCTGTTTTATAGTTTCCTGAAATTTCGCTTGGTTAACTTTTACCGATAAATTTCTGTATCCGCTAACCTGATTAAACATAATAGTTGCATCGATTGATTGGTGGAGAGAAACGGTATGAAAGTCCTTTACCACTCCAATTACTTCCGTCTTCTTGCTCCAAAAATCCAAGCGCTTTCCAAGCAAATCGCTTGGGTTATTATACCCAATCATTTTCGCTAGTTTTTCATTCACAATACAGCCCTGAACCGAGTCACGATCGGCAACGTTTTTTCCTGCGACCATCGTTAACTGATAGAGGGGAATGTACTTGTCGTCAATAGTTTTTACTTGAGTGCCGTATTCTTTGCCATCTTCGGTTTTAAAACCTGTGCCGCTTACGGAACCTGATGATGGAGGTGTATTGCTTAAACTCGCCATTTCAACACCCGGTATTCGGCTAATTTCATCGCGCAGTGTTTTAACGGCTTTAGTATTAGGCAAGCCAATAGTAATAATCGCATCTTTTGCGAATCCCAATTTTTTGTTACGGAAGTAATTCATCTGACTTATCAATACAATAGTGCCTATGATAAAAAATTGTGAGATGCAGAATTGCAATACAACCAATGCCCTGCGTAACATAAAGCCCGATGAGTTTTTATTGCTTGTCTTATTTTTCATGGCAGCAATGGGATCGAAACCAGATAGAACAAACGAGGGGTATAAACCAGAAAGCAATGATACAAGCACAAAGACACTAATCACGAATATCCACAAACCCCAATCGTTAGAAAAGTTTAGTTGAAGGCTCAAATCCAAAAAAGGATTCAAAAACCTCAACCCCATTTCTGCCACGCCTAAGCCAAGAACCATAGCAGCAAATGAAACCAATGAGGCCTCGCCTAAGAACTGAATAATCAACTGGCTTCGTGTGCTGCCCATTGTTTTGCGAATAGACACTTCTTTTGATCGCTTAATAGCCTCGGCAGTTGATAGGTTTATGAAGTTGATGCAGGCAGTGATGATTAAAAAAAAGGCAATAACCCCAAACACGGAAAGCATTCCTTTGCTTACCGTATTGTAATTGTAATTGCCGAATCGATCATCATAATGGATTTCTGCAAACGGCTGAACAACAAACCGCTCATCTTCTGCATCATCGGCTAGGTATTTTTTTCCAAATTCGGGCAAACGACTTTTGATTTTTTGAAGGTTGTCGTTGCCCTCTACTAAGATGTAACACTGTTCATCACTCGATATACTATGCCATCCACTCTTTTCACGCTCAATTTTTATGGTAGCATAGGAAAGCATTATTTCAAAGGGCAGATCGGTGTTACTTGGAGCGTCTTCCATCAAGGCACTTACTTTATAATCTTTGAGCTCATACCTAAAAATCTCTCCAATGACATCCTCCTTACCAAAGTATTTTAGAGCTAATTTTTTTGAGATAACGGCCTCATTTGGTTCGTCCAACGCTTTAATTGCATTGCCAAGTAAAATCTTCCGATCGAAAATGTTGAAAAAGTTTGGTTCTATAAATGCGATTCCATGTCTCTCCTCATACTTTCTATAATCGCCCTTTTGCTTTGGTATGGAAATAACTCCTCCATTATCATATTGTATGTGGGTGACTTCTTTCGCTTCTGGAAAGTCAATTCTAAATGCGTCAGGTAAAACCGCAGGAATACCTGATTGATATTCTTTGCCACCGGAATTATTGTCATCAAATTCAGTGGCAATGCGGTAAATGCTTTCACTATTGGCATGAAACCGATCGAAATTATCAAGATGCCTTACAATCAAAAAAAGAATAAGGCTTGACGCGATGCCCAATGTTAGGCCGAATAAATTGATAGACGCACTGCCTTTGGATCGCACCAAATTTCTGATGGCCGTAATGAAATAGTTTTTAAACATATAATCTCATTTTTTATTTAAGGGATTAATCTGATTTTGGTAAACTGCTTATTCTGATTTTAAAGACTTTGCCGGATTGACCGTTGCCGCCTTAAATGATCGATACCCAACTGTTGCCAGTGCAATAAGAAATGTAACGCCAAGCCCGGCAATAAAAATTGTTGGACCCAGGGTAATCTTATAGGCAAAGTCTTTGAGCCACTGGTTCATAACGTACCAAGAAGCTGGCGCAGCCAAGCCAAAGCCAATCAGGATAAGTATCACGTACTCTTTCGAGAAAAGCAACACGATGTTTTGAACAGATGCTCCTAGTACTTTCCGCACTCCTATTTCCTTTGTTTTCTGGTTTGCCATAAAAGTTGCTAGCCCAAATAAACCCAAACATCCAATAAAAATAGCAATGGAAGTGAAGACAGCAAGTAGAGTAGACATCTTTTGTTCGCGATCATAAAATTCTTTGATCTCTTCATCCAAAAATTTGTAGGAGAAAATGAAGTTTGGATAGGTAGCTTCCCACTTTTGTTGAACTTGTTGGATTGTTTTCTTCAACTCAACAGGATTAACTTTCAGTGATAATGTTTGATATCTGCGAATACGGTTGTACAAAAGTGTGGCTTCAATGGGCTCGTGTAATGACATGGTGTGAAAATCTTTTATAACTCCCACAACAGGTAAAATTGCTCCATTAAAGTTGATGTTCTTTCCAACAATATCTTGCGGATTAGTGTAACCCACCATGTTTACAAGTTTTTCATTGGCCAGAAAACCACGCGCGGTATCTAAGTCCAGCAGATTACTACCGGCAATTAATTTCAAATCATATAAATCTAAATAATTAGCGTCTGCTATTTTGATTTGAGTGCCGTATCGCTCCTCTTTTCCTTCCATTGAGAAATCAGTAGATTGAACTTTACCTGAGGACGGTGGCGTATTGCTCAAACTCGCTAATTCAATTCCTTGCAGTCGCATAATCTCGTCTCGCAACGTGCGCATTTTGCTTGATGCACCTTTAAAGCCGGAGCCTTCATTTTCGGGAATAGCAATGGTGACGATCGCATCTTTTCTAAAACCCAACTCTTTATTCGCAAAATAATTCATCTGGCTAACCAACACGATCGTTCCAATGATAAAAAATTGTGAGATGAAAAATTGCAACACCACTAACCCCCTCCGTAGAAAATAGCCCGAAGAGTTTTTAGCGTTGGTTTGGTTCTTAATCGCAAATACGGGTTTGAAACCAGAAACGACTAGCGATGGGTATAGCCCCGAAAGTATACCTACAAATGCGGTAACGCCAACAAGAAAAATCCAGAGCCCTTTGTCGTGAGATAGATTAAGTGATAAGTTCAATTCTAAAAATGGGTTAAGAAATCCAAGGCCAAGTTGCGCAATTCCAATTGCTAAAAAGACGGCAAAAAGTGTTACCAAGCTTGACTCTCCCAAAAATTGAGTGACCAATTGACCACGCGAACTACCTAATGTCTTACGAATGCCTACTTCCTTTAAGCGCTTGATAGACTCTGCTGTAACTAGGTTGATAAAATTGATGCACGCTGTGATAATCAGAAATAGTGCGATTACAGTTAATGCACCTAACATTTGCTTGCTAATGGTATTGTAATTGTAATTTCCATAGCGTTCATCAAAATGAATATCTGATAATGGTTGCATTTCGTAGATTACATTGTCCTTGTTTTCGCCATAATACTTTTTAACAAATTCAGGAAGTCGCCTTTCAATCTCTTTAATGCTGGCATCTTTTTTTAATAGGAAGTAGCAATGTTCATCACTCCATATACCTTTCCACCCCACCTCATCTCTTTCCTTTTTTATTGTTGCCAAAGAAAGAATCACATCAAAAGGCAAATCGGTATTTATGGGGGCATCGTCAATAATTGCGGTAACTCTAAAATCTCTGCTCTCGAAATTTAGTACTTCGCCAATGGCATCGGTTTTTCCAAAATACTTGATCGCTGATTTCGCAGACAGCACTGCCTCGTTAGGCTCATCTAATCCTTTCTCCACATCGCCCATCAAAATTTTACGATTAAACACTTTGAAGAAATTAGGCTGCGTATACACCACTCCTTTCTTCTCTTCAAATTTTTTTGACTCACCTTTTGATTGCGGAATTGATATGAGCGAACCATTGCCTCGGTAAGATGTAAACACGACTTGCTCGGCTTCCGGAAAGTCATTTCTAAAAGCATCGGGCAAGGCGGGGGCCACGCCAACTGAATAAAACCTTTCTTGGTTACCGTCCGAACTTGAAACCACACGATAAATCCGATCACCGTTGTTGTGAAAGTTATCAAAACTCGACTGTTGACGAATTAACAAGAACAAAATCAAGCTGGTGGTTACACCAAGCGTAAGCCCAGAGAGGTTTATTAGCGTGCTTGTTTTTGATCTCCAAAGATTTCTAAAAGCCGTGGTCAGGTAATTCTTTATCATAAAAATATAGGCTTATGAACTGGTTAGATTAAATCAGTATTGAAATAGTTGAAAGCTAACAGCCAATATTGATGCCATTGAAAAAACGTCTTGAAATGGGGCGGAAACAAATACTTCGCTGCTTGTTGATGTACGCATCCGTATCAAGCTGTCCGCAGGCGAACGGCTGAATCTTTTCTGATAATTGTTTGTTTTGGCTTTACTTCGTTAAATTTGAATTATGATTCAGCAGGCAATCATCATTTTACTTTTTTCGGGAGCGGTGTTCTTTGTAGTGAGGATGGTTTACAAATCCTTTCAAACTAAAACGGGCTGTTCTACTGGCTGTGCCAAGTGCGGTGCAGTTGATTTTGATAAAATCGAGCAGCAGCTAAAAGAAAAGGGCATCTAGATTAAGCCCACACTTTAGTTCCCTCGGTGCAATTTCTGCACATCTCTATCTCGCTTCTTGACCTCAAAAGTGACGCTCTGAATTGATTGTATTTATCGCCTTCCCAAATTTCCTTAAATGTATTTTTGGTTAAATCACCCAACACATAGTGCGCATCTTTATCGAAACAGCATGGCACTACTTTGCCATCCCAGGTGATCACGCAACTATGCCACATTTTCCAGCAATGGTCTAGCAATTTATTTTTGATTGAATAAGTGCCGTTATCAT
Organism: Flammeovirgaceae bacterium; assembly: GCA_027487845.1. GTDB lineage: Bacteria > Bacteroidota > Bacteroidia > Cytophagales > Cyclobacteriaceae > ELB16-189. The sequence continues at coordinate 129,154 of JAIYCV010000037.1, forward strand.
TTTTGCGGTATCTCGAATATTGATCAATAGAAGGTATAAACTCAGAACCGTTTTCGTAATCATAAATCTGTGCAGTCTTCAATGCCACTTCATCCACACCAAGTTCGTGTGCTAGTTTTTTTACTTCATCAATTTGATGTTCGTTTTGCTTTACGACCAAAAATTGAAAGATAACATGTGGCGTTTGCGACTTCAATTCTTTTTTGAGACGGACGATGTTTTTTGTACCTTGAATGACTTTCTCCAGCTTGCCGCCCACGCGATACGATTCATATGTTTCTTGCGTAGTTCCATCAATCGAAATTATTAATCGGTCTAAACCAGACTCTATCGTTTTTCTGGACGCTTGTTCTGTTAAATAATGCCCATTGGTTGAAGTAGCTGTATAAATTCCTTTTGTGGCAGCGTACTTCACCATATCCAAGAAAGAAGTATTTAAATAGGGTTCACCCTGAAAGTAGAAAATTAAGTAAGGAAGAGTGGGTGCCAGTTGATCGATTAGATGAGTAAACAAATCTTGTTTGAGCATACCTGTTGGTCGCGTAAAAGAACGAAGGCCACTGGGGCATTCGGGGCAGCGCAAATTACAGGAAGTAGTGGGTTCTATTGAAATGCTCATAGGCATTCCGCGATGATGGGGTTTACCTAGGGCTTTAGATTGATAATAACTGCTTACTAATTGCAACGCATTGAAGCCGCGCTTCACGTTTAGCTTACTAACGAAATTTAATCCGTCTTTTAGGTTGCGGTTCATAAACTGAATGCTGGAAAATTATCGTTTGGTAAGCGAATGTTTTATCTTTCCGATGTAAAAATAGGCATTAGTTCCAAGAACAAAGTATGCGCAAATTTATCTTATTCGCTTGTCTTCTTGTTTCGTTGTATGCGAAAGCTCAGAATACAATTTTATCGCCCTCGGCCACCATATCAATAATCACACTAGGGCCTGACCCCAACGAGTTGTATGCCGCATTCGGCCACAGTGCAATTAGAGTTTATGACTCCCTTAACGGAATGGATTATGCCTTCAACTATGGCGTTTTCGACTTTAATCAGCCAAATTTCTATCTCAACTTTGCTAGGGGATTTTTATACTATAAACTGGGTGTATCGTATTATAAAGATTTTAAAGATGCGTATATTTTCTACAACCGCTTTATTCATGAACAGACACTTAATCTTACCACAGCCCAAAAGCAAAGGCTGTTTGATTTCTTAGTTTGGAACTCAAGGCCTGAAAATCAAACCTATCGCTACGATTATTATCATAATAACTGCGCCACCAAAATTAGGGATGTACTTACAGAACAACTTGGTTCCGATTTAAAATGGGATAGTGCTTTCTTAAAACCAGAGCAGTCATTTCGGCAAAAAACAAATGAATATTTAGATCCCTTGCCTTGGGGCGATTTGGGTATAGACATCTGTTTGGGTTCGCCCATTGATCGAAAAATGTCGGCCTACGAATACCTATTTCTACCCGATTATGTCGAAAGTTTCGTGGCAAAAGCAAAAGTTAAGAACGACTCTGTTTTAGTGCCTTTAGCTTCTCAAACCAACGTGGTGTTTAATCCCAATCCGGTCGAAATAACAACCAGTTTTGTTCACCCTTGGATTGCATTCGGTGGTTTGTTCTTGATTGCTGCGGCAATCAGTTGGCGCGATTGGAAAAGAAAGAGAGTAAGCAAATGGTTTGATGCTATTCTTTTCGGTATCTGTGGTTTGATTGGGATTCTGCTAGCCTCGCTCTGGGCATTCACCGATCACCATGATGCCGCCAGAAATTTTAACTTGCTATGGGCGTTTCCTTTACATTTAGTTGGAGCTTTGTTTCTTATAATAGGCGGAAAATCAAAAAAATTTGTCACCCCCTATTTTACTTTCACTTACTACGTCACAATAGCATCTATCTTACTTTTATGGATTGGCCAGCCGCAAGAACTGAATCCATTTTTGTTCCCCATCTTGCTCATGATGTTATTGAGATCGGTTCTCATATCAACCGTTCTCAAAAAATCAATTTCTCAAAACTACAAATGAATAGGTCTATTTGCGGTTGCCGCTAAGCAAGCCTCTTTTACCGCCTCCATGTAAGTAGGGTGTGCATGGCTCATTCTTGCCACATCTTCCGCTGCCGCACGGAATTCCATAGCCACTACACCAGCGGCTATCATATCAGCCGCGCGGGCACCGATGATATGAACTCCCAAAATTTCATCGGTACTTTTATCGGCAAGAATTTTTACCAGCCCGTCCATATCCATACTAGCGCGCGCCCTTCCTAATGCTTTATAAGGGAAGCTCCCCACTTTATAAGCTTTCCCATCGGCCTTTAATTGCTCTTCGGTATAGCCCACGCTGGCCACCTCCGGCCACGTATAAACTACTCCGGGAATTAGTAAATAATTGATGTGTGGTTTCTGTCCTGCAATTTGCTCTGCCACCATCACCCCTTCTTCTTCTGCCTTATGGGCAAGCATTGCACCACGGACTACATCACCAATAGCGTAGATGTTATCTGCCTTGGTTTTAAGATGATCGTCTACAACGATTTTCCCACGATCCAATTCAATGCCTACTTTATCCAAGCCCAATCCCTCGGTGAAAGGTCTTCGTCCAACACTTACTAAACAGTAATCTCCCTTTAATTCAATTGCTTCACCACCGTTCTTTGGTTCAGCTTTTAATACAACTTCATCACCCGTGTTAACAACCGATGTTACTTTATGGCCTAGGTAAAAATCCATGCCCAACTTTTTGGTCGATTTTAAAAGTTCCTTGCCCATTGTTCCGTCCATAGTAGGAATCAAACTGTCCATAAACTCTACCACCGAAACTTTAGTGCCTATCCGCGCATAAACTGAACCCAGTTCCATCCCAATCACACCTCCACCCACGATAATCATACTTTTTGGAACTTCCTTTATTTCGAGTGCTTCGGTGCTAGATATGATTCTCTTCTTATCAAAAGGGGCAAACGGAAGTGGTGTGGGTTTAGAGCCTGTGGCTATGATAATCTTATCGCCTGTTATGGAAGTCTCCTTGCCATCACTGGCTGTTATCTTGATTGTGTTTTTATCTACAAATGAGCCAACACCTTGAAGCACGTCTATTTTGTTTTTCTTCATCAGGAAAGCAATGCCATCTACGTTGGCTTTAACAACGCCTGCCTTACGTGAAATCATCTGAGGCATGTTCACCTTAGGATCAGTAATATCAATGCCATGCTCCTCAAACGTATGGGTGGCGTTGTGGAAATGCTCGGATGAATCTAACAATGCCTTGGAAGGAATGCATCCAACATTAAGGCAAGTGCCACCCAATGTGGGATATTTTTCTATGATCGCGGTTTTAAATCCAAGTTGAGCACTTCGGATAGCGGCCACATAGCCTCCAGGGCCTGAACCAATTACGATAACATTGTATTGCATAATGTGGGTTATTAATTAATTTTATATAGTAATCTGACAGCAATGCGTTGGAAAAAAAGCTCTGGGGAAGGTATTAGATAACCTATGCCTGGAGCGGAATACGATTTAAAACTTTTCTTTTCAAATGCATTTAACGGAATTGGTAGCCTCAGCTGTGGAATAAGAAATAGTTTAGGAAGTAGCTGAAACTTATAATCGATAGAAGGTTCTATAAAGAAAATTTTATCATTAGTTGACTCCTCATAAGTATAATCACCAAAGTACTTTCCTACAAAAGTAGTTTTACCCGTCTCTTTATAATTACTATAACCTACTGCTAAGCCTACATCGAAATTTGTTTGATTACCTAGTTCCTTTCTAACTCCTAGTCTAATATAGTTTCCAGCGCAATTGTACTTGATATTCTCAAAAATTTCATTCTTGGAAATATCAGAGATTCCAAAGGCCGCGTCTAATGTAAAACCGTTTTTGATCCCGTAAACTAAGGATGGTTCAAACGTAAAACCTTGATCAAAATAAATGGGCAATGATCTTAATAAATCAATACCTAAGAAAAAATCTCTGGGCTTAAACTGCGAAAAGCAATTTGCAAGAGAACTTAGCAAAAGGGCTATTACAATTGCTAATCTAATCATCTATTGTAACATTAATAAAATAACTAGTGGAAAAAATGCCATTATCATTTTCGATTTTAACTCTCTTGAAACTCGTAGGGTTTGTTATTTTTAAATCGAGAATATTCAATACAAATCCACACCTCTCAGATTCAAATTTAAAATCCCTTTTATATGAAAGCGTGAGGGTGTCCGTTCTAATACCATTTGAAAAAAAGTAGGTTAACTGATCTTGATTAAGCGACAGAGCGAGAGAGAAAAAACCGTTGGAGTTATTGAAAACATTTTTTGTTTCTTTTGCCGTTGCTGTCTGATAGAGAACAGGAGAATTTACATTAGTGAACCGCACACCGAGAACCGGTTCAATAGGCTCTGGGCAGGGTTCTAGGCAGTTAGAAAAAAAAGGCATTGAAACGAAAAAAGAGATACCAATCAATAACTTTAATTTTCTAACTGTTTTCATGCGTTTAAATTTTAAACTCCCAAAATTAACCTTCCAGGATCTTCCAACATTTCTTTCACGCGCACCAAGAAACTAACGGATTCTCTTCCATCCACAATTCTATGATCATATGAAAGAGCTAAATACATAATTGGCCTCACTACAATTTCACCCTTTACCACTACTGGCCGCTCAACAATATTATGCATTCCTAAAATAGCCGATTGGGGTGCGTTAATAATAGGTGTTGACAACATCGAACCGAACACGCCACCGTTGGTAATGGTGAAAGTGCCGCCCGTCATTTCCTCAATAGAAAGCTTACCTTCTCTTCCGCGACCAGCCAGTCGAGCAATTTCAGCTTCCACTTGGTTCATACTTAAGGCCTCCGCATTTCGTATTACAGGAACAACTAGTCCTTTTGGAGTTGATACTGCGATGGACACATCGCAGTAATCATGATAGACAATTTCATCACCATCAATCGATGCATTTACAGCAGGGAATTCCTTCAGTGCTGCGCAAACTGCCTTGGTAAAGAAGGACATAAATCCCAGCCCCACGCCATACTTTTCCTTAAACTGATCTTTGTAACGAGAACGCAATTCCATCACTGGCTTCATATCCACTTCATTGAAAGTGGTAAGCATTGCTGTTTCGTTTTTTACGGCAACTAATCGCCTAGCAATTGTTTTACGTATAGAAGACATTTTCTCCCTTCTAACTGTTCTTAGACCCCCGCTTGCAATAACGGGTGGTGCGCTTGCAGCTGCTGATTTTGCCTCTGGCTTTGCAGCGGGTTGCGCTTTTGCAGCATCTTCCTTAGTAATTCTACCTCCAACTCCCGATCCGTCAACTTGTGTTGCAAGAATTCCTTTTTCGTCCAAAATTTTTGCTGCCGCTGGCGAGGGTGTTCCTGCCGCATACGATTTGTTATCGGACGCTGGTGCGACTGGCGTAGTGGCAACAGTGGCTGCAGACGGTGGTGTCGCTGGTGCTCCTTCCGCAACTTCAATTTTACAAATCAAGCCTCCGATGGGTAGGGTTGTCTTTTCCTGCGCTACAATTCGCAAAATTCCATTTGCTTCTGCCGGAAGTTCAAACGTTGCCTTGTCCGACTCAACTTCGGCTATCACCTCGTCAAGCTTTACAAAATCTCCTTCCTTTTTCAACCAAGTTGAAATGGTTACTTCAGTAATTGACTCGCCCACTGGGGGCACTTTCATTTCTTTTATTCCACCTGTTGCACTCATTGGTTTTGTTATTGGCGTTGTTGTTTCAATTTTTGTTGGTATGGTAATCGTTGCAGAAGGTTCGATTTCACAAATCAATTGGCCTATTGCTAAAACGTCACCTTTCTTGCCTACTATTTTTAAAGCCCCAGCTACTGGCGCGGTTAATTCAAAGGTTGCTTTGTCCGATTCGAGCTCAGCAATAACTTCGTCCATTTTCACTACGTCCCCATCGCTTTTAAGCCAGTTAGCAATGGTTACTTCGGTAATCGATTCACCAACGGTTGGTACTTTTACTTGTTGTGCCATTAATTAAATCTAAAACAGTTAAATTTCTAATGCTTGATTTACAATACGTTCTTGTTCTGCTTTATGAACTTTAGAATAACCTGTAGCTGGTGATGCCGAAGCTTTGCGCGAAATCAACTCAAACTTTTGAGTTGGCGCAACTCGCATCATGTACGACCAACAGCCCATATTAGCTGGCTCTTCTTGCACCCACGCCAATTTTGCTCCTTTGTATTTCTTGATGATTGAGTTAAACTGTCTCTCAGGAAATGGATGTAGCTGCTCGAGCCTAACAATGGCCACATCTTTTTGCTTTTTCTTTGTTTGGCCTTCCAACAAATCATAGTAAATCTTGCCGGAACAGAAAACAACTTTCTTAACCTCTTTTGTTGAAATGGTGCTGTCGTCTACTATCTCTTTGAAAGATCCTTTGATAAACTCCTGCGCTGGAGAAACAACCAACGGATGACGTAGCAACGATTTAGGCGAAAAAACAATACAAGGCTTTCTGAAGCCCCAGGCCATTTGCCTTCTCAGCAAGTGGAAAATATTAGCGGGTGTAGTTGGGTTAGCCACTATCATATTGTACTCCGCAGAAAGTTGTAAAAACCTTTCCGGACGACAGCTTGAGTGCTCTGGTCCCTGACCTTCATATCCATGCGGCAATAACATGACCAGTCCGTTCATCCGCTGCCATTTTGATTCTGCACTAGAGATAAATTGGTCTATCATTACTTGTGCTCCGTTGACAAAATCTCCAAACTGAGCCTCCCAAACAACAAGGGCATTTGGATTAGACATGGCGTAACCATATTCAAACCCCAACACACCAAACTCCGAAAGCAATGAATTGTAGATGTGGAATTTCAATTGTCCGGCCTCAATATGATCTAAACCACAATAAGGCTCGTTGGTGGTTGAATCGAAAAAGTAAGCATGGCGATGAGAAAACGTGCCACGTTTTACGTCTTGCCCCGACATTCGCACAGGAACTTTTTCGGAAAGCAACGATCCATAGGCCAAAAGTTCTGCTTCTGCCCAACCCAATATCTTATTTTCGAAATAAGCTGCTTTTCTATCCTTTAACAATTTTTCTATTTGCTTGAGGGGTTTAAATCCTTCCGGAATAGTAGTTATCGCCTTTGCTACCTTTTCGAACGTGGCTTCACTAATGCCGGTTTCAGGAGATTGATCAAAGTCTTCTGGCTTCGCCCTGTGCATTTTTTCCCATTCTTCTTCAATTTTTTGAGGCACATAAGGCAATGGCTTTTGCTTTACTTCCGTAAGCCTCTCTTGAAGTTGATTGCGAAACGTTTTATCCATTTCATCGGCCATAGCCGCGTCAACATCCGCGCGCTCAATTAATTTCTTAACATAAATTTCGCGAGGATTTGGATGCTTCGCGATTAAGTTATATAAAATTGGCTGTGTAAACTTCGGTTCATCGCTTTCGTTGTGCCCGTGCCTGCGGTAGCAAAGCATATCAATAAATACGTCCTTACCAAACTTTTGACGATACTCCACTGCTAATTTCGACACGAAGTTAACTGCTTCGGCATCATCACCGTTTACATGCAACACGGGCGAGTCGATAATCTTGGCTACGTCAGTGCAGTAAATTGAAGTTCGCGCATCTTCATAATCGGTTGTAAAACCAATTTGATTGTTGATGACAAAGTGAATTGTACCTCCTGTTGTATAGCCTTCCAACCCCGACATTTGAACTCCTTCGTACACAATTCCTTGGCCAGCAACCGCTGCATCACCATGAATTAAGATGGCCATGGCCTTGTTCAACTCTCCTTTATATTCGTCATCGATTTGACCCCGTGTATAACCTAAAACAAGAGGATTAACGGCCTCCAAATGCGAGGGATTAGGTGTTAGTTTCAAGTATATTTTATTTCCAGAAGGCGTGTCGATATGACTTGCATATCCTAAATGGTACTTTACATCTCCATCTCCTTCTAGTGCTTCGGTATTTACGTTTCCTTCAAACTCAGTAAAAATCTGTTCATATGTTTTACCCAAAATATTAGAAAGCACATTTAATCGCCCCCGGTGCGCCATCCCAATTACTATTTCTTTCACGCCCGTCCCTGCTGAAGCATTGATAATAGTTTGAAGGGCGGGTATCGTGTTCTCACCACCTTCTAATGAAAAACGCTTTTGGCCTAAAAACTTTGTATGAAGAAAATTCTCGAAAACAACTGCTTCATTTAATTTTGAGAGTATGCCCTTTTTCTCGTCAATACCAGGGGAATAATTGAAGTATTCCTTTTCTATTTTTTGGAAGAACCATGACCTTACCTCATCGTTCCTGATGAAATTATATTCAAAACCAATTGAACCTAAATACAATACTTTTAAGCGATCAATTATTTTTCTTAGGCTTGATTTCGGCATCCCTATTTCTGAAGCCACGTCAAACTCTACGTCCAAATCGGCATCGGTGAGTCCGAAAGTTTTGTGATCCAACTGAACGCCATGATCTCTCCTTTCCCTCACAGGATTTGTATTGGCTTTTAAGTGGCCAAACGAGCGATAAGCAAAAATCAGGGTTCTTACGAAAGTCTCTTTTATATTTCCTCCATCCGTCGAAATGGCATTTCCATTTTCTCCAAATCGTTGTGAAGAAAACTCATATCCTTCAAAAAACTTTTGCCATTGAATGTCAACAGACGAAGGATTTAATTTATAGGATTGAAAAAGCTGATCAACGTAACTAACATCAGCATTAGAGAGGTACGAGTATTTGTCCATATTTTTATGAATGCTAACAAATGTATAAAAGCAGGCTAATATTAAAAAACCTAATAACCGTTTATTCAACTATCTGTCCATGCCGACCAAAAAAGCTTTATTATTCTTTCCGGGACCTTGTTAAAAAGCTAAAAACGCATACCTTTGCAGTCCTTTTAAAAATCGGACGAGATCCACACCTTAAAAACGTAACAAAATGGCAGTAAGAATTAGATTATCTAGAAGAGGCCGCAAAAAATTGGCTTTATATGATGTAATTGTAGCAGACGCACGTGCGCCACGCGATGGAAAGTTCATCGAAAAGATCGGTACATATAATCCTATCACAAACCCAGCAACAATTGATATTGATAACCAAAAGGCATTTGATTGGCTTATGAAAGGCGCGTTGCCTTCGGAAACCGTCAAAAAAATGCTTTCTTATAGAGGTGTTACTCTGAAAAGACATCTTCAGATTGGCGTAATTAAAGGTGCGATTACGCAAGAACAAGCCGATGCTAAATTAGCCGAATGGCAAAAAGCAAAAGACGCCAAGATTTCAAACAAAGTAGATTCGTTGTCAAAAGCCAAAGAACAAGCAGCCAAGGCACGTAAAGAAGCTGAAACTAAAGTAAGAGAGGCAAAGGCCGAGGCTATTCGGAAGAAGGCGGAAGCACTTAATGCTGCGCCTGTAGTAGAAGCTGCACCTGAGCAAGAACCTGCTTCAGAAGCATAAGTTAAGTATTAAAAACAAATTAATAAATTGCCGCATTGCGTTTAGCCTTGCGGCTTTTTTATGGATCAAAATAATTACTTCAAAATAGGATACGTCTCAAAAACCCATGGACTAAAGGGGGGTGTTACTGCTATTCTGGATACTGATTTTGACGTAACTGACTTAAACGACTTATATATCGAAGTTGGTGGTGCTTTTATTCCCCATTCGATTGAAGACCTATCTGACAGAGGCGATAAAGCCTTTTTAAAATTGGAGGGCATAAATTCCCCGGAGGCTGCAAGTAATCTAAAAGGCGCCACCATTTATTTATTAAAGAGCGCAAGGCCAAAGCTAAAGCGTGGCGATTTCTACGATGATGAAATTATCGGTTTTGAAGTAACCGATGAAACCGCGGGCATAATTGGGATTATTAAAGAAATTATCCAGACGGGGCTCAACAAATTAATAGTGGTTGTCAATAATTCTGGCAAGGAAATTCTTATTCCTATCAATGCGCCCTTCATAATAAGTGTGTTAAAATCAAAACGCAAACTGCTGGTAGATTTGCCAGGAGGTTATTTGGATATCTAATCCATGCAAATTGATATCATCACATGCTTGCCTAAGTTACTTGAAAGCCCTTTCTCTGATTCAATATTAAAAAGAGCGCAGCAAAAGGGGTTGGTCAAAGTTAATGTGCATGACCTTCGCGACTATTCAACCAACAAACAAAAATCGGTAGATGACTACGCTTTTGGCGGAGGTGCAGGCATGGTTATGATGATCGAGCCAATAGATCGATGCATCTCTTCACTGAAAGGTAAGAATACGTATGACGAAATAATTTATATGAGCCCAGATGGAGAACTACTCACTCAATCGGTGGCCAACCAACTTAGTCTTAAAAAGAATTTGATTATGCTTTGCGGGCATTATAAGGGAGTGGATGAACGCATTCGCGAGCATCTCATTACAAAAGAAGTCAGCATTGGCGATTTTGTAATTTCTGGTGGAGAATTGGCGGCAGCCGTTTTGGCAGATTCTATTATTAGACTGCTACCAGGTGTTTTGTCTGACGAAACTTCAGCACTGTCAGATTCTTTCCAAGATGGTTTAATCGCACCACCCGTTTACTCCCGCCCGGCAGAATACAAAGGCTGGAGAGTACCTGAAGTGCTTCTTTCAGGCCATGAATCAAGAATTCGCGAGTGGAGAAGTATTCAATCCCTGGAAAGAACTCAAAAAAGAAGGCCTTATCTTTTGAAAGGCAATGAGAATTGAAATGCCGAGGTTATATGTAATGCTCGCGTGCCTGACGATCACTACAAAATCTGAAATCTGCATTTTGAAACCGCGCCCGAATTTAAAATTCGTAATTCGTAATTTGTAATTCGTAATTCATGTCTATATTTGCACTCCATTTTAAAAAACGAGTCCCATGGCTGATTTAATAAAACTAGTAGAACAAGAACTTGCGGCAACAAGAGAAAAACATCCCTCCTTTAAAGCGGGTGATACGATAAATGTTCACGTAAAAATCAGCGAAGGGAACAAAGAAAGAATTCAACAGTTTCAAGGTGTAGTTTTGTATCGAAAGAACAAAAGCACAAATGGAGAATCGTTTTCGGTAAGAAAAGTATCAAACGGAGTAGGTGTTGAAAGGATATTTCCAATACTAAGCCCGAGCATCGACAAAATAGAAGTACTAAAAGTCGGTAAAGTAAGAAGAGCAAAACTTTACTTCTTGAAAGGTCGTCAAGGTAAATCAGCGAGGATAAAAGAAAAATTGACTCAGTTGTCTGCCAAGTAACATAGCCATTCTCTATTCAAAAGGTCTTTTTCAAAACGGAAAAGACCTTTTTTATTTGGAAGACAAACAAAGTCCGCTACTTGGACGGCATAGGAAGGAATCCTATATTTGCTCCTCACCGTCTATTATTATGGCAAAAAGAAACGTATCAGAAATTCTTGGTGACAAAGCCAAGTACTTGTTAGATTACAAAAGCAAGACTTTCCCCAAAGAAACTTTACATACTCCTACTCCTGACTTTATAGACAGGATTTTTGTTCAATCGAATAGAAATCCTCAAGTACTAAGGAGCTTGGGGGCATTATTCAATCACGGCCGTTTGGCCGAAACTGGATTTCTTTCAATACTTCCCATCGATCAGGGGATTGAACACAGTGCTGGCGCATCCTTTGCGAAAAACCCGATGTATTTCGATCCTGAAAATATCGTTAAATTGGCCATTGAAGGAGGCTGTAATGCTGTAGCAACCACTTACGGAAACTTGGCGATTGTGTCGCGAAAATATGCTCATAAAATTCCATTCATTGTAAAAATCAATCACAACGAACTTTTAACTTACCCTAACAAGGCAGACGAGATCATGTTCGGCTCTGTGGATGAAGCCTGGAATCTTGGAGCCTGCGCAGTGGGCGCCACCATTTATTTTGGATCCGATGGTGCAACTCGCCAAATTCAAGAAGTCTCTCTGGCCTTCGAACGAGCACATGAACTGGGTATGGCTACTATTTTATGGTGCTACACTAGAAACAATGCCTTCAAAAAAGATGGTGTTGACTACCATACGTCAGCTGACTTGACTGGCCAGGCAAACCATTTAGGTGTTACCATTCAGGCTGACATAATAAAGCAAAAGCTGGCCACTAATAATGGTGGATATAAAATGTTGAATACGGGCGGATCTAGCTATGGAAAATTGGACGAAAGGATATACAGTGAGTTGACAACAGACCATCCTATTGATCTATGCCGCTACCAAGTAGCTAATTGCTATATGGGGAGAGCTGGTTTGATAAACTCTGGAGGAGAATCAAAGGGAGCTTCTGACTTAGGCGATGCGATTGAGACGGCAGTAATCAATAAAAGGGCTGGCGGAATGGGGCTTATTTCGGGAAGGAAAGCGTTTCAAAAACCACTCGCAGACGGAATTGAAATTCTGAATGCAATACAAGATGTGTATCTGGACAAAAGCATTGATTTAGCTTAACTTTTATAACTTTATCGACCGATCAGAAACACTGATCGGTTTTTTTATTTAACGAAAATAAAAAATTATGCCTTGGTTTAAGCGCACAGACAAAGGTATTCTCACCCCTACTGAATCGAAACGTGAAGTGCCCGATGGCCTTTGGTTCAAGTCGCCTGGTGGCAAAATTGTTCATACGCGTGAGCTAAAGAATAACGCATATGTTGTCCCCGAAGAGGATCACCATGTGCGCATTGGTTCCGCTGAATATTTTGAGATTCTTTTTGATAACAATGAATTTACTGAGCTGGATGCCGACATGATGTCTGGCGATCCATTAAAATTTATCGATACAAAACCCTATCCGAAAAGAATTAAAGAAAGTCAGGAAAAAACACAACTGAAAGATGCAGTGAGAAGTGCCTATGGCAAAATGAATGATCTTGATTTAACCATTGCGTGTATGGATTTTAACTTCATAGGAGGCTCTATGGGATCAGTGGTCGGTGAAAAAATAGCAAGGGCAATAGATCACAGCATAAAAACGAATACCCCCTTCTTAATGATTTCCAGATCGGGTGGTGCGCGTATGATGGAGGCCGGCCTGTCCTTAATGCAGATGGCCAAGACGTCCGCAAAACTAGCTTTATTGAGCGAAGCTAACATCCCATATATATCACTTTTAACTGACCCTACAACCGGAGGTGTTACTGCTTCTTACGCGATGCTTGGCGATTTTAATATTTCTGAACCAGGCGCGTTGATCGGGTTTGCTGGACCAAGGGTTATTAAAGAAACAATCGGCAAAGATTTACCCCCAGGATTTCAAAGTGCAGAATTTGTACTCGATCACGGCTTCTTAGATTTTATCGTAGACAGGAGGAACTTGAAGAGTAGGTTGAGTACATTGCTGAGAATAATAAGGTAAAACAATTTGAAACTATTGAAGCTTGGAAAAAGTTGAAATTTGAGAAACTAATTTATCATCGGATAGGCCATACTCCTCATTTTATAAAATTAACTCCGTACCCCAAGTTCAAAAAGAGCAAAAAAAGTCCGCCTCAATTTACCGAGGCGGACTTTCTACTGATTAAAATTTTCTACACCTTAATAGCCCACATTCTGAACTAACTCCTTATTGGTATCAATTTCCACTTGCGGAATTGGGAAAATCAGCTTAGGACTATTCCAAAGGATACCAGACTGGCTACCTCTAGTGCGCTTAATATCATGAAGTCTGCTTCCTTCAAACGCAAGCTCCAAAAGGCGTTCATTTAAAATAGCTTCAATATTTAATGAACCAGAACCTAAGTTCGGCAAACCAGCTCTTGCCCTCAATCTATTAACATCCGCAAGGGGGCTATCTCCAACTGAGGTCGACAGTCTAAAATTTGCCTCAGCTCTCGTTAAATACATTTCAGCAATTCTCACTAACGGAACGTTACCAAAACGATCTAGATGTTTCCTTGAATAAAAGTTAGTGCCAACCTGCTGAAAGTAGTTCCTCGCATCACCAGCAGTGTACTTTGCCCGGTGTGTCGCAGTAATCTTACAATCTCCGCGACCTGCCGACCCGGGAATTGAACTTACACCAATACCAAAGTAGGTACTTAAAGCATTTTCCCCATCTTGGTTAGTGACTTTCATAGAAAAAATATATTCTGAAGGGCTATTGCCTGCATTGGTCAAAAAAGTAAACCAAAGAGAGGCGAAGGAAGAAGCCAACGGATTTCTGGCTGAAGCTATAACTCGGTTGGCAGCATCTCTGGCCTCGCCTAACGCTGCCAACTGGGCGGGGGTACTGCCGGTGACCCCCTGCGTTAACTTAACCCGAGCAATTACAGCTGTTGCTGCATTTTTTGTGGCATAGATACCGTTGGTAACGGGCAGGAGTGATTCTGCTTTAGTCAAATCCGTAATAATTTGCTGATACACTTGTGCAACAGTACTCCTTGCTTTGAAATCTGTTGCAGAGATACTCTTCGTTGGCTCAAGTACCAAAGGAACTCCCAGATTGGTTGCGTTATCTCCATCATCCCAAGTTTTAGCATAGAGTCGAACAAGTTCAAAATACATTGTCGCGCGGATAAACAACGCTTCACCCTCAACCCTATCTTTTGTCTCAGCACTAGATACAATCTTTTCTTTAGCTGAAAGCACGTTATTAGCGCGGTTTATAACATCATATGCGCGCGTCCACATGCTAAGTGCATTACCATTGGTAGCTGCCATCTCTGCCTTCCACGCATCACTCAACCCTTGGAAAGTTCCAGTAAAGAAAATGTCCCCAGAATTTCCAGTCAGCTCGGCCAATACATGCATATCGCCACCGTAGGCATTTACGCTTTGAAGTCCATCGTAGGCACCTATCAAACTCACTAATACATCCTTTTCAGTTGACAGGGCTTTCTCCTGATCTAAGTTCTGAAAAGGTTTGATGTTTAATTTATCATCACAACTCGTAATTACTGCAAAGAGCAGCAACAATCCGATTAATTTTTTCATAGTTATTTGTTTTAATTTCATGCTGACAAACGGTCGATTTACAATCCAATATTAACACCGAACATAATCGTCCGCGGTTGTGGAGGCGTATAAAAATCATTTCCTTGAGCAATGTTCACATTACGAGCCGCTTGAATATCTGCGTTAACTTCAGGATCCCAAAAAGGATAATTTGTGAATGTAAGCAAATTCAAACCCGAAACGTAAAAACGTACACGCTCTAACTTTACCCTGCTTAAAACACTTGTAGGTAACGAGTAACCGAAGGTTACATTTCGCAAACGAATGAATGAACCGTCCACCACATAGCGGCTACTCAGTTGGGCACCGTTGTTTTGAAAGAACCGCGCCTGAGGGATGTCGGTGATCTGTCCAGGGGTTGTCCACGCTCCTAATTGATCAACGGTTTGGTTATCTTCAAACCTCATGTTTGCCGATGAAAACCGACCCATTCCATAGGTTGAAATCTGATTACCAAAAACTCCGTTGAAAAAAATAGAAAGATCAAAACCTTTGAACGAGAAATTGTTTGTCATACCAGCAATGTAATCAGGATTAGGTTTGCCGACTGCCTTCCGTTGCGCTTGAGTGTAGTTCAAACGATTCACAGTCGTTCTATCTACAGAGCCGTCTGGACCTGTAGTATTTTTGTAGAACAAAGCATCGCCATTAGCTGGGTCAACACCTGCATATTCTACAGTGTAGAATACCCCAATAGGCTGACCTTCTTGCACCCTATTATAGTCTCCAGCGTCAATGATTTGCCCTTGAATATCGATCACCTTATTCTCGTTATAACCAATATTGAAACTGGTATTCCACTTTAGTTTACCTACTAAGTTTTGGCTATTAAGCACGAATTCAAAGCCTCGGTTTTGAAGTTTACC
The DNA here is from genome assembly GCA_027487845.1 of Flammeovirgaceae bacterium. Classification (GTDB taxonomy): domain Bacteria; phylum Bacteroidota; class Bacteroidia; order Cytophagales; family Cyclobacteriaceae; genus ELB16-189. The sequence goes on from JAIYCV010000037.1 coordinate 145,006, forward strand.
CACATTACGAACTTGAGAAATAAACCCGGAAGAGCGTGGAACATTGACATTAAGCAATAATCCAGAAGTGTTCTTTTCGTAATAGTCAATCTCGCCCGTCAATCGGTTATTGAAGAAACCAAAATCCAAACCGATATCAACTTGTTCGGTTGTCTCCCAACGTAAGTCTGGGTTGCCTAATTGGGAGGGGCGTTGCCCAGCTGCTCCAGCATAGCCCGCATCTCCAGCGAACAAACCTAACTGAGGAAAATTACCGATTTCGGCATTGCCAACCTGTCCGTAACTGGCCCTGAGTTTCAAAAAGCTGATGGGTGTAACGCTTTTCAAAAAATTCTCTTCCGAAATCACCCAACCGACCGAACCGGCTGGGAAAACTCCGTATCGGGAGTTTGCTCCAAACCTCGAAGAACCGTCCCTACGCAAACTAAAAGTTGCCAAGTATTTGTTATTAAATTTGTAGTTTGCCCTCAAAAAAAGAGAATTGAACGAGAACTCCGTTTGTGAAGAACTACCGTCAGATTTTGTGGCCGCACTGGCTATCTTCCGGTAGGAATCAGAAGGAAAATCTAAGCCTTCAACATCGGCATATTTAGCCGTTGATTGCTGATACTGCATTCCCGCTACCACGTTGAGCGAACTTTTGCCAATGTCTTTTGTGTATGTAAAGTAGTTTTGAGCATTGAGGTTTGTAACAAAAGCTGACGCGTTTGATCCTACTCCATTTGCAGCTCTTGTCTGATTTCGTATCGTCTGACTCTGGAAATATCCTTCTTCATTCTGTGACAAAATATCTACACCAAATTCCGTCTGGAAAGTGAGACTAGGCAATAACTTGGCAGTGCCATATATATTACTAAGGTTTCTAAAACTCTCTTGCTCATAACGACCATAGTCAAGGCTGATTCTCGGATTGTAGTAAAGTCCAACATTTATATCACCAGGTGGCGTTCCCGTTGGTAAACCTGTATTTGGATCTGTGAAAGGAGTCATCGGTAATAACGCAACAGACTGAAGAGGATTTGAGAAGGCTCCGTCACCGGGTAATCTAACATTAAGGGTTCGTGCCAAACTCATTGTTAGTCCAAAATTTAGCCAGTCGTTAGCCTTCTGATCAATATTAAGGCGACCAGTTGTCCGAGTTAAACTATTGCCGAACATGATGCCCTCTTGGCTCAAATGCTGCATTGAAGCAAAAAACTTAGTCTTGTCATTTCCTCCGCTAACTTGTAAGTCTGCTTGATTAACTTTTCCCTGCTGAAAAGCTTGATCTTGCCAGTCATATGTTTTCTTCGGATCAGTATCCCATTGGCCAAAGCTATGGTAAGACATTAGATCTTTTGCATATTGTGTATCGCTACCCGGATCGTCTAGGGGAACTCCACCGCGATCGTCATTGTATTTAGCCGCGCGAAAAATTAGCTCTGCATATTGCTCGGAATTCAAAAAATCAACTCTCCTTGTCTCACTTGAAACACCAGTTTGATAGTTGAAACTGACACTTGTTTTGCCTGATTTTCCTCTTTTAGTCGTAATAAGTATAACTCCATTAGCGGCTCTTGATCCATAAATAGCTGCAGCTGATGCGTCTTTCAATACTTCCAATGATTCAATATCATTAGGATTTATGTCCACTAATGGGTTAGTCGTTCCTCCATATTGGTTGTCTACCGACACCGTTATAGGGACACCGTCCACCACATAGAGAGGTTCACTTCCTGCACTAATAGAGGATGTACCTCTAACCCTTACGGTAACCGCCTGACCTAATTTACCCGATGAGTTATTAACGAACACTCCCGCAGCCCGTCCCTGCAACGCAGCATCGAGACTTGGCATTTGAATACTGGCAATATCTGAACCCTTGACGGAAGCAATGTTGCCTGTAAGGTCTTGCTTGATCTGGCCACCAAACCCAGTAACAACTATTTCAGAAAGCTGCTTTACATCCAGCCCAAGGCTAACATCCACTACAGATCTCTCGCCAATCTCAACTTCAGACCCGGTCATTCCAACAAACGAGAACGCCAGCGTACCACCTCCGCCAACAATAGTTAGCTTATAGTTTCCCTCGGTATCTGTAACAGTTCCATTGGTAGTACCTTTCAGCACCACACTCACACCAGGCAAAGCTGATCCATCTTCTGTAGACGTCACTTTACCCGAAACCACTCGGTCTTGTGCCCAGACGTTGAACACAAGAGCGAATGAGAAGCACACTAGTAAAATCTTCTTCATACGTTTAGGTTTAGGTTAAAAATAAGTTGGCAAAGTAGCTAGAAATTGTTAATTTGATAACGTTGTGATAAGAAATTGTTAAAAATATTATTTCGCCCAACTGACAATTAGAAGAAGAATTAAGGCAAATCGCTATAGAAAAGGCCTAAAACAGAATATGCTATCGTTTGCGGCCAAAATGACTACAAATTTAATAGAGTAATTTCATTCCATTTAACCCAGATTATGCATTAGAGAATTTAAATGACCTTGTAAATTGATGAAAATGAGCACCTTGCATAAAGTTTTATTCCAAACCTTGCTTATGCTATGGATTAGAACTTAAGTCGTTGATTCTCTTGAAGAAAAGAGTTATCAATATCATCTAATGCATAATATGGGTTTATTTAATAGTGTTACTTATTTTAAGCTCAGTTGATCTAAAAATGAAAAAAGCTCCTCAGTAAAAACTGAGGAGCTTTTCCAAAAAATACTTATTACGATATTACGCTACCGCCTCAACAGAAACAAAGGACTTGTTTTCTTTTTTCTTTTTGAAAACCACAACACCATTTGACAATGCAAATAATGTATGATCTTTACCAATGCCTACATTTTTACCCGGGTTATGCCTTGTGCCGCGCTGGCGTACTATTATGTTGCCAGCAACAACCTTCTGCCCTCCAAATACCTTTATGCCGAGTCTTTTGCTTTCCGATTCGCGACCGTTCTTTACTTTACCTTCGCCTTTCTTATGTGCCATAGCTTAATTTGAAAATTTGATGATTTGAAAATTTGATGATTCGTTGGTTTGAAAATGTTGATTCGAATCTAAAAATTAAGAATTTCGAATTAACCCATTAGCTAATGCTCTCAATCATTAGCTTGGTGAATTGTTGACGATGGCCATTTCTTTTGGCATAGCCTTTCCTTCTCTTCTTCTTAAACACCACTAGTTTATCGCCTTTTACATGCTCCAATACTCTCCCAGAAATAGTAGCGCCCGCAATAGTGGGAGTTCCAATAGCTATTGAAGAGTCATTATCGATCAACAAAACATTCTTAAACTCAAGCGTGGTACCTTCTTCTGCGTCCAATTTGGGCGCGTAAACGTACTGATCTTTAGTTACTTTGTATTGTTTCCCAGCGATGTCAACTATTGCGTACATGATTCAGCTTTTTTAAAATGGAGTGCAAAGATAGGGTTACGGAGCAAACTTCCAAAGTTTTCTGAGAAAATGGGATGATCATTTCGCTTAGGGATTTCTTGGCCAATTTTTATGGCAATGGACTACCCTCAAAAAAGCTTAAAAAATGAGTTCCAAAATCACGCAAAAAAAAAGTTAATTTTTTTTAATTAAGGCTTTTCATTCGATAGCAAAAGCAACAAGCCTATTTACCAATTACTTATACAGCAAAGTACATAAACGAGTAAGGTTTAGAGCCCATGTTACCAGTTTTTAATTTGCTCATTGTTTAGAATCTTTGCTGTCTTGCTAGGTAAAATGTGTTGTTCCTCTTTTACCTCAAGATACCAGTAAATTTTGACGAAAAACGAAAGTGAGCTAACCAATAGGTTATTTCATTGTTAAATTTTTTAAATATAAATATGAATAAAATACTTACCAACGAGTTGATTCTAACGGAAAACAAAGACCGTTTTGTTCTTTTTCCAATTGTTCATCACGACATCTGGAAGTATTATAAACAAGCAGAAGCAAGTTTTTGGACAGCCGAAGAAATTGACTTAAGCCAAGATCTTAGGGATTGGGAAAACCTCAATGATGGTGAGCGTCATTTTATTACTCACGTGCTGGCTTTTTTCGCGGCCAGCGATGGCATCGTAAACGAGAATCTCGCAGAGCATTTTGTGGGAGAAGTTCAATATACCGAAGCTAAGTTCTTTTATGGCTTTCAAATTGCCATGGAAAATGTGCATTCTGAAACGTATTCGTTATTAATAGACACTTACGTCAAAAACCCGCAAGAAAAAGATAAGCTTCTTCATGCCATTGAAACGATGGACTGTGTTAAGAAAAAAGCCGAGTGGGCACTTCGCTGGATAGACAACGGCAATTTTCAAGAGCGCTTAATAGCTTTTGCAGCAGTTGAGGGAATTTTCTTCTCAGGATCATTTTGCTCCATTTTCTGGCTAAAGAAAAGAGGCTTGATGCCAGGGCTCACCTTCTCTAATGAGTTGATCTCGAGAGACGAGGGCTTGCATTGCGATTTCGCCTGTCATTTATATACCAAACACATTAGTAATAAACTTCCAATTGAAACAGTAGTCGGAATTATAAAAGATGCTGTAGAAATAGAAAAGGAATTTGTTACCGATTCGTTGCCAGTTAATTTGATTGGAATGAATGCCACACTCATGTGCCAATACATCGAGTTTGTCGCTGATCGCTTATTGGATGAATTAACTGGGACGAAAGTATATAATGCCACTAATCCTTTTGATTTCATGGAAATGATTTCGTTGCGGGGCAAAACGAACTTTTTTGAGAAAAGAGTTGCTGAATACCAAAAAGCCGGAGTTATGAAAAGCACGGAAAAAGAAATCACTCCTAAATTTTCATTGAACGAGGATTTTTAATACATTCGATCACATTTTTTAAACTGTTTTTTAATAACAAACACCCTACCCACATGCTCGTAATCAAACGCGATGGACACCGAGAGTCTGTTAAGTTCGACAAAATCACCGCAAGAATTGAAAAACTCTGCTACGGACTAGATTCTAAATTCGTAAACCCGGTGGAGGTTGCAATGAAGGTGATCAACGGCCTTTACGATGGTGTATCCACCATTGAGCTTGACAACCTAGCCGCTGAAATAGCCGCAACGTTAACCACCAAACATCCAGACTTTGCAAAACTCGCTGCTCGCATAGCGGTTTCCAATCTTCATAAAGTTACCAGTAAGTCTTTCAGCAATACAATGAAAAGGCTTTACACCTATGTGGACCCAAAAACAGGCCAAAATGCACCCCTTATTTCCAAAGAAACTTGGAAAGTGGTGAAAGACAATGCCGCTGAATTAGATGAAGCAATTATCTATGATCGCGATTTTGCTTACGATTACTTTGGATTCAAAACACTGGAGCGATCTTATTTAATGAAAGTGGACGGTAAAGTGGTTGAACGTCCTCAACATTTATTAATGAGAGTGGCTGTGGGCATTCATGGTGAAGATATTCCCGCAACCATTGAAACCTACAACCTACTTTCCGAAAAATGGTTTACGCATGCCACCCCTACGCTATTCAATGCTGGCACGCCCAAACCACAACTTTCTTCCTGTTTCTTATTGACCATGAAGGATGATAGTATTGATGGAATTTACGATACGCTAAAAAATTGCGCTAAAATTTCTCAATCAGCCGGTGGAATTGGCCTTAGCATACACAATGTAAGGGCTAAAGGATCTTATATTAAGGGAACAGGCGGAACATCTAATGGCATTGTGCCGATGCTCCGCAATTTTGATATGACCGCCCGCTATGTCGATCAAGGGGGAGGAAAACGCAAAGGCAGCTTTGCCATTTATTTGGAACCTTGGCATGCCGATATTTTTGAATTCCTTGATTTGAAGAAAAATCATGGGAAAGAAGAAATGCGCGCACGCGACCTTTTCTATGCTATCTGGATTTCTGACTTGTTTATGAAGCGCGTGGAGAACAACGAAATGTGGTCTCTCTTCTGCCCTAACGAAGCACCTGGTTTAGCTGATTGCTACGGTGAAGAATTTGAACGCCTGTATGAAAAATATGAAAGCGAAGGCAAATACAGAAAACAAGTAAAAGCACAAGACATTTGGTTTGAAATACTCGAAGCTCAAATAGAAACAGGCACGCCTTACATATTATATAAAGACGCTGCAAACAAGAAGTCAAATCAAAAAAACTTAGGTACCATAAAATCAAGTAATCTCTGCACAGAGATTATGGAGTTTACCTCGCCAGACGAGGTAGCGGTATGTAATCTGGCTTCTTTGGCGTTGCCAAAATTCGTTACTGAAGATGGCAAGTTTGACCACCAAAAATTATATGAGATCACCAAAGTAGCTACTCGAAATCTTAATAAAGTAATTGACGTAAACTACTATCCTATTCCAGAAGCGCGCTATTCCAATATGCGCCATCGCCCTATTGGTATTGGTGTCCAAGGATTGGCAGATGCTTTTATTTTGCTCAGAATGCCGTTTGAATCGCCCGAAGCGCGGGGATTAAACAAAGACATATTCGAAACCATCTATTTCGCTGCGATGGAATCGTCCATGGAGCTTTCTAAAGAACATGGCCCGTATGAGACGTTTAAGGGGTCGCCTGTTTCAAAAGGTATTTTTCAATTTGATATGTGGGGCGTTACCCCATCTTCCGGCCGTTGGGATTGGGAAAAGTTGAAGCGTGAAGTTAAACAGCATGGCGTGAGGAACTCATTGTTGCTAGCACCTATGCCTACCGCGTCCACATCACAAATTTTAGGTAACAACGAGTGTTTCGAACCCTATACTTCAAACATCTATACTCGCAGAACGTTGTCGGGCGAATTCATTATCGCGAACAAACATTTGATGAAGGATTTAATAAGCCTTGGCCTATGGAGCGATAACATGAGACAGAAATTGATCTCAACCAATGGCTCTGTCCAACCGATTCCCGAAATACCACAGCATTTAAAAGATATCTACAAAACTGTTTGGGAAATTTCTCAAAAGGCGATTATTGATATGTCTGCCGATCGCGGTGCCTTCATCTGTCAATCACAGAGTTTGAATATCCACATTACGAATCCAAACTTTGGCAAGCTTACCTCTATGCATTTTTATGCCTGGAAAAAGGGGTTGAAGACGGGTATGTACTATTTGAGGTCGACTGCTGCCGCTGACGCGATCAAGTTTACACTTGATAAAAATGCTATGCTGCAACCTGCTGAATCAGAAGTTGCTCCTGGAATACCTTCCCTTCAGATACCTGTTGTTGCTGAGGCGCAACAGACAATTGCTTACGCACAAAATTCCTTATCAGATTATGATCAAAAACTATCTGATATGGCCTGCTCGCTGGATAACCCAGATGCGTGTGAAGCTTGTGGAAGTTAGTTGCTAGTTCTCGCTCAACAACAAAATAGCCCAGGTAGTTGCTTGGGCTATTTTGTTTAGGTAATGTACTGAAAAATAGTTGGTGACTTTGATGCGATAATTTGTTAAAATTAGCGCGTCAGCCTGAAGAGGAATCAAGCTCTGCTGGAGAGCAACTTGTCAGCAATAAGGTTG
>JAIYCV010000027.1 GCA_027487845.1 Flammeovirgaceae bacterium
ATCAACCTTATTGCTGACAAGTTGCTCTCCAGCAGAGCTTGATTCCTCTTCAGGCTGACGCGCTAATTTTAACAAATTATCGCATCAAAGTCACCAACTATTTTTCAGTACATTACCTTTATTCCAACTATTATTATTTATACTACGCTACTTGCGCTTCTAATTTTCCTGAAAGTACTGATTTTGGAACAGCTCCTACCTGCTTATCAACTATTTGGCCATTTTTGAAAACCAATAGAGTAGGTATCGATCGTACACCATATTTTGCCGTAACGGTTGGATTTTCATCCACATTCAACTTTGCTATTACCGCTCTTCCATCATAGTCTGCAGCAAGTTCTTCAACCACTGGCCCAATCATCTTACAAGGGCCACACCACTCTGCCCAGAAATCTACCAGAACGGGTTTGTCGCTATTAATTATCGAATCGAAAGTGGCATCAGTTAATTCAAGTGTTTTGCCCATGGTGTTTAATTTTATTTTTGTTATGACTTATTAACACAAATGTAATTCAAAATAGTTCCGCTTCGTAAAATGATTTTACCGGTAGCGCACCATCTCATAGAGCTTCACATTGTCAACATACAAGTCGCCAATAAAGCGACAGGTTATTTCAAAAATTTTTGTCTCTTCATCTGTCAAATCGTCAAATTGTTCTTTGCTACACGTGATGATTACACCTCTCGCCTCATCATCGTAGACCTGAATACAGGGTTTAAAAAGCTCATTCAACGTTTGCATTCGAGCAATAGAAAACATGTAAGCAATTGTGAAATCGTCCTTGTTCTTGAAGAATTTATCTTTTTGTAAAACTTTAGCGGCTGCTGCGGTATCGCCTTTGTTTAGAAGAAAATAATACTCCGTAAGAAGAGGCTCACGCTCGGCATACTGTTTCATCGTTCTTTTTACGGATGCCTTTTTTTCTTCATTCAGCCTGCTGGCATTGCTTAATTGAAATTTATAGGATATAAATCCCCTGAATGTTTTTAGTTCTTGACTGATGGATCTAGTCGATAAAGAAAGTATTGAAATACAGATGATAAACGTTTTCAATTGAATCGTATTTTACTTGTTTAGTTCTTTACTTTGCATCTGTCTGATTCTTGTAACTGTCACTTAACCAAGTTGCAACAAAAACTTTTTTGTTGGTAAAACTAAGGAAAAAAAGCAATCGAAGTTTAATATACTGGGTCAACCTTTACATTGCCTATGCGCTTGATTTCCTTTATTAAGTCATTTACTGCGCGCACCCTAAATTTTCGCGATAGCAGTTCTAAACTGATATTGTTGTCATCGTCTCGTAAATTCAAATAAACAGGAGTATTTCCTGCGTATTCTTTGAATACGGCTTCCATCTCTTTGATAAGTTCCTTATTCAAAGAAGTTAAGTTTACTTTTAGCTGTAGACCTTTGGTTTTTTTTACGCCTAGCTCATTGAGCAAATCGATGTTTTTGATTTTCAGTTCAAGCCCCATGTCTCCCCACGATTTGCGTAGCACATTTCCCTCCACGTACAAAAAAAGACTCGGCATCAGATACGGCTTTAACTTCATGTAGTCCTCACTCCAGAGGGTAAACTCTACTTTTCCAGAATAATCTTCAATTACTAATTTCCCGAAAGGTTTACCTGTTTTTGTCATTTTGTGCTCCACAGATGACACGATGCCTCCTACTTTAAAATCCTTACCTTCCATAGAATCAAGATCGCTGAGAGAGGCGATATTGGTGTTGCAGAATGTGTCCAATTCAAATTTAAAGTTGTCTAGGGGATGGCCTGAAATATAGACACCCACTACCTCTTTCTCGAAATGCAATTTTTCTATTTCACTGAAGGGCTCAACAGCTTCTACTTTTGGCGGAGGCATTTGTGTGCCTGAACTTCCCCCAAACAAACTTGCTTGCGCACTGCTGCTTTCTTGATGGAGTTTTGCAGAATACTTGATTACTTTCTCGATCAGGTTAATATCTCCATCTTTGGAATAGATGTATTGCCGTCTATGAAATTCTTTAAAGCAGTCAAAAGCACCCGAAAGGGCAAGGCATTCAAACGTTTTTTTATTCACAGCACGCTGATTTAAGCGTTTTGCAAACTCAAATAGATCGGTAAACGAGCCGTGTGCTTCACGTTCCCTGATAATTGCTTCTACCGCGGCATCACCAGCACCTTTTATTGCCCCGAGCCCAAACCGAATCTGGCCCTGCGGATTTACCTCGAAATATACTCCAGACTCGTTTACATGGGGCCCTAGCACTTCAATTCCTTGTTTGCGGCAATCTTCAATAAAGTAAGTCACATTCTCTAGTTGATTTTGAGAATGCGTAAGCACTGCCGCCATGTATTCGGCTGGATAATTTGCCTTTAAATAAGCTGTGTGATAAGCAACCAATGAATAGCAAGTGGAGTGCGATTTGTTAAAGGCATATTGAGCAAATGCTTCCCAGTCTTTCCACACTTTATCGGATATCCGTTCTTCATGGCCTCGGTCTTTGCAGCCCTTGATAAATTTGTCTTTCATTTTATCAAGCACGTCTTTCTGCTTTTTACCCATGGCTTTACGCAGTACATCGGCATCGCCTTTTGAGAACCCCGCCAGCTTTTGCGAAAGCAGCATTACTTGCTCTTGGTAAATCGTAATGCCGTAAGTGTCTTTCAGGTATTCCTCCATTTCTGGGAGATCATAGCTGATGGCTTCTCTGCCATGCTTACGGGCAATGAACGAGGGTATATATTCCATTGGGCCGGGTCGGTACAAGGCGTTCATCGCGATAAGATCTTCAAACTTATCAGGTTTCAAGCCTTTTAAGTAGTTTTGCATTCCTTCGCTTTCAAACTGAAATGTGCCACTTGTTTCTCCTCGTTGGTACAGTTGGTAGGTTTTTACATCATCAAGTGGGATCGTGTCTATATCGATACTGATGCCATGTCTTTTCTTAATGTTCTTTAACGCGGTAGTAATAATGGTGAGCGTTGTTAGACCAAGAAAGTCCATCTTGAGCATACCTGCACTTTCAACCACGCTGTTATCAAATTGAGTGACCAACATAGTGGAGTCTTTGGCAGTAGACACGGGCACAAACTTGGTAAGGTCGTCAGGTGTAATAATGACACCGCAAGCATGAGTGCCAGTGTTACGCAGCGACCCCTCTAAAATTACAGCCTGTTTAAGAACCTGCGCTTTCAGATCGGAGCCATTCTTAATGTCGGATAACTCTTTACTTTCTTCAAATGCCTTTGCCAACGTAGTTCCTGGCCTCTCAGAAACCATCTTAGCAAGGTTATTGGACTCGTTTAATGGAAGTTCCATTACCCGGGCGCAGTCGCGAATGGCTGACTTAGCGGCCATTGTGCCATAGGTAATGATTTGAGCAACTTGGTTTTTTCCGTACTTTTCAATTACGTACTGCAGCACTTTGTCGCGGCCTTCATCATCAAAGTCAATATCAATATCGGGCAATGAAACACGATCTGGGTTTAGAAAACGTTCAAACAGCAGATCATAAGCAATGGGGTCTACATTGGTGATTCCCGTGCAATAAGCAACTGCCGACCCGGCTGCTGAACCGCGCCCTGGGCCAACCGAAACGCCCATTTCTCGTGCCTTTCGCGTAAAGTCCTGCACAATCAAGAAATAGCCCGGATAGCCCGTTTTTTTAATTGTTTCCAATTCAAAGTCAAGGCGCTCTTTAGTTTCTGGCGTGAGTTCAGGATACCTTCGTTTGGCTCCTTCGTAAGTCAAGTATCGCAGGTACTCATCCTCTGTTTCGAAGTGTTTGGGAATGTCAAATTTTGGAAGAAGCACATTCCTTTCCAGTTTGTAGGTCTCCACTTTGGCAACAATCTCTTGAGTGGTCTCGATGGCCTCCGGTAAATCCCGAAAAAGCAATTTCATTTCATCGGGTGATTTGAAATAAAACTCGCTGTTAGGCAGCCCAAATCGATGTCCTCGTCCATCGCCAATAGGGGTCGACTTAAACTCTCCCTCCTTAATGCAGAGCAACACGTCATGAGCGTTAGCCTCCTCTTTCTCAAGATAATAGCACTCGTTAGCTGCAAAGTACTTTACTCCATGGGTTGCGCAAAATCGTATCAATGTTTGATTTACGCGGTCCTCCTCGGCAATTCCATGTCTATTTATTTCAGCATAAAAATCTTCGCCAAAGACGGAGTGCCACCATTTAAAGGCCTCCTCCGCCTGCTTTTCTCCAACATGCAAAATGAGGTGACATACCTCGCTCGTGAGCCCGCCAGTAGTAGCAATCAAGCCTTGCTTATACTCTTCGATCAAACTCTTATCTATACGTGGGTTTATCCCGTAAAGGCCCTCAATAAAGCCAAGAGAGCTCAGTTTTGCCAGATTGTGATAGCCCTCCTTGTTTTTGGCAATTAGCACTTGATGATACCTTTTGTCAGGATTATCTTTAGTGAACTTGTTTTTCTTCCTATCTTCTGAAATTAAGAGTTCACAGCCTACGATCGGCTTTACTTCATGTTTTAGTGCCTCAGCCACAAATTTGAAAGCACCATACATATTCGCGAAATCGGTAATCGCCACTGCGTTCATTCCGTTTGCTTTGGTTTTAGCAACAATTTCCTTGACATCTGGAGTTGCCTGTAACACAGAGTATTGCGAATGCAAGTGCAGATGATAAAAAGGAGAATCGATTAGTGGTTCAAAGGTGTGGGTGGTGTCCACTGCGTTTGCCTTTTCTCTTTTCGCAGAATTGCCCTCCTTAAGAACAGGGGCTTGATAGACAATGGAAGTGGCTTCAGTCCCATCAAATGTCTTTACAATGCCCTTTTCAATAAGGCCAAAAAAGCTTCTTGCTGTGGCCAAAACATCATATGAGGCATCATGGGCATCTTGAAAACTTTCATTAAATAGTTTTTCATAGAGTTCGGATAAGCGGGGCATTTTAAGTTTCCCACCAATTCCGCCAGTAAGTTGGCAGAATTCGATTGCCGATAACCCTGTGTCTATTTTTTCAAGGCCTAAAAAATATTCTGTTTTTAAACCTGCGCGAATGAACTCGGCACCAATAATATTAATGTCAAATTCAATGTTGTGCCCGATAAGGAGTTTTGTTTTTTCTAAGTCGGCTTTGAACAGGCCAAAAATCGTCTCGATGTCAACCCCTTCTTCATTTGCTCTTCGGGTTGAAATTCCATGTATTTTCTCTGCCTTAAACGGAATGTCAAATCCATTAGGCTTGATAATGAAATTACTATTAGAAAGGAGGTTTCCCTTAGAATCGTGAAGCTGCCAAGCTAGTTGAACCAGCCTTGGCCAGTTTTCAAGGTCAGTTAATGGCGCTGTTTTATTGTGTGGTAGACCAGTGGTTTCTGTGTCAAATATTAGGTACATCTATTTTGGGTTGTCAAAAGTAAAATTCGGATTTAATCGTGTTGATACCAATTTCCCAAATCTGGAAAATACCTCTCGAATGTGGAGTAAAGTTAAGTTCAATCAACTATAAAATATTGATAATTAATGTTTTAAATTAATTGATTTAAAATTGTACTTGAACGTTAAAATAAAACAATAAAATGAAGAGGTTAGCGAACGGTTTTATCAAGTTCATAAAAAAGGAATGGTTTCTGTTGGTAATGGTTGGGGTGATCTCGTCTATTATAGTACTATTTACGCTACTATAGCCCAACAACATAGTTTTTGAAAACATGCCACCCGCAACGCTTCATTTTTAAAATAGTCCTCTTACCATTGTTTTGTAAACCTTTGCAGAGTAAATTTGTTTCATTTAAAGCTACACAACATTTACGTATGAAATGGTTTCTTGATCTCTTCTCCAGTTCGCTAGGCCGAAAGTTATTGATGGCTCTTACTGGGTTATTCCTCATCAGTTTCCTAATAATTCACTGCTTTATAAACGCAATGATATTTTTGAATGACCAAGGTGTAACCTTTACGCACTGGGGGCATTTTATGGGAACAAATCCAATCATTCGCACACTCGAAATAGGTTTGATAATTGGTTTTCTAGCTCACATCGTGCAAGGTCTTTTGCTTTGGAGGGCAAACCATGCGGCAAGACCGGTAAAGTATGGGGTGGCTAAAAAGCCGGCCGGCACCTGGTATAGTCGTAGTATGGGGCTGCTAGGTACTTTACTTTTATTGTTTTTGATCCTGCACACAGTACATTTCTGGATTCCGAACCGGGCGAATCAATTCATTCATGGTGAAGAGCTTCCGCTATATCAAATGATGTTTGAAATCTTTTCAAATCCTTGGATTGTGCTTATTTACGTTGTTGGCTGTATTTCTTTATTTTGGCATTTGCTACATGGCTTTGCCAGTGCATTTCAATCGCTGGGTTTAAACCACCAAAAGTACAATGGTATCATTTCCTTCGTTGGCATTGCGTTTTCGGTCATCGTGCCGCTTATCTTCTCATTGATGCCAATCGCAATTTATTTTGAATGGATAAATTAATTCAACGCACAGATTCATTTTAACAAGACAGCTTTAATAGTATGACGCTAGATTCTAAAATCCCCGAAGGTCCATTGTCCGAAAAGTGGACGAAGCACAAGTTTAACTTGAAATTAGTAAATCCAGCAAACAAAAGAAAGTATGAAGTAATTGTTGTAGGCACTGGCCTTGCGGGGGCATCAGCCGCGGCTTCGCTAGCTGAATTGGGCTACAATGTAAAAGCTTTTTGTTTTCAAGATAGTCCCCGCAGAGCCCACAGTATTGCGGCTCAAGGCGGAATAAATGCTGCCAAAAACTATCAAAATGATGGTGATAGCGTCCATCGTCTGTTTTATGATACGATTAAAGGTGGCGACTATCGAGCTAGAGAAGGCAATGTGTATAGATTGGCACAAGTAAGTGTTAGCATTATCGATCAATGCGTTGCGCAGGGTGTTCCTTTTGCGCGAGAATATGGCGGATTGTTGGCGAACAGGTCGTTTGGTGGCGCGCAAGTTTCAAGAACGTTCTACGCCAGAGGCCAAACTGGCCAGCAATTGTTGCTCGGAGCTTACAGCGCGCTCAATAGGCAGATTGCCAATGGCAAGGTTAAAATGTATAATCGCACTGAAATGTTAGATGTGGTAGTTTCTGATGGCAAAGCTAGAGGAATTATCACCCGCGATTTAATTACCGGAAAAATTGAGGCTCACAGCGCTCATGCAGTTTTGTTGTGCACAGGTGGCTATGGTAACGTTTATTATTTATCCACAAACGCGATGGGTTCAAATGTGACTGCCGCATGGCGGGCACACAAAAAAGGAGCGTTTTTTAGTAATCCGTGTTTCACTCAAATTCACCCTACGTGTATTCCTGTGACTGGCGATCATCAGTCTAAACTAACTTTAATGTCGGAATCACTTCGAAACGATGGAAGAATATGGGTTCCTAAAACGGCTCGGCCAGGTTTTAAAGGGACAGATGCTGTTAACTTGCCAGAAAACGAAAGGGATTATTTCTTGGAGCGAAAATACCCGTCATTCGGGAATTTGGTGCCTCGCGATGTGGCGTCCAGAAACGCAAAGCAAGTGTGTGATGAAGGCCGTGGAGTTGGGGCAACCGGTCTTGCGGTTTTTCTCGACTTTACGGATGCCATAAAGCGAGATGGTAAAAAAACCATTGAAGCCAAATATGGTAACTTATTTGACATGTATAAGCAGATTACGGGTGAGAATCCGTATGAAGTTCCGATGATGATTTTCCCAGCCGTTCA
This sequence comes from Flammeovirgaceae bacterium, assembly GCA_027487845.1. Classification (GTDB taxonomy): domain Bacteria; phylum Bacteroidota; class Bacteroidia; order Cytophagales; family Cyclobacteriaceae; genus ELB16-189. Next base: position 7,703 of record JAIYCV010000027.1, read on the forward strand.
CTACACCATGGGTGGACTGTGGGTGGATTATAATCTTTCTACTAATGTGCCGGGTTTATACGCGTTAGGAGAAGCTAACTTTTCAGATCATGGTGCGAATAGATTGGGTGCAAGTGCACTCATGCAGGGGCTTGCGGATGGCTACTTTGTAATACCATATACACTTGGCGATTATTTAGCAACGATTGGTTGGGCTGACAAGTTGAGTACAGATCATCCGTCTTTTAAACAAGCCCTTGAGAGCGTTAACGGCACAATAAACAAACTACTTTCAATCAAAGGAAATAAGACCGTAGACGAATACCACAGAGAATTAGGGCTGATTATGTGGGAGTATTGTGGTATGTCGCGCAATGAGCCTGGTTTGAAAATAGCTAAGAAAAAGATTCAAGAATTGAAAGTCAATTTTTGGAGCAATGTTAATGTGCTAGGGTCCAACAACGAATTAAATCAAGAGCTCGAAAAAGCGGGACGCGTTTCTGACCTGATTGAACTGGGAGAGTTAATGGTAGACGATGCGCTTTCACGGGGTGAATCGTGCGGAGGACATTTTAGGGAGGAATCGCAAACGCCTGAAGGAGAGGCTATGAGAAATGATAATGAGTTTGCTTATGTATCGGCATGGGAGTTTAAAGGTGACGGTCAGGCCGAAGAACTTCATAAAGAACTACTGATTTTTGAAAATGTTAAGTTGACACAACGCAGCTATAAGTAAAAGATATGAAGATTACGCTTAAAGTTTGGAGACAAAAAAATAGAGATTCTAAAGGGGCGTTCAAGACCTATCAGGTAGACCATGCTTCGCCTGATATGTCATTTCTAGAAATGATAGACGTGCTCAATACCGATCTTATCAAGAAAGGTGAAGAGTCAATAGCTTTCGATCATGATTGCAGGGAAGGTATTTGCGGAATGTGCAGTATGTACATTAATGGTCACCCTCACGGCCCGTTGCAAACTACAACATGCCAATTGCACATGAGAAGTTTTAAGGACGGAGAGACAATTACGGTGGAACCTTGGAGAGCAAAGGCATTTCCTGTGGTTAAAGATTTGGTTGTAGACCGTTCTGCATTTGATCGCATCCAACAAGCGGGCGGATATGTTTCCGTTAACACAGGTGGGGTGCCAGATGCAAATGAAATTCCTATTCCAAAAATAGTAGCTGATGAGGCTTTTGACGCTGCTGCATGTATTGGCTGCGGAGCGTGCGTTGCCGCCTGTAAAAATGCCTCTGCAATGTTGTTTGTTGGGGCTAAAGTTTCTCAACTTGCTTTGTTGCCGCAAGGAAAGCCCGAACGCAAGCAACGCGCGGAACGTATGGTTGCCCAAATGGATGCAGAAGGTTTTGGATCTTGTACAAATACAGGTGCGTGCGAGGCGGAATGTCCAAAAGGAATTAGTGTTACTAATATTGCACGATTGAATAGAGAATATCTTGGTGCGATGTTAACTTCCTATCAAGTCGAAGTAGGTGGAGGAGAGTAGATGTTCTATTTTTGTAATAGATAAAAGGCCTCAGACAACTGGGGCTTTTTACTAGAAACTGATTTCTACTGTAATACTCAAATGTAAAATTCATAAAAGACTAATAAATAGAAAACGTCAAAATCATTGTTACTTCTTTCTGAGAATATCTTTCTTGTTATCTGCTTTAAATGTCCAACTCGTCTACTCGCCTATTTTTTAATTTCATTTCGAAGATTCTAGTCATTATTTTTTCGACTCAATTAATTTGCTGTAACCAAGAGAAGGGAAAAAAGCTTCCTCTATTTGAAAAGCTGGAGGCTGATTATACGGGGATCAAAGCAATAAATCAGTTGATTTTTGATCCCAAATTTAATGTCTACACCTATCGCAATTTTTATAATGGCGGGGGTGTCGGGCTTGGTGATATTAACAATGATGGTCTTATTGATATCTATTTCTCTTTCAATATGGAAGAGAATAAGCTGTTTTTGAATAAAGGTAATTTTCAGTTTGAAGATATCACATCAAAAGCGAACGTGGCGGGAAAAGGCGCATGGTCTACAGGCGTAAGCATGGCCGATGTTAATGGAGATGGACTTCTCGATATTTATGTTTGCAATTCGGGCGATGTGAAGGGTGATAAAAAGCAGAATGAGTTATTCATAAACAATGGCGACTTAACTTTTACCGAGCGAGCTCATCAATATGGTGTCGATGATAGGGGGTATACAACCCATGCGGCCTTTTTTGATTATGACAAAGACGGTGACCTTGATCTCTATATTTTGAATAATTCGTTTCAAGCAATAGGAAGTTTTAATCTCAGAAAAAATGAGCGGGGCAAGAGAGATTCATTAGGTGGGCATAAATTGCTTAGAAATGACAACAATCATTTTGTTGACGTAAGCGAACAAGCTGGTATTTACGGAAGCGTGATCGCTTTTGGGCTAGGGGTTACCGTGGGCGATATCGACAAAGACGGTTGGCAAGACATTTTCGTTTCAAATGATTTTTTTGAAAGAGACTATCTCTATGTAAACAACAAGAACGGGACGTTCAAGGAGTGTTTGCCCGAGCAAATGAAAAGTATTAGCGGTGCCAGTATGGGGGCTGATCTTGCTGACGTAAACAACGATACTTATCCCGATATCTTTGTAACAGAAATGCTACCCGAAAAAAATGATAGGGTAAAGACAGTGACAACTTTTGAGAATTGGGACCGGTATCAATACAACGTTACGAATGGGTATCATCATCAATTCACAAGGAACATGCTTCAGTTAAACAACGGCAATGGCACCTTTAGTGAGATTGGAAGATTGAGTAGAGTGGAGGCAACAGACTGGAGTTGGGGAGCACTCATTTTTGATATGGACAACGATGGTTTGAAAGATATTTTCGTAGCCAATGGAATTGTTAGAGACTTGACGAATCAAGACTACCTTCAATTTGCTTCTAGTGAGGAGGTGGTGAAGTCGGTTACCTCCGGAAGAAATGTTGACTACAAAAAGCTGATTGATGCAATCCCGCAAACTAAAATGTCGAATTATGCGTTCCAAAACAAAGGCAGTCTGGATTTCGAGAACGTGGCCGCGCAGTGGGGACTTGGTGAGCCCGGTTTTTCCAACGGCTCTGCCTATGGTGATTTAGATAATGATGGCGACCTTGATTTGGTTGTCAATAACCTAACATTACAACCATCTATATATCGTAATAATTCGGACACACTTAGTAGGAACAATTTTCTAAAATTTATTTTGAAGGGCTTGGGTAAGAACACCTTTGCTTTTGGTACCAAGATTACTGTTTATAAGGATCGGAAAGAGTTTTATTTAGAGCAAATGCCGATCCGAGGTTTTGAGTCTTCGGTAGACACACGTCCTAATTTTGGGTTAGGAATTATCACTGAAGTGGATAGTATAATAGTGCAGTGGGCTGATGAAAAAATCACCAAGCTTGAAAAAGTAAAAACCAATCAAACAATAACTTTAAATCAATCCGATGGGGTGAAAAAAGAAGTATACGAAAGCTCGTTACCTCAGACTAGCCAGTTATTTCAGGAAGAGGACCTATCAATTAGTGGAATACAGTTTAAGCATGAAGAAAACGAATTTGTTGATTTCGATCGCGATCGTTTGCTGTATCACATGATCAGCAATGAAGGTCCGAAAATGGCTGTGGGAGATGTAAATGGAGATAAACTTGATGATTTTTATATTGGAGGATCGAAAGATCACCGAGGATCGTTGTATGTTCAGAAACTGTCTGGGAAATTTATATCGACAAATGAAGAATTGTTTGAAGCGGATAAAATATCAGAAGACATGCAAAGCGTTTTCTTTGATGCTGACAATGACGGAGATCAAGACTTGTATGTATGCAGTGGAGGCAACGAATTCCCGTCAAGTAGCAGTGCACTTATCGATCGTTTATATATTAACGATGGCGCAGGAGGATACACAAAAATGAATCAGATTCTTCCTACGTTTAATTTTGAAAGCACATCTACCGTTAAGGCATGCGACTATGATAATGACGGTGACCAAGATTTATTCGTAGGGGTGAGGCTTCAATCTTTTTTATATGGTGTTCCAGTAAACGGCTATTTACTCAACAACGATGGAAAAGGTGTGTTTCAAAATGTTACCGAAACAATTGCTCCCTCTTTGATTAAATTGGGAATGATTACGGATGCCAGCTGGGCAGACATCGATGGAGATAAAGATATGGACTTAGTGGTGGTGGGGGAATGGATGCCGATTAAAGTCTTTTTTAATGAGCAAGGAAAATTCAAAGAGGGTAAATCAGGACTTGAAAGTTCACAGGGCTGGTGGAATGTAATCAAAAGCGCTGATTTAGATAAAGATGGCGATCTTGACTTTGTAGTTGGTAATCACGGTTTGAACTCTCGATTCAGGGCAAGTAAAGAGAAGCCGGTGTCAATGTATGTAAATGATTTTGATCAAAACGGAACCGTAGAGCAGATAATTACTTGCTATAACGGTGAAAGAAGCTATCCGATGGCACTCAGGCACGATTTGATTCAGCAAATGCCTTCGTTGAAGAAGAAATATTTGAAATATGAAAACTATAAAGACCAAACGATTGCCGATGTCTTTACTGCCGAGCAGTTAAAAGGGGCAATTACAGCTTCGGTTACCACGTTGAGCTCTGTTGCTTTGATTAACGATGGAAAGGGGAATTTCACAATACAGCCCTTGCCGAAGGAAGCGCAACTTTCTCCGATCTATGGACTGCTTATTGATGACGTTGACAAGGATGGGAACCCCGACATAATTGCGGGTGGTAACCAATACAAAGCTAAACCTGAAGCAGGTAGATACGATGCCAGTTATGGAATTTTCTTGAAAGGCGATGGTAATGGAAATTTTATTTCTGTTTCAGCAAAGGATAGCGGGTTATTTTTGGATGGTGAAGTTCGCGACATTGTAAAAATCAAATCGAAAGGTTCAACGAAGATTCTTGTTTCAAGAAATAACGATTCACTGGAGGTTTTAACTACAAAATAGTGGTTTTTCGATTGCCCGTGTTTTTATTGCTTTTTTCTTCGATTGTCGCGTGCAATACCAAGCCGAGAACAGATACTCTTTTTAATCTATTGCCATCATCCGAAACAGGAATCAGTTTTGAAAATAAGCTTACCGATGATGAAGACTTTAATATTATTGAATATTTATATTTTTATAACGGTGGTGGTGTTGCGGTAGGCGATGTTAATAATGATGGGCTTGTCGATATTTACTTTTCTTCTAATCAAGCGTCTAATAAACTATATCTGAACAAGGGCAATCTTAAATTCGAAGATGTTACTGAGAAGGCTGGGGTGGGAGCCCTAGGTAATTGGAAAACGGGTGTATCAATGGCAGACGTAAATGCCGATGGCTTGCTAGACATCTATGTTTGTGGAGTAGGTAACTATAAGGGATTCACCACTACCAATCAGTTATTTATAAATAATGGAGATCTAACTTTTATCGAACGGGCTAGTGAATATGGCGTGAATTTTTCTGGTCTTTCAACTCAAGCTTCTTTTTTTGATTACGACTTGGATGGCGACTTAGACATGTTCTTGCTGAATCATTCAGTACATTCGGTAAGATCCTATGGAAGAGCATCCGCCCGTTTTGATTATGATCCTTTAGCGGGAGATAGGCTTTATAGGAATGAACTCGATAAAGGTTTATCTTCTTTTGTGGATGCTTCGGATATAGCAGGTATTATTGGTGGCCCTATTGGTTATGGCTTGGGCGTTAATACTAGTGATATCAATATGGATGGATATCCTGATATTTATGTTTCCAATGATTTTCGTGAAAACGATTATTTATACATCAATCAAAAAGACGGCACGTTTAAACAAGAGTTGGAAAGCAAGCTGAGCCATTCAAGTCGTTTTTCTATGGGGAATGACGTAGCCGATTTTAACAATGACTTACTTTCAGATATTATTACCGTTGATATGATGCCCAGAAAAGAATCCATTATAAAAGCATCTGTCGGTGAAGATTCCTATGAAGTATATAAATACAAACTCGAGTACGGATACTTTCATCAAGTCGCCAGAAATGCGTTGCAACTCAATAATGGCAATGGGAATTTCAACGATATTGCTTGGTTATCTGGCGTTGCTGATACTGATTGGAGCTGGGCTCCGCTGCTTGCTGATTTTGATAATGATGGTCTAAAAGACCTATTTATCTCGAATGGCATTGTTCGCAGACCCAATGACCTGTCGTATTTGAATTTTATTTCAACCGATTCTGCACAACGCCTTTCAGATATCACCTTAGCAGGCAAGATGCCTGATGGCAAAGTCTCGAATTTTGTTTTTCAAAATAAAGATAACCTCAGCTTTAAAGATGTAACGAATGACTGGGGAATCAATTTGCCGAGTTACTCAAATGGGGCTGCCTATACAGATTTGGATAACGATGGTGATTTAGATTTGGTGGTTAATAATATAAACGAGAAGGCATTTGTTTATGAGAACACCCTGAACGATTCTTTACGTAATTTTCTGCAAATAAAATTTAAAGGAGATTCACTCAACCCTTTTGGCATTGGAGCCAAGGTAGTTATCTATTCGGGTGCAAAGAAATTGTATCAAGAGCTTAATCCAACCCGGGGGTTTCTGTCTTCTATGGATTTCAAACTTACGTTTGGATTGGGTAACACAAGTTTAATCGATTCTTTGGTAGTTATTTGGCCAACGGGTTTCTATCAAAAGTTTACTTCAATAAAAGTAAATCAACTATTGAAAGTTGATATTGGTCAAGCTACTTCATTTTTCAATTTTGAAACGTTGCACGCTGGCCCTTCATTATTTAAGCCGTTTGAATTAAAATTAGATAAGCCGTATATTCACAAAGAGAACAATTTCGTGGATTTTAACCGCGAAGGATTAATGCCCCGGATGGTTAGTACGGAAGGCCCTAAGATGGCTGTTGGTGATGTCAACAGAGATGGTTTAGACGATTTCTTTATTGGTGGTGCCAGCGGCCACCCCTCTTCGCTTTTTTTCCAGCGCGCTGACGGGAGTTTTAATTCCACCAATGAATCGGTTTTTAGAACAGATTCGGTTCGGGAGGTGACTGGTTCAATGTTCTTTGATGCGGACGGTGATAAAGATCTGGACTTAATTACCGTGGCAGGTGGTAATGAATATATTTCGGGTATTCAGATTCAACCGCTTCTGTATGTAAACAATGGAAAGGGCGAATTCTCAATCAATAAAAATGCGCTGCCTCAGATTTTTGTAAATGCCTCTTGTGCAAGAGCTGCCGATTTTGATACGGACGGTGATGTGGATTTGTTTATTGGAGGAAGAATAGTTCCAAACAGATATGGAGTTAGTCCACCAAGTTTTATCCTTGAAAATGATGGAAAAGGAATTTTTAGTGATATTACAAAAAAGACATTTGTAGGAGAGGAGAACCTAGGCATGGTGGCCGATGCGGCTTGGTTAGATTTGAACGGAGACCGATTGTTAGATTTGATCCTCGTAGGTGAATGGATGCCGATCACTATTCTCATCCAATCTAAAGAACATGTTTTTATTGATAAAACTGCTGATTGGAAATTGGGTAAGACGAATGGTTTTTGGAATACATTGGCTGTCGCTGATTTTGATAAAGATGGAGATTTGGATTTTATTGCTGGCAATCAAGGAACTAATACCCGATTGAAAGTAAACGAGGCAGAGCCACTTGAAATGTGGGCGAGCGATTTTGATGGTAACGGAAGTACAGAACAAATCATTACCTATTTCAACCAAGGTAAATCATATCCTTTAGCATCGCGCGATCAATTGGTAAAGCAGATTCCCCAATTAAAGAAGAAGTATCTCAGCTATTCCAATTATATTGATGTAACGCGCGAAACCATCTTGACTGATAATGAGAAGAAAAAATCGCTTTATAAGATAGCTACTACTTTTCACTCGACTTATTTTGAAAACAAAGGTTCATCTTTCGAGATGCATGTGCTGCCGATAGAAGCTCAAACATTTCCAATCTTTGCAATTCAACCGGATGATTTAAATGGTGACGGCCATCTTGATTTCCTTGCCATCGGTAATTTATTTGAAACACAGACTGATTTGGGCCGCTATGATGGTGGTAATGGAATAGTCATGCTTGGCGATGGGAAAGGGAAGTTTAAGAGCTCGCCACAATCTGGGTATTTTGTTCCGGGTGCAGGTCGGGATATTAAAATACTGAAGGATTATAAAAAGCGGAAAATCTATTTGACCTCAAGAAATAGTCAGACAGTGATGTCTTATCAATTGCTTGACAGGTGAATCCAGCATTGGTTTGCTATTACGCCCCTTAGTTTTTTGCAGACTTGAAATTGCTCAAAAATTGGAATTCATACGAGCTTGAGCGGGTAGGAGTTTAAAAGTCCACGTTTATCCAGAAATAGAATCGATAGCGACATACCCCATTCAAATGCTTAAATCATTTCGTTTGATCGTTGAAAGACTTATACTTGCAAAAAATTAATAATGAATCGTCTACTTGTTTTGCTGCTCGTTTTATCACTTGCATCTTGTTCTAAACCAAACACTGAATATAAAGTAAGGGCAAATAATCCGGAATTCCTGCATCGATCGTTGAAAGAAATCACCGACTTGATTGTTCACGATATTTTTTCTCCTCCACAGGCGAGTAGAATATACGCTTATTCCAGCATTGCGGCTTATGAGACTGTTATTTTAGGCGATACCACATTTAGAAGCTTAGCTGGGCAGCTCAAGGGGTTGGATAAGCTTCCTTCGCCTGAATCGAATGTGGAGTATTGCTTTCCGTTAGCGGCTACTCAGGCCATGTTGAGTGTGGGGAAGGCCTTAGTTTTTTCAGAAGATAAAATGGAGGGATTTTACGAAGGAATTATGAAAGAGTTCCGAGAAACAGGAATGCCCGATGATGTATATGATAGATCAATCGGATATGGCAACAAAGTAGCCGATCATATTTTGCAATGGTCCTCAAAAGACAACTATAAGCAATCCAGATCGTTCCCGAAGTATTCTATTCAAAGTGATCCAGCCACATGGAAGCCAACACCGCCCGCTTACTCCGATGCCGTTGAGCCGCATTGGAAAAAGATCAGGACATTTGTGATCGATTCTGCAGCGCAGTTTAAACCAGAAAGACCAACTCCTTTTTCGATAGATAAGACCAGTCAGTTTTACACAGAAGCCCTTGAAGTTTATGAAAAAGGAAAAAATCTAACGGAAGAGGAGAAAGCCATTGCCAGCTTTTGGGACTGCAACCCATTTGTGATGAACGTGCGAGGGCACGTGATGTTTGCTACGAAAAAGATTTCTCCTGGTGGTCATTGGATCAACATAACTAGAACGATTTGTAACAATAGTAAAAAAGGGTTTAATGAATCTGCGGAGGCGTATGCGTTAGTTTCATTGTCCTTGGCAGATGGGTTTATCAGCTGCTGGGACGAAAAGTACAGAAGTAATGTAGTGCGCCCCGAAACCTATATTAACCAAAATATAGATGAGAATTGGATTCCGTTATTGCAAACTCCTCCCTTCCCAGAATACACAAGTGGGCATAGCGTGATTTCTAATTCGGCAGCAACAGTGATGACCAAACTCTTTGGAGATAATTATGCGTTTACAGACTCCACCGAAGTTGAATTCGGAATGCCACCAAGGCAATTCCAATCATTTATGCAAGCCGCTGATGAAGCTACGATAAGCAGAATGTACGGAGGCATCCATTATATGCCAGCCTGTAAGAATGGGAAAGTGCAGGGCAAAAAGATTGGAGAGTTTCTGTTGAGCAAATTAAATACGCGATAGCCTTTGATATTTTGGCATTGAACTTCGGGCATTGAAAAAATTTCGCAGAAGTGAATTTTTAATTTAACTTTCAGAAATCGAATGCGGAAATGGTTTTCCGTGGAAAGTTAAATTATAAATGCCTACAAAACCCCACCTCTCTCTCTCTCAAATCATCAACATGAATGTGGGGTTCTTCGGAATCCAATATAGTTTCGGCTTGCAGCAGAGTGCGGTCAACCCAATCTATGATATGCTGGGGGCCAGCCCTGATGAGATACCGTTTCTTAATTTGGCGGGCCCCGTTACAGGCTTGCTTATTCAGCCTATTATAGGTGCGCTGAGTGATAAAACCTGGCATCCGAGGTTTGGTAGAAGAAAGCCATACTTCTTTATCGGAGCCATGCTATGCAGTATCTGTTTGTTCTTTTATCCGTTCAGCAGCAGCTTGTGGATGGCGGCTGGCTTGCTGTGGATTTTGGATGTAGGTAACAATACGGCCATGGAACCTTACCGCGCTTTTATTGCCGATAAGTTGGACGAAAAGCAACAGCCGCTGGGTTTTCAATCACAGAGTTTTTTTACAGGATTAGGACAAACATTGGCCAACGTATCGCTTTTTGTTTTCCCAATGCTTTTTATTGGCAAAACGGGTTCTTTACCCACGTGGGTGTATGCTTCTTTCTTTTTAGGTTCAGTATGTTCCATTGGGTCGATTTGGTGGAGCATGAAAACCACTCCTGAAATCCCGCCAACGGAAAAGGAATTGGAAGAGATGAAAGCTTCTCCTCTCAACGTATTTTCTCCTTTCATAGAAATCTTCGAGGCCATTAAAGACATGCCGAAAGTAATGTGGCAACTTGCACTAGTGTACTTATTTCAATGGTATGCTTTGTTTTGCTATTGGCAAAATTCAGCAAAGAGCATTGCTCTTTCGGTATGGAAAACTACACCTTCCGAAAATCCGGAATTATATGAAAAAGCGGTTGGTTGGACAGGCTTGGTGAATGGATGGTACAATGTGGTTACTTTTTTAGCTGCCTTTGCCCTCGTCTATTTTGTGCGCAAGAGTTCAGCTAAAACAGTGCATTTTGCTTGCTTAGTTTTGGCGGGTGCTGGTTTGCTGGCGTTTCCGTTCATCGAAAACCAATACTGGCTATTTCCAGCCATTACCGGTTTCGGCATTGGTTGGGCTAGCATGATGGGTATTCCTTATTTAATGGTTGTGCACCAAATACCAAAAGAACGCTATGGAGTTTATATGGGCATTATTAATATGATGATTGTAATTCCTATGATTATTCAAAATATTACGTTCGGGTTTATCCTTAGAACCTTCTTAGACAATAATGCAGGGTACGCAGTGGCATTGGCTGGAATACTTTTGTTAATCGCTGCGCTTGCCACACTTCTTATCAAGACAAAACCAGAAACAAATTAATCGATTATGAACCCTTATTTAGCAGAGTTTGTCGGCACTGCCTTAGTCATAACCCTCGGGGAAGGAGTAGTGGCGGGCGTTTCCTTACGGGGAACAAAAGCCGAAGGTGCAGGTTTTCTTACCGTTGTTATTGCCTGGGGAATAGCCATTGCGCTTGCTGTTTATGCGGTAGGCAATATTAGTGGCGCTCATTTTAATCCAGCTTTGACATTTGCGCTGGCTGTGAAGGGAGACTTCCCCTGGAGTGATGTGGTTGGATACATCACTGCCCAGTTTGCAGGTGCTTTTTTCGGGGCAGTTCTGGTGTGGCTTAACTATCTTCCTTTTTGGAAAAATACTCCTGACGCCTCCGTTAAACTGGGGGTGTTCTGCAATTCTCCAGCAATAAGAAATGCATGGTCTAATTTATTCAATGAAATTCTCGCTACAATGATTTTGGTGTTGGCACTGCTATTCATCGGAATTAATCATTTTGCTGATGGACTGAATCCCCTTGTTGTTGGCTTGTTAATCATTTCCATTGGTTTGAGTTTAGGAAGTACAACGGGTTTTGCGTTGAATCCAGCGCGTGACCTTGGACCACGAATTGCTCATTTTGTTTTGCCAATTCACGGCAAGGGAAGTTCTGACTGGGGTTATGCATGGATACCAGTGGTAGGGCCGTTTATTGGCGCGTTGCTAGGAGTAGGCTTGTTTCAATTAATTTTTGCATGATGGAAGAATACATAGTTGCTCTCGATCAAGGTACCACAAGTTCTAGAGCGGTTCTATTCAATAAAAAAGGCGAGATTAAAGGGATCGCTCAACAAGAATTCACCCAAATTTTTCCGCAGTCGGGCTGGGTAGAACACGATCCAGAAGAAATCTGGTCTACACAAAAAGACATGTTAGCAAAACTCTTGCGTGATAATTCCATCGCTCCGGCTTCACTAGCTGCAATAGGAATAACCAACCAGCGCGAAACTACTGTAGTGTGGGATCGGAAGACAGGCGCACCTGTTTACAACGCCATCGTTTGGCAAGACAAACGCACCGCTTCTATTTGCGAGGAACTTAAAGCCAACGGACTTGTAGATTATGTGCGAGCCAACACCGGTCTTGTTATTGATTCTTATTTCTCAGCAACCAAAATCAAATGGATTCTTGATAACGTAAGCGGTGCAAAGCAACGTGCTGTAGCTGGTGAACTTGCTTTCGGAACAATCGATACTTGGCTAGTTTGGAAGTTAACCAATGGCAAGGTTCATGCTACTGATTATAGCAACGCCTCGCGCACTATGCTTTATAACATTGGGGAATTGAAGTGGGACGAACGCTTGTTGAAAGAGTTAGATATTCCCGTGTCAATGTTACCCGAGGTGAAGCCATCCGCACATCATTTTGGCAATTGGGAGTGGCAAGGCAAATCAATTCCATTGGCGGGTATCGCTGGCGATCAGCAGTCGGCCCTATTTGGTCAGGCGTGCTTTCAACCGGGCATGGCGAAAAACACCTATGGCACTGGCTGCTTTATGCTGATGAACACGGGTGATAAAATGCAGTTCTCTAAAAACGGGTTGATCACCACCATTGCCTGGGGCCTTGACGGTAAAGTGGAGTATGCGTTGGAAGGAAGTGTGTTTATTGCAGGCGCTGCCGTTCAATGGTTGCGCGATAGTTTGCACATCATTGATCAATCAAAAGACTCTGAGTATTTTGCTGCCAAAGCATTAGGTTCAAATGAAGTGTACGTGGTTCCGGCTTTCGCGGGATTGGGCGCACCGTATTGGGATATGTACGCGCGGGGTGCTATTTTTGGGTTAACGCGCGACACAGGAAAAGATCACTTGATAAAGGCCACGCTTGAATCATTGGCCTATCAAACCAAAGATATTTTAAATGCCATGCAAGACGATGCAGGTTTGAAATTGGCAAGTTTGAAAGTTGATGGAGGTGCTTGTGCCAACAATATTCTCATGCAATTTCAGGCGGATATTTTGGGAACAGAAGTTGAACGCCCCGAAGTCATCGAATCAACGGCTATGGGTGCTGCCTTTCTCGCGGGCATTCAAATCGGTTGGTGGAAGAAGCAAGATATACTAGCTAATCGTAAAATACAACGAAAGTTTGAACCCAACATGGAAGAGAACACAAGAGCTAAGTTATATAAGGGTTGGCAAAAAGCGGTGGAAAGAACAATGGGATGGATTGATAAATAGCCACTGGCCAAGAGCTTAAATTCTCGCTTTTGAGAAAGCCCATTCAGCTTGAAGCTTGTAGCATGACGCTAAAAAAAATAAACTATGACGAAACTAGATTCACGAAATCGCCAATCAATAATCAACAATCTCAACTCGCATCGGTTTGATTTGTTGGTAATCGGTGGGGGCATCACAGGTGCTGGAATTGCGCTGGATGCTGCTGCTCGTGGATTGAAAGTTGCCTTGGTGGAAAAAAATGATTTTGCCTTTGGCACCAGCAGCCGATCCACAAAACTTATTCATGGTGGATTGAGGTATTTGAAGCAACTTGAATTTGGATTGGTAAAAGAAGTGGGCAGCGAGCGCGCGGTAGTCCACAAGCTTGCCCCTCATCTTGTGGTTCCCGAAAAAATGCTGTTGCCCTTGTATGAGAAGCGTGGCTTCAGTAGTTTGCTTACTTCGATCGGGTTGAAACTCTACGATTTTTTGGCAGGAGTTAAGTCAGAAGACCAACGGAGAATGCTCACCAAAAAGCAAACATTAAAACAAGAACCTTTACTTCTTGCGGATGATGTGAAGGGTGGAGCGATCTATGCGGAATACAGAACGGATGACGCACGCCTTACTACGGAGATCATGAAAACCGCTTCTAGGCATGGCGCAGAAGTAATCAACTATTGTGAAGTAGTAGATTTTGTTTATGAGGCACGAAAAATTGTTGGTGCCAAAGTAAAGGATGTATTAACCGATACGCCATATCAAATTAAGGCGACCACCGTGGTAAGCGCTGCAGGGCCGTGGGTCGATGAATTGCGCACGATCAATCACTCCAAAAAAGGAAAGCAACTTCACCTTACAAAGGGTGTTCATTTAGTTGTAGACAAAAAGAGGCTTCCAATTGCTCAAGCGATTTATTTTGACGTGGAAGATGGACGGATGATTTTTGCTATTCCACGTGGGAGGGTCACTTACATTGGCACCACAGACACCAATTACATGGGAAGCAAGGAAATGGTGGTTGCCACGCTAGAAGATGCCGAATACCTGATTCGTGCGGTGAACAGAACCTTTCCAAGTGCTCAGCTCACCCTCCATGATATTGAATCAAGTTGGGCTGGGCTTCGCCCGCTCATCCATGAAGAAGGTAAGTCGGCCTCTGAGCTTTCCCGTAAGGATGAAATCTTTGAATCGTCAACGGGCTTGATTTCAATTGCAGGCGGAAAGTTGACAGGCTATAGAAAGATGGCCGAACGAGTGGTAGATTTAGTGTTGGATAAAATGGACGAGGCGGATCGTGAGTTTGATGAGTGCAAGACGGATTTAATTCCGTTGGTTGAATCTCCTTTCAAGGATTATGAAGAAGTCAAAGCCTATCTCACATCTGTAAAGGAAAGAGTTAGCAAACTTGACCTAAATTCATTTTACGCAGATTACTTGGTGGGTAATTATGGCAAGCAGACTAATGCAATATTAGATGATATTCAAGCGGGGCAAATTGAAATTGAATTAGCCAAAGCTGAATTGAGATTCGGAATAGCCAATGAATTGATCACCCTGCCGGAAGACTTTTTTATTCGTAGAACCGGCCGATTGTATTTCTTCAAAAACTCAATCGATGTGATTGAGGAAGCGATACTACACGAATTCCAAGTTACATTTAAATGGAAGGAGTTGGATTTAGAGAAAGCGAGACAGCAACTGGCAATGGAAGTTAGGAGTGTAACTGATTTTAAATAATCATGATTAGGTCGCTACTATTCTGGTTAGGCTTTTGCATGTTGTTACTGGTAGAGGTTGCACGTGTTTATTTTATTATGCCCTTTCCGGGAAGTCAGGAAGCAGACACAATTAACGTGGCTTACTTCATCGAATCAAATCTTTTGTTTATCCGCATTCTAGGCACAGTGATGATTGCATATCCATTGTATGTAATTTATACTAGGTATAACAAGGTTTACAAAATTGTAATCACTGGTTTACTCATTGTTTATGGTGTGGTAGTTTACCTTTTCAATGTTAAGTTTCTGGCCGATAAAATGTTTAGGCAACCCTCTAAGATTGTAATGACCACCAAAATGAAAAATAAGGTTGCCCTCGGGCAATTGATTATTGGTGTTTCTATCAATGGAAAATCGAAAGCCTACCCAATTGAAGTTATCGGCTATCATCATCAAGTAAGAGATTCTATTGGTAACGATCCGATCATGGTTACCTACTGCACTGTCTGTAGAACTGGCAGAGTTTTCAGCCCTTTTGTGAATGGTAAGTTAGAAACCTTTCGCTTGGTAGGCATGGATCACTTCAATGCCATGTTTGAAGATGCAGCCACGAAAAGTTGGTGGAGGCAGGTAAATGGAGAGGCCATTGTAGGATCTTTAAAAGGGACCACATTGCTTGAAATACCCTCCGAACAAATGAGTTTATCCGCGTGGTTGACTCTTCATCCAGATACCGAAATTCTTCAACCCGATGATAAGTTCAAAGACGAATACGAAAAGCTAAAAAATTATGACGAGGGTAAGTCGAAGAGCAAATTGACAAAGCCGGACTCACTTTCTTGGAAAGACAAGTCGTGGGTGGTAGGCGTAAGTAACGGATTATTTGCCACTGCTTATGATTGGATTGAACTGGAGAAATCCAGAATTGTAAATGATGAAATTGCGGCTGTGCCCGTTGTGGTTGTGTTGCAGAACGATTTGGTTTCTTTTCATGCCATGAAAAGGACGGTTGGCCATGATACGCTTGTATTTAAAATTTCTTCCGATTCTACTTTTTTGGCCGACACTCAAGGCCTATCAAAATGGACGTGGACTGGTAAATGTTTAGAAGGACCATGGAAGGACGCCCAGCTAGAGACCGTTCAAGCGTATCAGGAATTTTGGCATTCGTGGCGAACCTTTCATCCGCAGACAAAAATGTATAGACAATAGAAAATCCTGTTAATTTGCTTCATTTATTTTAACTACATGTATACCCCGTCTATTCATCAAAAATTAAATCAATTATTACAGCAAAGCAATCTTGACCTACTCGGTGCCGATAATTCTTTTTACGTAAGGGCGCTTTCCAATATCGATTCGCTCCATACATTGTTTGCCGAAATATATCCTCAAACCGAACAATCGGCAAGGATTTTTGATGAGTTGGTTGCGGCTATCATCCAATCATACAAAGAGCGACCTGTTTCTATGCGTAGGAGAGATGATGCAAAAGAAATTCATGGTCAATGGTTCTTAGATAATAAGCTAGCAGGAATGAGCTTATATGTGGATCGTTTCTGCGGAAATATTAAAACGCTGGAAACCAAACTTTCCTATTTCAACGAACTGGGGGTGAACCTTCTTCATTTGATGCCCCTATTCGAAAGTCCAGAGGGTGAGAGCGATGGTGGCTATGCGGTGTCTAACTTTAGAAAGGTAGACAGCCGTTTTGGAACGTTGGACGAATTGAAAAGCCTGCAACAGAAAATGGAAGAAGAGGGCATGTATCTGATGATTGATATCGTGTTGAATCATACCTCACATCAGCATGAATGGGCGAAGAAAGCAAAAGCCGGTGAAAAGCAGTTTCAGGATTATTTCTACATATACGGTGACCGGAATATTCCGAATCAGTTTGAGCAGACTATGCCTGAAGTTTTCCCAGAAAGTTCTCCCGGAAATTTCACGTTCAATAAAGAGACCAACAAATGGGTGATGACAGTCTTTCATCATTATCAATGGGATTTGAATTATTCCAATCCGGTTGTCCTCAAAGAAATGCTTTCGAATATCTTATTCTTTGCCAATCTGGGGGTAGATGTGTTGCGCATTGATGCGCCCGCATTCATATGGAAACAAATAGGAACAAGTTGTCAGAACTTGCCCCAAGCGCACACGCTGCTGCGATTGATTAAAAATTGCGTGGAGATGGCAGCTCCAGGAATGGCGATCTTAGGTGAGGCGATTGTCGCGCCCAAAGAAATAATGAAGTATTTCGGCACAGGTTCGTACACTGCCCGTGAATGTGACTTTGCTTACAACGCAACTCAAATGGCGTTGCAATGGGATATGCTTGCCACTGGCGACACCCGAGTGATGCTCGCGGCTCAGCCGGATATCTTGCAAAAGCCATTGGGCACTACCTGGATCACTTACACTCGATGTCATGATGATATTGGTTTGGGCTACGAAGATAGTATGATTCAACAAGCCGGTTTTGATCCGTACTTACACCGACAGTTTATGAAGAACTATTACTCTGGCCAATTTCCCGGTTCGCCTTCTAAAGGTGCACTGTTTAGCTTCAACCCCAAGACGGGCGATGCTCGCATCAGTGGTTCCCTTGCCGCCCTTTGCGGGCTGGAAAAAGCACTGGATGATAACGATGAGGCCGCGCGAGAAATTTCTATCAGGAAGATTCTACTAATGCAGGCCCATAGCTTTTTGTTAGGTGGAATGCCCATGATTTTTTATGGAGATGAAATTGGTCATACAAACGACTACAGCTATTTGAGCGATCCGGGTAAAAGCTACGACAACCGCTGGATGCATCGCCCAGTTATCGACTGGAAAAAAGTAAACCTCCGAAAGAAGGCGGGAACTATAGAAAATAGAATTTTCACAGGCACAAAAAGGTTGCTTGAGATACGATGTTCGCTTTCTTGTATTGCCGATCATAAGAATATTACTTGGCTTACTACGCGCAATATTCATGTGGCAGGCTATCTTCGTTCATCGAAAGAACAAAACGTGTATTGCTTATTTAATTTTTCAGGTAACACAGAGGTGGTACCCTTTCAATTTCTTTTTGAGAATGGAAGCACCGCAAGTTCGTTCTATAATCACTGGGCTGGCGAAGTCATGTCGTTGAATAACAATGGAGCATTGCAATTAAAACCGTTTGAGTTTTTGTTATTGGAAGCTAAGTAAGCGGACGATGTAATTTTTCGAACGAAATTATCTATCATTCTATTTTCATTAGGTTCGGTTGGTTCGCAATAGTTAACTGGAACACATCGTTGCGCGAATAATGCCCGACTACATCAAAGTCTAGTTTACTTTTTGCCAGAAGATCAAAATCAAGTACGGCTGTGAGCAGACCCTCTTTATTCCACAGAGGCCCCGCCAACACCTCACCCATAGGTGAAATAATGACGCTGCCTCCAGCGCACATAATGTCGGGTTCCGCTTTAAAGTCCGCAGCATATTTAT
The DNA here is from genome assembly GCA_027487845.1 of Flammeovirgaceae bacterium. Lineage (GTDB taxonomy): Bacteria > Bacteroidota > Bacteroidia > Cytophagales > Cyclobacteriaceae > ELB16-189. Next base: position 26,306 of record JAIYCV010000027.1, read on the forward strand.
GGGGGTAGTCAGCTTTCGTTACAAATTGGTTAGCTGCCAGCACAAAGCATCGGCCTTCCAGCGCCACGTGGCGCATGGTTGCCTGCCACGATTCGCGGGCATCGGCAGTAGGTGCCAGATAAATTTCCACACCCTTATTATACATGGCCATTCGTGCCAATGGCATGTAGTTTTCCCAGCAGATTAAACCACCGATTTTGCCGATTTTAGTGTCGAAGCTGACAAGCGTGCTTCCATCACCCTCTGCCCAAATAAGGCGCTCTAACCCTGTTGGCTTTAGTTTTCTATGCTTACCGATAAGCCTACCATGGTGATCGAAATACAACAATGAACAATAGAGCGAGCCACCTATGGGCTCTTTTTCTGTTACCCCCAAGGCAACAAACAGATTTGCTTTCTTGATGGCGGCACTAAGCGCACGAATGTGCTGTGAATCTATTTCTATGCTGTTGTTCCAATACTCCAGCCACTGTTCGCGTGCTTTTTCAGTGCGCTTGCCGATGACAGCATCAAAGGTCAAGCCCCGCGGATAGCAGGGTATGAACGACTCGGGAAAGAGCAATAACTCACACCCCTCACGTGCGCCCTTTTCTATCCATGCGATAATTATGGATACTGTTTGCTCGATATCAAACAGAGCTGGGGTGGCTTGCACCACGCCCACTTTAACTTCTTTTTGGGGTGCCAAAACTATTTGATGTTATGGTTCAAGAATAACTCACTAAGGAAATGAATTTGGTGGGTTAATTGTTTTTCACTTAATGCCGATGGCTTCATTCAACATAGATTTATCCCCAGTCATTTCCCAATAAATTAATGACACAGGAATAATGCCCCGCCTGTTAAATGAATCGATAAATTCTTTGAGCACAAAATGACCTTCTCTTTGCCTCGCATACTCAGCGATTAGTTTGTCGATGTCGAGCTTACCAATAACATAACTGGTTTCGTAACCAGGTTGTTGTATATAAAATTGCTCCTCGTGTTGGATTGTGCTCCCGCCCGGTTCCATCAATCCCCAGGGTACCCACTTGCAGGCAAACTTGGTGGCACCATCGAAGTCCAATTCTAGGCCATGCTGTTTCATCCCAGCAAGTCCACGGGCTGCACGTTGCGCCAACATAATGTATACAAGTTCTTTCGCGCGCGGTCTGTCTTCCAACATGCCTGCATTTAAAATCAATTCTTCCATGGCTGTTGCCATACCCTCAGCGCGACTGTCAAATACATTGCTAAGTAGGGGGGTATTTCTGATTTCACTCTCATAGGGCTCTTCGCGATTTCTGGCTAGATCGATCCAATGATTGAAATGCGCCCGCATAGGCATTGGATCGCGATAGTCTACTTCATCAAAAAAGCCTCGAAGGCCATCGTTCGATACGAAGGGACGAATCTGCGCAAGCAGCGCAGGTTTCATATACGGCTTTAACGTATAAAACTCCTCCTTATCCATAAAATTCAAGTAATCCTCGGTGCCTTTTAGTAACATCGCTTCATAGTCTTTCGCATTGTCTTTCTTTGTAAGCTTTGGCAACTTTCGATTTCTATGTTCTGCGAATCGCAATGCGCTATGAGCCCGTGCTAGCTCACGTTCCATAAGTACTTTTTCATCTTGGTAAGTGTAGGGCATTAAGTGGACATTCTTAAGATTCCACGTATAGTTTTCGATTCCCACGCCTGACGGTCCGGTTTTCTTAGAGGCTTGTTCAGCAGCCCAATCGGCAAATTGATCTGAAGCGATACGTGCTTCTAACGCAGCCTTAGCAAGGTCTGGGAAATCCTTTTCAACCGAAGAAGCAAATGTTTTCAGGTCTTCACTTTGTTCGCGAATGCTTCTTACACCTGTAATCCATTGATCTTTTGCATTGCCAGTCAAATTTATTTTTGCTCGACTATATAATGCTGATGCCTTACGAAGGCGGGAGGCGATTACGTTAGCCACGCTATCTGTCAATGGCGATGCATAGTCGGGCAGCTCTACTCTTCCATACACATGAGGACCTTCCCTGAGTGGCGTATCCGGCAAGGCAGGGTAGAACCAAACGTAAAAAGCAGGATCCTTTACCCATGGTTGCTTAACGCGGTGTTCAAAATCAAGTCCGTTCATTTCAGCCCAGACCAAGTACCAATCAACCTGATGTTTAATCGGCCATTTTGCCGTGTCGAATGCGTTAAGTCGTTGTTGCCATTCGCTAAGTTCTTTGTGTTGTTTTGCCATGGCTTCCGCAGTGTAGTCTGGCACGCCATCTTTCAACTCTGGTGATTCAAACTCTCTCCATGATTGAAAGAAAACCACCAACTCATCATAAGAGTTGGAAGTATTCAACTCATTTTTAGGAGGAGGGCTGGTGCACATAGAGGTGAGAATAGCGATAACGATGAAAGGAATGAAACGCCTGTTGAACATAATTTTTACGTTTAAATGATTTGATTTTTTCTATCACATAGAATCACGTAGCAATTAACACCCCGTTAGTGGAAAGTCACCTTAATGGCGATTTTATGCTACAAAAGGTTGCCAGTTTAACGCTAACTATTTTTTTAATTCGATGAAACAGTACTCCCCTCGCTTCATACCGTAAATGGTTTAACCAACCAAATTTGAAATGAATATTAGCAGAACAGCTGCTGGTGCTACAAATCGAATAAGGAAATGCCATAACAAAAATAGTCGATCGTCTTTTAGTTGGAGTTCATTCTTACTTACCTCTTTTGAAATCAGCCATCCTGCAATTACCGCCATCAATATTCCGCCTAATGGCATTAACAGGTTTGAACCAAAATAATCAATCAGCCCGAAAATGGTTTTTCCTTCCAATGGTTTAATCATGTCCAATGGAGTGAAGTCTGCCCAAATGTTAAACGAGAAAACGGAACCCAAACCAACTCCCCACAAAAGCACAGAGGCGATAATAGTAATTCTAATTCTACCTCCTACCCGCCATACTTCCTCCAGATGAGAGATAATGGACTCTAGTAATGAAATAGAGGATGTTAAAGCAGCAAAAAAAAGTAGAATAAAAAATAACGCGCCAATAAAACCGCCTCCCGGCATTTGACCAAACGCAATAGGTAAGGTCATAAAAATTAAACCGGGTCCTTCGGCAGCTGACAAGCCATATTTGAATACGATAGGGAAGATTGCTAAGCCCGCTAAAATTGAGGCAAGGCCATCTGATAAGGAAATGATAATGGACGATTTCAGGATAGATGAAGTTCGCGGCATATACGCTCCATAGGTGAGCATCACGCCCACGCCTATGCCGAGCGAAAAGAAGGCCTGACCAAAAGCGGCCAGCACCACCTTGGGAGTTATTTTAGAAAAGTCAGGATTAAAAAGAAAGTGAAAGCCCTGCGAAAAATCTCCGGCAAACATAGCGTAGATTACCAATGCGCCAAGTATAATAAATAAGGCAGGTGTCATCCAGCTAGTTGATTTTTCGAGTCCGCCTTGAACGCCTTTTGCTACAATCCATCCAGTGGCGGCAACAAATGCAAATTGTGAAAGCATTAGTCGAACAGGGCTTGCTAACAAATCATTATAATAGCTTACCGCGGATGTGGAATTGAGATTATTCAACTCTCCAATCAGGGAAGTTATCGTGTAATCCAAGGTCATGCCTGCTATAACGCAATAAAAACTAAGAATCAAAAACACGCCCATCATGGCCACCCAGCCAAACATTTTCCAATGTCTGCTAATTCCGTCCCTCTTCGAAAGCTCCTGCATACTGCTCACCATGCTGCCACCACCTCTTCGCCCGATCATAAGTTCCGCTGCCAGAATAGGAATCCCCATTGTAATCAATGATAACAGATAGATCAATACAAATGCACCACCGCCATTTTCACCTGCGAGGTAGGTAAACTTCCAAATATTGGATAATCCGACTGCGCTGCCAATAGATGCCAATAAAAACAAGTAGTTTGATGACCAAACTTTGGGTGAGGCTTTATCTGACATGTTTTAATCGGTTGCTAGTTGATTCAGATTGTATCTCATAATAGATCCGTGTGGCCCTTCCTTGATTCGTTCAATATCAAATACATCGCCTGAAGGCCCCTTACGTTGGGTGATGACTTTTTCAACTTCATTAATATCATCTAGGTCTAATTTGAATTCAAATAAACGAAGATTCTCTTCAAGATGAGCTGAGGTCTTTGCTCCAATGATAACAGCTGCCACTTGTTTACGGTCCAGAATGTAGCGCGATGCCACATTGGTAATCGATGCATGGTGCTTATCCGCGATGGACTTCAATACCTTCAAAAGAGATTGAAACAATTCCCAGCCGCCAAACTCATCGATAATTAATTTGTATTTAATAAGAGACCGATTTTCAAAGGGCGGTGTTGGTTCAGTGACTCCCAACCATTTCTCTGAGATAAATCCACCCGCTACAGTGCCATAGCACAAAAAGTGAATGTTGCTTTTAGAACATTGATCCGTCAGTCTATTTTCAGGTCGATTGTCTAACAGTGAATATTGAATTTGCAGTGTGGTGATAGGGATGCCAGCATTGACCATTTGTTCTGTTGACTGGGTATTAAAATTTGTGCCCGATAGTAAATTGATTTTACCAGCCTGTTGAATTTCATGCAACCAAAGAGCGGTTTCAACATAGCGGGGAAAATCGTAACTCCACCAGCTAAATTGAACCATATCCAAACGCTCTTTACCAAGTCTTCGCAGCGATCGATCAATTATTTTCTCGACATGTTCTTTGGTAATTGTGGCCAGCGTATCGTAGTCTGGAACAAACTTAGTCAGCACCTGAATGTCATGATTATAGCCAAGTCTTTGTTTACGTACAGCTAAAAATCTTCCAATCAATTCTTCTACTCCCGTATAAATGTCAGCGCAATCGAACGTGGTAATTCCTTTATCTGCGAAAGCAAACATGCTTTCGATCGGATCTTCCGTTGCATCTGTGCTATGTCCTTGCGACAATTGCCAACCGCCTTTGACGATGCGCGAAATATGAAAATCAGGTGTTAACTCAACTCGTTCTACCATCGTTATGTCCAATCATTAGTATCAGGAAGTGGAACTATTGTTGTATCTGATCTTTCAACCACTTGCTTTCCAATGCGACTAATCTTAAAGCGTGCTCCGCAGTGCGGATCGGGGCATGCGATGATGTGGTCGGTTGCCATCCAATCAATAGGGTTTAGGGGTCTCTGTTTTGCTGGGAGCAGTGGAAGTAGCGCTGACAAGGCGTACATAGAAAAAGGACGATCGCTCATAAAGTGAAGGTTTTCGCCTCGTACTTCGAAAGCATCGCCTAGTTTATGGCTGCAGACAAACGGTTTTTCCCCTTCAATAACTTCTACTTTTAGGTCAAACAATTCAAATGAAGAATTAGACATATGCTTTAACTTGATGAAAAAGGAAAGATAGAAAATTCATTTATTAGTTGTTGCATCTTTTATCCAGCAACTAATGTGTGAACTCAACTATGAAATTGCTGCCCCACCGTTGAGCATTTCGTCTAGACTACTCCTGTGATCATCTTGGCAGAAATTTGCGCTCCATCAGTTTTTGCACTGCCTTTGCCAATCCCCAGCCTGTAATTAATCCTATAATCGCTCCCACTAGAATGTCGCCAGGGTAATGTAGGCCTAGGTAAACCCGTGAGTAACTCATTACTATCGACCACCCAAAAATCGTCCAGATAAACTTATTACTTTTTTTCAATGACAGCCACACAAACATGGCCACGCCAAAAGTGTTGGCGGCATGTGAAGACGCAAACCCAAATTGCCCCCCTTTTTGATTATCCACCAAGTGGATAACACTCGCCAGACTAGGTTCGTGTGAAGGTCTCAATCTTTCGAAATAGGGTTTCATAATACTTGCGGTTACTTGATCTGTAATTAAAATTACACAGGTTAGCACAACCAGATAAATCCAACTGTTTTTTTTGTATTGCTTAACAATCAGATAGATAAGTAGCAAATAAAGTGGAACCCAAAACTGTGTTTTAGTAACGATAGCCATAATAGGGTCCATCCAAGTGGAATGGATACCATTTAGCCAAAGAAAGAGCTGTTCATCTAATTTCAAAAGTTGTTCCATCAGCCGATAAGAAGTATTAATAAATGTACCAAAATGAATAAAAATTTCAGACTATTCTTGCAAAAGCATTAATTTGAAGGTTGCAAACTTATAAAATAAAAAAAGTAGTATGGAAAAGTATGACTTGGTTATCATCGGAGCAGGGCCTTCTGGCTATGCGGCCGCTATGCGAGCGCTCGACTTTAAAAAGAAAACGCTATTAATAGAGCGAAACAAAGTGGGCGGAGCGGGTGTAACCAATGGTGCGCTGTCCTCTAAAACTTGGTGGGAGTTGGCACGTGATGCGTCTAATTTTCGGAGAAGTTTGAATAGAGTCAATTTAAAAGCTCCTTCCATTAACTTCAAAGAGATTCAGGCGGAGGTTCGGAAGGCGATTGCCGAACGCATCAACTTGCTGGAACAACATATGGAGCAGCTAAAGGAATCAAACTATGCCGATCTGCTTTCTTATCAGGTGGGGACTGCGCAGCTGCTAAGCAACCACGAAATTGAAATTATAAATGGTATGCAAAAAACGGTGGTATGGGCAGATAATATCATTCTTGCTACCGGAAGCCGACCGAGGTATTTACCCGAACTTCCTATCGATGAAAAAATCGTGATGACCAGCGAGGGTATCGAAAATATGGAAGACTTTCCTGAAAGCATGGTTATTGTTGGGGCAGGTGTGATTGGGTGCGAGTATGCCACCATATTCTCCGGCTTTGGTGCAACAAAAGTTCATCTGATAGACAAAGGCGCTCGCATTTTGCCTTTCGAAGATGAAGACGTGGTTAAGATTGTGGAACGCAATATGGAACACAACGATGTGCTCATTCATCGAAACTCCAAATTAATAAGAATGGAAATTGTGAACGGACGCGTGGAATACGAATTAGAATATGCAGAAGGAGGGACCGATATATTTAATGTGGAGAAAGCGTTGATCTCTGTTGGCAGGGTGGCAAACATAGAAGATTTATGGAGCGACAAAGTGAAAATCAGTATGTCGAAAAGGGGAATCGAAGATAGTGATACACAAACAAGTATTCCCAACATATATGCCGTGGGCGATTTAACGGCAGATATTTCCTTAGTGAACGTGGGCGAGTTGGAAGGACGCTATGCCGTTGAAAAGATATTTGGAAAACCCTTGAGAAAATTGGTATATGAGAATATAAGTACCATCATGTTCTTAAGCCCCGAGGTTGCCAGCGTTGGCTTAAATGAAAATCAAGCGAAGGAAAAAGGACTTGATTACAAAGTGGTAACGCTAGAGTACAACACGATTTCGAGGGCCATTGCCATGCGCAATACGCAAGGCTTTATAAAATTGCTGGTGAACCACGAAGAACCTATGAAAATATTAGGAATGAAAATCATTGGTCTTCATTCTTCTTCGGCCATCCAAGCAATAGCACTGCTAATTTCTATGGATAAGGGAATTGAAGAGTTGGCAGAATGTGTCCATCCACATCCATCTATAACAGAGGGCATTCAAGAGTGTGTAAGAATGCTGCTCGGCAAGTCGCTTTTCAAACCTTCTGCTTTGCGCGGACGAATAAGCTGCCGAAGTTATAAGAATGGTGTTTATGAGGATATCAAGTTCTAGTTTACCGAATTACTTTGTTTGAATCTTACCTTTAGCAGCGTAATCCACAAAAGTGACTTTCCACAAAAGTGGTCTGATTTTTTTTCAGCCAAACTGACTTAAACGCCTGTTATAGTTGATTTGGCCTAAGTGATAATTTAAATGTCCTTGAAGGTGAATGAGAAAATATCCGGTTTGCATGGGCTCGTTAAATACTTCTTCGGGATAAACAGTGTCAACTTTTTCTTCTGATAATTTATTCAACGTTGAAATGACCGATTCTTTTGTCTTTTCTATTTCCAGCAGTAAGTTGTCTTTGCTTAACCCTTTGGTTGAAAACTCAGCTTCTCTGTTTCGCTTATATCCAGAGTTGCCCAGCACGGCTCCGATATAATGTTGGAGATTGCCACACAGATGAAGGCATAAGTTTCCGCTTGAATTGTTGATACCTTTACCGATGAGCCATAGCGATTCGTGAGAGGTATATTCCTTAATTTCCTTTTCTAACCGAGCCAAGTCCCTCGCAAATAGTTTTACCAACGTCTCTCGGGTGGTCATTGTATTATTTCCTTTTCAATGGAAGCTATTTTTTCATCTAATGCGCGATTCGCCGAATCAAAATCGGACTTACTTTTTAACGTTGACTTTACGCTGATATAAAACTTGATTTTCGGTTCGGTGCCTGATGGCCTAACTGAAATTTTACTTCCATCTTCCAAATAGAATTGAAGTACATCTGATTTTGCTAAGGCGAGTTTTGTTTTTGTTCCCGTGATGAGGTTGGTTTCTTCGCCAAGTTTATAATCCAGCGTTCTAATTACTTTTTCACCAATAATTTTGCTAGGAGGGGTATTTCTAAATTTCTCCATCAAAGCTTTTATTTGTTGCTCCCCTTCTGCGCCTTTGCGAACAAGGTTAACCAGCCCTTCTTTGTAAAAGGAGTATTCAGTGTACATAGTAAGCAGCCAGTCATATAGGGTTTTCCCCTCATCTTTTGCTGCGGCTGCCATTGCCGCAAAGAAAGCACAAGCGGATACAGCATCCTTATCTCTCACAAAATCACCCACCATGTAGCCATAACTTTCTTCACCTGCAGCGATAAACTTTTTCTTACCTTCTAACTCGCCCATCAGTTCAGCAATGTATTTGAATCCCGTTAACGTGTTATGGCATTCTAGGCCAAAAGCACTTGCCATATCGTCTACCAGTTCCGTGGTTACTATTGTTTTTGCGATGTAGGCGTTTTTAGGCTCTTTACTATTTGTTAAGATAAACCACATCATTAAACTAAAAGCCTGATTTCCATTTAACAGGAAAAAGTTACCCGTTGCATCTTTAATCCCAAACCCCACACGGTCCGTATCCGGGTCGGTAGCCATGACCAATTCCGCATTAATTGCTTGCGCCTTTTCCAACGCCAATCGCATCGTAGTTTTTTCTTCTGGATTAGGTGATTCAACCGTTGGAAAATTACCGTCTGGTGTTTCTTGTTCTTTAATAATGGTAAGGTTTTCAAAGCCTAAACCCCTAAGGCATTCGGGCACCATTGTTATACCTGCCCCATGAAGGCTTGAATAAACCAGCGATATGTTCTTTTGCCTTACAATGGCATCTTGTTTGGGGATTAGCTTTTTTACTTCTGCATAATAAGCATCTTCCACTTCTGTTGTTATGGTTTTAATTCTGTTTTTATCGGGAGTGAATTTCACATCCTCAAACCCCTTCAACGCGTTCACCTCATTAATTACATTTTTATCGTGCGGAGGTACCAACTGAGCTCCATCAGACCAATAGGCTTTGTAACCGTTATATTCTTTCGGATTGTGCGAAGCGGTAGTAACAACACCTGAATGACATTCTAAATGACGGATAGCAAACGAGAGAAGGGGAGTAGGGCGAAGCTCAGGGAACAAGAAAACTGTTATTCCGTTGGCTGAGAAAACATCAGCAGTAGTTTGAGCAAATGCCTTGCTGTTGTTTCTTGAATCGTACGCAATGGCAACTTTTATTTCTTGCCCTTTAATTGTTTTATTGAGGTAGTTAGCGAGTCCCTGAGTTGCCAGACCGATGGTGTATCTGTTAATACAATTTGGGCCGACACCCATTAGGCCTCTCAAGCCGCCCGTACCAAATTCCAAATTCTTATAAAAACTATCAATTAATTCTTTCGGATTTTCCTGATTAAGAAGTTGCCTTATTTTCGCCTTTGATGTTTCATCAATCACTTGGCTTGCCAACCAATTATTAGCTGTAGTTTTTGAATTTGTTAAATGATCTTTTTCCATGAGTATTTTTTGGTAACCTATTTGGTGCATGGCACGTTGTTTGCCTCGTTTAGACAACAAATTTACAAAATCAAAAATCATTTAATCCAACTATCATGAAAACTAGAAATGTATTCGTTGCCGTGCTCTGCTTTTTCTCTCTTTCTTCGTTTGCTCAAGAATTTAAAATTGTGACCATTGTAGAATCCATTGTGCCGGGTGGCCTAGGTCGTTCTCGTATAATGGAAGCCAAAGAAACAAGCGATTATAAGCCATTGACTACCACACGGACTACTGGCACCAAAAGTGAACAAGACGATGTTAAAAGATCAGAAGCTAAAATAGAAAACTTTGATGAAACAAAGCTTCTTAACTTTTATAGTTTCGTGGGTATAAACTTTCAGAATGTTGCTTCCAATGACGCTGTTATCTCGTCCAAAATTAACGATATGATAAAAGAAGGATGGCAATTGGCTTTTGTTACATCGGGTGTTGAGAGCGCGGGCTTTAAAGATCCAGCTGGTATTTTTATCACCCGCTTATTTTTTAAGAAGTAGGTTAGGTGATTGATTGAGAGGGAATTACAAATTCCCTCTTAATGCTTGTTCGCGTTCAATGGATTCAAAGAGTGCTTTGAAGTTACCCTTCCCAAAAGATTTTGCCCCGTTGCGTTCAATGATCTCGAAGAATAAGGTTGGCCTATCCTGAATTGGTTTGGTGAATATTTGAAGAAGATACCCTTCTTCGTCACGATCTATTAAAATGTTTTGGCTTTTAAGGTCTTGCAGGTCTTCGTTTATAGTCCCTACGCGATCTAGGATGTTTTCATAATAGGTATCGGGCACCCTCAAAAATTCAATGCCTCGTTTTCTTAGCTCAGCCACTGTTGCAACGATGTCATCGGTAGCGATGGCAATGTGCTGAACTCCAGGGCCGTTGTAAAACTCCAAGTATTCTTCGATTTGTGATTTCTTTTTTCCATGAGCGGGTTCATTAATCGGGAATTTAATGTACCCGTTTCCATTAGATACCACTTTACTCATTAGAGCGCTGTACTCGGTAGAAATATCACTGTCATCAAAAGTGATTAACAGCTTGAAACCCATTACTTTTTCATAAAAATCAACCCATCGATTCATTTGGCCAAGCTCCACATTACCTACACAATGATCTACATGTTTTAGCCCGATTTGTGATGATTGAAAATTACTTTTGGCGGCTTTAAATCCCGGAAAGAATACGCCTGAATAATTTTTTCTCTCTACAAACGTATGAATGGTTTCTCCATAGGTTTTAATGGAAGCGGTAACTACGCTACCAAATTCATCTTGTTGTGAAATTGGAGATTGTACGGACTCGGCCCCCCTCAAGGTTGTTTCGTGAAATGAGCTAGCAGCGTCATCTACCCAAAGGGCTAATACTTTTACACCGTCACCATGCTTTTTTACATGGTTCGCAATTTCGCTTTCGCTGATCAGGGAAGTGGTAAAGACAAACCGTATTTTATTCTGCTTTACTACGTATGATACACGGTCTCTTACACCTGTTTCAGGGCCCGCATAGGCAATTAACTCGAAGCCAAAGCAATGTTGATAAAAAAGACACGATTGCTTGGCATTTCCCACATAAAACTCAATATAATCAGTGCCATTGATAGGTAAGAAGTCTTGTTCCATAGTTGCTATCGATTGAAACGATAAAATTACTCATTCTTTAGGTTTTATTTTTAAAATCGTTGTCAAATCCATAATCTTGCTGAAAATTGTTACTATGAATTTAAAGGCATTAGATGCAAGCTTGCAGGAGATAGTGAAAAAAAGAGTAGCACTTCAAAAAATTGACTACAATAATCCCAAGTATGACGAAATAGAAGAGGAATTGCACGATGCCGAAGATTCTTTTCAGGATGAGTTTGGCGATTATCTGGAAGAGCAATTTCAAGATATACACGATGAAATTTGCCCTGATACAGACGTGCTTCACCCGATCGCCTACATTGCAAAAAACTATATGGTTTCCGCTAAAAATGAATATTCAGTTTCTACCTCAGAGGGCGTTTACGTAGAAGCGGATAAATACCCGGGAAAAGACACTAAGCTGGCGCTAGTTCCTAGTCCATTAAGGGTGGTTCTGAATGTAGATAAGAATAATCAATTGGTTGTTTGGAGTGCCAAATAACAACCAAGTTAGATAGAAACTGGCTCTTGTTAACTCACTAAAAGCCAAGTTTTTGACGTACTCGTTTGAGAACCGCAAGAGCAACTTGTCTTGCTCGTTCTTCGCCAGACGTGAGTTTTCGCTCAAGCTCTTCTGGGTTACTCATAAAGAAGTTAAACAGCTCGCGTTCTTTTGAGTAAGTAGTAGTTATCAATTCAAACAACTCTTGTTTGGCGTGGCCGTAACCAAAATTCCCCGCAAGGTACTTTGCCCGAAGGCTTCCTGTTTGCTCAGCGGAGGCAATAAGTTTGTAGATGGCAAATACATTATCGGTATCCGGATTTTTTGGCTGCTCTATTGGCGTGCTATCCGTTACGATTGTCATGATTTGTTTACGCAATTCTTTGTCGGGCAAAAAGATGTCGATGAAGTTGTTGTATGATTTACTCATTTTTTGGCCATCGGTACCCGGAATAGTCATCACTTGTTCCTCTATTTTTGCTTCGGGAACTACAAACGTTTCGCCAAATTGAGTATTGAAAGAGGTGGCAATATCGCGCGCCATTTCTAAGTGTTGCCGTTGATCTTTGCCCACGGGCACAAAGTTGGCATCGTACAAAATAATGTCGGCAGTCATTAAAACCGGATACGTAAACAAACCCGCATTCACATCGGAAAGCTTTTCCGATTTATCCTTAAACGAATGCGCATTGGCTAGCATTGGGAAAGGGGTGAGGCAATTCAAATACCAGGTTAACTCGCACACTTCGGGTAGTTGACTTTGGCGATAGAGCACATTCTTTTCAATATCAAAGCCGAACGCAAGCCATGCAGCGGCTACTGCTCTGGTGTTTTCTTGCCGCACTTTCGCATCTTTGATGGTGGTAAGCGAGTGTAAATCTGCAATAAAGAAAAAAGACTCATTGCCTGCCTGCTGCGATAACTTAATTGCGGGTATAATTGCCCCCAGCAAATTACCCAAATGTGGACGACCGCTACTTTGTATACCTGTTAATATTCTTGCCATTGCGGTGCAAAGAAACACGCTTATTGGAATTTGCTGTTAATTTTGTGCGAATAAATTATAAATGGGAAGGTTTCTTTTTCTTTTTTGTTTGATTGCAATTGTGGCCAAAGGCCAGCGAGTTGAACCGCTTCTTTTTTCAGAAAAAGTTCATGACTTTGGAGAAATACCCGAAAAGGGAGGAAAAGTGGAACACGAATTTGCCTTCGTGAATAATACCGCTCGTTCTATCAGAATTCTTTCGGTTGAAACATCTTGTGGTTGCACCTCAACGGGCTATAGTAAAGAAGAAATCAAACAGAGCAAAAATGGTTTTGTGAAGGTGAGTTTCGACCCGATTGGGAGACCCGGATATTTTAATAAAACGATTACCGTTGCAACCGACTACAATGGCGAGCCAATTGTTTTACAGATAAAAGGGCAAGTGAAGTCGGGCGAAAATGATCCTTTAGCTGAATTAACAGCCAAAAATGGCAACCTGCGGTTGAAGCACAACTCGTTTAGTTTTAAGAAAGTGTTCATCAATCGTGAACCTATTGAAATGAAGTTTGCGGTTTTGAATGCGGGCGCTAAACCCATTCACTTTTTTAGTAAGTCCAACAACCCCGACTATATCGCGGTAACGCTTCCAGACGTAATCCAACCGAATCAAAAGGCCATCATAAAGATAAAGTACGATGCTCGTAAACGCAATCAATATGGTTTCTATTCAGATGTGCTGGAATGGCAAAGTGATGATGAACTGCAACCTACAAAATCGTTTCCGGTATACGCTACTATTGAAGAGTACTTTCCTCCTTTGCAGGAAGCGGATAAGCTAAAATCGCCTATTCTTCAACTCAATCCATTGACCATTTCAATGGGCAGAATTACCACCGACATGGAGCAACAACGAGAGGTAAGTTTGAAAAACATTGGAAAAAAAGAGTTGGTGATTAGGTCACTACAGCCTAATTGTAGTTGCGTAACGGCTTCAGTTACCAAAAGCACGGTTAAACCTGGGGAAGAGGTGAAGTTACTAGTTACGTTCAACCCAACGGGCAGGGCAGGGCAGCAAAACAAATCGGTAACTATCTATTCAACCGATCCACAAAACCCGGTGCAACGGCTTCTAATCGCAGGTTACATTCCCAATTAAGAATGGTTAAGTGAAGTTGTTTCTAGAATTGCATTTTTCTATGTTTCAACTTGGCGTAGTTTGTCTCTACAAATGTAAATACCGGCCGCAGCCTAAACCACGGGACGGACAGGCCAAACGCAGCGATGGTTTTACTAAACCGCGTGCACGTGATTCCAAACGGGGGCAGCGGTAGCCCTAGCGGGCCGCGGGTAGTGCCAGGTATTCTGACGTTGGCTATTCGCCAAAGACTTCTTATCAAGGTTATAGCCCGCTCCTCAAATATACCTCCTGGTAATTTGTGTGATCGCTTCATCGGCTGTTTCTACCGGAAGTTGACACGTTTTGTTAAAGCAAACGTAAATTCTTGTTTTATCATCCGTTGCTTCGCGGCCTTCAAATAGTGGAAGGCCACTAGATTTTGCTGCTCCTAAGAATAGTGCGAACGGCAAGTGATGTTTCACTAGCTCAGCGCGAATGGACTCTGCGTTGCTACCAACAATCACCACCTCTGCCATGCCTTGAACGATTTCCTCCAATAAAATTCCCCAGTTGCTCATGTAGCCAGGCTCTTGTGTGATAACGCTACTCAGTTGGGTTGCCATCGCTTCCGCTTTATTTTTCCAGTCAACGTTGTCTAGCAAGATGCCGAGGTGATAAAGATTTTGCGCCATCACTGAATTGGAAGCCGGAATTACATTGTCAAAGATCTCTTTTTTTCGGGCAATCAAAGGCTCTGCCTGACTGCTCGTAAAATGGAAAAAGCCTTGTTCTTGATCGAAGAAATTCAACAGCGTATATTTGCACCAGCGTTGTGCCTTATAAAGATAGGCCTCATGGAAGGTGCTTTGGTAAAGCCCGATGTAGGCCTGTATGAGAAAAGCGTAATCTTCTAAAAAACCTTCCGTAGTTGATCTCTTATTTTTGAATGTTCGAAACACTTTGTCATCGGCAATTAAATTGCTTTCAATAAAGTTAATAACACCTCGTGCGAAATGTAAGAACTGCTCATCGCCAAAGATATTGTATGCATCCAACAAGCCTTTAACCGTCATGGCATTCCAACTGCAGATTATTTTATCGTCTAACCCCGGGCGAATGCGTTTAGACCTTGCATCTATTAATTTTTGTTTGCCCTTTTCGACTAAAATATCTAAATCGTGCTTGTTGATGTTGTAATCGCTCATGAAGCGAGCATCATTCTCACTTCGTATTAAAATATTTCTTCCATGTTCCCAATTCCCCTCTTTTGTCGCGTTAAAATATTTGAGCAAAACACTTAAGTTGTCTCCAAGGGCATCCATCAATTCATCGTATGTCCATGTATAAAACTTTCCTTCAATACCTTCGCTGTCGGCATCAAGTGCTGAATATAATCCATGGTTCGTGTCCCCACGAAACACTATAAAATCATTCTTCGTGTCTTCACGAGCCGTTTCATTTAACAGGGTCATTTCCTGTTTTAACCAATTAACGGTTTCATAAACTACTTTTTTGTGGTCGTTGTTTTTTGTTATTGCGTAGGCTTCCGAAAGCAAACTCAACAACTGCGCATTGTCATACAGCATTTTTTCGAAGTGAGGCGCGAACCATTGGCCATCCACAGAATAACGCGAGAACCCACCGCCTAATTGATCATAAATTCCGCCCTGATGAATTTTGTTAAGTGTGAGTTCAACCATCTTTAAACTTTGCTTGTGAGCTGCGGGATTGATCGCATAATGCTTAAGCAAGAAGTGCCAGATAGAGGGCATTACAAACTTTGGACTCTTATCCAGTCCGCCCCAAATGGTGTCAAACCTCGAATGTAAAATGTTAACCATTTTATTGATATCCTCGTGTTTGACATCCTTTGAATCTTGCTTCGCAAAACGATGAAGATCATTTACGTTTAGATGGTTGGTTAATTCATCCGCGGAAGCGTTAATCTCCTCTCTTTTTATTTTGAAGGTGTGCGCCAAACTAGAGACCAATTGCGCCCAGTTTTTTGGAGGAAAATACGTGCCGCCATAAAACGGCTTTTGCTCGGGCGTTAAAAAAACATTGAGCGGCCAACCTCCGTTGATGCCCATAGCCTGCACTGCCTCCATGTAGATTTGATCGATGTCGGGCCGCTCTTCGCGATCAATCTTTATGCAAACCAAATGCTGGTTCATCAAGTCAGCGATGGCTTGGTTTTCAAACGACTCATGTTCCATTACATGGCACCAATGGCAAGCCGAGTAGCCAATGCTCACTAGAATAGGCTTCTGCTCTTGCTTGGCTCTGGCAAGAGCCTCCGTTCCCCACTCGTACCAATCCACAGGGTTGTTGGCGTGTTGCAATAGGTAAGGACTGGCTGAATGGATAAGGCGGTTGGGCATTTTTGAATGTAAGATTTAAAATTCCAAGTTTAAAATTTGGGCTTAGTTGTCAACGATTTTAGTTGTTCAATTTCAGATTCAGTGTTCACTAATTTTCCGAGCTCTATTAATTTTGAAATTGACTGTTTTAGAAACTTCTGATGCGCTTCACCTTCAGGGTTGAAAGGTCGATGGTTTAAAGCGGCTTTTATGTCCTTCCATTGCTTGATAAAATCCTTCGTGGATTCGGTAAAATAACATTCCGAGAATTTACCCCATATGTAATCAATAGCTTGCTGATTCGGATGGATCATATCTGCTTCATAAAAGCGATAGTCGCGTAGGTCGTCCAGCACAAATTCGTAGGCAGGGAAATACGCGACTGCGCTTTGTATTAATTGATGGGAAGCAATTCTTAAAATGGACTTGCTCACACTGTTTAGTTCCAAGGTATCCTTTAAATGCCGCACCGGACTAACTGTTAAAATTACCTTGCAACCAGGATTGATTTTGTGAAGAGCCTCCACCATTGTTTTGAATGATTCGGCAATTTCGTCAACTGTTAACAAACGCTTTGTGAATTGATTGGCGGATTGTTTGTGGCAATTGGCAACTAGTTGGTTGGTATCGTTTCTTTGATAAACAAACGCTGTTCCGTAGGTTATGATCAGATAATCTGCCGTTTGTAAACAATCATGAAGCGACACGATCGTTGATTCTATTTTGTCTTCTAACTCTGTTTTAACTTTTGAGAAAAAACTGGAATGGAGTTGATAATTTCTCCAGACTTCTTCAGTGAAAACATAGGAGTTTTCATCGGGAGGTTTTTTATAGCAGGCAAGCTTAACCAACTGGTGGATTGAAATAGGATTGAAGATTGTACCAAAAGGATTTATCAAGCAATCGAACTTGTTATCAGTAAGTTTTTCGCCAATTGAATTTGAAAAGCAAGATCCAACCGTAATGAATCTAGTCTTGCAATCCATTTTAACAGTAGAAGGAGCTATTGTTACGTCTGTTCGAAATAAAGACATGAGTGCGTATAACTTAATTACCCCAAAAATAGAGTTAATTAATTTACTGATAGGAAGGAATCCGAAACTTGCCACTGCTAATTGGAATTTTAATGTGTGCGCACACAAATTAAAATTTTAATATAATAATCTTATTCAACTATGCGGAATATGAGATTTGATTCTATAATTTTACGATTCCGATAAATTTATCCTTTTATGCTAGACCAAAAAGACATCGAAAAAATCCCGGTAAAAACCTTTCCCTCATCCGAACTGGCTTCCACATTCGTAGCAAATGAAATTGCCAATTTAATAAAGCAGAAGGCACTTGAAGGCAAGCCTTGTGTGCTTGGCTTAGCCACAGGCTCCACGCCAACCAAGGTATATGCCGAATTGGTTAGATTGCACCAACAAGGTCTTAGTTTTAAAAACGTTATCACATTTAACCTTGACGAATATTATCCGATGCAACCAAACTCCTTGCAGAGTTACGTGAGGTTTATGAACGAGCATCTGTTCAATCACATCGACATTCCCAAGGGAAATATACACATCCCCGATGGTACACTTCCAAAAGAAAAAGTAGCAGATTTTTGTAAGGAATACGACAACAAAATAGCCAAACTAGGAGGTATCGATCTCCAGATTCTTGGTGTTGGCCGTACCGGGCACATTGGGTTTAATGAGCCCGGATCTTCGGAACGGTCTTCTACCCGAATGATTACGCTCGATCAGGTAACCCGCATCGATGCCGCCAGCGATTTCTTCAGTGAAGAAAATGTTCCTAAAAAAGCAATTACCATGGGAGTAGGCACCATACTTCACTCTAAGCGGATTGTTATGATGGCGTGGGGTGAAGGTAAGGGGCCAATCATTAGAAAAGCAGTAGAAGGTCCCGTAACGGATCAAATACCATCTACCTTCCTGCAAAAGCACCCCAACACATTGGTGGTTTTAGACGAGGCTGCTTCATCGCAATTAACGGCTGTCAAAACCCCTTGGTTGGTAGATAGTTGTGTTTGGACGGATCGGTTGATTCGCAAAGCGGTAGTTTGGTTATGTCAACAAATTAAGAAACCGATACTTAAATTAACCAACCATGATTACATGGAGCATGGTATGGGTGATATTATTACTGAATATGGATCCGCTTATCAAGTGAATATTAAGGTGTTTAACGACCTTCAGCATACTATCACTGGCTGGCCAGGGGGTAAACCGAATGCAGATGATAAACATAGGCCGGAACGTGCCACACCGTTCCCTAAGAAAGCGATAATTTTTAGCCCACACCCCGATGATGATGTGATTTCCATGGGCGGTACGTTTATCCGTTTGGTAGATCAAAAGCACGAAGTTCACGTAGCGTATCAGACCAGTGGAAACATTGCTGTATTTGATGAAGATGCTATACGGTTTGCTGATTTTGTGCGCGATTTTAATGATTCGTTTGGCTTTAGCAGGGAAGACGGCCTGAAGTTCTACAACAAAGTGGTGCAAGATTTAAAAGATAAAAAACCAGGTGATTTGGATACTCCAGAGGTATTGCAAATCAAAGGGTTGATAAGAAGGGGAGAAGCCAAGGCCGGTTGCCGCAGTGCGGGGATTCCAGATGATCAAGCTCACTTTTTAGACATGCCGTTCTATGAAACAGGCACCGTAAAGAAGAAACCATTAGGGGAAGAGGACATTGAGATAATTGTGGATCTCATTACCAAAATAAAACCACATCAGATTTATGCGGCTGGCGATTTGTCTGATCCGCATGGAACTCACCGGGTTTGCCTCGCTGCCATTTTCCAAGCGGTTGAAAGATTGAAACACGAGCCTTGGATGAAAGACTGTTACGTATGGCTTTACAGAGGTGCATGGCAAGAGTGGGATATCGACCAAATTGAAATGGCTGTTCCGTTAAGTCCAGACGAGTTGATGCGTAAGCGCAGAGCAATCTTTAAACATCAATCGCAAAAAGACAGTGCCTTGTTTCCAGGTAATGACAAGCGCGAGTTCTGGGTACGTGCTGAAGATCGCAACCATGCTACAGCAGAGGCGTACAATCAATTGGGCTTGGCCGAATACGAGGCGATAGAGGCATTTGTGAGGTATAAGTTCTAGCACGGGGTTTCAGGCTGAAAGCAACAGGCTTCAAGTTGTGCTGAGTTAAACGAAGATCAAACATCTAAGATTTAAAATAACTGGTTAGCTTTAGATCTTAAATCTGACATCTTAAATCTTAAACTAACATGCACTTTGTTTCTTGGAATGTAAACGGAATTAGAGCTATTCAAAAGAAAGGATTTATGGAAAGTGTAGCGGCTATGAATCCGGACATCTTGTGTTTGCAGGAAACAAAAGCAAGTGCCGAAGAGGCGTTCGAAGCTCTTAAAGTAATGAAGGGCTATAACGTTTTTGTAAATTCTTCTAAGGCAAGAAAGGGGTATTCAGGCACAGCCATTATTTGCAAAGAAGAACCCATAAACGTTACCTACGATTTTGGTATTGATGAATTTGATCAAGAGGGAAGGGTTACTACAGCAGAGTTTTTAACATTTTTCATAGTTACAGTTTATACTCCCAATTCAGGTTCTGAATTAGTAAGGTTGGGATATAGGCAGCGGTGGGATGATCATTTTCGGGAGTATCTGCTTTGGTTAGAGAAACGCAAACCGGTGCTTGTCTGTGGCGACTTTAATGTGGCTCATCAGGCAATTGACTTATCAAGACCCAAAGAGAATTATAATAAGTCGGCCGGTTACATGCAAGAAGAGATTGACGGATTTAGTAAGTTAATGAATGTTGGCTTTACAGACACATTCCGTCATTTTTACCCCGAATTACAAAAATGGTCTTATTGGAATCAGGTTACTTTTGGCCGCGATAAAAATATTGGCTGGCGGATAGACCATTTTCTCGCAAGCCAAAAAATGTTGACAAGAATAAAGGACTCGCTCATTTATAATGAATACTTTGGATCTGACCATTGTCCGGTGGCAGTTAAGGTAGCTGTTGACTAAAGTGCTTGCATTGTGCTGATTACCTGATTACTAAAGAAAGTATCGGTATCAAAAAGCGACTTGCATCTGCTTTCTCGCAGTTTGCCTCGGTCTTTATGGCAATTAACTTTTCAAATGCTTGTCTCGTTCCATCTGCTCTTGTATAGCTTGTAGCTCTTCCATATTTTGCCGCATTTCTTCTTCTTGGGCGCGTAATTTTTCAGTTTGCAGTTGCGTTTCTTCTAACAGACGTTGCGTTTTTAAGTTGGTAGTAGCGGAGGCAATGGCCGAAGCAATGCTTTGGGAAATTCTCTCAAGAAACTTGATTTCATGTTCTTCCATTACTCGAAAAGAAGCAATTTCAAGAATGCCATACACTTTATTTTCTGACTTTACGGGAACAATAATTAGAAAATGTGGTTCCGCGCCCCCCAACCCCGAAGTAATACTTAAATAACCTTCTGGCAAAGTTTTCATTATCGTGGTTTCAGCTTCCAATACAGCTTGCCCAACCAATCCTTCACCAATTTGTAATCGTTTGGTTAAAAACTTTTTGCGTTCGTAAGCATAGCAAGAAATCATTTCAATAAAAGGCATTGCCTCGTCTTCATCATTGACCACATAAAAACCTCCTTGATTTGCCTTCAGGTAGGTAATAATTTGTTTCAATAGGCTATCGCCCAACTCCGTGATACTTGAATTTTTTGTTCTCAGCACCTCCGCAAAAAGGGCGAGACCTTCGTTTGTCCATGAACGTTTCTCTTCTTCTTGCTTAAATCTTAATAGGTCGCCTTGCAAGGCTACGATCTTGCCAGCTAGGTTGTTGGTATTTAACGATCTTGTTTTGTCGTTCATACCCTTCCAACTAAGCGAATAATTGCCTTCCGAAATTTTTGATAGGAACTCAGCCGCGTACTTTAAATTTGTTACAGAATGCTCTACTACACTTTCGGCATCTTTTACTTCAGTTGGTTCTCCTGAGTCAAAAAGATATTGCCGATTGGTTACTTCCAATTTTTGAAGCAAGGCAATTTGGTTGGCGCGCTCACTGCGAAGTCTATAGTAAACTAGAATAATGCATGGCAGTCCGATAATAATAAGGATTATCTGCAGGTACAAGCTTCTATTCATTGCGGCTTTGTAGTTAGCAAGTGCTTCTGCATCTAACATGTCTTCAAATTGAAAAAGAAATCCCTTTGCAACTGAAAACACAGCTCCGTGCGAGGCACCCTTGTCTAATAGGAACAGTGTCTTAAAAGTGGTGCTATCGCCTTTGTCCAACGCATTGACCATTTCAGTAAAGTAGGTGAGGTAGTCATCCATAAATTTTCGCAGGTCCTGCAGTGCAGCTCTTCCAGCTGGGTCTGCATATTGCTGCAAAGAAAGCAGGCTATCAAGCCGTAAATTATTTTTGCTGTGGTCTGCCCGTAACACTTCCGGACTTCTATATAAATACCGTCTATCATGTACAATGGCATACCCTCGAAGCCCTACGTCCATATGCCGCATTGTCTGATCTACATGGTAAGTAAATTCATGTTTTGCAGCTTCTACCTGTTTGCGTATGGCAATATTTTCTTCAAGGGAGTTTCTATTGAGCATCGTTAAGCCACCTGTTACCAGTAACAGAGCCAAGGTGGTCGCCAATGAGATGTTTATGTAATTACTTTTAAGCCAATCAGCCTTCATAGTTTCTGTTTTTTGTTAAATATATAAGTTAGTCGCGCAAATATTTATTCTTAAAAATGCTAATATATTACATATGAGAATATTTCTGACCTAGGTTAACCTACAATTGTTCCACCGGTAGGTAACTCGTTGACCTGGTAATCCAAACACTTGAAAGAAAATCACACTGCGAGATTAATCATCTCTCACACACGTTCTTCCTGAACTAATAACTATGGCTCCAACTTTAATTTCCTATCTTTAAGACTTCAAACTTTACTATTATGGCGCAAGGCTTATTGATTGATATGGATGGCGTTATCTATGGGGGCGACACCTTGATTCCGGGCGCGGATAAGTTTATTGCCAAACTGCTGGAGCAAAATATTCCGTTTAGTTTTATGACTAACAATAGCCAACGAACGAGGTTGGAGGTGGTGCGCAAACTTAAAAAATTGGGTATCATAGTTACTGAAAAGCATGTCTATACCAGTGCGATGGCAACGGGAAAATTCTTGGCAGGTCAAATACCAGGCGGCACGGCTTATGTGCTTGGCGATGGAGGCTTGCTGACCAGCCTCCATGAAAACGGCATTATTATGGTAGAAACCGAACCCGACTTTGTGGTGCTGGGAGAAGGGAGAAATTTTACGCTGGAAATGGTTAACAGAGCGGTAGACATGGTGTTGGCAGGTGCCAAGTTCATTACTACCAATCGCGATCCATCGCCAAAGAAAATGGGGTGGAGTAACCTGGGAATAGCCGCAACTACCGCCATGATTGAGGAAGCTACGGGTATTAAAGCATTTGTAGTTGGTAAACCAAGCCCGGTAATGATGCGCGCAGCACGAAAATCGATTGGTTTGGAAACTGCGGAAACTACCATCATTGGCGACACAATGGATACCGATATACAAGGCGGTGTGCAAATGGGCTATAAAACGATTCTGGTGCTATCGGGAGTTTCAAAAAAGGAGGAACTTTCGACTTATGCCTTTAAGCCAGACTTAGTTATTAATTCAGTTGCTGATTTAGAATTGCCTTTGCCTTGGTGGCTAGATCAAGCCTAACTCTTTATGAAGCGGTTCTTTTTCATTCTGGCTTTTTTTGCAGGTCTAACGTTTTGCCTTGTTGGTCCCATCAACCGAACTCCCCTTCATGAAAGAGCTTTCTATCAAGAGATGAAAAGCACTTTTGATACCCTCAAACTAATACCTTCCGCGAAAGGAAAATTGAAAGTGGGGTGGAGTTCATTTGGCATCATCCCAAACCATACCATGCCCATGGCTGGTTATGCTCCTCGTAAAAGTTTCGACTCTGTTCACGATTCACTTTACACCAAGATTCTTTCCATAAGCAACGGATATACAACAACTTACTTGATCACAATTGATTTATTGATTTTTCCCCCTACTCTTAAACAACTACTTGAAGCGAGCATGAAATCGGCAACAGATTTTATTTACCTTTCAGCAAGTCATACCCATAGCGGGCTTGGTGGTTGGAACGAAAGTGTGGCTGGACAGTTTATTGCGGGCAATTACAGTGAAAAATGGTTAAAGACATTGGCCGATTCGATCATTTCAAATATGAATAAGGCCAACCATTCTTCGCGGGCAACGAGTCTATCTTATTGGGAGACAGATGCCAGCGAGTATGTTTCTAACCGACTCGAGGACCATGGGAAAACGGACGGGAAGCTTCGAGGAATACAAGCAGTTAGAGAGGACAGTGTAAAGGCTATTCTTTTTACCTATAATGCACACCCAACCAATATTGATCACTTGTCTAAGATTATATCAGGTGACTACCCGAACGCAACTAACAAAGCACTTGAGAAAAAGGGATTTGCTTTTAGCATGTTCATGGCTGGAATGATGGGGAGTCATCGACTCGATCATATCGAAGGTTCAGACTATGAACTAGTTAACAATGCCGCTGAAAAACTGGCCGACAAGATTGAACAAGCATCGGTTGGCTCGATGATAGATTCGGCCTCTGTTACCTATCGATCGATTGACTTGCCGATGGGTAGTTCACAACTTAGAATAACCGACAATTGGAAACTACGCGATTGGCTTTTTACCGCTACACTGGGGAGATTAGAAGCAACCATCACTTATTTGAAAATCGGAGATATGTTGTTTTTAGGCACATCTTGTGATTTCTCCGGTGAAGTAGCGGTGAGCCAAAAACTAGGTGAGCTAGCCAATAAGCGAGGAACCCACTTAATTATAACTAGCTTTAATGGAAATTATACTGGCTATATTACAGATGATATCCACTATGACCACGCGAAGAAAGAAGAGGTGCGCACCATGAATTGGGTGGGGCCTTATTATGGCGCGTACTATTCAGAGATCGTTAATCTCCTCATTCAAAAGTAATTGAGCCTATTAACCTTATTTTTACAATCGTTGGCAAAAACAATCCCGACCGAATGCTGTTATAAAAATGTTCGAAATTTAAATGATTTGGTCATTTTTGGTTTGATTTTATGAATACAAAACCCATCTTTACGGCATGGATCAACAGCATCTGCTAGATTATTACCCGATTGTTTTGATGTTTATTGTTGCGCTGGCTTTTGTGTCGATTACTATGGTATCAACACATTTACTTGGTCCTAAGAAAAAGAGCTCCATTAAGTTAGATTCTTTTGAATGCGGAATTGAATCACAAGGAAACGCCCGTGTTCCATTTTCCATTAAGTACTTCCTTGTAGCTATTTTGTTTGTATTGTTTGACGTGGAAGTCATTTTCATGTACCCTTGGGCTGTGTTGTTCAGAGAATTAGGGATGGCTGGATTTATCGAAATGATTGTTTTTATATCGTTGCTTTTGGTGGGATTTTTCTACATTATAAAAAGGGGAGCCCTAAAGTGGGAATAGTATGGAGACGGTAGCTTTAAATGATGTAAAAGTAGTAGCAGCTCCTGAAGGAATTCACGGGGCAGGGTTCTTTGCCACAAGTTTAGATAAAGTGGTAGGGCTTGCACGGTCTAATTCCATTTGGCCATTGCCATTTGCCACATCATGTTGTGGTATTGAGTTTATGGCTACTATGGGAGCGCATTACGATTTAGCTCGTTTTGGTTCTGAGCGTTTGAGCTTCTCTCCGCGTCAGGCTGACTTGCTAATGGTAATGGGCACTATTGCCAAAAAGATGGGGCCAGTGCTTCGTCAGGTGTATGAGCAAATGGCCGAACCAAGATGGGTGTTGTCGGTAGGTGCTTGCGCTTCGAGCGGTGGCATATTTGATACCTATAGCGTGTTACAAGGAATTGATAGAGTTATACCAGTTGATGTATATGTGCCAGGTTGCCCTCCAAGGCCAGAGCAAATCATTGATGGTATTTTGAAAATACAACATCTGATTCAAAACGAATCGTTGAGACGGAGGGATTCTCCTGAATATAAAGCCATGTTGAATAAATATGGAATTGAATAAAGAGCAAAGGACACTAGAACTGTTAAAAGAAAAATTTGAAGATCAAATACTTCAAATTGAAAGTCCGTACAACTTACTAACTATCCATCTCAGGGCAGAGAAAATAGTGGAAGTTATTCAGTTCCTTTATTCGAATGAAGAAACGCAATACCAGTACCTAACTACGCTTTGCGGCATTCATTATCCTGATAATAATGAGATTGCTGTAATGTATCAATTGCACAATCTTCCCGTGAACCATAGAATTCGCTTAAAGATATTTTTGCCGATTGAAAATCCATCGACTCCTACAATCACAACCATCTTTTCTGCAGCTAACTGGCTGGAACGCGAGACGTTCGATTTTTACGGAGTGATTTTTTCAGGGCATCCAAACTTGAAAAGGATATTGAATGTAGAAGACATGATCATTCATCCTTTGCGGAAGGAATATCCGCTGGAAGATCAGCGAAGAGAAGACAAAGTGGATTCATTTTTTGGAAGATAATATGGAAGCCCTCAAAACGATAGAACCCAAGATTGATCAGGAAGAGAAGCAATACTCCTATCTAAATCTTGGACCTACACACCCTGCTACGCATGGTATCTTCCAGAATGTGTTGAAAATGGATGGTGAAGTGATTATTGATGCGGAGCCTACCATTGGTTACATACACCGAGCATTTGAAAAACTAGCTGAGCGTAGGCCTTTCTATCAAATTACTCCTATTACCGACCGGATGAACTATTGCTCATCACCAATCAATAACATTGGCTGGCACATGACGGTGGAAAAATTATTAGGTGTTGAAGTACCGAAAAGGGTTCAATACCTAAGAGTGATTATAATGGAACTTGCTCGTATCACCGATCATTTGGTTTGTAATGCCGTTATTGGTGTTGATACAGGAGCTTTAACAGGCTTTGTTTATCTTTTTCAACAACGCGAGCATGTGTACGAGATTTATGAAGAAATCTGCGGTGCACGTTTAACCACCAACT
The DNA here is from genome assembly GCA_027487845.1 of Flammeovirgaceae bacterium. Taxonomy (GTDB): domain Bacteria; phylum Bacteroidota; class Bacteroidia; order Cytophagales; family Cyclobacteriaceae; genus ELB16-189. The sequence continues at coordinate 52,968 of JAIYCV010000027.1, forward strand.
TAGGTAGGATTGGAGGTTTTGAGCGCGATTTCTCGCCAAAAGCGTGGGCAAAGATCGATAAGTTTATTACTGAATTTCCTCCGATACTCAAGGAATTTGAAAAGCTGTTGGTGCGCAATAGAATTTTCATGGACAGGACCATTGGGGTAGGAGGAATTACTGCAGAACGCGCATTGAATTATAGCTTCTCTGGTCCTAATCTTCGCGCAGCGGGAGTGGATTATGATGTTCGGGCGATGAATCCGTATTCCTCTTACGAAGATTTTAATTTTATTGTTCCTGTCGGAACGAATGGCGATACCTACGATCGCTTCATGGTTCGCCAGGAAGAAATGTGGCAGAGTTTAAGCATCATTAAGCAAGCTATTTCCAAGTTACCAGAAGGCCCTTTTCACGCCACAGTCCCAGACTTTTATTTGCCTCCAAAAGAGGATGTTTATAATAACATGGAAGCACTCATTTATCATTTCAAGATTGTAATGGGTGAGACGGACGTACCGAAAGGTGAAGTCTATCATTCTGTGGAGGGTGGAAATGGAGAGTTAGGATTTTATTTGATTAGTGATGGAGGTAGAACTCCTTTTCGATTGCATTTAAGAAGGCCCTGCTTTATTTATTATCAGGCCTATCCTGAGATGATTAAAGGTTCGATGCTTTCGGATGCAATTTTGACAATGAGTAGTATGAACGTAATAGCGGGAGAATTAGACGCTTAAAATTAGTTGATCGTTGTTAGTTGCTCGTTATTCGATCAACAAACAACGACTAACAAACAACGATAAAGTATGATAGAATTTTCAAAAGAAGCGATGGAGTTAGCACAACGGATTATCAAGCGATATCCGGAAGGCAAGCATAAGTCTGCTCTACTTCCAATACTGCATCTAGCGCAATCTGAATTTGGAGGTTGGTTAAGCCCAGAGACAATGGATTACGTAGCGGGTATTCTAAACATAAAGCCAATCGAAGTGTATGAAGTAGCATCTTTCTACTCCATGTATAATTTAAAACCCGTAGGCAAGTGCTTATTAGAAGTCTGTAGAACAGGCCCTTGTTTGTTGAGGGGCGCGGATGATGTTGTCTCCTATATTGGAAATAAATTAAACATCAAACCGGGGGAAACCAGTGCCGATGGCATGTTTACATTGAAGACTGTTGAATGCTTGGGTGCTTGTGGTTACGCACCAATGTTGCAATGCGGTGCTGATTTCTATGAGAATTTGACAGAAGAAAAATTAGACTTATTAATAGAAAAGTTAGGAGCGCAACCTGAAAGAAGTACATACTTGAAATCTTTTGGTGTAAATGTTTAATTTTAAATCTGAAATTTGTAATAATTAACGATGGGGCGTCAACTACTTTTAGAGCACATTGCTGAGCCAGGAATAGAAACCTTTGCGGTTTACCGAAAAAAAGGTGGATATGCTTCTGTAGAAAAAGCATTGAAGACGATGACTCCTGATCAAGTTACTGAAGAAGTAAAAATTTCAGGGTTAAGAGGCAGAGGTGGTGCTGGATTTCCGGCTGGAATGAAATGGAGCTTCTTAGATCGTAAGTCGGAAAAGCCAAGATACTTAGTGTGCAATGCTGACGAAAGTGAGCCGGGCACTTTTAAAGACCGATACCTAATGGAGAAGATCCCTCATCTATTGATAGAGGGAATGATCACTGGAAGTTATGCGTTGGGAGCCAAGACCTCTTACATCTACATTCGTGGAGAGTACATGTACATCGTTGGGATTCTGGAGAAAGCTATTGATGAAGCTTACGCGAACGGTTTTTTGGGCAAAAATATTTTAGGTACGGATTACAGTTTGGATTTGTACGTACATCCGGGCGCTGGTGCATATATCTGCGGTGAGGAAACTGCCCTATTGGAATCATTAGAAGGCAAAAGGGGCAACCCTAGGCTAAAACCACCATTCCCAGCTGTTTCTGGTTTGTATGCCAGTCCTACAGTGGTCAATAATGTAGAAACTATTGCAGCTGTCGTTCCAATTATTAACAATGGTGGAGCAGAATACGCCAAGATTGGTATTGGAAAAAGCACTGGAACTAAGTTGATATCCGCCAGTGGGCATATCAAAAAGCCAGGTGTTTATGAAATTGAATTGGGCGTTCCTGTAGAAGAGTTTATTTATTCTGATCAATATTGTGGAGGAATGCTAACCAACAGGCCACTCAAAGCCGTTGTAGCAGGCGGTTCCTCTGTGCCTATTCTTCCTGCCGATCTTATCTTAAAGACGGCTAAAGGTGAAAAACGACTGATGACCTATGAATCGTTGTCAGATGGCGGATTCGTTTCTGGTTCAATGCTTGGTTCAGGTGGGTTTATTGTAATGGATGATACTACTTGCATCGTGCGTAATCTTTGGAGCTTCGCTCGTTTTTACCATCATGAATCATGCGGTCAATGCAGTCCTTGCAGGGAAGGTACGGGTTGGATGGAAAAGGTTTTGCATCGAATAGAACATGGCCACGGTCACATGGGTGATATTGATTTATTGGTAGATGTGGCCAAGAAAATTGAAGGCAATACGATTTGCCCACTGGGCGATGCTGCTGCCTGGCCTGTGGCAAGTGCTATTAGACATTTCAGGGAAGAGTTTGAATATCACGTGAAGTATCCTGAAAAAATAAAGAACCCGAAGCACTTTGCGATTGAACCTTTTTTGTCGGAGAAGAAGTTAGAATTGGTAAATTGATAATTTAAAATTTTAGGTTCAACAATTGACGAAGCGAATTTTAAATCTTGAACTTGGAATCTTGAATCACATAAGATGGCAAAAGTTACAATAGATGGAGTAGAGATTGAGGTTCCCGATGGAACAACAATACTTAATGCTGCTAGGCAGATAGGTGGTGCTTCCGTTCCCCCGGCAATGTGCTATTACTCTTCTCTTAAAGGCAGTGGCGGTAAGTGTCGTGTATGTTTAGTGAAAGTAGCGCAAGGCTCTGCTAAAGATCCGCGTCCTATGCCGAAATTGGTAGCATCTTGCTCCACCAATGTAATGGACGGAATGGTGGTTCAGAATCTAACCTCACCAGAAGTACTAGAAGCCAGAAAAGGCGTGGTTGAATTTTTGTTGATTAACCATCCATTAGACTGCCCTGTATGCGACCAAGCAGGCGAGTGCGATTTGCAAAATCTTGCTTATGAGCACGGTGCCGCGAAAACACGTTACGAAGAAGATCGTAGAACATTTGAAAAGATTGACATAGGCGATAAGATAAAGCTCCATATGACGCGTTGCATCTTGTGCTATCGTTGCACTATGGTAGCTGATCAACTCACCGAGAAGCGCGTGCATGGTGTTATGAACAGGGGCGATGCATCCGAAATCAGCACGTACATTTCTAAAGCAGTAGATAATGATTTTTCGGGCAACATGATAGATGTTTGTCCGGTGGGTGCTCTCACCGATAAGACATTCCGTTTTAAAAGCCGCGTGTGGTTTACTAAACCGTTAGATGCCCATCGCAATTGCACAAAGTGTTCTGGCAAAGTTGTACTTTGGATGAAGGACGATGAAGTGCTTAGAGTTTCTGCTAGAAAAGATCAGTATGGTGAGGTAAAAGAATTTATCTGCAACGAATGCAGATATGACCATAAGACATTGGCTGATTGGACTGTTGAAGGCCCTCGCCACATCGATCGTAGTTCAGTAATTGCGCAAAATCATTATGAAAAAATCGACCTTTCTACCCTAAAGAAGGAGATCGATCGGCAAATTGAATTCCAAAAAGGTAAACCCGTACCCGCACCAAAAACCTTAGCGCAATGATGTCTATTTTCATATTCAAGGTTATTTTGGTAGTAGCTGTTTTTGCTATTTCTCTTTTTATGGCTGCTTATTCGACCTATGCCGAAAGAAAGGTAGCTGCCTTTATGCAAGATCGAATCGGGCCAGATCGCGCGGGTCCATTTGGGTTGTTGCAGCCTCTCGCGGACGGGCTGAAGCTATTCATGAAGGAGGAAATTATCCCGACAATATCCAATAAATTCCTTTTTGTTTTGGGGCCTTGTTTGTTTATGATCACGGCTTTAATGACTGGGGCAGTCATTCCGTGGGGCGATACCCTTACTTTCGGAGGTGTATCCTATGCGCTTCAAATTACCGATATCAATATCGGCATTTTATATGTTTTTGGAGTAGTATCCATTGGCGTGTATGGAATCATGATTGGTGGATGGGCTTCTAATAACAAGTTCTCTCTACTTGGCGCTATTCGCGCATCTGCGCAAATGATAAGTTATGAAATAGCGATGGGTTTCTCCATCATTGCTTTGGTGATGATGACAGGTACGTTGAGTTTAAAAGAGATAAGTGTTTTTCAGGGTGGGGGTGTAGATGGCCACTGGAACTTTTGGAACGTGGTTTATCAACCTTTTAGTTTCTTGATTTTTATAATCTGTGCTTTCGCAGAATGTAACCGTGCCCCATTCGATTTGCCAGAATGTGAGACTGAGTTAGTAGGTGGTTATCATACAGAGTTTAGCAGTATGAAATTGGGTTTGTATCTTTTTGCCGAGTACATCAACATGTTTATTTCATCCGCCATCATTTCAACCTTATTTTTTGGGGGATATAACTTTCCGTTTATGCATGACCTCGGCTTAGATGCAAACATGATTACAATCTTGGGGACGGTTGCCTTATTCACAAAGATCGTTTTTTTTATCTTCTTTTTCATGTGGATTCGTTGGACGATCCCGCGTTTTCGCTATGATCAATTGATGAATTTGGGATGGAAAGGGTTGTTGCCGCTATCCATATTAAACTTAGTAATAACAGGTGCGGTCATATTGTATTTCAACAAATAGGAAACTAAAAATATGCAAGCGTTAACCCAGCGTTCAAAAATCGTATCAAACAAGAAGATGACTTTTCTTGAGCGCATCTATTTACCAGCAATTTTGGGTGGAGTGGTAATTACCATTAAACACATGTTTCAGCGCAGTGCCACTGTTCGCTATCCCGAAAAGGAAAGAGAATTCAGCGAAATCTACCGTGGCCAGCACGTGCTGAAAAGAGATGATAATGGTGCTGAACGCTGCACCGCATGTGGGTTATGCGCTGTATCGTGTCCTGCTGAAGCTATTACAATGGTTGCTGAAGAACGAAAGAAGGGGGAAGAGAAACTGTATCGCGAGGAAAAATATGCGGCTACTTATGAGATCAACATGCTCCGTTGTATCTTCTGTGGGTTGTGCGAGGAGGCTTGCCCTAAGGAAGCCATATTTTTGACAGACCGGATTGTAGTAACCGATTATGGAAGAGATAGCTTCATTTACGGCAAAGACAAGTTGGTTGAACCAATAGATCAACGTGTAGATGTATCTAAAAGACAGACTAAAGAGGTGTTGGAATTCAAAAAGCAAAAACAACTTACTCATAATAAATAATTTGAACGGTGACGCTTAACCTATTTTACTTTTTATCTTTCTTGGGCATACTAAGCGCGCTATTGGTGGTTTTTTCTAAGAACCCTGTCCACAGCGTGTTGTACTTAATTATTACTTTCTTTGTGATTGCCGCGCATTATGTTTTGTTAAATGCTCAATTCCTCGCCATTGTTCATGTCATTGTTTATGCAGGGGCGATTATGGTATTGTTTCTTTATGTTATTATGCTCCTGAATCTCAACCAAGAGGCAGAACCCCATAAGTCAAATTTGATACGGTTTGCTGCTACTATTAGTGCTGGTCTTTTGTTATTGGTTTTGGTTGGGACACTTAAAGGAACCGACCAAATGCTCGTTCAGTCTGCGGCACCTGTTGAGGTGGGGCTTGTAAAAAGTCTTGGTAGAGTTTTGTTTAAAGAATATATGCTGCCATTTGAGATTTCATCGATATTACTTTTGGCAGCGATGGTAGGGGCAGTGATGCTTGGTAAACCAGAAAATATAAAAAAGTAAATGAAGACAGCTCAAGGAATACCATTAGATTATTACATCTGGCTGAGCGCTGCGCTATTCGCCATTGGTGTATTAGGCGTATTATACAGGAGAAATGCGATTATCATTTTTATGTGTATTGAGCTAATGCTGAATGCGGTGAATTTGTTGCTGGTGGCCTTCTCCAATTATTACAGCGATGCATCTGGGCAAGTTTTTGTGTTTTTTATTATGGCGGTTGCCGCGGCAGAGGTTGCTGTGGGACTTGCGATTTTAATTATGATGTATAGAAACACCAAGACCACTGATATTAACATTCTCAACAAATTAAAATGGTAAGCACAGATTTGCTGATAAGTTTAGTTCCTTTCTTTCCATTACTGGGATTCATCATTATTGGTTTAACAGTAAATAAAATACCGAAGACGTTAGCTTCTTATATCGCTTGTGGAGCCGTTTTGTTTTCATTCATCGTTTCAGTAATTCTTTTCGTCCAATTGTCGGGTGCAGATGAAAATCAACGCTCTCTTACTGTTTCGCTCTTTAATTGGATTAGTGTAGGCGAATTTACCGCATCGATTAGTTTTTTGGTTGATCCATTATCATCGCTAATGCTATTAGTCATAACAGGGGTTGGCTTTTTAATACATGTTTATTCGATCGGTTACATGCATGATGATCCAGCGGTAAACCGATTCTTTAGCTACCTAAATCTGTTTGTTTTCTTCATGCTTTTGCTAGTGATGGGTTCCAATTACTTACTCATGTTTGTTGGATGGGAAGGGGTCGGTCTGTGCTCTTATCTGTTGATTGGATTTTGGTTTAAAAACAAAGATTATACGGATGCCGCCAATAAAGCGTTTATCATGAATCGCATTGGTGATTTAGGATTAATCATTGGCGTTGTGTTAATTTTTATAACGTATGGAAGTATTGAATATGCTTCGGTCTTCAGTCAAGTGGGAGAAGGTTCAGCTACTCTTACCTTGATTACCATATTACTTTTTGTCGGTGCAATGGGAAAGAGTGCTCAAATCCCCTTATATACTTGGTTGCCTGATGCGATGGCCGGACCAACACCAGTATCAGCATTGATTCACGCGGCTACGATGGTTACTGCTGGAATTTATATGATCGCCAGAAATAACTTACTTTATACGCTCTCTCCAATTGCATTAAATCTAGTTTTAGTGGTTGGTTTGTTTACAGCTCTGCTTGCAGCCGTTATTGCGTTGACCCAAAATGATATTAAGAAGGTACTTGCCTATTCCACCGTAAGTCAATTAGGACTTATGTTTGTTGCTTTAGGGGTTGGCGCCTATTCCAGCGGTATCTTCCACATGGCAACCCATGCTTTTTTTAAAGCACTTTTGTTCTTGGGCGCAGGTAGCGTAATTCATGGACTTCATGGTGAACAAGACATTCGTAAAATGGGAGGTTTGAAGAAGTATTTGCCTACCACCTTTGTTACTTTTTTAATTGGTGTTCTGGCGATTTCTGGGATACCTCCTTTTGCGGGATTCTTTTCCAAAGATGAGATTTTAGCGAAAGCATTTGAAGCGAATCCTATCGTTTGGGCGCTTGCGTTAACGACTTCCTTGTTGACCGCCTTTTATATGTTTCGACTTTTATTCTTAACCTTTTATGGTAAAACAAGAGCTTCAGATCATGCGATTGCACACATTCATGAATCTCCGAAGTCAATAACTATTCCACTTACCCTGTTGGCTATCTTATCAGTGGTTGGTGGATTTATGGGAGTACCCGAAGCTCTTTTTGGATCAAATAAATTAGAACATTTTTTAAACCCTGTATTTGAGAACTCGCTAGCTCTTATGAATCACACTCATTTAGCTCATAGCACCGAATATATGTTAATGGGTTTAGTGGTTGGGTTAACACTAGTAGTGATATTTGCCGCCTATCGTTCTTATGTGAAGAATGGGGCTGTGCCTACCTTCGATGTGGATTCCACATCCAGCGTCCACAAATTAAGTTACAACAAGTTTTATGTTGATGAATTGTATGATTCGATCATTGTAAAACCGCTTTTTGCGTTATCCAATCTCTTAGAAAAAATCATCGAGAAATCGGGCATAGACCGAGTAGTTAATGGAATCGGGGCAACTGTGGATGGAGGCAGTAGATTGGCACGTTTGCTTCAAAATGGTAATATTGGATTTTATATTTTCGCGATGGTGATAGGTATTATTTTAATATTGGCAGCCAGCGGTTTCACGAAGTAATTTATGTTGACACTATTCATCATTTTCTGGCCATTCTTCGCAGCGCTCTTGCTGTTTTTGTTTAGACCCCAAAATGCGAAAGGGTTTGCTTTTTTGGCTTCGCTACTAGAGTTGGCGGCATCTTTTGCTGTTGCCTATTTATTTGATCCATCTAATTCGTCCAGTTTTGATGTTAACGTTCCCTGGATTGACAAACTCGGTGTCAGCTTTTCAGTAGGACTTGACGGAATCTCCCTGCTTTTGGTTCTCTTGACTACCGTTCTTGTACCTTTTATTATCTACGCTGGCACCAACGAAAATAAGTCGCACACATTTTATGGACTCATTCTATTAATGCAAATGGCCTTGGTGGGTGTTTTTATGGCGCGCGATGGTTTCTTGTTTTATACCTTTTGGGAATTGGCGTTGATCCCGATCTATTTCATTTGTTTACTGTGGGGTGGCGAAAACAGAGCAAAAGTTACTTTTAAATTCTTTGTCTATACGCTAGCGGGTAGTTTGTTTATGCTAGTTGGCCTAATCTATTTGTATTATCAAACAGAAGGAACTCATTCTTTCGACATACAAAAATTGTATAAAGCAGGTCAATCGTTAAGCCTAGTTGAACAGTCTTACTTGTTTTGGGCATTCTTCCTAGCATTTGCTATTAAGATGCCAGTATTTCCTTTTCACACTTGGCAACCCGATACTTACACCACTGCTCCTTTTCAAGGGACTATGTTGCTTTCAGCCATCATGCTGAAGATGGGTATTTATGGATTAATCAGATGGCTGCTTCCAATGGTTCCGCTGGGTGTAGCTGAATGGGGTTATACTGCAATTGTTCTTTCAGTAATAGGAATTTTGTATGCTTCTTTTATTGCCATTGTTCAAAAAGACATGAAACGATTGATTGCATATTCGTCCATCGCACACGTAGGACTGATTTCTGCCGGGGTTTTTACTCTTTCTAAAATTGGTATCCAAGGTGCTGTTATTCAAATGATCAGCCACGGAGTGGTTGTATTCGGCTTGTTTTACATAGTAGAGGTAATTCATTCACGTACCAAAACAAATGTGATGTCGGATTTAGGTGGTATCCGATCAAAAGCGCCAGCCTTTGCTTCGGTATTTCTAATCATCTTGTTAGGAAGTATTGCGCTGCCCTTTACAAGTGGTTTTGTGGGGGAGTTTTTACTTATCAATTCATTGGTAAATTATAAATTGGTGATTGGCGCATTGGCAGCTGTGAGCACTATTTTAGGAGCTGTTTATATGTTAAGGGCCTTTCAACAATCCATACTCGGAGAGGAGAGTAGTAAGACTTCTACTTTTGCGGAACTCACCACTCAGGAAAAAATTGTTCTTTATCCAATAGCCATTATTGTGCTAGTTATTGGTATTTATCCTGCACCTCTATTGGCGCTTTCAGAGCCAGCGGTAGATCAGCTTTTAATGATTGTTTCAGATTACTTGGCTTCGGTAAAATAATATATGAATGCTCTTTATATCATTTGTGGGTTAGGTATCGCATCGTTGGTTGCAGAGATTGTCAATCTTAAGAAATGGTTGGTGGTGCTAATTACTATTGGCATCGCGACTGCCGCAGCCGTTGCCACGTTGGATTGGAATACAACTAATTCATACTTTAATGACATGGTAGTGATAGACAATATTTCTATCGCTTTTACCGTATTGATTTGCTTGTCAGCCGTCCTTTGGTTTTGGCTATCGCACGATTATTTTAAGGATGAAACACATATTACCGATCAGTCGGCATTGGTGCTTTTTGCGCTGGTGGGCGCTATAATTCTTACTTGTTTCAACAATATGTCGATGTTGTTCCTAGGAATCGAAATACTTTCTATTTCTCTTTACGTCCTTGCGGGAAGTAAAAAAGATAGCATTTTCTCAACGGAAGCCGCTTTCAAATATTTCCTAATGGGTTCTTTTGCTACTGGCTTTTTGTTAATGGGCATTGCCCTGATTTACGGAGCCACAGGAACCTTTGATTTAATTAAAATATCCCAATTCACAGCCGACCACCATTCCACTTTACCTGGTTTTTTCTTTGCAGGTGTTTTGCTTGTTATGGTGGGAATGGCATTTAAAGTGTCCGCAGTTCCGTTTCATTTTTGGGCGCCCGATGTTTACCAAGGTTCCCCGCTTGCGATAACGGCTTTTATGTCGACCATTGTAAAGATTGCTGCGTTCTCGGCATTTTTAAGATTGTTTCTAAACTGTTTTTCTGTAGTACAAAATACATGGTTGTTTACGTTGCAAGCGATAGCAATTTCTACCATGATCGTGTCCAGTATTACAGCCGTTTATCAGTCGAATATTAAAAGACTACTTGCCTATTCTAGCGTAGGCCATGCTGGTTATGTATTACTCGCATTAGTGACGGGAAGCTCGGATGCAAATGGTGTGATCTTCTATTACCTATTCACTTATTCAGTTGCTTCGTTACTTGCGTTTACTGTTTTAACTCAATTAGAAAAGTCAGATTCAGATATTTCCCTAACTGATTTGAAAGGACTATTTAAATCAAGTCCGATTCTTGCAGTGGGGTTTACTATTGCATTACTTTCGATGGCAGGTATTCCACCACTTGCCGGATTTATTGGGAAATATTTGGTTTTAAATCTTGCCTTAAGTGTAGGTTATATTGGATTTGTAATAGTGGCAATCATCACATCACTAGTAGGTGTTTATTATTATTTTAAATTGATAATTTCGATGTTCCAGGATTCCCCAGACGCGAAACAGCAGTCCATCTCTATATCCACGCGACTTTTGATTTACGTATTGGTTGGTTTAGTGCTTTTAGCGGGAATTTTACCGAATGTTTTTCAAGTAATTTAGTCCTACTATTAATTTATTTTTTTCGTTTTGTAGTGACCGTTATTGTTTTTTTCAGATTTTATTTCCAAATTTCAATCGGTTGCAATAAAGACCTCTCAAGTTTATGGGAAATGTAAAAAACATTTTGGATGTAAAAGGGTATTCTATTTTCTCGGTTGAACCTACCATTACCGTTTACCATGCAATTGAGTTGATGTGCGAAAAGAATATTGGCGGTCTCTTGATTGTTGAAAATGGCAAACTCGCAGGAATTTTTACGGAGCGCGATTATGCTCGAAAGTTGATATTGAAAGGTAAATCTTCAAGGGACACGTTGATTGGTGAATTAATGACACCTAATCCATTTACAGTAAGCACACATAGTAGCATCGAAGAATGCATGCAAATAATGTCTGATAGGCATTTTCGTCACCTACCCGTAGTTGATGACGGGAAGCTGATAGGAATGATTTCGATAGGAGACGTAGTGCGTCAAGTTATTAATGATCAAAAATCAATCATCGAGCATTTGCAACAATACATTGCTCAGTAGTACGTACTCTTCAGATTCTTTTTTGCAAAGCCTTCGCCAAACACCGAAGGTTTTTTTATTCTAATCAAACGAAAACGCTATTTTGCATAAGCGATAGATAGGAGCTTTCATCTTAAATTTGATAGGAATTAATAGGGAATGGATGTTTTAAGCGTACTTAAAGAAATTCAAGAATTCAAAAATGTTCCCGAACAACAGCTTGTCTGGCTAGCTGAAAACGGAACTGTTGATTTTTTTAAAGACGGGCAAAAAGCCTTTAAGAAAGGGATGCCAGTTACCGATCTAAGAATCATCTTAAATGGCGAAATTAATTTGTACATAGAACAGCAAGGCAACTTAAGGCCTATCGCTAGCTTTCTCAAAGGCGACATTACAGGAAAGTTACCCTTCTCGCGCCTAAAGACTTCACCAGCCGAGGGAATAGCTACGGGTGAAACAGCGGTGTTTTGTTTGTCTGAAGCTCATTTCCCTGAAATGATACGCAGCCATCATGCGTTGATAGAAGTCTTCGTGCATGTAATGACCGATCGCGTTAGGGATATGACAAAGGCTCAGCAACAGAATGACAAGATGATGGCCTTAGGAAAGCTTTCTGCTGGATTGGCGCACGAATTGAACAACCCTTCTGCTGCCGTTGTAAGAAGTGCTCATGAATTAAAAAAACACCTGTCCAATATTCCAAATAACTTCAAGCGTGTTATAAAGATAAGAACCTCCGATGATGTAGTTGAAAAGGTAAACGACCTTGTGTTTTCAAAAATCGAAAAATATGGAAAGACTGCACTTTCGATGATGCAACGTACGGAATTAGAAGATCAATTGACGGATTGGCTGGATGTAAATGGAATTGACAAGGGCTATGAAATGGCGGAAATGTTTGCTGAGTTTAGAATGTATCCAGACGACCTTGATTTGGTAAAATCTTGGTTAAGGGAAGAAGACAAAGCCCCCGTAATTGGTTGGTTGCATCAAGTCTTAACGACCGAGCGTTTAGTTGGTGAGATTGAAGAGGCAGCGAATAGAATCAACAAATTAGTCAGCTCCGTGAAAGGTTACACTCACATGGATCAAGCACCCGAGAAACAGCTTACTGACATTCATATCGGGATAAGAAATACATTGGTTATGCTTAATCATAAGTTGAAGAAAACCAACATTAAATTGGTGGAGAATTATCAGGCAGATCTACCTCAGGCAAAGATTTTTATTAGCGAAATGAATCAAGTCTGGACGAATATTATAGACAATGCGATCGATGCGATGGAGGGCAGAGCAACGAACGTTTTGGAGATTAAAACGGAGCGGAAAGATAATTTTATCAACGTAAGTGTTATTGACAACGGGCCTGGAATCCCCCAGGAAATTCAAGGTCTGATTTTTGATCCTTTCTTTACGACCAAAGCTATAGGCAAAGGAACTGGATTGGGGCTGGAAGTTGTTAATCAGATAATCAACCAACATAATGGCAAAATCTATCTTACTTCAGAACCTGGCAGGACCGAGTTTGTAATTTGTTTTCCTTTTTGAGCACAGTTAAGCGTTATGGAATTTTAATTAGAGTACATGCAAAAACCAATTATAATAGCACTTGATGACGACCAACAAGTATTGAGAGCCGTAGTACGGGATTTAAGAAATCAATATGCTAAAGAGTATAAGATTGTAAGTACTACTTCGGCTATTGAAGCACTTGGGGCGCTAACAGAAATGAAAAACAAGGACGAAGTGGTTGCCTTGTTCTTGTCTGATCAACGAATGCCCGAAATGCTTGGTGTGGATTTCCTTCAAAAGGCAAAAGAGTTTTTTCCGAATGCGAAAAGAGCTTTGTTAACAGCCTATTCAGATACCGAAGCGGCTATCCGCGCTATCAATGATGTGCAACTTGACTATTACTTAATGAAGCCATGGGATCCTCCAGAGGAAAAACTCTATCCAGCATTAAATGACTTGCTTGGGGAATGGCAAAGTCAGTATATTCCTCACTTCAATGGAATAAGAATAGTTGGTTACCAATGGTCGCCACGCTCACACCAAGTCAAAGACTTTCTGTCAGGAAATTTAATACCCTACTTATGGCTTGATATTGAAGATAATGAAATGGCCAATGAATTATTGACCATTAACAATATTGATAAAAAGCAACTACCGGCAGTTTTTTTTGAAGATGGTTCGTATTTACTAAACCCAGACATTCTTCAAGTAGGGGAAAAAACGGGCATGCGGTCAAAGGCTACCAAGCCAATGTATGATGTAGCAATTATTGGAGCCGGACCTTCTGGATTGGCGGCCGCGGTGTATGGTGGCTCGGAAGGATTAGCTACTGTATTGATAGAGAAGCGTGCTCCGGGTGGACAAGCTGGGTCTAGTTCTCGCATTGAAAACTATCTTGGCTTTCCAAATGGGCTAAGCGGTGCAGACTTATCACGTAGGGCTATATCACAAGTTACTCGTTTTGGGGTCGAATTTTTGTCGCCAACTGAAGTTGGTGGCATTCAGATTAAAGACAACTACAAGATCATCACTCTCAAAGACGGTAGCGTATTAAACGCAAGGAGCATTATTATTACCACGGGAGTTGATTACCGTGCGCTGGAAGCGATTGATGTCGAGAAATTTACAGGAGCTGGTATCTATTATGGAGCGTCTACCACTGAAGCGCATGCCTGTAAGAATCAAGACGTTTATATCGTGGGGGGTGGAAATTCTGCGGGTCAATCGGCCATGTATTTAAGCAATTATGCTGCTAAAGTATTTATTGTTATCAGAAAGAACGATTTGTCAAGCACTATGTCGCAGTATTTGATTGATCAGATTAATGCTACTTCTAATATTCACTTAATAGGTGAAACGATCGTTGGTCAAGCTTATGGTACTGATAAATTAGAAGAGATCTGTTTGGAGAATATCATTACCAAAGAAAGAAAACAGGTAAAAGCGGCAGCGGTCTTCATTTTCATAGGAGCTAAACCCGTTACCGATTGGATTAAGTTAGACATAATAAAAGATGATAAAGGGTTTATTGAAACGGGTAGGGAATTGCTGAAATACGAAGCGTTCAAAAAATCATGGAAATTACCGCGCGAGCCATTCCTGCTTGAAACATGTAGCCCGGGAGTATTTGCCGCGGGCGATGTAAGAGCGGGTGCCATGAACCGAGTGGCCTCGGCAGTAGGCGAGGGAGCGATGGCAGTCAAGTTCGTGCATGAGTATTTAGCCGAGCATTAATTTTTAATAAAGCGTTGTTTTGTAAACGTATATCTAAAAATTCAAATTAGTTTACATTGAGCAACAACGTACAATGTTTCAAACTATAAAATTTCAATTACGATGGAAGAACCTGAAATCTGCCAGCACCTTTTCAAATGGGAGAATTTGATCAAAGCCAAAAAACATGAGTGTGACGAGTGCGTAAAAACTGGTGATTGGTGGGTACACCTGCGCACTTGCCAGACGTGTGGTTCAACATTATGCTGCGATAGTTCACCCAATAAGCACGCCAGTAAACATGCAAAGAAGGAAAGCCATCCGGTTGCAATATCAGCGGAACATGGGGAGCAGTGGGCATGGTGTTATTTTGATGAACAAATGGTAGAGTACTAATTGAAATTTTACGATTTTCATTTGTGTTTGGCCTTCGGCAAAATATTGCTGAAAAATTTAATTAGTTAGATAAAGTGAGAAGGAGCGAGGTGACTCTGCCAATAGTGCTTCCCATTTTTTGAAAAACAAGAAACGCAAAAGGCTTCATCGGGGTGCACTCAGGTTTGTTTAGCAATATTGGTTATTCGTTCGTCATGAAATCGGAGTCAAAAGAAGCAGCATGATTGTGCGATGATCGGGGATTTTTGACTACTTCGGATTCGTTGTTTTGCAAGTTTTGTTCTTATCAGCAATTTAAATTCCACAAGAATGACAAATAGAATTCATTCAGCGCTCGACTTCGCTTACAGGAGGCATTCTAACGTGCGCATCTGGCTGCAAATGCATTTGGTTTACTCGATTGGAAAATGGCATCAAGTGACCAATTAAATATTGGCGTAATTGGGATTAAAATTTCTCAGCACCCGTATTCTTCCAACTTTTGGAATTTGCTGATTCAATAACAGCCTCGCAAACCTTTTGTGTTTGAAGTGCCTCTTTAAAAGTTGGAGAACATGGTTTACCAGTTTCCAGGCTTTCAAGGAAATCGGCAAACTGATGAACAAAGGTATGTTCGTAGCCAATAATTAAGCCAGGCACCCACCACCTTTTCATATACGGTTGATCACCGTCAGTTACCAATATCGAGCGCCATCCGCGAACAAGGGAATCATCCGAATGATCGAAATACTCCAACCGATTCATGTCATGCAAATTCCAACGAATAGATGCATGTTCACCATTGATTTCAAATGTATATTCGGCTTTATGTCCTCGAGCATATCGGGTTGATTCGAATACGCCTAGTGACCCATTTTCAAAATGACAATGAAAGATACACGCATCGTCAATACCGACCTTTTGAACTTTACCCGTGCCTTGATGCATCCGTTCTTTGATGAATGTTTCGGTAACTGCAGATACATCTTTAATAGGCCCATTATGCCACATAGCGGCATCTATACAATGCGCCAGCAGATCACCCGTTACACCAGAACCAGCAGATTCAATATCTAATCTCCACAATCCATCACCGCCTTGTGGTAATTCGGGACTTATGGTCCAATCTTGAAGGAAGTTTGCGCGATAGTGAAATATCTTACCCAATTTGCCAGAATCAATAATTTGCTTGGCTAAAGTAACAGCCGGCACTCTTCTGTAGTTATACCACACAGTATTCTTTACACCACTCTCTTCAATCGCATCCACCATTTGCTTTGCTTCCGCAAGCGTGCGCGAAAGGGGCTTTTCACACAATATCATTTTTCCTTTCGCGGCTGCGGCAATGGCAATCTCAGCATGAACATCATTTGACGCGCAAATGTCGATTGCATCAATATCATTTCTTTCGATCAGGGCTTTCCAGTCTGTCTCAACCGACTCATACCCCCATTGTTCAGCAAATGCCTTTACTTTCGCAGGATTTCGTGAGCAAACCGCTTTCAATACAGGGCGATAGCTTAATTCCGGAAAAAAATCTCCGGCTCGCTTATATGCGTTTGTGTGTGTGCGGGCCATAAAGCCAGTGCCTATTAATCCTATTCTAAGTTCTTTTTTGTTACTCATATTCTGTTCATTTTATCTCCTGATAATTTGTTTAGTAGTGAGTCTTGCGATGTGAGTAATGAGATGGCTTACCTACTCAAGACTCACATAGCAAATACTAGTTATTCCACCCACCCATGCAACTCTCTAACTTTTATCATGGTAGCCAGAATATCGTTCCATGTTTTTTGTTTCATCATCACTTCATTGGGGAACATACATCCATCCCAACAAATATGTTTGAAAGCCTTGGTAAGTTCTCCGTTTTCATCGCGCAACCAAAAGCCAGCATCGGTTGCAATATCTAGTTTACCGTTAGGATCCGTTGCCTGGCAATGCCGACCCGTTTTATCGTGTGAGCCAGAGCCGAATACAGTGCCATCATTTTGTGCCACGTGGAAGTCGATAGTCCAGGGACGAAGGGCTTTAGTGACTCTCTTAAGACCTTCTGTAAGAGCATGACGATCAGTCCACTTAAAATCCTTTGGCAGTATCCTATCTTCAGGACGATTGTCACTCAATAGGTAGAGCAGCGTGTGCGCCATATCGGCTTGAAAACCAATGTTCGGTCGATCAACTTGTTCCAACGTATCTAACATCGTTTTCCAGCTGTGCATACCACCCCAACATATCTCACCCTCAGCCGCTAGTTTTTCACCATAGTCAGCCGCTACGTCACAGGCTTCGCGAAATGTCTGAGCAATTAACTTCGTATTGGCGACTGGATCAACTGCCCAGTTCGTTGGCGAACTTGCAGAATCAATCCGTACTATGCCATGCGGCCGCACACCCAACTCTCGTAGTCGCTTTCCGAATTGACAGGATTTTCTAACCATGTCAACAAAGACTGCGCGGTCTTCTTTGCTACCCATAGCAGGGCCGCCCCAAATAGGGGCAACAAGACTGCCAACATTCAGTTTTAATCCGGTAAGCTTATCAGCTAATTTCTTGATGTCATCATCCGTGTACTTTTCAAGATCTATGTGCGGACCGAAAAGACCAAGGTCAACGCCATCGAATTTAACACCATTCACTTCCGCAGCAGCGGTCATGTCTAGTAATGTGTCAAAGGGAATCACTGGTTCGGAGTCTGGTCCTTTACCTACAATGCCAGGCCAAGTAGCATTGTGGAGTTTGGGGTAATTATTTGCTGGCATAACAAAATAGTTTAAAGTTATTAATTCAAAGTTTCAAATCAGGATTTTCAGGCCCAAAATGTTTGAGCATTACGATAGGATCGGTTGTGGATAAATTAGTAATCTTAACACCATCAAGAGCTGCCTTTTCAGTGATGAAAAATTCATCATTTGTTAATTGGCCGTAGCGGACCAAGGCAGGTGTCTCGATATTCCAACCACCCATGGTGCCATGCCCTTGCATCATAATAATGCCATACGCTGCGCTGTCTTTAACGGTGACGGTAGCCCCAGGGAAAATAGTTAGTTCCTTCGCACTAAACGCATCTGATTTGTAACATACCCAGTTTTCAGAATATCCCTGAGCTTTCATTTCTGCAAATGGCTTTACTGGTTTGGGGCTCATGAAGCGTGTTTGAAGAATGTTCGGGTCGACATTTAACTCCCAATCAAGTACTTCGATGAGCTCATCAAAGTCACCAATTTTATCTTTTGGTGTACCATTCCACAATAGCTCTTCAGCTACAATTGCTTCGTTTACCAATGATTGATACATCGCAAAAACATCAGAGGCTTTTTGAGGTTCATAGGTACAAAAGCTTCCTGGTGCGTGAAGCATGCCTGGAGGCACATCCCAGCCAGTGCCAGGCTCCAGACGAAATGCTGAAGAGTAATTGGTAATCTTATTGTCACCTTTCGTGAAGTTAACGAGGCATTGCCTTATTTCTGCTTTTGTTGTTCCGGGCGAGATGCCAAAAAAAGTATAGGGAAAATCGCCTCCATGATTATTCAACTGTGGTGGAAAATAATAGGCCTCAGGTTTACCTAATTGTCCGATAAGGGCAGCCTTCTCATCGTTATGATGGACATGATGTGGCAATGGACCCATGTTGTCGAAGAATTTGGAATACATCGGCCAGCTTTTGTGCTTGTTCCATAAACGTTCTCCAATGATTTCACCTTTCAATTCATCAATGACATCTTTCAACAGCATCTGTTCTTCTTTGGCGCCATCTTTAACTACCACAGGACTTAATCCTTCATTCTTTCCCGTTAAAGGCCCGTTTTTTGCAGGAGTAGTGGAAGACAACCAGCGTTCATCAATTCCGCCACGATTCCCTCCCAGCACATAATAATCGTCCGGATGCAGCTTGATTCTTCTGCCCGGTACACAAAACGATCTTGGAACCCAAGTAGGAGCAAGTCGTAAAATTCCTTGACCCTGTTCTAATGCTTTCTTTGCTAAGCTCATTTTTAAAGTGTTAAAGTGTTGAGGTGCTAAAAATTTAAAGCGGTAAGTTTTTTCACGTTGCCATATATGTATTGATCAATAATGCCTTGATGGCTGGTTCATCTTCGAGTACATCCAACTCAACATCATAGCTTCTCTTTTCACCCGGTTCAAGAAATATCAATTGATTTTCTTTGCGCGCTTTCGCTTGACCAATAGGTGGATTTGTTCCTGGCTCAAGACCAGTTACGTATTCGTCTTTTCCCCAATGCTGCCAGTTTGTTAGCCAGGGCAATTGTTTTTTATTGAAACGCATCGCTATCGCCAGGCCAAGCTTCTCGTTAAACAGACCACATGTACATTTTCCTGAATGATCCGCAGTAACTTCAATTGCAACCACTGCTTCACCCGTGCCACTATGCTGAGGCAGTGGATCTGGACATTTCTTGAACTCATTACCTTCTTTGAAAATCCTATCCGCCTTATCACCTTCCATGGAATGCCATGTTCCTTTCCATAGAATATCAGTTCCTTTATCCACCAAAGGCCAACCAAAATTAAAGTGATACAATATCATGTGAGACGCAGGGGTATTAGCTCGGTTTATCACCTCATCATGAATACGAATTGTTGCCTGGCCAAGTGTGGCGGATATCGTCCGCCTTAGTTCAAGACTGGGGCCGAATATCTTAGTCTCTTTTACGACACCCGTGATACTCATCTCCAACTTGCCAGAAAAAGGATCTGGCTGGATGATTGATTCTATCTCAGCCGGAATGTTGCTGATCAATCCATGGACACCGCGCTCCCCAAATTCATCGGTTTCAGGGCCGCCTACATGAGACAAGCCACATGTGGTAAGCAAGCCTCCGCCAAACGTTCTTAGCCAATCTATTCCGCGATGTGAAAAAGGCTGAGGACTTGTTATACCCGCATGGCTAAGCCAAGTCAAACTGTGCTGATTATAAAATGCATCGGCTATATCCATAGCCCTATCAATGACTACTTTAAAGCGCAACCCCGTTCCAGTATTAATCCATGCTATGCGGGTTCCACGGCCTGCACCATTATCGATAACAGATGTTTCTATGCCGCCAAGCTGGCGATGATTTGATATTTTTCCGTTCCAGGGTTGAAGCATGTTTCTTGTTTCCTTATAATTCTTTCAATCTAATATTTCGGTACTCCACTTTCATAGGTGGCCCCACATGCACTTGTACACCAAGCAGCCCCTTCATTTTTCGGTTCACTACATCATCGTCTGTTACATCACTCATTAAAATTCCATTTACATAATGTTGTAGTCGATTGCCTTTTACTATCAAATGGACTTGATTCCAATCATTGCTTTTTATAAATGTTTGCAAAGAATCTTTACTCCATGATTTTGTGATCTGAACCTTTGTCCACGCGTTGTTCTTGACATTCTCTTTGACAGGAGCAGTGGAATTATCGGTTTTGAGAATGGTTGTTTTTTGACCGCGATAGGCTAGGGTAGTCCTTCCACGTTCTTCGTAGTTTTGACCAGTATAATAGTTATTGCCATCTATATCGGCCTGATAACCTTTTAGCGCAAACGGAAGATCTTTTAATCGTTCACTGCGATAGTTAACGCCACTATTACCATCTTTTGTGATTCGATATTCAAGTTTTAACTCAAAATCATTTGGTTCTCCACCTTTCCAAATAACGAAGGTGTTGTTTTTGACAAGTTTATCGGCTGTAATCTCCCCTACGATACTGCCATTCTCAACCCGCCAGTAGGCGGCATCGCCTTCCCAGCCGTTCAAGGTTTTGCCGTCAAAAATTTGTTTGAAGTCAGCTTCTTTTGTTTGACCGAATGCCGTTGAGACACATCCAATAGTAGTGAACGCTATCGCCAAAATTGAATTAAGGATTAAGAAATACTTGTTTTTTTTCATTGTGACAGAGCTATTACTTTTTTATTTCCCGGTATACACCTTATGATCTTTGTTACCACCAGCCACCATATAAGCGATAAGGTCTTTTATCTCTTCATCATTTAATCTGTTTGTCAATCCAGGAAGCATCAAAGAAACCTTTGATAGTTTGGTAGACAACACTTCGGCCTTCGGCAATTCACGTAGCGTTTGCGGAGAAAATGGGTTTTGTGAAACAACGTACTTTCCGTCATCTTCATTGATTAACCTTCCCACGACAGAGCTACCATCTTTCATAGTAAATACCGTGGCTGCATACTGGTCAGATACTTCTTTATTGGGGTCAACGGTGTGAACAAGTATGTCTCTGGCTGTAAATCGAGAGCCTACCTGAGTCAGGTCTGGCCCAATATTGCCACCTTCGCCTTTCATCGTATGGCACGAACTGCATAATGACGCAGCAAACATATTTTTGCCGGTTACAAAATCTCTGTTTGTTAATGACGTTACATCAATTGCCAATGCTTCCTCCTTACTGCGCCATTTTCCAGGTCCTTTTGGTTGAGGAAGATCTGCCAAATCATTACCGGATTCAGTTAAAAGAGCTCCACCGGATAGCGTGTCGTAGTAGCTTGTTTTTTTAGCAGGGGTATGTGCCAAGGCTTTTCTTCTTGCCTTATCAATGAATCCGACATAACTCACGCCACCCTTGTAGGTAAATGCTTTTGCAAACCATTTGAAGTATTCCTCTTGGCGAGCGGTAGTCCATCCTGAACTTGCTTCACTTAGAACAGTAGCATAATACGTTTGCTGTGCGGGCGGGACATTCGCAAGCATGTTGGCTATATCCAGGCCATACTGAGGATTTCTCATTATAAGATCAGACGATGCACTGACAGTTTTTTCCATGGGATCATCTTTTGCGCTCGCCAACAAAGTCAATGTTTTTTCGACAGCACCAGGTGCCCCGATAAAAACCAACACTTTGCAAAGAACCCGATTAAGTTCGTTTGACGAAGCTGGGAATTTTGGATCGAGATACGCCACTACCTGATCTTTCATTTGACCTTCCGGCTTACCCATTCGGAAAATGAGCACCTCAAAGGCACGAACAATATCAAGTTGTTGTATCGGAGATAGTTTTTCGTAGTCGACTTTCATCAACACCTGAAACATTTTGTTCTTTATCGATTGTTTACCTTGGCGCGCCAGCGCAATCATAGCCTCCGTGAGTATGATCGGATCAGTCTCGTTCAAAGCCCTTTCTTGCCATGTAGCCACAGGTTGATGCTCTACTGCAATGCGCGCAGCATAACGCACAAATCGATCTTCGTGCTTTAAGTTGGGCCAAGCCATCTCTAGTGCATTCTTGTTTGGCTCGTGATACTTTTCAAGTGAGCGTCTCAGTTTATTTTCTTCGGTGATAGTCGCGGGACTTACGGATGCATTACTTTTATCTGGGGTAGTTGCGGAAATCCGGTATAAATCAGATTCCAATCTTCTTCCTCCCGTAAGGAAATACATCGCACCATCAGGACCAATCAAACCATCGGTAAGTGGCAATGGCGAACCCGAAATAAATTCTTCCGCTTGTGCCGTATAAGATGCACCGTTGGGTTCGAGATAAATTGCGTAGATGATTCCGAAACTCCAGTCAAAAGCAAAAATTGACTTTCTATATTTTTCTGGAAAAGCCGCATTACTTCCGCTGATCAAGCTAGTAGGAGAGCCTTGCCCAATGTTGAGCACAGGTGGTAAGTTATCGGGGTAGGAGGCAGACCATTTTCCGTTTCCGGTGCGCCATCCGAATTCACTTCCACTCGTTACGTGGCAAATCCGTGTGGGCCGATACCATGGCATACCAAAATCCCACTCCATGTCGGAATCATATGTGAACAGGTCACCGGCTTCATTAAAAGCAATGTCAAATTCGTTGCGAAAACCTGCTCCGACCATTTCCCAATGGTTGCCGAGAGAATCCATATGAGCAATCCAACCACCAGGCGCTTTGCGATTATTGGCGTGACCTCTGGGATCTTTGATTTGTGGAAACAAGTTGTCTTCTTGCCATACAGGCGGCAATCGGTAGGTTTCCATTTCTGGAACATCCACATGGTTGCCGGCAGCGATGTAAATTGATTTTTTATCTGGGGAAAGTATAATACTATGCGGGCCGTGTTCACCTGGCTCACCCTCAAGCGATTTTATCAAGGTAATCTTATCAAACTGATCATCACCATCAGTATCCTGTAAGCGATACATTCCAGTATTTTTATCAAAATCTTTATCGCTGTTGTGATTGACCATTACATACAGGCTATTAAAAGCATAAAGCAAGCCCTGTGCGAAGCCCATTCCTATTTTCAAAGTAGTGGTATCCGTACTTTTATCTGCATCTGATCCGATGATCAGTTTCTCCACTTTAGGCTTTGTGGTATCGCCAGCAGCAGGAAGCACTAGACGATACAATGCGCCATATTGATCTGCCGTAATCATCCGACCTTTATTGTCGAATGTCATTGCCACCCACGAACCCTGATCATTATCAGCTGGGCTATATAAATGCTCTGCCTTAAAACCGGAAGGCAATTTTAGTTTATCGATTTTTGGATTCCCCTTTGATGCCGTCTCCTTGTTTTTGCAGGCTGAAGCGAAAACAAGGATTGAAAGAGCCAACAGAAAAGAAACTGAGTGATTTTTTTTGATGACCATGGTTTGGATTTTTGTAGTTGGGCGTTTGGAAGTCTTACTTGATGATTTTTGAATGGACGTTGAAGTTAACTCATTTGAGATGTCATTGTTAAATTTAAGTGATAAATGGTATCTGCATAATTTGATCTTTATTTTATTTGACTTGAATTAGCCCAACGGTTCATCAAATGAACCTGCGATTGGTATGCAAATTCGGTCAGTCATTTACTAAAACGGTTAGTTTCAAAGTCCATGCTTTTGGCAGTTATTTTTAATAAACTCTAATCCTTTTTCTGCCATATCCCATGGGTTCGAATATTCCCGCCAAACATTGATGGCATTGGCGAAGCCAGGATCGTTTCGTGTAAAAGCCTCAATGGTGAGCCAGCCCTGATATTTTATAGACGCCAGGGTTGAAAAGGTTTCATCCCAAGAAACATGGCCATCGCCCGGTGTGCCTCGATCATTCTCGCTGATGTGGACATGCGCGAGAAAAGGCGCAATCGTTTTTAAAGAATCGGATAATTTTTTCTCTTCAATGTTTGCGTGGTGCGTATCAAACATAGCTTTTACATTTGGATGCGAAACCTTGTTCAACAAGAAAAACAATTGATCCATGGTGTTGCACAAATAACATTCAAAACGATTGAGTGCTTCGGGTGTTAGCGTAATACCCGCCTGGGCAGCATAGTCACCTGCGGCACGCAAAACATCAGCGCTCCATTCGTATTCGCTCGCTTCCGGAGGTCTGCCAGCAAAGTAGGCAAACGCAGAATGAAAAGGGCCACAGATAATTTTTGAATTGATGGCATGAGCACAGTCAATCGCGTGTTTTAAACGAACTAATGCCTTTTCACGAATAGCAGCCGAATCACTGGCTGGGTTTTCTTCCGGGCTTAAGCCTAACACACAGGTTGCTTCTAAACCAAGATTCTTCAAATGAGTACCAAATTTTTTATATACGTCTTTGTTCTGTTCTGCCATGAAACATTCAATGCCATCAAAGCCAATTTTTTTTAGACGCTCGGAAACAGGAAGCATATCTTCTCCAATTCCTCCTGACCATGCCAATAAATTAAATCCAATTTTGTTCATGACTCATTTAATTTTGAAACACTAATTATTTTTCCATGGGATGCAGTTTCAGCAACTCATCGGGCGAATAAAAACCTTTCTTATTTTTTTCGGATTCACGAACCGCTTTCACTTTTTCAGGTAAAATAGCTGGAGCGTTATTTCCAAAAGCATTTCTAACATACGTAAGAACGGACGCTACTTCTTCATCGCTGAGCATGCCTCCGAAAGGAGTCATAGGAACTTGTCCTGCATACTTATTTCCATTTACTTCTATTGGCCCCATTATGCCTTTCAAAACGATTTTTATCAGCCGCTCATCATTTCCTAAAACCCATTTCGTACCAATCAGGCCGGGGAAACCAGAAGGAGACAGGCCTCCACCATCCGCCTGATGACAGGTAACGCAGTAGCCTTCCTTTGCATAGATGGCTTTTCCTTTAAAGAACAATTCGCGATCATTTCCTGTTAAGCTTGTTACGATCTCTTCTTCCTTTTTCTCTTTTATGGACATTCCATTCAAATGCGCAAGCGCAGTAGCATGAGTTTCTATCATCCACCGATCAAGTGGCTTTTTACCAGCTTCCAATACGATCGGTAATCCAACTTCCTTATCCAACCACGAGGCCGCAACGATCGCTTCCAATCGCACACGACTATTTTCATCTTGCGCTGCTTTCATCAGCAATTGGGGTTGATTTTTTATTTGATGTCCGCTATAACGCAGCACTCTAACGGCCGCAGCCCTGGCATGGAAATCTTTTGATTGGAGAACCTGACGTAACAAATTTTCATCCACTTTATTTAGTCCCCAAGTCACCCACAATGCTTCTACTAGGTGATGTGAATACTTCTCATCTTCCACATTTAGGTTTGCCACCCACGCAGTCACTTTTGGCAACACCTCGGTTGCCTTGCGGCCTCTTAACTCACGCCTGGAGCGATAGCGCGTGCGAAATTCGGGTAGTTTCAAATTGTCAAGTAGCTGGTCAACGCTGGCTCCGGCCACTTTTGCGGGTGTAACCAAAGGTCTCGAAGGATAAGTGATTCTGTAGATGCGACCATGGACATGATCGCGAAGTGGATCGCGTGCATTGTGTTGCATATGACCAATTAAGATATTATGCCAGTCTACCAAGTAAAGGGAACCGTCAGGAGCAAACTCCATATCCACAGGCCTGAAATTTTTGTCTTCAGAAATTACGAGGTCTTGCACATGGCGGCTGGTAAAGCCGGTGGTATCATCTTTCAACGTGTGCTGCTTTGTTCCCAAGAAGCCGATGGTATTGTTGATCAGGAAATCTCCTTGCGCTTCATCTGGGAAATGCCTACTTGAAACAAATTCAAGCCCCGATGTGGGACGAACCCTGTGCTTGTCTTCAATAAGATTAAAAGATTTATGGGTAGCGACACCATACCTTGGCTTAATTTCGCCAGGAAGCATCCATAGGACATCGGGTCCTGATGTTTCTGCAAAAATATCCTGGCCCCATTCATCAAATGCAATGCCCCATGGATTAGGTATAGAAAGTTGTGCCACCCGTTCGAGGTGATGACGTTGTGGGCTGTATCTGTAGAATCCTCCGTTGGTAGCTCGCACTGGTCCAGACGAAGTTTCCACATTAGTGTGCAAGAATACGCCTTCACCCATAAAAATTGCGCCCGAAGGATCAGTTACGTACGCATGATGTGCATGGTGCGTGTCGTGATCATCAAAACCACTAAGAATAATTTCTTTCTTATCGGCTTTGTCATCACCATCGGTATCGGTGTATAACACCAAGTTAGTGCCTTGCGAAACGTAGACACCTTCCGGAGCAAATTCAAAACCTACCGGAACGTGCAATCCATCTACAAATGTGATTTGTTTGTCTGCCTTTCCATCGCTATCGGTGTCTTCTAAGATAATGAGTTTATCGTTCGGTTTACTGTCACCGGGCTTATAATGCGGATAGCTCGGCATGGTAGCTACCCAAAGCCTACCCTTATTATCAAAAGACAGTTGAACTGGATTTGCCAAGTCGACAAACTCTTTCTCAGAAGCGAAGAGATCGATTTTATATCCGGGGGGAACTTTCAATTTATTAAGTGCATCTTTTCCGTACAAATATTCAAGGCTGCCATTTTTTTCTGGATTATAATTGGTTTCGACTGGCGGCAACACCGATGTATTCTTATCTGCCGCGGCAAGATTCATTTTCTCTCCTTTGGCCGCCAACCATATTGCTGTATCTCTGATGGCAGTCATTTCTCTGATTTTCTTTAGCTCAAATGGATAGTTATCAGGCCCAAAAGGATCATACCTGCGGCCAAAAACGTGGACTCCGTTTGGTATTTTATAGTCATTGTGCCACATCCAATTCTTTTCTAAAACAGCTGCGCGTACAAGTTCTCGATGGGCCTCCGCTTTAGCAACCGCATTACCAAAAGCTCCATCAGCAAGTAGTGTTGAGAATTTCAGATAGCCAGCATCATTAAGTTGAGAGCCATCGATAGTTAACGGTTGCCTACTTTCTGCATACCACTCTTTTGTCGGATTGAATGCCTCGATGTAAAGAATGTTGTTATTGCTTGCCACTGCCTTCATTGCCTTGGCGTAGAGCGAAAGATTAGCATTTTCTTTTACGCCATTCGGCACATCCAGTGAATCGGTAAGATCTTCGAAAGCAATTGGTGAGACTATAGCCAACTGCGGAGTTGATTTTCCATTATACTTTTGTGCTAAGGTATGTTTGATAAAGGCATCTAATTCTGCTTTGTAATTGTCAAGTCCCTTTTCTCCTTCGAACGATTCATTGTAACCAAAGAACGCGATGATAATGTCTGCTTTTAATCTCGTCAGCCACTGATCGGGCGTTTCGAAATGGCCTTCACTTCCGGAATTAGTTGCCAGTTCGGTTTGAAATTTTTCTGCTCCTAGAAAAGCCCAGGGGGAAACACGACCTGAATGTGGCCTGAAACCTGGCGTATCACCGCCATCGCACATATTGCGGATAAAGAGCAAACTATCAGGATAGCGAACTTGCATTTCGGTTTCGAAATAGCCGTAGTTCATCATACGCGATCCAAGATTATTTCCGATTAAAACGATGCGTGACTCTTTTCTAATTTTTAAGGAAGATGAATCAGGGGAGGAGCATTGCCACAGAAGCAACGCGACAACGACTAAACTTAAAATAGTCAGAGATAGTTGGCTATGCCAGCGTGTTTTACTTTTGCTTGTTGTTGTCATCTTTTTTGCTGTCGTAGTTAGTTATAGGTTGAAACTTCGTCATCATAAAAATGGTCAATTTACTTTAATGAAGAAACTATCAAATTTTTATCAAGCCAATATTGGTTATCTTTGAAGGAATAGGGCGTTGGGTTATAATCGCCAACCAAACTGACATCCGCTTTATCGGGTACGTTCAAGTTGAGGCACCAGAACACACTATTGACAATTAATCTTCTGGTTCCTTCGGTCAATAAATCGGTAGCTGCACCAATGGTTGATGTAAATGCTTTGCCCTTCTGACCACCTGGTAACTGATAACTTTTGATCCACGCAATTGGCATCATCGGGTCATTGCGGTTCACTTTCATTTCCTTACCGTACTTATCTTTTTCAATTTCAATACCTGCGATTTCATTGTCGGTGAAGCGCATGCCAAACAAAGAGTCTTGATCGTTGTACTGCCCGGCACGATTCGTTACTTGTCCTAAAACAATTGGTTGTGAATCACCCGGTAACGGTAGCCTTACACCGTATACATCCGTTGAACCCCAAATCTCACCTTGAGAAATCCCGTTTAGAGTTGGATGCTTTTCCATTCCAGGTGCTGCCACACCTCGTGTACTTTGATGCTTGTGTTTTCCATGATGAGAAATCCATTTCTCGCCCAACACCAATCGGCCAAATCCATCCTTCCATTCATCTTCGCTTTCAAACGAGTTACTATACTTTTTCCATTTGGAGGTGGAATCAATTTTTGAAAAGTTAAATGCATGAGTGGCCGTTCTCATACCAATAACTGGTTTGCCACTCATTAAATAATCATCGATGTATTGCATCTGGTCTTCTGGCAACGCTCGGAAGCGGGTGAAGATCACCATCAGGTCTGCTGTTTTGAGACTTTCTAAACCGGGTATGTTTTGAACATAATTCGGGTTGACTACCCCAGGCTTTGCAGGATCTTGTGCAAACAGTACAGTGCAATTAAAGCCATGTGTTTTTGATAAGATTTTTGCCAATTGTGGAAGTGCTTCTTCCGATCGATATTCTTCATCACCAGAAACAAAAACAATATTGGGCATACCGGCTTTCCCTTCGAATGTGAGCCATTGTTCTATTGGGGATTCTTCAAGCACCGCAGGGGTTGGTTTGCAACTGCAGATTCCAACAATGATGATGCAGGCAATTAAGTATTGATAAACTTTCATATCATGTAAATTGAGTCAATAACATAGTGTTTTCCAGTTGGCATGCAAATCCATCTTGAGATTTCGGGTTTTTATCATATTCTGCCGCTGCTTGTTGTTCTTTTAAGTGGAGGCGGCTATCCTTGAAATAGGGGTGAGCAAAAAAGCAACGTCCTATGAGGCGGACAAGCCGATCTCCTTTCCCCCTGATGTGATAACCTATTTTTACTTCTTGAGAACTCATGTATAAAACCATAGATCGTTTAAGTGAACATTGCCCAAGTTATGGAAATAAATGTATTAGTAAACGATTGCAAAACAATCATGGACTGTCATGTTCTTTCAGAAAACTCAACATTGAATAATGAGTTAACTGGTAGCATTCAGATTAAAACCAAAACCTCACCTAAACGCTTTTAATCTTTAATAATCAGTTATTTAAATGCAAAAAAATCTCAACTATTGTATGTGCTTTTGCTGCCAAGTTTATACTATTACTTCTCGCGGCCAACACTAATTTGTGTTTGTCCCTCAACTTCGCAAATTTTGTTATCAATAAATGTATTCGAATAATCCTCAAAAAAATAAACTAACAACCAGAATAAAGTATGAATAACGAAAGCCAGATTTCCAGAAAAGAGTTTTTAGCCCAGGCGGCTTTGTTAGGTGCGGCAACCATCATTTCTCCGATTGTGTCCCAGGCCAGTGGCTTATTTCAAGTTGGAAAGAAAACCCGAATTGGATTAATAGGCTGTGGCAGTGTTTCAACTCAGTACCTGCCGCATTTATCAAAATCCCCGTTTGTCGAGTTGGTAAGCACGTGCGATATTATCCCTGAACGCGCGGTAAAAGCTGCGTCACAGTATAGTATCCCCAATAACTATCCATCTATTGAACGAATGTTGGCAGGTGCTCCGTTTGATTTGCTTGTCAATCTTACCAATATGCAAGAACATGGCCGATTGAATAAGCTTGCATTGGAAGCAGGCAAACATGTTTGGAGCGAAAAACCAATGGCTACAACCTATAAAGAAGGAAAGGAGTTGTTGGAGTTAGCCAAGAGAAAGGGAATTAGAATTTGGGGAGCCCCCGCGGTTGTAAACAGCCCACAGTTTGCCTTTATGGCAAAGGCAATCAATGAAGGTAAGTTAGGAAGAGTTGCAGCTGCTCATGCCCACTACGGGCACCTTGGGCCGGAATGGTCGGCTTTTTTTTATGAAAAGAATGGAGGCAGTATGCCCGACTTAGCGGTTTATAATATAGCAAGTCTTACCGGGTTGTTAGGTCCAGTGAAGTCGGTTGTGGCGATGTTGAATATCATCACGCCCACCCGTGTGGTAGAGAATAGACCAACTCCTATAAAAGTGGAAGAAGAAGACAACTCGATGATTTTGATGGAGCATACGAGCGGAGCTTTATCGCATGTGCAGAGTGGATTCAATTATTTTGACCCATATGGACACGAGGGAAAAGGGCAAGACAAGCCAACCATTTCAATATGGGGCAAGGAAGGCAATATGCATCTCATCGGATATGATTGGAAACCTTTTGGGGTTGATATGGCAACCAAAGGAAATGAGGAAACGGAGAGATACGCGACTGAACCCGGAACTTATGTATGGCAGGAAGGAGCATCCGTCATTTCTGAAAGCCTGGTTACGGGAGTAGAGCCTCTGATTGCAGCGGAACATTCCTTGCATGTGCTGGAGATTATAGAAGCAGCTCGTTCATCACAGGCAACGGGAAGGAGAATTACCCTGCAATCCGTTTTTAAGTGGCCTGTTGTGAAATAAGGTGTGTTTTATGAATCAGAAAAAGAAATGCAGATAGTGGATATTAATAACCTGATTGACAAGCAGCGAAGTGGTTGGAGCCTGGATCAGCCTTTCTATTTAGACCGGAAGATATTTGATCTTGAATGGCGAAATATATGGAGTAAGTATTGGCTTTTTGCGGGTGTAGCAGCAGAAATACCGAAGTCAGGTGATTTTTTTACCTACCAATTGGGTAACGATTCACTCATTATCATCAGAGGCGATAAAGGGGAAGTCTTTGCACACTACAATACTTGTCGGCACCGAGGTTCGCTGATTTGTCGTAAAGAAAATGGCAATGCTCCTAAACTAATGTGTCCTTACCATCAGTGGGTGTATAACAAAGACGGATCGTTATTTAAGGCTCGACTGATGGCTGATGATTTTGATAAATCATCGCATGGGTTACATTCAGTTCACGTTCGGGAAGCACATGGCCTAATCTTTATTTCGTTGGCACACGAGCCACCCGATTTCTCAAAAGTGGTTAGCGACTATGAACCTTATCTTAAACCCTATAAAATTGCTCAATCAAAAGTTGCGTTTAAAAAAAGCTATGAATTGCGAACGAACTGGAAGTTGGTGGTTGAAAATTTCAGAGAGTGTTATCATTGCGGTATAGCACATCCTGAGTACTGCAGTGCAGTGGTAGGTGCTAATTTAACAGAATCGGCAGTTGAAGTGACAGCAGAACGTAGGTCTGTTTGGAATAAAAAAGGGCTGGCAATCGATCCCATCGAGTTTGAAGGTGATTCATTTCATTTTGCGGTTCGATATCCGTTGCGTCCCGGAATTGAAAGTTATAGCTTGGATGGTAAAGCAGTGTCAACGCCAATGGGTGACCACCAAGATTTTGATGCAGGTGTATTGGGACTAGTCGTTTATCCAAACTTCTGGATGGATGCCGTGAGCGATTACATTTGGTTGATGCGAATTACCGCGGTCAGTCCTTCTAAAACAGCGATTGATTTAACTTGGCTGGTTGATGAAAATGCGGTGGAAGGTGTTGATTACTCGCTTGATCGGCTGACTGAATTCTGGAAGGTTACCGGTGAGCAGGACTGGCAATTATGTGAAAACAACTTTAGAGGTATTGAATCTACCCATTATCAGTCAGGGCCTTATGCACCCGTGGAGGAAGAAGTGGCTAAATTTATAACCTGGTATTTGGATAGATTACGAGCGAAATCATAATAAGGAATGTAGTTTTAGTTAGCATACGGCTTAGGAGTTTTCATAAAGATCCAACAGACGATCCCTAATCCAAAAATCATGATTGAATTCAATAAAAAAATTTCGGATATCATCATTTTTGAATCATATAAATAGCCGGTCCAAAAGTTACCTGCAATGGCACCCATGCCGAAATAGGCTGCGTACAGAAGGGATTGCCCTGTAGCTCGCCACTCTTCTTTTACCAATCGATCGACATACTCTACACACACTACCCAAAACAACGACCAAGAAATACCGTGCAGAAGTTCAATAAAGAGCGCCATAACAGGATCTTTTACTGCACTGTAAAGTAACATGCGGCAGGAGGTTGCAAGTAGTGTAACAAGTAGTGTTGTTTTAATTCCAAGCTTTTGAATGATTCTAGCCGAGAAATAGAATAACGGCAATTCACATAACCCTTGAAAAGAAAGTCCATAGCCTACAAGTGTGGAGGAGGCGCCATTTTCTTTCATGTAGATGGAGTAGAAATTCCAAATGGTGGTGGCGCCAGCGGAAACCAGAAACACACAGGTTAAGAGAATAATAAGTGCCTTTTCTTTGAATATGTATTTTATTTGTTTGAGAGAGGGGGAGTCTTGCATGAAACTGCTATTGTCTGTTTTTATCCAAAGAGTGA
Source organism: Flammeovirgaceae bacterium (assembly GCA_027487845.1). Taxonomy (GTDB): domain Bacteria; phylum Bacteroidota; class Bacteroidia; order Cytophagales; family Cyclobacteriaceae; genus ELB16-189. The sequence goes on from JAIYCV010000027.1 coordinate 85,769, forward strand.
CAACAAACGTAAGCAACATGCTAGCGGCAGAAAAAACAAAGATTACAGTGGTGTCTAGGGCGTCAATATAATGGCCGACTAATGTGCCGGTAAAAGCCCAACCCAAACCGCCCGCGATCCGAATCGACCCATAGGAAAAGGAGGGGTTCTTTTGGGCTAATCTAAGCGATAGGCTGTCAAGCAAAGGTTGCAACGTATTATAAAAAAGCGACATGACTAATGTTACCCAGAAAAGAAATAGAAAGTCACCTTCCACTAAGAAGAGTAAAAAACACACGGAAGCCGAAAGAGCTGAATACAAAAGACATTTTTTATAACCAAATCGGTCGGCCAACATTCCATAAAACGGCTGAATAAATAGCATCATGAAAGGCGTAACACTCAGCACGACTCCAATCTCGATTCCCGTCAATCCATGATCTTTAAGATAGTCGGCAAAAATGGGTAACCAAGAGGCGGTACAACTTAAAACCAAAAAATAAAGTAGTCTTAGCCTGTTAGCTTCCGAGAGTTTCATGTGATATCAAACTTATGACAGTCCGCTGGAAGATTCCCGATCAAGAAAGACCAAGCCGTTAGCGTGTTTCTGAAAGATGCTTGCAGGAATGTTTTCGGTCATTTCTTCTTCTAGCGCTTTTTTTATGATCGAAGCTTTTTTTAAGCCATTTGCTAACAGCAAAGCTGTTTTAGCGTTGAGTAACTGCTTTAGTCCGATTGTAATTCCTTGTGTAAGTTGGGTTTGCGTAGAAAAATATTTCTGCCCAACTTTTTGCGTGACTTCATCTAAGTTGGCGATGTGTGAATTTTTGTTCCAGGAAACCCCTGGTTCATTAAAACCAATATGGCCATTCATTCCAATGCCTACCACGATTAAATCTATTCCGCCTAGCTGCTCAATTATATTATCCATTTTTTCACACTCTTTGTGTATGTCCTCAGCCATCGCATTAAACAGGTGTATATTTTCAGCGTTAATTTCAAGGGGTGAAAGGAGTGTCTGTCTTAAAAAGAATTGACAACTACCTGGATTTTCTGGTGAAATTCCTATCCATTCGTCCAGTCCAATAAAATGGACTTTTCCGTAGTCAATCTTTCTTGCTTTCAATTCTTGAACCAACATCTCGTAACTTCGTTTTGGGGTATCTCCCGCGGCCAAACAAATCAAGGCTTCGGGTTTTTTTATTATCGCTGAAATGATTTGCTCGGCAACATTGTATGATAGGATTTCATAAGTATCAAATATCTCTAAGTTCATCTGTAGAAGGATTTAAATAGTTTTAGGAAAGAAGCTGGCATTTTTTCTGTCAGGTGTCAGTAGTCAAATTACAGTATGTTGCTTCTTTTAATTTTAAACTTAACACAACAATCTAGTATGTGCAAAACATTATAAAAAATTCATTGCTTCAGGAATGTTTTTTTGCACGAGGTATGAACCTGTGGAACATCAGTATACAAGCCTTTTAACTTCTTCTATACAGTTTTTGAGTTACCAGTTTATGAAAAAAGACATCAACTCAAAGTCCGTATTTCCTTTGTCGCTGGTATCTTTTTCTTGGATTTTCATTGTTGAGTTCTTTCATTCGTTGAAAAGCCTTGCGTAGTTCATCGGGTATGTCAGACGGATAGTTCAATTTATAATGGGAGAAGCCATTAAATGGCGTAGCACTTTCGGCTGCATGAATTTTCAAAAATTGTGTTGTTTTATCTTCTTCAAATACCTTGAAAAATGCCAATGCGCGTTGCTGGATGATACGCTTGTATTCCTTTTCAATCAGCTCCTGCCCAACAAACTTCAAACATCTTTCCTGTAACGTAAACATAGTGGTGTCGCTAACACCTTTGCTTAGATAATTAAAGAATACTTTGTCCTCTCTTATCGATAACCTATTCACTTCAATGGAATCTTGATGGGAGAAATTGGCCAGTGACTTTTGGTGTGTCATTAGAAAATACTTTTTCTTTGTTTCGAAGAATAGAATATTTTCTTTTTCCTTTTCAGTATAAATAACTGGATGAACTGAAAGCACCGCAGTTGGATTGCTTTTTAGAAAATTGGAAATTTTCTCAAGAAATCTTTTTTGATTCCGTGTAAGAACGTGCTGTCGTAGTTCCCAGGTTAGTATTAAAGACTCTTCAATCTCAGTTTCATTACTTTTTACTTCTAATCGATACGGTGTGGTAGGGGGTTTAACCACAATATTTTTAATTACATCGAAAACGACATCGCGAAGGTGAAAGGATGGTTTCTTTAAGTTTCCGGTAATTGGAACATCATAATCAATTACGTTGCCGCGTTCTCGAACTAACGCCATAATAAAGGGCATCGGAAGCCAATGGTTATCTCTATTTGTTATTTTCTTTGCTACTCTCGGATCAAGAATAACAATGTGGTTGGTGCTACTTATTTCTCCGTTACGCACATTCCATAAACCATTTAATTCTATCGTTCCCCGATTTAAGGGAAAGGAGGTGTAGGAAAGAAAGTAGGGGTTAAAAATGGTAGCTGGAATTTGTTTGAAGTGGTAGCTGAAATCAAATTCACTGGTATCTTTTGGGTTAACACTAAGAAATGCGTGGGCATTACCATACGGTTCGAAATTTGAATGGACGTTAAATTTCACACGCTTTCTACTTTTATTAATGGAGTCAGCGGAGATAAAAAGGGGATTTGCTATGGCTGAAAATTTTTCGCTCAATGAAAAATCATTGAACACAAAATTCGCACTGTCGATACGGAGTTTGTTTATTTTGTAATCGCTATTCAAAAAATTCTTCGTTAGTCTCTTTATGTATCGCGCCACTTCAATCACGAGATTAAATCGCTCTGGATTTTGCGTGATATCCGTAATGTTTTTTCCTTTTTTACCAAAGATGGCTTGGAGATTATCCAGCGAATCATAGCGTTCGAATTTTAAATAGGGTTTCAATAGGGTCAGCGAGTCGAACAAATAAAGATCATGTGGCCTCAACTCACTTATGGCTATTATTCCTTTCTTAAATGAGAAGTAATCATCGGTGTTGGTTTTTCCAAAATGAAAGTCGCTCACCTCAATGCGCCCGCTGATAATAATATTCTGATCGTTTTTTAGGTTTCCGGTAGCCATGATGGTCGCCTCCAAGGTGGCCCTGAACATGCCGTAGTTAATTAATTCCCAAAGGTATTGGCGAATGATTTCAAGGTCGTAGTGAATAATTTTAATCGTTGTTCGGTAGCTTGAATTGGCAAGGTTAAGTGTAAGACTACCGTTTACAATGCCTTCATTTTTTCCGTCTTGAAATGAAAATGTTGAAAAGACAGTGTCTACGTTCCATCTTTTGCCTGTGCTTTCAAGCATAAATTTTCTAATTGAATAATTAATAGGAATTGCTTTTTCACGATACTGGATTTCTCCATTGGTTATTTTCGTATCAAGAATTGAGAAGTGCCAATTAGAAGCTTGACTCGCTGTGGTTTGACTGGAGAAGCGCTCCACTAAATCATCGTAGTTGGATAGCTTTTTATTTTGAGCGATTTGAATTCTTGGATGATCGATTGATAGCGATGAAATCACTATTTCTTTTGAAAAGACTTTGATGATACTGACATTTATGCTTAATCCATTAGCGGAAAGAAATAGGCTGTCTCCTTTTTCTTCATAGATGTTAAGGTTTTTGAGGTGGACGTATCCTGTGAAGGGATTGGCATACAGTAGGTCCATTTTTATCTCTCGGCCTGTATAAAGCACATCATTTTTTTCGATCCAATATTTTAAGAAGGGCGAAATGAAAAGTAGTATAACAATAACGCACACAGCGATGATTGCCGTGGCAAACAGTGCTATTCTCGTAAACCGCGAGTTGATTTTTCCCATATGGTTTGAGTTAGAAGAATTCGCCTAAACCGATGTAAAAATCAAATGAGTTTTTACCGAAACCGAAGTCGATGGTTAGGTTTGTATTGGAATTTTTATTGAACTTAATACGTGCTCCAAAGCCAGCCGCAGGATTTACATAAGCGAAGTTACCTGTATCAGGCTGGGTCAGCGATTGTGCATTGCAAAAAAAAACTCCACCGAAAAGCCCGTCAGCAACCAGATCAAAACGATATTCTGCTTCTGCGTATAACATTTCCTTTCCGCGAAATCTAGAAACAATGTAACCTCTCCCGGAACGAGTGGTAGGTTCGTTGGTGCTGGAAGGTAAGTTTAGATACGGCACGTTTCCGTAGGATCCCCAGTAAAATCCCCAAAGTGCAAGAATGCTGCGCCTAGGCGAACGGAAGGGTACATATCTCCGCACATCTGCATAAAGCGAAGTCCATTGGTTGTCATTTCCTATAAATGTTGGATTGACTCGCAATGAAAGAAGAGCATACAATCCAGAAGCAGCATTGATGGAATTTTTTCGAGTGTCTAATAGTAGGTTGGCCGTCACGCCTAATGAGTAGGAACTGCGCTCTGAACCGATGTTGTATTTTTCTAGTGTGCTAGGATTGGCAGGCGGGTCTTGTTCTTCGAGTCCATAATATCGGTCGTAATTCACTCCACCTCCAAAGAAAAGATCGCTTACTAACCGCTGATTAGCGTTCACGTAGCATCTAATGTAATTTAGTGACAGACGATAGCGATCACTTTCTGTGGTATTACTTCCCAGCCCATAAGTGTACTGATTTTGTGTAGTGATTTTGAAATCGCCTGGAGTATTCCAATAGTTATTTTTTTTCCAAAGGTTGAAACCATAACCTATTCCAAATTGATTACTAAAATTGGTAGAAGGCACAATATTCGACTTTGATATGTAGGTGGAATCGCTGTCGCCCAAGTAGAAGGCCGTGCTTATGCTTGACACAAAAACTTTACCGCCCCCTCTTTGCTCCGTTGAGACCGGGATGATTGAAATATACATCGGGCTTTTTTTCTTCCACTTAGTCTTTGCCATTCTGTTTTTGGGACTGGGTTCTTTATGGAGAATTTTTTTGGCTAGAATTTCTATAATATCTCGTTTGGTAGTATCTTGCTTAAGTGGTGCAATAGACTCTGCGGATGCGAGGGTTATTTGAGCAAGCACTATGCAGATGGCTAGTTTTCCAGTGGTTGCAAGTTTAATCATCTGGAAAGCTGGGAGGGCCTACTCCCTAAGTTTATCTGATTTTAATTGACATTCCATTGAGCGGTCTAAGTGGTGCTTTAAAGCTGGTAAGCAAAGCGTTGCCCAAGCTACAATGTCTGCATCTTTAGCATTTTTTATTGCAAATTCAAATTTGTCGATCGCTTTTTTGTGGTGCTCCACCATAAGCCCCGCATAGGCTCTATCAAAATCTTTGCCTGGCTGAGCCATCAAATTGTCATAGGATTGTTTCCCCTTTTGAGTCAGTGAGTCCGGCACTGAAATTGACTTCTTAAATGCCAGCGCGCGCAGTTTTCTTAGTGCGTTTAGATGGTCTTCCCTTATCAAATTCCCTAATGTTTGCACCTCGGGCATCATTCCATTTTTTTCTGCCAAGTTTCCTAGTGCTATTTCTTCAAGATTGATTTCCGCTGCATCCGTAATGAAGGCTGCGTCTTTTGCATCGGCTGCGTCAAACTTGGCTTCATTGTGGTCTTCGGCTATTGTTTTTGAGTCTTCCACCTTAGGTGACCCGCACGAGATCACAATAGCTGAAAAAATGAAAGATAGAAAATACACAGCCGGTACATTTGTTTTTAACATGCTCAATTAATTTTTACGACTGCCACTAATTATGTTGAACAATACAGCAACTATAGCAAGTACGAGTAATGCATGGATGATGCCACCTGCTCCGTACGCAAAAAAACCAACCAACCATCCAATAATTAAAATGACTGCGATTAAGTATAATAAATTTCCCATGATGTTTTTTTATTTTGTTTAGATACTTATACAATGTAATAAACATGCCACGAAGGGAATTGAATTAGTAAGCCAGCTTTTAGCGAATTAGAAAAGAATATTTTTTCACATGTAGAAAAATATCCACACTTATTATTTCGATTCGCTTGGTTTTTGCAACGCTTTTTTGTCAGCTTTCGCCTTTCTTCTGAAATAGCCACGTGTCAGAAAGTTATGTTTAAATGCCTCCAAATTTTCATCCAGTTTTACAGAGGCACTTTCGGTATTTTTTATAATAGCTTTTAATTCTGCTGCCGCTACGGTGTCAGAGAGTAATACACCTACAGCATTATTTTTAGTGTTTATTTTAGCGGTAACTGCTTCTATACTTGTTGACATAGAAGCAGCGTTTGCGCTGACTTTCTTAACATGTATCAGTGTTTGTTTAAATACGCTAACAAAGCTAGTGTCATTAATTAAAGTGGGAAGTATTCCTTTTCCGTGTTGTGCTTCATCTATCAAATTGGTGAGACTTTGCGCGGCTTTGTTTGTTTGATCGCCAGTTGCTTTGAAACTGCTAACCGCTTTTCGAATGTCTTTTGCAAATGTACCTTCGTTCAAAAGTTCACCAATTATGCCCTGCCCTTTGTTTACCTTATCCGAAATCGCCTTTAAATCCAGCGTAATTGACCTCGTGTTTTCACCTACTTCTTTTGCAATGTTAATTATCTCTTGTGTGTCGGCTGGTGAAATTGCCTTGATGGTGTCTGCGTCTTTAATCACTTCTTTCGAATTTCCAGGTTGAATAACAACAATACGATTTCCGATCAAGCCATCAGAACCAATGGAAGCCGAAGCATTCTTTCGAATGAAATCATTTTGTTTTTCTTTCAGTGAAAGGCTAACAATTACTTCACCCACTTTCACAATGCGCACGGATTTCACTGTTCCGATTTGAACGCCCGAAAGCCACACTTTATCACCTTCTTTTAGACCTTCTACATTTTTAAAAATAGCAGCAATGGTAAAAGTCTTACTGAATAGATTACTTGCCGTGCCGATGAAAAGCAATGAAACAACAAGCAATAAAGCGCCCGTAATAACAAATGCACCTAATTTAACGCGCTGTTTTACTTCATTTTTTTCCATAATAGATAGTTAATAATTAAAAAAGGGAGCCAGATCGGCATCACTTGTATCTTTAATAGCATCAAACGTTCCTTCCATTTTTGTTTTTCCGTCCACAAGAGCAATCACTCTGTCAGAGGTATGTCTTGCGCAACTTATATCATGCGTAATGATGAGTGAGGAGGTTTTATACTTCTCCCGCACCGAAAGAATAAGTTCATTTATCTCCGAGGCGGTAATGGGATCAAGACCAGCCGTTGGTTCATCGTAAAGCATTATTTTCGGATTAAGAATTAGCGTGCGCGCAATCCCGATGCGCTTCTTCATTCCACCGGATAATTCAGCCGGCATTTTTTGAGCGGTGCCTTCTAAGCCGACATCTTGCAGTGCAATGATCACTTTATCATTTAATTCGGTTTTGTTTGTTAGTCCTAAGTTTCTTGTTAACGGAAATTCTAGATTTTGCTGCACCGTCATCGAATCGTAGAGTGCACTGCTTTGAAAAGAGAACCCAACCTGCTGGCGCATTTCATTTAAGGCTTTTGGTTCAAGATGCCGAACATCATACCCTAACACGTTGATGTCTCCATCATCAGCCTCAATTAGTCCTACCATACACTTTATGAGCACCGATTTTCCAGATCCGGATCTCCCGAGAATTACCAGGTTTTCACTTTGATGCAATTCGAGACTTATGTCTTTCAAAACTTCTACGCCATTAAACGATTTCTTTACATTGTGAAGAAAAGCTACAATGGCTTTGTTACCAACAGTATCGTTAGTTGCATCGACCATTACCTAAAAAGATTTATAATTTGGAGCGACAGTAAATCGATAATGAAAATGAACAGCATGGAAATTACAACCGCATTGTTGGCAGCCTTTCCAACACCACTGGTGCCGTTTGCAGCAGTGTAGCCAGCATAGCTTCCTACAAAACCAATTGCGAAGCCAAAAAATGTGGCAAGTAGGATGGAGGAGAAAATATCAAGGAAAGTAATAACTACTGATACTTCATTCAAGTAGAGCTGAAGACTTGTATTGTTAATGGTGTGTACGGTTAGATAAGAACCAAATAGGGCAATCACATCTGCAAAAACTACTAATAGGGGCATCATCAGGGTGGTGGCGATTACTCTACTAACCACTAAATAAGAGAAAGGCCTTGTCCCTGATACTTCCATGGCGTCTATTTGTTCGGTTACTTTCATGCTGGCCAGTTCGGCAGCAATGTTAGAACCTAGTTTGCCTGCGCAAATCAGTCCAGTTATTAAAGGACCTAACGAGCGAATCACCGCCTGTGAAACCAAAGATGGAAGCCACGATTCAGCGCCAAACGAGGAAAGTGAGGGGCGCGATTGCCGCGTAAAAACAACACCTGAAAGAAATGCTGTGAAACAAATTAAAAATAAAGAGCGGTTGCCAATCTCAAAGCATTGTCGAACGGTTTCACGCCATTCAAAAGGGCGGGCAACTGCTTGCTTGAGCAATTTTTGAACGAACCGAAATATACTTTCGCATTCCAACAAAAGGGTTTGAATTGCATCGGGCATTTTCAATGCTTTTCGATTCCAGGTAGATACTTTTTGAAAGGTATCGGGTAGTAGATCTGTTCGTCTTTGTCGTGAAAAGTCGGGAGAATAAGTTTTACTAAAACATATAATGTAACTAAAGTCACTAGAAACATTATGGTAAATGCGAGTAATAACAACAATAGATCGTTCATAATTGAATTCATTATAAAAATATCATGCCATCCGCTTTTTAATCGAAACGAATAGTTTTGATGTTACTGTTTTCAATGAATGATCAAGAATGTAGAATCAATTACCCACTTTTCAACTTTTCGCTGTTTGAGCACCGCAGGTTCGAAAGAACACATTGATGGAATTGTGAAAACGGAGCGCTTATATAAGAGTGCGTGAGTTGTTTCTCTTGCCAGATGCAGTTTCACTTGTTTGCAATTACTCCGTTCACCAAGGATAATGGCTTTTAGCGTTCGTGGCACGAAAATTTAATAAGTGGTGGTATACAAATATAACTACTTATGAATAAAACGAGATTTACAAAACTACTTATTATCCTCTCACTAATGGTGACGCCATTTCTGAGCAGGGCGCAGAACAGTTCTATTGGCTTTCATACTACGGTAACAGAGTATGATGGCGATATAAATGGCAACAAGCATCAATTCTATAATTTTGCTTTCAATAAATTTGGTGCAGGCCTTTCGCTTCAGCAGTATTTGAATCGGTCATTTAACTTGGCGGAGATGTTAACCTACAACCGGTTGGCGTATCGCAATTCCGATCAAACGCAGGGGGTAGATGCCAATTTTACTTCGGCTAATTTGAATTTGCGGTATAAACTAAACAATGGATATCTGTTGAGTGAGGCGTCCGTTATCGCGCCCTATTTTACCATTGGCTTGGGTGCAACCTATATTAATTCTGATCAGTTTGGTACATCCAATGCGCCCATCTCTGACGGAGTATTTAAGGCGAATTTAAATGCAGGTGCAGGTGTTCTCTTCCGCTTTAATGATCAATTCGGATTGGAATTTTCCAACACGCTACAAATGCCAATGTATGATGCTTGGGATGGCGTCAATCAAGGCGACAACGATATTTACTTACAGCATAGCCTCGGGCTGATCATTGGATTAAAGAAGCCGGTGGATACGGATAAAGATGGTGTAGCCGATAAGCGCGATGATTGTCCGGAGACGCCAACAGGGGTTACTGTTGATTCAAAGGGTTGCCCTGTGGATAGGGACGCAGACGGTGTTCCCGACTTTTTGGATAAATGTCCTGAAATGGCGGGTGATACGCAGCAAAACGGATGCCCTGACAGAGATAAAGATGGCGTGGCTGATGGCGATGATAAGTGCCCCGATACAAGTGGTTTAGCTCGTTTTTCGGGTTGCCCCGATACCGATGGAGATGGTATACAAGATAGCGAAGACCTTTGTCCGAACGTGAAAGGATCTGACCAGTTTAAAGGTTGCCCGGATACTGACGGAGATGGCATACAAGATTCGTTGGATAAATGCCCTAATTCGGAGACGAATACAAAAGTAAACGCGGAAGGATGTCCTGCTGATACCGATGGTGATGGTATTGTTGATTTGGATGATGCGTGCCCAAATTTAACTGGTGTTGTTGCAAATAATGGTTGTCCTGAGATTAAGGCGGAGGTGAAACAATTGTTTCAAAAGGCACTTCAAGGCATTCAGTTTGAAACCGGAAAGGCGGTAATTAAGAAAGTTTCTTTTCCTATTCTGGACGCAATCACTAAAGTGATGGTTGAAAATCCGAGTTACAAACTTTACATAGGCGGCCATACCGATAGCATTGGTGAAGATGCAATGAATTTGACCTTATCTCAAAATAGGGCAGATGCGGTAGCGAACTATCTGATTACGCATGGCGTGGATCCATTAAGAACTTCTGCAAAAGGCTATGGTGAATCTACGCCTATAGATTCTAATTTGACAGCCGCAGGTAGAACTCGAAATAGGAGAGTAGAGTTCAGGGTTGACTTTTTGAAATAAGTATAAAATCACTAAGCGAGATTCAATTTGAATCTCGCTTTAATCTAACCATACAATGAACGACCTAAATAAAGAGAACATGACGGGTAAGAACCGAGGCGGTGCTCAACCCAATCGTCCGCTTACCTTACTAACTGCAAGTTCTATCATTGGAGATCATGTTCACAACTACGATGATCAACACTTGGGAACTATTAAAGATATAATGATCAATCTACACGAGGGGAACATAGAATATATAGTAATAGAGTTAGGCGGATTTTTAGGTATTGGAGAAAAGTACTTTGCTATTCCCTTTAACTTATTAAAAGTGAATGCAAAGAACAATTCATTTACACTTAATCAATCTAAGGAGGTCTTATCCAATGCACCTGGGTTTGATAAAGATCATTGGCCCGAAACCAATTCTCATTCTTTTGATAAAGACAGCGAGTACTGGGGAAGTTTCATGGGATCAAATACCGGGTCATTTTAATTGAACAAATTTCTTAGCTAAGTATTTTTTTAGATCATAAACCTATAAAATGAAAAAGATAGTATTCGTATTCATAGTTGCACTTACTTTTTTTATTCAAGAAAGTAAAGGCCAAGCAATGGGACAAAGTTACACCACCGCTCTAGGAGTTAAAGTTTGGGATGGTGGAGGTATTACCATTAAGCACTTTGTAGCGGCTAACGTGGCGGTGGAAGGCATAGGGTATTTTTGGAATCGGGGAGTCAGAATTGTTGGGCTTTATGAATTCCATTACGACATAGCAAGTGCGCCTGGCTTAAAATGGTATGTTGGTCCAGGAGCTCACGTTGGGTTTTACAACAATACGTATTACAACAACAACTACCCAAATGGAGATGGCTCGGGTTCATACGTAGGTATTGATGGTGTGCTTGGGTTAGATTATAAGTTTGACAGGGCACCCATAAATATTTCGCTCGATTGGCAACCGTCTTTTGAATTCGGCAGTAATCGTGGCTTTATCAACAATTGGGGTGGTCTAGGCATTAGGTATACTTTTTAACTCTTTAAGTTATTATGAAATCGCCATTAAGATGCCCTACACCCAACAGCACGATTATGAGGTCTCACGTCTAGATACTAATGTCTCACTACTAATTTAAACACATGAAATCGTCATTAAGATGTCCTAAACCCAACGGCATGATTATGAGGTCTCACGTCTCAATACTAATGTCTCACTACTAATTAAACAAATGAAAACAGATACTCAACTGCAGAAAGATGTAGAAGATGTGCTTCGTTGGGAACGCCATTTATCTTCGTCAGAGATTACTGTAACTGCCAAGGATGGAGTAGTTATTCTTTCTGGCACGGTAAATACATTCTCCAAAAGACAAGAAGCCGAAGACGCAGCGAAAAGTGTAAAAGGTGTGAAAGCCGTTGTGGAGAAAATAACAGTCAATTTAAAAAGTGACGGCAAGTTTACTGATATAGACATTGCAAATAATCTGGTCAGAAATTTTGCTTCCAGTTGGAGAATACCCAAAGATGTAATTAAGATAAAAGTGGAAGAAGGCTGGATCACGGTAAGTGGAACGGTCCATTGGAACTATCAGCGCGAAGCAGCAAAATCAATTATTCAACATGCTCCCGGGGTCAAAGGGCTTACAAATGATGTAATCGTTGTTTCAGATCATACAGACGTTGCCGAGAAGAAAGAAATAGAAAAAGCACTTGAACGAAGCTGGTCTATTAATGCTGCTTCCATTCTGGTGATAGTTCAGGAGAACAAGGCCATCCTGAAAGGAAAGGTAAACTCTCTATATGCGAAGGAAGAAGCTACCCGCATCGCTTGGAATGCCAAAGGTGTTTGGGAGGTAGACAATCAATTGGAAGTAACCTGGTAATCAAGAAAAATGAAAACAGAACAAACAAATTACGATGCTTGCATGGATGCCTGTGCAAAAGCAATAATAGCCTGTAGAACGTGCGCCAATGCCGACTTACATGAAGACCATCATCTTTCCATGCTGGTGCGTTGTATCAAGCTCGACTTAGATTGCTCCGCCGTCTGTTCGCTCGCATTGCAAAGTATGGCTAGCAATAGTGAATTTGCAAAACAGGTGTGTGCTTTGTGTGCTACTATTTGTACTAGTTGTGCGGAAGAATGCAGTAAACATGAAAAGATGGAACATTGTGTAGCATGTGCCAAAGCATGCAGCGCATGTGCCTCTGAGTGTGAACGTATTTGCATGTAATGCTGTGTTTTCCGAATTTATTACAGTACGGTAAATCATGCTTTCCATTAATTTACAATTGGTTTGGCTTTTTGTGTTACCGATACCAATAGCGTGTATTGCTTGGACGGTAACACACGAAGAAGTTTTTAAAGAACCGAGAGAGTACTGCATTAAAAAGAGTAAAAGTTGCCAGCACTTGCTGGAGCGTAAATTCTTTTACTTGTTTACATGTGAGTATTGCTTTAGCCACTACGTAACGCTGTTCTTTATTATTGTTACTAACTATCGATTGCTCATGCCCGATTGGAGTGGCTTTCTAATAACTTGGTTTTCGTTAGTGTGGATTGCCAATATGTACATGAGTTTGATGGGCATAATCCGTCAAGATATAAAAAAGGAAAAGGCCACCATTAAGATACTGGAGTCCGAGAATACAACTGCTTCTGATCTATTGAAAGATTAAGTCAATGCAAAACCAATCACGGCCACCACATGACAGGCCGTGCCTGCAAGCACAAATAAATGCCATATAAAATGGCTGTAGCGAACATGGTGAGCTACAAAAAAGAAAACGCCCAAAGAATACATAGCACCTCCCGCTAGTAACCACACCAATCCCCAAGGCGGCATGTTTGTCCACAAGGGTTGTATGGCTAAAACTGCGAGCCAGCCCATGCCCAGGTAAAGAGCGGTAGAAAGCTTGCTGCTGTTGGCCCCCGCAATGGATTTGAGCAATACACCGCCTATGGCCAACACCCATACAATACTAAACAACGACCAACCCCACGCGCCATTTAGAACAATCAGTGTTAAGGGTGTATAGGTTCCTGCTATTAGTAAGAAGATGGCCGCATGATCGAAAATATTAAAAACTCTTTTTGTTTTGCTTGGTGGAAAAGCATGGTAAAGTGTTGAGGCAAGATACAATAGTATCATGGTTGACCCGAAAATGCTGCAAGCGGTAATAGCCATGGCTCCTTTTGGTATTGCTTTCATAATCATGAAGGGCGTAACGGCTACTGCCGCCAAAAAGCCAACACCATGGCTTATGCTATTGGCTATTTCTTCACCCAGTGATTGTTCGCTTTTTATTTTAGCAGGCTTTTTCATTGTTTAAATTAGTAGTGAGACGTAAGTAGTGAGATATTAGTAATGCGACATGAGACCAAAGGAATTTGCTACAAGTTAATACTTAATCTAGTCCACTCAGCATTCGAGGGTATGAGGGTATTGAGACGTCTGGTCGTTGTTGGTTATTCGAGGATCGTTGTTCGGAGTTCGTCATCGCGAGGCACGAAGCGATCTCATCACAATTCATTTAGTCCACTTGCTATTTGAAGCATGGCGCGTTGGCTTGGCCGAACAGCGGGGTGGTGTGGTGGCATTGTTCGGCCTTGAATTTTTTGGTTCTTTCAAAATCGTTGTTGGTTGATCGTTAATCGTTGTTCGTAGAGTTATTGCTAGGAACGAAGAGTTCCTCCATTATTTAGTTTAGTTTACTTACCATTCGAAGCAATCAGCGCGTAGGCCCGACCAAAAAGCGGGGGTGTGATGGCAGGAGCGGGGAAGCCTGCCCGTCCGTTCAGGCGGGCATTGTTCGGCCTTGAATTTTTTGTTTCTTTTTGTATCAAGTGTTTCATCCCGTAAAGCGGGAACAAAAAGAAAAAGAGAAAATGCGGGCGATACGATGTGGTATAAAGCACTGGCCTTCGACAACCATTGGAAGACACCAGTGTACAAATGAACAGATTTTAACGTGCCTCCTTACCTCAAGGTTAAAATAAACACCCTTAATTATTCAAATAATTGCATCAAATTAAAACCGAAAAAAAATTATACCCGCTACACAACACACCCACCAGAGGTAACGTTACTAAAAAATTTTGTCATATTATTCACAATTAAAAACAAAAAAAGTTATGAACTACTCAATTGAAAAACTGCAAACAGCAGCCGATTGCAACTATTTGCAGGCGTTGGTAAACAAAGAAAAATCAGATTTACAGTACAAAAAGCTAACGCTGGAGCGGAGCCACGCTAATTACTCAGAGCGTTCTACCCGCATCTCCAGCGACTTGGCGCTTACCACCAACGAGATCAGCGCCCTTACTACCATTTTGGCCACTTTGCCGGAAGGTGATGCCAAAGATGATGCCAACGTGAAAAAAACAAAGGCCGAGTACCATCTTTTTACGCTAAACGAGCAAAGCGACCAATACGGAGTGGTGGCGCTGTTGGAAAAAGAGATGGAAATAACGCTTATTGAAAAGCAATTGGCGGAGATGGACGTGTTCTATCAGGCCGTTGAGGACAAGAAAATTATGTTAGCGGCTTAGGCCACTAGCTTTTTTTAATCTCTCTGGTGTATGCCGAGAGATTTTTTTGGCGAATGTTGTGGCAAACTTTTTCGCAATTTTTATTTTGCCACAAAGTTGTGGCAAAATTTTTGGTAAGTTTTTTTTTGCCACAGAGTTGTGGCAATTTTTCCCGTAGATTTTTTTTTGCCACAAACTATGGCAACCAAAACACTTTTATATTCCACACGGCTGCGGGTAGGGTGGAAGCAGGCCACCTTAGCCACCTACCTTGGTGTTACCCGCACGTTGCTCTCTATGGCCGAGGTAGGAGAGCGCGACCTGCCCATGCCTGCCTACCTGCGCCTGCTGCAATTGGTTAAGTTGCTGCCCACAACCCAGGAAACCGACCTTCCGCAACTCAATACCGCTGAAAAAGACCTACTGGCCAGCCGGTTAGCCAAAGAAATAAAAGAAAAAACGTGGGAAGTGGCACGTTTACAGGCAATAGTAAACCAACAAAAAGAGCGGTTGCAGTTGATGGCCGCCCAACGAACGCTATTGGAAAAGGTGCTAAATGCCCCTGATTTTAGCGGGCTAGAAGGCCGTGAGAAAGACTTTTGGTTGCAGCAGCAAGCCGAAGAAAGGCGGGGACAGGTAGTGGATGCCTTCTTCGAGTGGTTGAAGGCAAGCCGGGCATTAGAGGTGCAGGTGGCTGAGTTACAGACCCTAGAGATTCAAGTGGTGTCTTTTAGAGGTAAAAATGTCTAGCACGGACTAGGCCTTAAGGCTTTATTATCTAAATAACCCAAAATCAGTAATTTGATAGGTTCAAAAGAACCATTTTTAACAGATGAGCATAAAATTAACCGACTTAAAAAAGTAGATTTGAAATGAATTTGCCGAATTGGAATGAGTACTGAATACCAACTAGAAGAAAACGTAATCAAGCAACTAACCGAGCTGAAATACATCCACCGAACGGATATTGTGGATAGAAAAACGCTTGAACAGAACTTTAAAACCAAATTTGAAGCCCTAAATCGTGTTCGGCTGACTGACAACGAATTTTTGCGGTTACGGGATGAAATTATCAATCCCGATGTGTTTGCGGCTTCTAAACTTTTGCGCGAGCGACAGTATTTCCTGCGCGAAGACGGAACCCCCTTGCATTACACCTTGGTAAATATCAAAGACTGGTGCAAGAACGATTTTGAAGTTATAAACCAGTTGCGCATTAATACCGAAAACAGCCATCAGCGATACGATATTATTTTGCTCATCAATGGTTTGCCTGTTGTGCAAGTTGAACTGAAAAAGGGCGACATCTCACACCGTAAAGCCATGCAGCAAATTGTGGACTACAAAAGCGATCCGGGCAATGGATACACTAATACATTGATGTGTTTTATGCAATTGTTTATTGTAAGCAACGGAGGTAGAACGCGCTATTTCGCCAACAATAAAAATCAGCATTTTGCCTTCAATGCCGATGAGCAATTTTTACCAGTGTATGAATTAGCCGACAGGGATAATAAGAAAATTAACAGCTTATTTGATTTCACTGATAAGTTCCTAACCAAGTGTACCCTTGCTGAAATGATTAGCAAATACATGGTGCTCGTAGAAAGTGAACAGAAATTATTGGTCATGCGACCATACCAAATTTATGCAGTGAAAGCCATTGTTGACTGCATCCATCAAAACCGAGGCAATGGGTATATCTGGCACACTACGGGCAGTGGCAAAACACTAACTTCTTTCAAGGCTTCTACACTGCTAAAAGATAACCCCGATATAGAAAAATGTCTGTTCGTGGTTGACCGTAAAGACCTTGACCGCCAAACGCGCGAAGAGTTCAATAAATTTCAGGAAGGAAGTGTGGAAGAAAACACCAATACCGAAACATTGGTGAGGCGTTTACTATCCACCGATTATGCAGACAAAGTAATTGTTACCACCATTCAAAAATTGGGCTTGGCATTGGATGGCACGTACAAGAAAAACTACAAAGAGCGTTTGGAGCCGTTGAGCAAAAAGCGCATGGTGTTTATTTTTGACGAGTGCCACCGATCGCAGTTTGGCGATAATCATAAAGCCATTAAAGAGTTTTTCCCGAATGCGCAATTGTTTGGTTTTACAGGCACACCAATTTTTGAAGATAACGCTACTTACAATATCAGAGAAGGTGAATTTGCCACTTATAAAACCACGGAAGATATTTTTCAACAGCGGTTGCATGCGTACACCATTACCCACGCCATAGACGATAAGAATGTACTCCGTTTCCATATCGACTATTTCAAAGCCAAAGCTCCCTCTCCTTTGGAGAGGGCGGGGGGTGAGGCTTCCCAGCAAGCGGTGGTAGAAGCTATTTTAGATAAGCACAACGCTGCGACTAACGCTAGGCGGTTCAATGCCTTGTTGGCAACGGCTTCTATCACTAATGCAATTGAGTACTATCGGCTATTCAAAGAAATACAAGCACAGCGGCAAGCTGAGGCCCCAGAGTTTCAACCGCTCAATATTGCTTGTGTGTTTTCGCCCCCAGCCGAAGGAAACAAAGACATTCAACAAATACAAGAGGACTTAGTACAAGAGAAAGAAGACAACCAGCAAGACCTTGAGGATAAGAAAGTGGCACTTAAAGCCATTATTGCCGACTACAATTTACAGTACGGTGCCAACCACACCATTAACGAATTCGATTTGTATTACCAAGATGTGCAAAGGCGCATAAAAGACCATAAGTACAGCAACAAAGACTATCCGCACAAAAACAAAATTGATATTACCATTGTGGTAGACATGTTGCTTACGGGTTTTGATAGCAAATACCTAAACACGTTGTATGTAGATAAAAACCTGAAATACCACGGATTGATACAGGCCTTTAGCCGAACCAACCGTGTGCTGAACGATACTAAACCATACGGCAACATTCTCGATTTCCGTTCGCAGCAAGATGCCGTAAACCAAGCCATTGCACTCTTCTCAGGCGAAGACAACGGAAGAGCCAAAGAAATTTGGTTGGTAGCCCCTGCGCCTGTAATGATTGAAAAGTACCAAAAGGCTGTGGAAGCCTTGGGGGTATTTATGCGTGAACATAATCTCGTAAACGAACCCCAAGAAGTCTATAACTTGAAAGGCGATGCCGCGAGAATTTCGTTCGTTAAAAACTTTAAAGAAGTACAGCGGCTAAAGACACAGCTCGATCAATACACAGACCTTGACGAAGCCCAGCAGGAGAAGATAGAAGCTGTTTTGCCGACCGAGGTGCTGCAAAAGTTTAGAAGCTCGTATTTAGAAACGGCCAAGCAACTCAGGGCCATACAGCAAAAGGAGGACGAGCAAACCCCGCCCGATATTCAACAACTGGATTTTGAGTTTGTACTGTTTGCCAGTGCCGTGATCGACTACGATTATATTATGAACTTGATTGCCGACAGCACGCAAAAGAAACCTGCAAAACAAAAGATGACCAAAGAGCAGGTAATTAGTTTGCTGGGTGCCAATGCCAACTTGATGGACGAACAAGAAGACTTAACAGAATATATTAATGGATTGGATTGGAACAGCGGGCAAGATGTAAACACCCTGCGCAAAGGTTACGAAACATTTAAAGTCGACAAAAATGAAAAAGATTTGGCTGACACAGCACACAAATACGGTTTGCAAACGGCAGACTTGAAAACCTTTGTAGACAACATAATGAGCCGGATGATTTTTGATGGCGAAAAACTCACCGAACTTTTAGAACCATTGGAATTAAGCTGGAAAGAACGCAGGGTAAAAGAGCTGGCGTTAATGGAAGAACTGGTGCCGAAACTAAAGAAAATAGCCCAAGGAAGAGAGATAAGCGGGCTGGCAGCGTATGAGTAGTCTTGAACCTTGATTTGAAAGGATAAAGGGAGTACTTGAATTATGAAAGAACAAGAACTTACACACAAAATAATTGGCGCGGCAATGGGAAGTACACAAACAGCTAGGCAATGGCTTTCAAGAAGTGGTGTACCAACGAGCATTGGCCATTGAAATGCAAATGCAGAATATTCTGTTTGTTAGAGAACAAGAAATGCCGTTGGATTACAAAGGGTATAATGTGGGCACAAGAAGGGTAGATTTTTTTGTTGAAGATAAGATAATGGTTGAGATCAAAGCCATTATTAATTTAGAAGATGTTCATTTGGCACAAGCCATGAACTATATAGAAGCCTATAAATTAGAAATTGGTTTGTTGATAAATTTTGGTTCTAAATCCCTTCAATTTAAAAGGGTGCACAACAATAAAGTCTTGAACCCTGATTTGAAAGGAGTGAAGAATTACCCTGACTTTGAAAATCTTAAAAAATCAAGCCATCAAGAAAATCAAACCAATCACGGTTCAGACAAATGAGTAAGGAAAATAAATTGATACCCGAATTGCGTTTTCCTGAGTTTAAGAACGCGGGAGAGTGGGCGGAAAAGCAATTACACGAAATTGGGGACGTAGTCGCTTCGGGAGATTTAGACTCCAGCGCTTTTTCTCAAGAATCCACTCAGGAGCATATTTATCCTATTTATTCTAATTCTATTTCAAATGAAGGTTTGTATGGATACAACACATATTCTAAATATTTGCCCGGCAGTATAACAATTACAGCGAGAGGCACTTTAGGGGTTGCTTTTGTTAGAAACACAAAGTTTGTTGGAATTGGTAGGTTGTTAATACTATCGAATTTAAAAGAATCAAGTCCAATTTTTGTGAAGGAGAATTGGAACCATTATGCGAGAATTCCCCTTGAAAATGGAGGGATACCTCAACTTACTTCTATAACAGCGAAAGCAGTATCCCTACTTTATCCCAAACTAAAAAAAAAAAAAAAAATCGCTGCTTGTCTTTCTTCTTTAGATGAAGTGATTGCTGCCCATAGCCAAAAGTTGGAGCTGCTTAAAAACCATAAAAAGGGTTTGATGCAAAACCTTTTCCCGCAAGAAGGTGAAACAGTACCTAAGTTTAGGTTTAAGGAGTTTGAGAAGGATGGAGAGTGGGTGGAGAAGTCAATAGGTCAGATTGCACCACTTCAAAGAGGTTTTGATTTGCCAGTTAATAATATAATTGTTGGAGATTATCCAGTAGTTTTTTCTAATGGCATTTTAAAATATCACAATGAGTTTAAGGTTAAAGGTCCCGGAATTGTTACTGGCCGCTCTGGAACTATTGGAAGAGTAACTTATGTAGAAAAAGATTTTTGGCCGCATAATACTTCATTATGGGTAACTGAATTTTGTGGCAATTTCCCTTTATTTATTTTTTATTATTATAATCAAATAGGTCTTGAACAATTTAGTGCAGGTGGTGGAGTACCGACCCTAAATAGAAATGATGTTCATAGGCAGCGTATCTCAGTACCAAAGTTAATCCAAGAACAACAAAAAATCGCTTCTTGTCTTTCTTCCTTAGATTCTTTAATAACGGCACAAGCAGAAAAATTAGAACAATTGAAGATGCATAAAAAAGGATTGATGCAGGGGTTGTTTCCGAAAATTGTCTGAATCACGGATTTTATGGATTACTTGATTGCACAGATGGGTAAATAGGATGGAACTAAAATATAAAGACATAACGGAAAAAATACTGGGAGCTTCCTTTGAGGTGCATAAGTTTTTGGGTAATGGCTTTCAAGAAGTAATTTATCAGCGTGCCTTAGCTTGGGAAATGAAACAAAAGGACTTAGCGTTTGCAAGGGAAATAGAACAGCATATTTTTTATAAAGAACTACCTGAACCAATAGGTACAAGGCGTGCGGATTTTGTAGTAGAAGGTAAGTTTTTAGTGGAGTTGAAAGCCATCGTTCAACTGGAGGATGTACATTTGGCACAAGCCCTTAACTACTTAAAAGCCTACAAATTGGAAGTAGGGCTGTTAATAAATTTTGGCAGTAAATCGCTCACCTTTAAGAGGCTTGTGTTATGACAAAATCGGTGAAATCCATCCATCAGTGCCAATCCGTGATTCAGACAATGGGCTTGAGGCATGGTTACTTAGTCACGGAAAGTATTCCATCTACCAGCCCGTGGAAATGAACGAGGATAACAAAGAGTTATTTAATAAAATATTGAATGCGTTTTTGGAGAAACACAAATTTCAATTACCTGAAATATTCACCGAGTAAAATGAACCGAGTGTAATGTCAACTAAAGAACAACAACAACTGGGCAAGCCCCTTTGGAACATAGGTAAAACAATTAAATTCAAAAAGGGGCGTAGCCCTATAATCTTCGTAGCAAAATAAATGAGGGTTAAAACAAGGGGCGTAGCCCTGACATCATAAAAATAATGGCAAACACGTACACACAATTATTTGTCCAATTTGTTTTTTCGGTAAAGGGGCGTGAAAACCTAATCAAAGAATCATTCAGAGATGAATTAGAAAAGGTAATGTGCGGTATTGTTACCAATCAAAAATGTAAAACTTATGCTATCTATTGCAATCCCGACCACGCCCATATTTTCATCGGGATGCACCCAACTGTTTCTCCTTCAAAGTTAATGGAGCAGGTAAAGTCAGGTTCGTCTAAATGGCTCAACGAAAAAAAATATATACCTGGTAAATTCTCCTGGCAAGATGGCTTTGGAGCGTTTACCTATTCTAAATCTCACATCGACCAGGTTGTGAAATACATTTTAAATCAACCAGAACATCACAAAAAGCAAACGTTCAGAGATGAATATTTGTTGTTACTTAAAAATTTTAAAATTGACTATGACGAAAAATACTTGTTTGAATGGTACGAGTAATAGATTTCAGGGCTACGCCCCTCAATAAATCTCGGTTATACAAATACTACGAAGAATTCAGGGCTATGCCCCTCATTACTATACTAACTAAACCACTATCGACTGGAAGTCGATAGGTTGTAAAAAGAATGAAATTCTTACTCCAGAATAATAGTGTCAGTATCAATGTTGCCAGGTTTACGGTGATGCTCAAGGTATTCTTG
>JAIYCV010000009.1 GCA_027487845.1 Flammeovirgaceae bacterium
CAACCTTATTGCTGACAAGTTGCTCTCCAGCAGAGCTTGATTCCTCTTCAGGCTGACGCGCTAATTTTAACAAATTATCGCATCAAAGTCACCAACTATTTTTCAGTACATTACCTAAATAAAGAATAGAACTTTTATCCTACTCGTTCAATTAACGCACCAATCCTTTTTAAGCGCCCTTCAATGTCTTGATAGCCTCTATCAATCTGTTCGACATTTGAAATTTCGCTTTCGCCTTGAGCGGAGAGGGCAGCAATAAGGAGGGCCACGCCAGCACGTATGTCAGGAGAAGACATTTTTATTCCGCGCAACAGTTGTTTGCGATCTAAGCCAATAACAGTTGCTCTGTGCGGATCGCACAGGATAATCTGAGCGCCCATATCAATCAACTTATCAACAAAAAACAATCTGCTCTCAAACATCTTTTGATGAACCAGAACCGTGCCCTTTGCCTGTGTGGCAACTACCAGCACAATGCTTAGTAAATCTGGTGTAAAACCGGGCCAAGGTGCGTCAGCAACGGTCAGTATTGAGCCATCAATAAAAGTTTCTATTTCGTAGTGGGGCTGTGAAGGAATAAATATGTCGTCATTTCTAAACTCCATTTTTATTCCTAGCCTTTTAAATATCTCTGGGATGATCCCGAGTTTTTCAATTCTGCAATTCTTAATGGTTATCTCCGATTGTGTCATGGCGGCAAGGCCAATGAAACTTCCAATCTCAATCATGTCTGGAAGAATGGTGTGGTCAGTTCCTCCTAACGTTTTTACACCTTCAATGGTCAGAAGATTGGAGCCAACGCCACTTATCCTTGCCCCCATATTGTTGAGTAGGGTGCACAATTGTTGCAGGTAAGGTTCGCAAGCAGCATTGTAAATGGTGGTTACACCTTCCGCTAAGACGGCTGCCATAATAATGTTTGCTGTACCCGTTACAGATGCTTCGTCCAATAACATATAGCAACCCTTTAATGCGTGCGCATCAATGTTGTATAAATTTTGATCGGGGTCGAAATTAAACTTAGCTCCTAAGTTTTGGAAGCCGATGAAGTGTGTATCTAATCTTCTTCTACCAATTTTATCGCCACCAGGTTTTGGAATATTAGCTTCACCAAAACGCGCCAGAATGGGACCCAATAACATTACTGATCCGCGCAAAGCAGCAGCTTTCTGCCGATACTCTGCGGTCTTTAGGTACTCTGTGTTAATGTGAGAAGCCGTAAATCGATAGGAACCTGGATTAAGCTTCTCAACAGTACAGCCTAAGTCAGCGATAAGTTGAATTAACTTGTTGACATCAATGATGTCAGGAATATTGTGAATGGTTACTGGTTCAGAGGTAAGTAGGGGAGCACACAAAACTTGTAATGCTTCGTTTTTTGCTCCTTGCGGGAAAATCTCACCTTTTAATTTTTGACCACCTTTTATCTTGAACGAACCCATTAGTCTCTTCTGCGGTGTTGATTGTTATTTCGATTCTTACCAAAATGCCGCTGGTTATTATTCCGGTTATTAGAAGGCCCATTGCTTCCTTGTTGAGGGCGTTGCTTTTTACGTTCGCGATATAATTTCTCAAACAAGTTGTCTTCCTTCACCCGGTCTAAACTAAGGCTGAGTTCGCCACCTGATAATACTTTTATATCTTTTAGAATCACTGAATCGTCCAAGGTTTCTTTATTCCAGTTGCTGTAAAATGTTTTCATCAACTTACCCAGGTAGATAACCGCTTCCTCGCGCTCGGCAGGATCGGTAATCTTAACAGCTTCTTTTACCAGTCGCTCCATGTTTTTGCCGTAGTGCCTGTATTTCACATCGCTTTGCGGATACAAAACCTTCATCGGTTTTTTGAAAACCACTTCAGGAAGTGGAACAGGGTAAGGGCTGTTTACATCCAAATTGAAATCAGCAATAATGAAAAGATCATCCCACACGCGGTGCGGATTGTCAGGAAAATCTTTCAACGATGGTGTGAGCTGTTTTATGAGTTCGATCAACGTATAAGCAAGCTCGGTTCTTTTGTCTTTGTCAGGAACAGTACGAATGTAATCAACCAGTTTCTGTACATTTCGCCCGTACTCTTTCAATTTAATACCGGGTCTTTCGGTGTTGTATTCTCCTATTATCATGTGTATAAATCCTACTTAATTTTGCGATTTGGAGAAGTGAGGCAAATGTCAACTTCTGTATTTAATTCTCGTGAATTTTGAGCTTGGCAAAGTTAAGTAATAATGTCTTCTCGCCAAAATCGTCAAAACTGATCTTTGCCTTTCTGTCTGGCCCACTCACATCCATCTGCATCACCATACCGTAGCCAAACTTGGGGTGCTCAACTTTCATTCCGATAGTCAAATTAGAGGTATCGCTTGGCGCAAAGTCGGCAGAAGGCTTGTAGGAAGTTGCTTTCGGAGAAACTTGAGTGCTCATGGTCTTCTTCATGCTGCTCACGAAACTCTTGGCAAATTCCGGGTTCGGAGCTACGGATTCTATTCCACCAAACTTTGTACTTACCTTAATGAATCGCTGATCTACATCGTCCAAGAAACGACTGGGCTCGCAGTTTTTTAAGCGACCATATCGATACCTTGTCAGGGCATAGCTCAAGTAGAGTTTCTTTTTGGCTCGCGTAATGGCTACATAAAAAAGCCTTCGTTCTTCTTCCAGTTCCGCTCTACTGCTCAGCATCATCTGCGAAGGAAACAAATCTTCTTCCATGCCCACCATGTAAACGTACTTAAACTCTAGCCCCTTTGCCATGTGTATGGTCATGAGCGTAACGGTGTCAGGGTCTTTATCTTTGTTTTCGTCTTGGCTAGTGAGCAATGAGACTTCCTGTAGAAAAGCGCCTAATGATTTGTCTTCTTTTTCCGGATCTTCTACGTACTCTTTTATGGCGTTCAATAGCTCCTGAACGTTTTCGTAGCGGCTAAGTCCTTCCACCGTCTTGTCTTCGTAAAGCTCTTTGAGCAGCCCTGACGACTTGGCAATTTCGGCTGCAGCCTCATACGCATCTTTGTTTTGCGTTTCAATGGCGAAGCGTTTGATCTTCGTAACAAAGTCATCGATGGGGCCGGAAGCCCTGCCGCCTAAAAAAGAAACCGCATTCTGTATTACCTCCCAGATGGAAATAGCGTGATCGTTAGCTGCAACAATAATCTTGTCGATGGTAGTATCACCGATGCCCCGCTTTGGAAGATTTATAATCCTGCGAAAGGAGGCTTCGTCTTGTTGATTGAGTGAGAACCGCAAGTAAGCGAGTAGGTCTTTAATCTCTTTGCGCTGATAGAATGAAAGTCCGCCTACCACTTTGTATTTTATGTTCATTCGCCTAAGCGATTCTTCTACCGCCCTCGATTGGCTATTGGTGCGGTAGAGAATGACAAAGTCGCTGAAGCGATGCTGACCTTGCATTTTCTCTTCAAAAATGGACGTGGCAACCAACCGGCCTTCTTCGTTATCGGAAGTTGCTTTGATAAGCTCAATTAGGTTTCCTTCTTCGTTGGAAGTCCAAACATTTTTTGGTAGCTGTGCTTTATTTTTCGCAATCACGGAGTTGGCCGCTTCCACGATCGTCTTGGTGGAACGATAGTTCTGCTCCAACTTTATAATTTTTAGGTCGGGATAATCTTTTTCGAAATTTAAGATGTTGCTAATGTCTGCTCCGCGAAAGGCATAAATACTTTGGGCATCATCGCCCACCACGCATATGTTTTGGCGTACGGCCGCCAGCTTGCGGATGATAAAGTATTGGCATAAGTTAGTGTCTTGAAACTCGTCTACCAATATGTAATGGATTCGGTGCTGGTACTTGTTTAGAACATCTAAGTGCTCTTTAAAGAGCTTGTCGGTGTTAAAAAGTAAATCATCGAAATCCATTGCCCCCGACTTGAAACAGCGCAGTGCATAATTTTTGTAGATATTGCCCATTTCAGGGCGCATATTTCCGGCATCGTCCGCCATTAAAACGGCATTGCTGAGATAGTCAGTCCACGAGATCAATCTGTTCTTGGCCGCAGATATTCGGTTATAAACGGTATTTACTTTGTACTGCGTTTCGTCCAAACCCATCTCTTTCACAATTGATCGGATCAACGATTTAGAATCATCGGTATCATAAATGGTGAAGTTATTCGGATAGCCCAAATGGTGGGCTTCCGAACGTAGTAACTTGGCAAATACAGAGTGGAAAGTTCCCGTCCACAGGTTTTTAGCATCCGATCCAACCACGTGCTCAATCCGCTCACGCATTTCTTTGGCAGCCTTGTTGGTGAAAGTCAACGCCATTATGTTAAAAGGGTCAACTCCTTGACTTTGAACCAGGTGCGCCATTCGAAGTGTAAGTACCCTTGTCTTCCCAGATCCGGCACCCGCTATGATCATGCAAGGGCCTTGTGTATTGATGACGCCTTCCTTTTGAGGTTCGTTAAGGCTGTCTAAATAGTCATTCATAAATAGGTGTGCAATATAGACTTCTTCATCATGCCTTTCAACTCCTTTTAATTCGATGTCGTGAATTCACTGAAACATCATTTTGAACCGTTTATTTAGCTTTTTAATGCAGATGGCTGGTTAGCTAGTACTTATGATTTTTTGTTGCAAAGTGGTTATAAAAAATCTCGAAGGTTATAAATAAATCATCGAATCAAACTCTATTTTTGACAGCAAATAAATGGAAACATCTTCATTGCCAAATTTTCCAGATGATGGCTTCACCGTTACAGCGGCTGAGCCATGGGTGTTGCAAAAGATGCAGATAGTTAGTCAATACGTAACATCCTTTGTCGGTGCTGTTTCTGGAAGAGTAGATGAAATCATAGTTGTTGATCTTTATTCTGGAAGTGGAATGTATTCTCTAGGTTCGAAGAGACAACTATTTCCAGGTCTGCCACTTACAGCTCTTTCTCTCAAGCTTCCTATCAATAAGTTTGTGTTTTGCGAAAAGGATCCAAATCAGCTAAAAGCACTCAAAATTCGAACTAATAAGTATTTCAAAGACAAGAATGTAATTTTGTTGGAAGGCAAGCCACAAGAGTTGACTGATAAACTTGCTATGTATGTTCCAGTAGACAAAGAATATTACAAATCCGCTGTTCTTTGTGTTTGTGACCCATTCTCAATTGATATGCCTTTTGCTACCATTAGCCGGTTGGCTTCTCAAGGATTCAACTTTATCATTCCTTTTAATTTTGCCCTTAACGATCGCATAAATTACCGGCATTATCTTAAATCAAACTATGATAAATTGGACCGTTTCCTTGGGGTTGGCGGTGCGAGTAGATTGAAAAGTAATATCGATAACAACCTCCAATTTTATAAACACGTAGTTAGAATATACCAAAGCAATATGTTGGCGCTAGGGTTGAATGAGGCAATTTCGGTTTATAAAATTGACTCCGGCTTGTTTGAAATTCCGTCTTATTATATTGGCCTTTTTTCCAAGCAATTTTCTTCAAAAGAGGTTCAGGAAAATGTAGAGGCATCGCATAAAATCCAATACAACTTGTTTAAACCGTAGTGTTTAATTTTGAATACATTTCTTCGCCTATTCAGGGGGCCTTTAATTGGCGATGGGCAAAAATTCACCAGAAGTAAAATAATGATTAAGTAAAATGAAACCAGCATTTTTGCATACTTCAAAACGAGAATCGTTCACGACCTGGAAATTTCGAACGCTGATGAATTGGTATCCGATGTATTTTGGAACAGGAGGAAAAATTTTGTTTTGGGCTGCCGACTCCAGTGAGCTACACATTCGTTTAAAGCTCAACATCTGGTCTTATAACTATGTAGGGACAATGTTTGGCGGAAGTATGTTTGCCGCATCCGATCCCTTTTACATGCTTATGTTGTTTCGTTCGTTAGGTTCAAATTATGTGGTCTGGGATAAATCGGCATCCATCAAATTTAAAAAGCCGGGCAAATCAACTCTATATGCTAAGTATTTAATTTCGGATCAAGATCGCGAAGAAATAAAGCAGGCAGTGTCTGACAAAGGCGAAACGACTCGCAATTTTGTGATTCAATGGATCGACAAAAACCAAGTAGTGCATGCTGAAATAGAAAGGCTTTGTTACATTGCCGACAAGAATTATTATCAACAGAAAAAAGGGGATTCGCAAAGTGCAAAGCTTGAATTTAAATTAGGGAAGAAATGATCAAAGTAGGAGATATTCTGGTTTCGGATGATATTAAAGAGGTGGAGTTCGTTTGCCATTTGGATAAATGTAAAGGAGCTTGCTGCGTAGAGGGAGATTTGGGTGCGCCATTGGAAGAGGCAGAACTTCCTATCATGCATGAAATTCAGGAGCAGGTAAAACCTTACCTAACACCCGATGGAATAAAAGCAATAAAAGCCCAAGGACCTTATATTTTAGATGAAGACGGAGATTATTCTACACCTACCATTGAAGGTAAAGAATGTGCTTATGCCCATTACAACGAACTTGGTATCTTGAAATGTGGAATTGAGCAAGCTTATCTGGACGGGAAAATTAGTTTTCATAAGCCAATCTCTTGTCACTTGTATCCAATCCGAATAACTAAAAATAAGAAGGGTTTTGAGGCAGTGAATTACCATAAATGGAGCATTTGCTCAGCGGCATGTTCATATGGAAAATCGCTTAAAGTACCGCTTTACAAATTTCTTAAAGATCCGCTAACAAGAAAATATGGCAGCGATTGGTATGGTCAATTAGAGAAAGCAATAGAAGGGAATTAATCAGCCTTACCCTGAATTGGGCATATTACTGAAAAATAGTTGGTGACACCCCGTTGGGGGCATTGACAATCATATAGTTACAAGGAGTTTAGTGAAAGTGGTTTCACTAAACTTTTTTTGTTTATGGAAAAGA
>JAIYCV010000024.1 GCA_027487845.1 Flammeovirgaceae bacterium
AGGTATCATTTAATGCAACAGATCTTCTTGAAGGAACCTACACTGCCAATGTGGTTATCAATTCCGATGATCCAATAAATTCAAGTGTGGTGGTGCCTGTCAAATTAAATGTAACTGGCATTGATCCCCCAATCATAGAGATATCACCGTTGATCCTGAACAGAATAATGTTTACCAACACCAAAAAAAATGAAGTAATTAGCATTCGCAATACTGGGGGTAGCAACCTTGATTACAAGGCCAGCATAGAGTTTTTGCAACCTACGTCCACTTCCCTATCAACAGAAAGTCGAATGCCACAAACAAGCAACGTACGAAATAATAATGGCATCATTCCACCGCTGACTTCTTTAACTGAATACCCCTTAGCTGTTGGTGATTTTACTCAAAAAGCGAGCAGCCCAGCGCCCTTAACATGCCTAACCGTCAATCCCGCAACTAATATTATTTATGCGCAGGCAAATCAGGGAACTACCTACTATTCATATAACCCCGCTGCCGATGCATGGACCTCGCTTCAACCCTGCCCGATATCAAGTGGTAATAATGGAGGCTCTGCATATTTAAACGGAAAAATTTATACCGTTTATACCGAATCCAATCAAATGGGTATTTACGAAATTGCGCGCAATTCATGGACCACCGCAACTAATCCGTTCAATACTGGAAATTTAGTTTCTGATGGAACGTATTTATATGCCGTAGTAGGTAGTTCATTTTCTGTATACAATCCCACCAATGGTGTATGGACCGCTTTAACGGCTCCTCCGATATCTTTCCAACCTTGGGGAGGCTTGGCTTATAGCGAAGGGTTTATTTATGGCCACTCAGGAAATGGAACTAGTGATTTTGCGAAATATTCAATATCTGCTAAAACTTGGACCGCGCTAGCACCTCTTCCAAGCGGTGCTGTGCTTGGCTGTGCAATTGATCCCGTAACAAAGACTTACTATGCTTATGGTTCTTACTCTGGTAATAACTTCTATTCGTACGATATCAATACGAACATATGGAAAATAGCCACCATTCCATTTTTTAGCGTTCGAGACGGAGGCCTGGCATACATCGCTCAACCAAATGCCAGCACAGGGATTTATTTTGTTGAAGGTGAGTCTGGCAATAGGCTTGGCCGTTTTGAAACAAAATTAGGATACAACTGGCTTACGCTTGATCCAACCAGTGGATCTATAGGAGCAGCGAGTTCAACGGCTACTCAATTTAATTTTGATACAAATAATTTACCGTTGGGAAATTATAAGGCCAATGTAGTGTTTAATTCTAATGCACCAGCAACGCCTGCGCTTACGATGCAAGTAAACCTTACCGTTTCAAGTTTTATAAACACACCGCCAACAGTGACTAAACCAATAGTCGATAGAGAAATTAAAGTTGAGACCTCATTTTCTATAAAACTTGATTCTATTTTTAGCGATAAAGATGCGCAAGTTTTGACTTTCCAAGCGAGCTCGACAAACAGTAGTCAAGTTTCAACTTCACTCAGCGGAAGTACTTTAACAGTAAAGGGAATTTTAAATGGCGAAGCAATAATCACAGTTTCAGCAGAAGATACTTATAGCGCTCAGGTTTCGACAATTTTTAAGGTGAAAGTTTATACAAATACTCCACCTGTCGTTATAAATGCTATTGCCGATCAAACGCTTAGGGTGGACAAAACGATGGATATTAATTTAGCGCAGGTTTTCTCGGATCCTGAAGGCCAATTGCTAAGATACAGCTTTAAGTCTTCAATTGCCTCTGTTGCAACTATAAGTTTGGCGGGGAGCGTTCTAACTATAAAGCCAGAAAAAGTCGGAACCACTGCCATCGCGCTCACTGCTACTGATATATACAACGAGTTTATCAGTTCCCAATTTACCCTCACAGTCATACCCAAGAACGAATCTCCTATTGTGGCGCGGCTAATTGCGAGTCAACAGATTAAGGTAGGCAATTCATTTACCGTAAAATTAGATAGCATTTTCACCGACCCAGAAGCCCAATTGCTTACATTTCAGGCGGCTTCCTCGGCAGATAGTCAAGCATCCTTATTGCTAACTGGAAATCTACTCAAAGTAAATGCCGTTTCAATTGGCGAACCAATAATAACCGTTATTGCTAGCGATCCACTTGGCGCAGCTATTTCGACCTCGTTTAAAACCAGTGTTTACCAAAACTCACCACCGATCGTTTCGTTGCCCGTGGCAAATCAAACAATCAGGTTGGATAAAACGATGAGTATTAACTTGGCACAGGTCTTCTCCGACCTCGAAAACCAACCACTAAAGTATACGCTAAAGTCTTCAGTGCCATCTGTTGCGAGTTTAAGTTTGGCAGGAAGTGTGTTCACTATAAAGCCAGAAAAAGTGGGAATTACTACCATTACGCTTACGGCTACAGATACGTACAATGAGTTTACCAGTTCACAATTTATCCTCACGATAATACCCAAGAATGAATCCCCTATTATCAAAAACAGCTTGAACGAGATTGAACTTAAAATTATTGATGGTAAAAAAGATTCTGTTGTGATTGATCTCACCAACCATTTTTCTGATCCTAATCAGGACCCTTTGAAGTACAGTGCTTCAAGTCTCAATACTTCAATAGTGAATTATAAGATAAAAGGGTCAAACTTAATTCTTTATGCAAGCTCGCTAGGCCGAACTCAAATTAGTGTAATTGCCAGTGACGAGGAAAATCTTCAAGTAAAGCAAGAATTTAACGCAAGTGTTGTGCTGGTGACAGGGATAGAAGCTACTCAAAACGAAATTTCTTTACTGTTATCGCCAAACCCGGTGAGTGGAATCGCTGCTATTGACTATCACCTATCTGACGATGGCTTTGTTTCTCTTCACGTAATTGATTTACTTGGAAAAAAATTAGAAGCACTGAAAGACGAATTCCAAAAAGCTGGTGATCATCGAGTAGAGTTCTCGACTGAATCACTGCCAAACGGCAGCTATGTTATTAAACTATTCACAGGCAATAAAGTTATCACCAAAAAAATGATAGTTATAAGTAACTAATCTAAGATGATATCGCTGCATAGGTGCTGCATTTAGCAGGCCTATAGTTGCAATCCGATTTCGGACAATCGTGTTCATATTTGACTAGCTGCCCGATTTACATAATTGATTTCAGTGGTTTTTGAGCCATTTTTTATTGGCACTAATTTGGGATATATTGGAATTAGGAAATCCAATCTCACATTATGAAATTTATCAAATTCATCGGGCTTGTATGCTGTTCAATTATCTCAACATGGTCGGTTAGTCAAAAAATCAATTATGGAAATAACGCGTCCGCTGGGCGTTATTTTGATGTGGGCAACTGCAAACTCTATTTTGAAGTTTATGGCGAAGGGAAACCCGTTGTATTGCTTCATGGCGGGGTGTATGGCTATATCGATGAATTTGAACCATTTCTTGAAAAACTCCGCCTAACTAATCAAGTTATTTGCATCGCTACGAGAGCACACGGGAAATCTGAAATCGGACATGCTCCATTCTCCTATAGCCAACGTGCCGAAGACGCTTACAAGATTATCCGAAGTATTACGAGAGAAAGCGTAACTGTTTTAGGATTCAGTGACGGAGGATTCGCGGCACTAAAGCTTGCTGCTTTACATCCGGAATTAGTGAACAAACTGATTACTATCGGTGCTGGCGACTTACCCAAAATACCATCGGGCAAGACGCGCTATGAGCAATACACACGAGAAAGTTTGATGAAATATGATTCTACTTTTTTCAAAAGTCGCCTTGCTTTAATGCCGGAGCCAAACCGTTGGGCCGAAAGTCTCAGCATGCTTAATGATATGTATAACAATGATTTTGTAAGTGTTGAAACATTCTCAAAAATAAAATGCCCAACACTGATAATGGCAGGAGACCGAGACGAGTATACGCCCACTGAAGATTTCCTAAAATGCAGAAAAGCAATCCGAAACTCTCAACTTGCTATTATTGCTGGTTGCGGCCATGTAATTTTCTATTGCAATTTCCCGGCAGTATGGGATGCCATTGAACCATTTCTAAAATGAATTTTTAACCTGTTATTCACCGAACAACTCCGTCTTTTCCTCTATTCGAATTGAAAACATTCCATTTTATCACACTCCGATTTCGGACACCTACGTTCATATTTGAATAGCTGCCCGATTTAAATACCTGCTTTCGAGGGCATTTGAGCCATTTTTTATTGGCATTAATTTGGAATACATTCGAGCCAGGAGACGCAATCTCACTTTCAAAGATCCAAAACACACAACATATGCTTTACAATTACATCAAAGTCGCCTTTAGAAACCTGATGAGAAACTCAGCGTATTCTTTTATCAACATCGTAGGGCTTTCGGTTGGACTTGCCTCCAGCATATTGATTGCACTTTGGGTAATCGATGAAGTATCATACGATAAGTCTCATAGCAACGCTGACGACCTTCATCAACTTTGGATCAATGCCACTTTTGATGGCAAAGTCAATACGTGGAATTCCGTGCCGTATCCGGCATACCAAGATGTAAAGGGCGAAGACAGCAGAATAAAAAATACAGCCATGTCAGATTGGGGAGGCAGCCATCTTCTCACTGCGGGCGAAATAAGAAGCAACAAAAGAGGGTACCATGTAAGTGAAGAATTTTTAGAGATGTTCAAGTTTCCGTTAGTAAAAGGACAAGCCAATACCGTACTAGACGGACCTAACAGCATCGTTCTTACCGAAAGTGCTGCCAAGGCATTGTTTGGGGACAAAGATCCGATAAATCAACTGGTGCGCATGAACAATAACGATGACTTGAAGGTAACAGGCGTGTTGAAAGATATTCCAAAGAACTCTTCATTTATATTTGATTTTTTAGTGCCTCATAAATTAATCGAACAACAAGCCTGGTTTAAAGACGAAGGTGGCAGTTGGGACAATAACTCCTACCAGGTCTATGTAGAACTTCAACCAGGCGTAGCGAAAGAAGAAGTAGATGCTAAAATAAAAGGGTTGTTGGTAAAACGGGGTGTAGTGGATGTGCCTAGAGAATTCTTTCTTCATCCCCTTAAACAATGGCACCTCTATTCCAATTTCGAAAATGGAAAGATGGCAGGTGGCATGGTTGACTATGTAAAGGGTTTTTCTTTCTTGGCCATTTTTATTTTGGCCATTGCCTGTATCAATTTTATGAATCTTGCAACTGCACGAAGCGAACGCAGGGCGCGCGAAGTAGGTGTTCGTAAAAGTGTTGGTTCAGGCAGAAAAGAATTGGTCTTTCAATTTTTGGGAGAATCTATCTTTATCACCTTCATCGCCTTTCTATTTGCAGTGGTGCTGGTAGAATTAGCATTCCCGTTCTACAATAGTTTAACGAACAAGAAACTCTTTCTTGACTTTAGTTCCCCTCAATTTTGGTTCATGGCTGTTGGCATCATATTACTTACCGGAATGGTGAGTGGAAGCTATCCTGCGTTGTATCTTTCTTCCTTTAACGTAGTACGTGTATTGAAAGGGAAAATTGAAGTAGGAAGAAATGGAACAACGCCCCGAAAAGTGTTGGTGGTGCTGCAATTTTTCTTTTCCACTTTTCTGATCATCAGCACCATTGTGATATCGCAACAAATTCAACACACTAAAAAAAGAAACCTCGGGTACAACCAAGAAAATCTAATTACCATTCCTTATACAAACGAAATTGAAAAGAATTTTAAAGTAATTAGAAATGAGTTGGCCGCCACAGGAGTAGTGAGTTCGATGACCAAATCAAACAGCCCCGTAACTGATGTGTATTCAAACAACTTTGTGGATTGGGATACCAAGCCTAAGAACGAGAAGGTGATCTTCATTACCATCGCGACAGAATTAGACTATACCAAAACAATGGGTATTAAACTATTGCAAGGAAGAGACTTTACAAACGAAGCAGACAGCAGCTCCATTCTGATAAACAAAGCGGCCTTAGAGACGATGGGCATGGAAGAACCGATTGGGGCACAAGTTACCGTTTTTGGCGACCGGAGAGTTACGATTGTTGGCGTGATTGATAACGTAGTGATGGGAACACCTTTTAGAAAGCCCTCTCCCCTATTTATTACTTATCAACCGTTTTGGGCAAGTGCGGTTACTGTTCGAATTGAGAAGACTTCCGATTTGCAAGGAGCGTTAAAAAAGGTAGAAGCAGTATTCACCAAATTTAACCCCGCATATCCTTTTGAATACACGTTCGTGGATGAGGAATTCAAGAAAAAATACACCACCATTAATATGACCAGCAACCTGGCAAACATATTTGCGGTGTTGGCCATTCTTATTACCGGCCTTGGCTTGTTTGGCCTGGCAGCATTTACCGCTGAGCAGCGCACAAAAGAAATAGGCATACGAAAAGTAATGGGTGCTTCCGTACCTGGTCTGGTAGCGTTAATCGCCAAAGAGTTTTCGTGGTTAGTAATAATCGCACTTGTTATTTCAGCTCCGGTATCTTGGTGGTTTATGAATAATTTCCTTGATCGCTATGCTTATCGCATTGATTTCCCTTGGTGGGCGTTAGGATTGGCAGGTTTTATTTCGTTGGCTTTTGCCATGATTATTGTAAGCGCACAAGCGTTGAAAGCAGCCACGATGAATCCGAGTAAGAGCTTAAGAAGCGAATAACGGCTGTTGGTTAATTAGGCGCAAGGAACCTTGACGGTGTCAGACGTTTTTTGTAGAGTATCGTATCCCGCGTCTAGGACGATCCGAAATTCAGTGTGGTACAATGGAAAGATGTCGGGCGGCATTGCGATTTAGATAGCAGTGGGCTAGTGTGTTGTACAAAACGATACTTCGAAAAAGTTTATCCAACATGTGTGACGAACCTTTCACCATTGCCAACCCCCAAAAATGAAAAGCAAATAAATAGTTGTAAGATTGTAATTCATTAACGAGGTATGAATCCTATTAAAAGAATTGGTATTATCCTTTCGGTAGTTTTTCTTATTCCGGTTTTGTTCTTTTCTGTCTACGAGATTTCGTCATTAACAAAAGACGAACGTATGATTGAGAACATTTATCAAAAACAATTAGAAGCTATTCTTTTTTCAGTCAATCAATATTCCGACAATACGCTGAGTGGCTGGATTTCAAAAGTTGAATCGGATTATGCAACTCATGGTAACTCAGGTTCGTTGTCTGAGCCTATGCAGCTGTTGTTAGCAAATACCGCAATTCAAATGTCTTTTATAATTGACACCGTGGAACAAAGGCCAACGTTGAAGGCATTTTCATTCGACAGCCTGCGGGCAGATTCGCTGCGTAAGCCAATCGAAACTGCGCTTTCTCAAAATAGTTCGCAAATTCAACAACTGATAAAATACAAAAGAAGTGGTTTTCAAAAAGCCGAATCGATTGAAGCCGGTTGGCAAAGAGATGAGAAATTCCAACTCATCATTTTTATCATTGAAAGCGCGTCTGGTTCACATGTTGCTGGTCTCGTTATCAACTTAGAAAACTTTATTGAAGATCAAATTGGTCCACGCCTTCAAATCATATCTAAAGACCAATTCATTTTAACAGCCTACAATAAGAAGAAGAATGTCACTGTCTATTCTACCGAACTTCGAGACACAACTTCCATGAATGCAGCCCTGCTTACTAAAGATCTGTGGATCTTCCCAGATTATGCGCTCGGTATTCGCACGAAAGGTGCTTCGTTAAAGCAAATTGTGAGAGAGCGCACCACCACCAACTTTATCTTGCTGGTAGGGCTGGATGTGGTATTGGTTGTTGCCCTAATATTGGCATTTAGAAGTGTAAAGCGCGAGGTGCAACTTGCTCAAAATAAATCAGACTTTGTGGCCAACGTATCGCACGAAATAAGGACTCCCCTAGCCCTCATTAGCATGTTTGCAGAAACGTTGGAGTTAGGGCGTGTGAAAACTGAAGAAAAGAAGCAAGAGTATTATTCTATCATTTCAAAAGAAACTCATCGCCTTACGGGGATCGTAAATAAGATTCTAAATTTCAGTCAGGCCGAGGCAGGAAAGAAAACGCTGCGCATAGAAGAAGTGTCGCTTCAGTTAGAAATAAGGGAGATTCTAAAAACGTATGATTTTCATCTTAAAAATAAGGGCTTCGAATATTATTTTCACGAAAGTCAAGAAGTGAACGTGAAAGCCGATAAAGCAGCACTGACCGAAATAATTATCAACTTAATTGATAACGCGATTAAGTATAGTGGAGATAAAAAAAGAATTGAGATACAACTGAGCACCGAGCTGGATGCGGGCGTGTTAGCGATTAAGGATTTTGGCCTTGGCATAAGCAAAGAAAATCAAAAACATATATTTGACAAGTTCTATCGAGTTTCGAGCGGCAATCTTGCCAATAGCCAAGGCACTGGGCTGGGGCTATCTCTTGTAAAACAATTAATCGAACAACAGAACGGAAGAATAACCGTTAACAGCGAATTAGGAAAAGGCTCCACTTTTTTACTCTATTTACCCTTAGTTAAATAAAATATGGCAAGCATTTTAATTGTAGAAGACGAACCTTCCATGCAACTAGGCTTAAAAGACAATCTGGAACTAGAAGGCTATGCGGTTACTTTAGCAAGTGATGGTGAGGAAGGATTGGTTAAAATAAAGAAGAATAAATTTGACCTTGTTTTGCTCGATGTTATGTTGCCAAAGCTTTCGGGCTTTGATGTTTGTAAAGCGGCACGCACAGCTGGCATTTCTACTCCAATAATATTGCTTACCGCACGCGGTGAAGAAATAGACAAGATACTTGGGCTTGAATTTGGCGCGGATGATTACATCACCAAACCATTCAGCTTGCGCGAATTACTCGCTCGTATAAAGGCGATTTTAAGGCGAAGCCAATCCGTGGTGAGCACTGAAACCTTGTCAACGAGTATAGGGAGATTAAAGGTCGACTTCAATGCTTTCTATGCAGAAGAAAATGGAGTTGAAATAAAACTCTCGCACAAGGAATTTGAGATACTAGCGTACCTTCAGCAAAACAAAAATCAAGTGGTCACACGATATGACTTGCTGGAAAAGGTATGGGGATATGACGAGCAACCCACTACCCGCACGGTAGACAACTTCATCGTAAGGTTGCGCCAAAAAATAGAAATCAATCCCAATCAACCAAAAGTAATTTTGACAGTGCACGGCACGGGCTATAAAATGGTTGTTTAGTCAGTAGCGTTAAGTCCATCGTATTCAGTCCCTAGTCGATAACATTCGTTGAAGCAGGCTTCAACGTCTTGAAACCGAAAACCTTCCTCTATTGACCATAGAGATCTTGTTACATCTTGTTACAATCGTTTACCAAGAGGTGACATCTCCGCTACAGACATGGCCGTTATTTGTAGTGTGGAACAGAAAAACAAAAAACTAAAAACAAACAATATGAAAACAAGAATTTTGGTATTCGGTGCAGTGGTAGCAGCTATCAGCACATTAGCAGTCAGC
The DNA here is from genome assembly GCA_027487845.1 of Flammeovirgaceae bacterium. GTDB lineage: Bacteria > Bacteroidota > Bacteroidia > Cytophagales > Cyclobacteriaceae > ELB16-189. The sequence continues at coordinate 9,438 of JAIYCV010000024.1, forward strand.
AAATCAAAAGCTCAAGGACAAAGTCCTGAAATAAGGATCATTTCAACCAACGAGCGAGATTTGATTAAACTTATTTATAACTACGAAACAAGCAAGGCGGTAGATGTAAAGTTTACCAATGCGGACGGATTTGTTAAATTAGATAAGATCAGTGGAAAAGATTTTAAAAAAGGTTTTTTGAAAAAGTATGATGTAGAAAAAATGAGAGGCAACGCCTTTTGGATAGAGATCACCAGCGAAGAGCTATCCGCTACATATAAAATGGTATCCGCCAAAAACGGAAAGTGGTCAGCGCAACTTGAAAAGACTACTTACAATTACCCAACAGTTGCATTGAATTAGGGAGTTTGAGGAGGGTGGGCAAGCTTTTTGTCAGGCTGCTCGCCTTCACTCAAACATATTGTATTTTTGAACCAAAATTGCGCTATATGAGATTTTCATTTTTAATTCTTTGCCTCTTGTTGCTATCTATTGTAAATGTAAAAGGGCAAGCGATCAGACTAAACGGGAGCTGGAAATTTCGCGTAGGCGACAAATCAACATGGGCTACTGCGAGTTATGTTGATACGGACTGGGAAGACATTCGGGTTCCCTCAGCCTGGGAGGATGAAGGATTTAACGGCTACGATGGCTTTGCTTGGTATCGAAAAAAGTTTGACGGAAAAAGACTGTCGAAAGAGGAAACGTACTATTTGAATCTCGGCTACATAGATGACTGCGATGAGGTTTATTTAAATGGAAAATTAATAGGTGCGTCAGGATCGATGCCTCCAAAATTTAAAACCGCGTATCAAAGTGAACGAAAATATACCATCGACAACGAAGTACTCAACTTCAATGGCGACAACCTAATTGCGATCCGCGTTTTTGATGTTACACAAGGCGGGGGAATCATTGATGGCGAACTGGGAGTTTACCGCGCACCCAAAAGCAGAATGCTAATTGACCTAGCCGGCCTTTGGCAATTCACCACAACACGAAATGAAAAGCCGCTTGGCGCTGATGCCGAATGGACAAAAATAATGGTGCCTTCAGCTTGGGAACATCAAGGCTATTTCAAATACGATGGCTACGGGTGGTATCGAAAGACATTTACCGTCCCAACTACTTTTTCTGAAAAAGAAGAGGAGATTGTTTTAGTACTTGGAAAAATAGATGACTTTGACAAAACTTATTTGAACGGAAAGCTCATTGGCGAAACCAATGATGGAAGGGAATACGGCCGAAGTGGTTCTTATGACCGAACGCGGGTTTATACAATTCCAGATGGCTTGCTCAAAAAAGGAGTAACCAATGTGATTGAAGTGCTGGTAGACGACATGGGGAACATAGGCGGAATCTACGAAGGCCCAATTGGTATTACTACTCGCTCTGCATATCAGCGCTATTTCAAAAATAGCTTAGAATCATTTTTTTGGAAGTATGAATAATCTAACCTAGGATTAAACACCACTTTCATATCCGTCCGCAGGCGGACGATCATGACTCAAATCGAACGGAAGGGGGTTTAAAAAATGCATTTTGGAGCTTATTTTAAGCCTTTTTTGGTGGCATCGTTGTTGAATAGCGGAAGGAATACCATTCAATTATGCTACGCAACTACTTCCTCATTGCCAGAAGAAATTTCTTAAAGAATCCTGTTTTCTCTTTCATCAACATGATTGGCTTGTCATTGGGCATGGCCGCCTTCATATTGATTTTTCAATACATTAGTTTTGAAAAAAGCGTGAATGGTTTTCACGCCAACCTGCCCAACCTTTATCGAATTCTATTAGAAGTTTCCTTTCAGGGGGAAACACATACTTGGGAATCTGTGCCTCCGGCATTGGGGCCGCTAGCAAAAGACAAGTTTCCGGAAGTGAAGTCGTATTGCAGGGTTATTGCCGGAAGTGGCAATGGCGTGGTAACTTTTGAGAAAGAAAATAAAAAAGAACCCAAATCATTTCGCGAAGAAAAGATTGTGTATGCCGATGGTAACTTCTTTCAAGTGTTCTCATTTGGGCAGCAAATTGGCAACGCAAATGGCATCGAACTACCAAATACCGTTGCGATATCTAAAGCGAGTGCCGTAAAGTATTTCGAACAAGAGAATCCAATCGGAAAAGTACTTACGCTGAATAATCAATTCGGTAAAACCCTTTATACTGTTACTTCAGTTTACGCGGATTTTCCTGCAAACTCAGATCTGCAATATGACATGGTGTTTTCGCTTCAAACGCTGGCAAACCCTGCGAACCTTAACGGAAACTCATGGGCAAGCTTAGAAAGTTTGGACACTCAGTTTATCGAAACCTATCTGCTTTTAAACAATACTGCCAACTATCGTTCATTCGAATCAAAACTGAATGAAGCTAAAAAGAAGCTAAGGCCAGAAGCTGAAGAAATCATCCGGTTACAACCAATGACTTCCATGCACCTGCCCTCTTCGCTTTCCGATTACTACAGAACTTCGGGCAATCTGAAATTCATCTACATCCTGCAAGGCATTGCTATTTTAATTTTAGTGATCGCCTGGTTCAACTACATCAATCTATCCACCGCTAGCGCAATGAAAAGGGCAAAAGAGGTAGGCATTCGGAAAGTAAATGGCGCAACCAAAGCACAATTGATCAGACAGTTTTTAGGCGAATCGCTACTCATGAACCTTGGTGCATTTATGATTGCGTTGGCAATGGTAAACATCATTCAAAAAATGTATAACGAACTCATCGGAAAAAATCTCTCGCTGAGTGTATTATCCGAAAATCAATTGTGGCTGGTGGGTCTACTGCTTCTTGTAGTTGGCAGCGTGGGCTCTGGGGCTTACACGTCTTTTGCCCTTTCTTCATTCAAACCTTCGGAAACGTTAAAAGGGATATTCAGTAAATCCGATCGCGGACAGCTGTTACGAAAATCGTTAGTTGTTTTTCAATTTACTATTTCAATCATTCTTATAGCCTCCACGTTGGTGCTTTATCGGCAATTGAGTTACATGCAAAATGAAGACCTTGGCGTGAAGATAGACCAGCTAGTGGTTTTATCCGGGCCGGAAGTTATTGCGGACACCACCATTAAAACAAGAACACGCGCATTTAGGAATGAGTTGGACCAACAAGCTTTTGTGGCCGATCAAAGTATGTCGGGCAGTGTGCCAAGCACTTGGTATAATTATTCGACAGGTGGCTTTACAAAAGCTAATCCTCAACCAGGTGATGAAAAAATCAACTATTCTATCATGTACATTGATGAACGTTTTCTGCCTTTGTATGAAATTAAAATTCTTGCCGGAAAGAATTTTACCCAAGAGGATTGCGCCAAAAGTTTTAATACTAACGATAAGATGATAGTGAACGAACGAGCTTCTAAACTATTGGGCTTTGAATCTGCGGATAAAGCGGTCGGGCAACTCATCCTAACAGATGGGAACAAAAAATATGAGATAACAGCTGTAATTAACGACTATCATCATCAGTCGTTGCATAAAACAATTGAGCCACTGATTATCTACCCCATGAATAATGCACATTATTTCACGGTCAAAATTTCCGGTGATCACATTCAAGAAAATATGAAACAATTGGAAAAACTATACAAACAATATTTTCCTGGTAATCCCTTTGAGTTTTTCTTTGTGGATGAGAATTACAACAAACAATACAAAGCTGAGCAGCAATACGGGCTTATCTTCACCATTGCTTCCTTGCTAGCAATCTTTATCGCTTGCCTCGGTTTATTTGGCTTAGCTTCATTTACAGTGGAACAACGGATAAAGGAGATTGGCATCAGAAAAGTATTGGGCGCCAGCGTTTTTCAAATCAGCAAATTGGTATCAAAAGACTTTTTGATTTTGGTGACGATTTCAATTCTCATTGCCACTCCCCTATCGTGGTATGCCATGAATCAATGGCTTCAGGGCTTTCCTTATCGCACTGAAATTACCTGGTGGATTTTTGGGATTGCTGGAATGGTAGCTGTACTGATTGCTTTGATTACCGTGAGCTCGCAGGCTATTAAAGCAGCGGTGAGTAATCCAGTGGAGAGTTTGAGAAGTGAATAGAATATACAAGTTGCAGGTTACAGGTTGCAAGTTGCAAGGTTGGGGAATATCTCACTTGTAACATGGGACTTGAAACTTGTAACCCAAAACCATTTTAAAATAGCACCCTGAAATTAACTATATGATTCGTAATTACTTCACCACTGCTTTCCGCAACCTGCTGCGCTCGCCCTTGTTTTCGACCATCAATTTATTGGGCATGGTGCTGGGCATTACATGCAGTTCGCTTATTCTGCTATACACCTGGGATGAACTTCATTATGATCAGTTTCATACGAACGCTAAAAATATTTACCGCATCACTACGCAGCAAGAAAAAGCAACAACTGTCGGAGTGGTAACACCCGGGCCACTTGCACCTGAGTTGAGAAGTAATTTTCCGGAAATTGTAAACACAGCTCGTGTGGGCAAGTGGAGCGGTGTATTCAAAACAAAAGACGCACTGTTTGCCGAAAATGAAATCTACTTTGCCGATAATTCACTGTTGCACATATTTGATTTTCCGTTGGTGAAGGGAGATGTGAAAACCGTACTCACCCAACCCAATCACCTAGTGCTCAATGAACGAATGGCCGAAAAATACTTTGGCGCAGAATGGAAAACCAGAGCCGATGTATTAGGCACAACCTTTCGCCTAAACAATGAAAGCGATTTTGTGCTGGCAGGAGTTGTTCAAAACGCGCCCTCTAACTCTTCGTTTCAGTTCGACTTTTTACTTTCCTTTAATTATTTACTGGGCGACCGTTGGAGTTACAATTGGGGCAGCTACAACTTCATCACCTACGTGCAACTGAGGCATGATCATCAGATCGAAGCCTTCACCACCAAAATTAAGAATGTTCTTCGCAACCACGACAAAGAAGCTGGTTTTAACCTTTATACTCAGCCACTCACTGAAATATATCTTCATCCGCTGGATTATGATTTGTGGACCAAAAAAGGCAATCTCTTGTTTATAAAAATCTTCGTCATCATCGGCATAGGAATTTTACTCATCGCTTGCTTTAACTTTATTAATCTTTCCACTGCGCAATCCACCAATCGATCCAAGGAAGTGGGCATCCGCAAAACCATCGGTGCGAGTCGAGCGCAAATTTTCGTGCAGTTTCTCGGAGAATCACTGCTTATTGTTGGTTGTGCAGCCATACTCTCGCGTGGGTTAATTGATTTGGTGCTACCCTATTTCAATATTCTTTCGGGCAAAGAATTAACACTACATCCGCTCAATAAAATTTTCTTTGCACTACTTCTTGTATTTACACTTATCATTGGATTTCTGGCAAGTCTTTACCCAGCTTCGCTGCTTTCGTCATTTCAGCCAATCAAAACATTGCGGGGAATTCTTCCAAAACGAGCCGGTGGTCGCTTCCGTGAAGTACTGGTAGTAGCACAATTTAGTATTGCCATTATTTTAATGATTGGCACAGCGGTAATCTATGAACAACTTTTATTCATTCAACAGAAAGACCTCGGTTTTGAAAAAGAGCAATTAATGTATGTGGGGCTGGGTGGGAACTTAAGAGAAAACGAAGAAGTATTTCGCGAAGAGCTGATGCGGCAGCACGAAGTAATAGGAGCATCCGCTGCCACTTCGATTTTAGTCAACAACAACAATTATTCAAAAATAGAGTGGGAAGGTCAGCAAAAAGGTCAAGAACTAACCATCACCCAAATGAATGCCGATCCGTATTTCATCCCCCTCATGGATATGAAAATGGTGCACGGTAAAAATTTCTCACTTTCCGTAGCGGGTGACTCCTCCGCCTACATCATCAACGAAACAGCTGCTAAAAATATGGGCTTTGCCGGAGACGATGCCATTGGCAAAGAAATTGGCTTTTGGGGAACGAAAGGAAAAGTTATTGGTGTGGTGCGCGATTTTCATTTTCGCCCTATGAATGTACCCATTGAACCCTTCATCATGCGCTACCAGGCAAAGACATTCTACTTCAATATGCTGGTAAAAGTAAAACCTAATCAGGTGGCCAACTTTATTGAGAAGCTACCTGAACTCTACCAAAAATTTGATAAAGAAAATCCATTGAACTATGGATTCGTTGATGAACAGTTGAACAAACAATATAAGAGCGAACAACGCGCAGGAACTATACTCGCCAACTTTACCGGGCTTTCAATTTTCATTACCTGCCTTGGCTTGCTGGGGTTAGCGGCCTTCGCTGCTGAACAACGCACCAAAGAAATAGGCATCCGCAAGGTAATGGGTGCATCAGTAACAGGCATTGTGCAATTGCTATCCAAAGACTTCATACGACTTATTCTAATGGCGATTATAATCGGTACTCCGTTAGCGTGGTATGCGATGAATCAATGGTTACAAGGTTTTGCGTACCGCACAGAAATTCATTGGTGGATTTTTGTAGTTACCGGATGTGTAGCCGCTATAATTGCACTTGCTACAGTCAGCTCTCAGGCAATTAAAGCAGCAATGAGTAATCCAGTGGAGAGTTTGAGAAGCGAGTGAAACATGTAAAATACAAAAGCCAAGAGCTTCCACACTTTAAAAGTTCAAAACTATCCTATGAAAAATCTACTTTTAGTCTTCTTAAATCTTTTGTCAGTCGTATCACTAGCGCAATCAGCCGAAGCTGAGCTTATTCAGGTTACTAAAGAAGGAATCCGTGAAGCAAAGGAAGTTACTTTCACTACCGCTGGCAACACCTTACAAATTGGTGATCTGCTCTTTCCCTGTTCAACTAACACCCATGTTAAACTGAAACATGAAAATAGTATCTACCAAGTAGAGTTCTTTCTGCAAAAAAATACAACGATAAGAAGTACCACCGACTCCTCCTTTAAGCGAGCGTGGTTTGCGCTTCCCTTCAAATCGCAAAGTGAAGCGAAAGAGTTTGTTCGCTTATTTCAAAAAGTAAGTATAAGCCATTAAACAGTATCTAACGTCTTAAAATTATGCTATCAAACTATTTTAAAATTGCGCTTCGAAACATTTTACGCTACAAATCTTTTAGCGCAATCAATTTGTTTGGCCTCACCATCTCCCTCACCTGCGTGCTGGCCATTGGCTTATACATTGCCGACGAGTATTCGTTTGATCGCTATCACGAGAAGGTTGATCGCATCTATCAAGTAACGGCTACCATCAATTACGATGGGCAGACAATGAAGTGGAGCACCACGCCTAACAAAGTGGTTCCCACTATTTCGAAAGACATCCCTGAAGTGGAGAAAGCTTCCCACTTATTCCACCACAACTTTGGTGATTTGGCTTTTGTTTCTACCGACAAGATAAAATCATCAGAAACCCACTTCTTCTGGGCAGATCAAGAACTGTTTGACATCCTTACAATCCCCTTTCTCGCGGGCGACAGCAGAACGGCATTAACACGGGCAAACACAGTCGCCATCAGTGAATCCTCGGCCATCAAGTATTTTGGCGGAAGTCAACAAGCCATCGGGAAAACCCTGAAAATTGACAATGAATTAGAGCTTGAAGTAACAGGCGTTTTCAAAAATCAACCTGCAAATTCACAATTTCAGTTTCAGATGCTCGCTTCATTTCAATCCAACTGGTTTGGCAAATCGCAAAATCAGAATTGGGGCAATGCAAGCTTCCAATCGTTGGTGTTGCTTCTGCCCAACGCCTCTGCAAAAAATGTAGATGAAAAACTTGAAAAAATAATAGCCTCTAACATCGAAAAAGATAACCGGTGGTTTACGCTTCACCTCACACCTTTAAAAGACCTCCATTTATACTCACCTGAGATAAAAGCAATGAGTGGCTCGGGTGCCAGCAGCGATATAAGGCAAATTAAGATTGTAGGATTGTTGGGCCTAATTGTATTGTTTATTGCCGCCTTCAATTACATAAATCTGTCGACAGCGCAAGCGCAACGAAGGGCAAAAGAAATTGGTATCAATAAGACACTCGGTGCAACCCGCAATCAACTGGCTGCTAAATTCTTTTTTGAAACATGGTCATTTGTGCTTCTCTCCGTGGGTGCGTCCTTAGTTTTGTTTCTCACGGTCTTGCCTGCATTTAACTACATCACTGGAAAAGTACTCACCTCAGCATTTCTTGGCCAGCCATTGTTTTGGATGTGTCTTGTACTTTTATTACTTGTTTTAAGTACTGTCGCTGGCTTGTATCCCGCCCTTTACCTTTCCTCTTTCTCGCCAAAGAGCGTGCTTAAATCGGCATTCAGTGCGAGTGGGTATCCTATATTCCGAAAAACGTTGGTGGTGTTGCAATTCTCATCCTCCGTGGTGCTTATCATTTGCACCATTGGGTTGTTCCGTCAATTGAATTACATACAAAATAAAAACCTGGGGTACCAGCCGGAGCAAGTGGTATCCATATTGGTAACGGGCAGCGAAAACAAAGATCAGGTTAACAGTTTAAAAACCAGCTTCGAAGCACTCGCTGGAATAAAAAGAGTTTGCAAAGCGCAGGCTTACCCGGGGCAAGGCGGCAGCGGAAGAAATATTTTGCCGTTGGATGGTCAAGGAAATGGAATTCCTCTTACTACTAATCGTGCTACGTCAGAAATCTTGGACGTGCTAAACATAAAACTATTAGCAGGAAAAACGCTGCCCGAGAAGCAAAAAGGAGATACTACTGTCCAGGTAGTGGTAAATAAAGTAACTGTCGACTACCTGGGCCTCAGCCCAGAAAAGGCAATAGGCGCGCGTGTAGACATTCAAGGTTTTGATGGCAAGAGTGAAATTGTAGGGGTCATGGAAGACTTTCATGCTAATTCACTTTATCAACCAATTGATGCTTATTGTTTTCATAATGCAGCAACCGAGGGTTACAATAGTCTGTTGGTGAAAATGGAAACCAAGGATGTGAGAAGCACCATGGCTTCACTAGAAAATACCTTTAAAGAAATCGTGCCCACCGCGTTCGAGTTTACTTTCATCGATCAATACCTCGAAAGGCTCTACGCGTCTGACAATCGGTTAGCCAAAATCGTTCTTACTTTCTCGACTATAGCGATTCTAATTGCCTGCTTAGGTCTCTATGCCATGGCCAGTTACACTACGGAACAACGCACAAAAGAGATTGGAATCCGAAAAGTAATGGGTGCATCTGTAATTCAACTTTCGAATATGTTATCCAAAGACTTTATGATACTGGTGGTGATCAGCATAGGTATAGCCATTCCAACAAGTTATTATTTCCTTGACAAATGGATGCAACAGTTTGCTTTCAGAACCAATATCAGTGCTGCGCTTTTTGTGTTGGCAGCCGCTGCCTCGTTGCTATTAGCATGGTTTACGGTGGCACTAAAAACCGTGAAAGCAGCCCAATCTAATCCAGTGGAAAGCCTGAGAAGCGAGTAAGTAATAAGTTGCAGGTTGCAAGTTGTAGGTTGTTCGAAAAAATAACTAAACGCTAAATCATTATTTGTTGGATCGCATTTGTACGTGCTTGTCATCGCGAGGAACGAAGCGATCTCTATCTCCTATTTTAGTCAACTTTATATTCGAAGCATGTGCGCGCTGGCCTGGCCAAAACAGGGGTAGGTTGTTTTTTAGGCGTCTGACACCTTCGAGGTGTCTTGCCGCCTCTGAAATGAATGCAGACTGCTTCGCACCTCGCAGTGCCGAGGGGCATGCCTCGCAGTCACGGACCTCGCTGACCGCGGCACCATACAAAAAAATCTGACATTACAACCCCGTATTTTCCACGGGTACCATACCGTGTTTTTCCACGGGTAACCCATACCGTGGAAAATACGGGTGCGATACCGTGGAAAACCACGTTGACTTTTATTGAAAAGCGTTGGAGGTTTGTAGTGTGCAAAGCGCGTTTATTGCCCAACACTAAAAACAACAGTAGAAAAAGTAAAAAAACTAACGTTTACCACTATGCAAGAAAACAGAATTTCCATCAAAATCAGCGATGCCGACAAAGCCACTGCACAGGCGGCCATCACCACCCTTAAAAACACCCTTGCGCCTTACCTTATTGCCCTGAGCAATGACGACCGGCAGACCCTGCCCAAAATGGGCGACAGCAACCTGCCCTTTGTGCAAAAAGCAGTGGACTATTCCGTAACCAACCCACAGTTTGTGCCAGCCTATATTGACGTGCCCGAATTGAAAGTAGATGTAGATGCGGTGGGTGACCTGCTCGATTTCTTCCGGCCGCTGGAGCAGGTGTACTCTAACCTTAACGATACCATTATGCTTAGCGGCAGCGAAGCCTATGTAGCAGCACTTGCTTACTACAATAGTGTAAAACTGGCCACCAAAATGAAAGTGCCGGGCGCAGAGGCCATTTACAACGACCTTTCGCAGCGGTTTGTAAAACCAAGCGCAAAACCAGCCACTGCCACGCCAACCCCCAAAACAGCCTGATTTTGAGGTTAGCAAGTACCCCTACCCACTTAGCAAGTACCCCCACCCACCTATGAAGTACCCCCCTCCACCTCATAACTCCCCTTTCGGAGCTTTTTACTCGGCCACCCAAGCTTTTAACTCGGCCAGCGAAGGTAATAACTCCGAAAGCGGAGCTTTTTGCTCCGAAGGCGGAGCAAAAAGCTTGCGTGAGGATGCTTTTTACTCGGTTGCCGCAGCTATTTACTCGGTGACCGGAGGTAAAAACTGGGAAGGAGGAAGTATGAGGTGGGTGATGGATTTGACAGGGAGGTCTATCGAAAAAGGTAATATTTTGAGAGGCGGGGCGGAGAAATATAGAAAATCTATTTCGCCAAATAAGCGAAAACGTACCCGAAAAATATATAGCGGAGGTCAACAAGTGTAGGAGCAGTTTCTTATTATTTAAAATTTTTTGAAATGTACTTCAGAACGAGGTATGAAGAAGGCATTTCGAAAATGCAAGACTCAACGCTCAATAGAATAGTGGGTGATATTAACCTTATGGCGAACGTAATCCACAAAGAAGATTCAATCAATTTGCTAAACAAAATGAAGAAGTAATTAAAATGAAGGAACAAAACACAGGAGCAATGAGACGTATTATGAGCGACACCCTTGAGACATATTTTACTTCAAAAGAAAACGGTACCCAATCACGCAATTACAAATTTCTTCCTTTATGTCATACTACTTCAGAAGAGTCATTTGATAATATATTAAAAGTGAAGGCTCTTGTACCGAAAGACTGTTCAGTATACTTAAAAGAGAAACTTTTATATTTTTTTTATGGTAAGTCTGCGTATTTGATCGACCAAAAAAATTTTACATCCATAAATAGAAAGCGACCCGTTGCACTTCTATATGATTTTAAAAAAGTACAAAGTATGACCAGTTTCAAGAGGCTGTTACCGTTTGATTCGGGTGGTTATCCTCGTTATGAATTTCCTCAAAGTGTCAGTAAAGAAATATTCACAATCCAAAACTCACCAGATGGCGGTCGGCTGGAAGATATAGTAAACCTGATTTATGGTGACAATGACAGGTACTTGGATGAAGATATTGATGAACAAAAACTTTCAAGTGAGTCTGATCAGAGTCCTGCTGTGAAGGAGATTAAACAGCTCTATGTAGATAGATTATCAAAATTAACCGTAGGTAAACAGATCATAACGATAGAGGTACAAATTGGAGATGATTCAACTAGTAATCCAAAGCCCTTAGAAATGAATCCGTTTGCAATATTTGTTCCCTATACCGCATTTACAGAGGGCGACTTTAAGGCTAAGAAATCTGAGATTGATAAAGTCTTTCCTGGCGTTAAGGTAATCACATATCTTGAAACCAGGACTCCACCGAAACCAGAAGCTACCAAATCCGCCAAAACAGGGGATGACAAAAAAAGACGTAAAACCACCAAAATAGTCGATGGTATAGAAACAGAGTATTGTCTTAGATATGAAGTCAGGGAAGAGGTCCGGCAAACCATTAGTAAAAATGAGTAAATACGAATACGTAGGTTCTGGAAATTGGGGCAGCCCTGAAAGAAGCTGCTTTCTGATACCAGTTTTCGCTAACGGCAAAAAATATTTTATTCAAAAAATTGTCGATGAAAAAATCCAGAAGTTCATTGAAATCTCTGCGCCCGAGCCCGAATTCATAAGTAAATCGAATAAGAAAATCGAGAGAAGCAAAAAAGATAAGGGGATTTATTGCTTCAACGTAAAAGGTACACGGCTAATCGAAGGCGATAAGAGCCAAATAGAGATTGAACTTGCTCAGCTGTTAAGAAAAGAGGACCTAAATGTGCATTCCAAATTTCTCATCGCGAATTTCTTAAACCTATACTTGGAGCAGATAGAGCTGATTGAAGAAGTAAATAAGGAATTGGAAGACGCAGGGATTTCCAATCGCATCCCTATCGCAGTGCCGTTTGAAGATAAGATTAAAGCTCGAACTAAAAACTTTTTTGAAAATATAAAGAAACGTATGGCTGAACTAAATAAAGTACATATTCCTGTTCGAGAATGCGATCTTGGTTTTGTTCATGGTCAATGGGCATATTTCAAAAACTCAAAATTTAATGCTGCAACAGTCTTTAATAAAACCATTACGACTATTCCTGAAAAGGATAAAATGATGGGCGATATTTTGAAAAAATCAATAGACATTTTTGGAGAAACAAACAGAAAAGAGATGATCAAAAATCTCCCGGTTTATGAGTATATGATGTGTTCCTCCGTTTTCCTCGACAATGACATAGCCCTCGCACAAAGTATCACAACCCGACCTAATAAATCGTCTGGAACAATAATTATGGACTCTAACATTAGAATTGAAAAACAATATCAGTCTGAATACGGATTTAAAAAAGTTAATGAGGCTACTCACCTTAAAAGATCTGAGTCTATCGCCTCAAGCGTATTCGAAATAACCAGCTCATTCAGTCAAACAAAAACAAATCCAAATGAAAATAAATAGCTATGATTTTATCTGGAATTGTTATACGCCAGATGAGCTTGCGCGTGTAGTGGATGATGCTCAATTAAGCAACCAGGGATTCAAATTTTTGTATGTTATCGATACCTACGATATAGTTGAAAATTTCTTGCCATACACAGAGATTGAACTTTTCTCCAAAGGAGACAGCAACAAGCTGGCGCATAAGTTTATTTGCTATGATTTCCTTTTTGGTCATTTTGACGACAACCCTATCATTTTAGCTAATGAATATCAGGTCGAGTTATTAGCTGTAAAAAACAAGCTTCAAAAACAGTTAAATGAAGTCAAGGCGGTATATGGCAATCTCAAAAAACTTAAAGAACAAACTCCGGACTTCACGAATGAAGCAAGAACAAGAGAATTTCTAGTTAAGCATTTTGAGATCATCCTGTTACTATTAATTATTAACGACAAGCGTAAGAATATTTTTCAAGAGTTTTTGAATTTCATACGTGACCGCCTAACCGTTTCAGAAATAAAAGTAATTAAGAATGACTCGGCTACAATTAATAAGATTTTCGATGATATTAAACCATCATCTCTTTCAGTCGAAATTTTCGAACGTTTCGTGGAGGATAACAAACCCTTCCTAGTGTCTATCGAAGATGATAATGATAGACATATTTTTCTGGAAAACACATTTAGAGATATTCAGGTGGTAGAACGTGTCATGAAAATCAATAAAGAGTTCACCCGTCTCGATCTAAAATATTATGTCGTTTATTTGTCATCTGCCAATAAAACAAAAGACCTTCTGGATGCAGCAAGCAAGGTAGTGCAGGGTTATAAATTTCAATTTCATAGAAATATATTTCAATATTTTTTAAATGCGAGGGTTAAGACCGAATTTGGGGAGGACAGTAAAAAGACGATTGATCTTCTCACGGGATTAAATGATGCGAGACACAAAATTGAAAGAATCAAAAATGAAAAGACCTTCAATTGGGGGGAGTACAGTGATATCGGAAAATCTATCAATAAAATGTTCAGGGAGGCTTCCATAAGAATCGATAATCATTTTTTTTTAAGCATCTATCGAAAATATAACTTTCACAGTGAAGACTCAAAGGAAGAGAGCACGACACCCTTGAGTCCCGAAAATGTAAGAAAAATACTCCGGGAGATTGATCAGAATGAAGACAATCTCGTGTCTAAACTGACAAAATTTGATCAAGATCTGGAGAAATTAAATAGGTCGTTTGAGGTGACTAGTTTGTTACCAAATCTTCACCGAAGGGTCGCGAAGGATATTATTCAAAATGCTTATCAGCACATTCCTCTTTTACTATTTTTTGGAGATGAAGTAGTGAGTTCTGAGTTACATGAATTCGTGGATGAATTAATTGAACTCAGTAAAGAGGCCTCTCATAGTCAAAAAGAGAAGAAAAATTCCGTCTTAAAAAAGCTTGATCGAATTGTCAATAAATTTGAGTCGGCAAGAACCGTAAATGAGAAATATACTCGATCTATCATATTCGCTTACATCAGTTTCGTTGGCAATAATGTTATAGAGAGTGAAGATGAATTAATTGCAAATTTCGAAGGCTTGCTCAAAATGCTTGAAGCTCAAAATCTGGCAGTCGACATACCGAAAAGTATAGAAGGGAATCGTCTTAGTTATGTGACTAAGCACAACAAATTATTGCCAGAAATATGTTATGTGTTGATTTGGTTATATCGGAGAAATAAAAGGCAAGATGACGGAATAAGTTTAGGCGAAAAATACCTCGGAATGTTTTCCAATGACCCACGATTGTTACATGGAGTTGGGCTCTGTCACCAGGTTAAAGATTACGAACGCCTTGAAAGAGATGATTTTTCTGGAGACCTGTTTAATGCATCTGCATTTTTCTTTGAAAAAGCCCTTCAAGGCTATCAATTAAAATTTGAAAAAAACAAGAATGAAAAAACAAAATCATTACTAGTTAAATCACAAACTGCTATACTTAATTCCCTTGCTAATTCAAACATAAGAAAATATGCGTCAGGGTTAGGTGGTATCGAACTGATTTTCGAAGCAGATAAATTAATGACTGACATAAAAACGCTGTTTTCAAAAATAAGTTTAGACTTCGAGAAGCACGTCACTTATTTTGGAACAAGCATCGAAGTGTTATATTATTTTGCCAGACATAATAAACAATCTGGAGATTTGCCAATCGCAAAAAAAAAGATAACAGAGGCTTCTCTTGCTCTTTCGAGGCTTACTCAACTCAGTGATTTCGACTTTTCCAGTGATTTTTTTAAGAAACGGTTTAAGGAAATTCCTAAGCTGATGAACGAAATTGTACTAAAAAAATAATAATATGCCACCCATTCATCCAACACCTCCCCAACTTCAACTTCTGAAAGATAAAATTGATAAACATATTAAGAATATCAATGATAGCAGGATTTACTATCGTACGAAGGCTTTTTCCTTATATATCTCCACCACGGTTTTATCTGCCCTTGTTACCGTGATCCTTGGATTGGGCATTCATGATTTGGATGCTTATTCGAAAGGTATATCACTTCTCCTGTCAGCCTTAATTACTGTACTAAGCGCCTACAACACTTTTTTTAATCATAAGGAACTATGGACAGCTAATAACAATGCTCTTAACAAATTTTACGAATTACGATTCAACATCGAATTTCGTGAACAGGGCGCTAGTCCACTTTCGCAAACTGAGGTGGACGATTTTAGGAAAAATTATCAGCTCATTTTAGACGAGTTAAACGCTACATGGGCAAAAAGCAGAAGCTAACAATTAGACTCAGCCTTTTTTGCCTGTGGTCGGTGGACACCAACAAAGGCAAGACAAAGGCAAGTGCCGCCATCTTAAAAAATTTAGTTTAAATTGTTGATCGGTTACCGTCTCTTAGCAAAGAAAAATTAAATCATACATCAAAACTCACCATGAGAAATCTGGCGTTACTCACCACCCTGCTAAACCTTTCTTGTCAAATGCTTTTGGCCCAGCAGAAGCGGGAAATCATAATTCACGATTTTGAAAACAAGCCATCCACTCAACCCTTTGCCTTTGTTGGTGTTCTTCACCAACAAACATGATAATTTAGATAACCGAGTTTTCATTATTTTAGGGCAATGGAGGAACCTATACCAAAGGAACATGCCGAGTTTTTAACAGTAACTCTTGGCCTTTGTTGGTGTTCTTCACCAACAAACATGATACCATAGATAGCCATGTTTTCATTATTTTAGGGTGATGGAGGAAGCAATACCAAAACAACATGCCGAGTTTTTAACCGTAACTTGTTTAGAATGGAAACCTTTATTGGCAAGTGATAATTTTAAAGATATCATTACCTCAAGCTTGACCTATTTAACCTCTGCAAAAAGGATCAAGGTATATGCATTCGTAATCATGCCTAACCATTTTCATTTAATTTGGCAAATGCTTGGATCGCACAAGCGAGACGATGTGCAACGTGATTTTTTAAAATTCACGGGGCAACAGATGCTTAAGATCATGAGGAATGAAAAGTCGGCTATGTTAGATGAAATTATTGTTAATTCAAAAGACAGGAAGCATCAAGTCTGGGAGCGAAATTCACTGGGAATACCTTTATGGTCAGCAGAAGTGTTTAACGAAAAGCTACAATACATCCATTACAATCCAGTAAAAGCAGGTTTATGCCAATACCCTGAAGATTACAAATACTCCAGCGCACGGTTTTATGAATTGAATGAAAAGGACTGGTTATTTTTAACGCATTACAAAGAATGAAAAATGTGCACTTTTAGAATGAGCAGTTTTGTTGGTGAAGAACACCAACAAAGGCAAGAGAAAGTACAAATTTCACTTCTTCGTTTCGCAACACTGCAACCAACTGACCGCCAAACAAAACTAATTTACCTCCGTTTGTGTTAACTCAACTTATTAGTCCCAATTTTTACCCTTAAGCCACCTGATTTTTTGAAACGCAACGAGATAGTTTTAGTAGCCTTAATGGCCCTCCTGAACTTTACCCACATTTTAGACTTTATGATCATGATGCCGCTGGGCAATATTTTAATGCCCCAGTGGAATTTGAACAGCTCACAGTTCTCCATCATCGTATCCAGTTATTCGCTGGCAGCCTTTGTCAGCAGCTTTGCCGCCATCTTTTTTGCCGATAAATTCGATCGCAAAAATGCATTGCTGGTGGCCTATTTTGGTTTTCTGGCCGGCACTGTCGGCTGTGCCTTTGCCACCAATGGCGCCACTATGATACTGGCCAGAGCGGTAACCGGCATTTTTGGCGGACTGATCAGCGCACAGGTGTTGAGCATCATTGCCGATATTATTCCCTACGAGCGCAGAGGTCAGGCCATGGGCATGTTGATGGGAGGCTTTGCGTTAGCATCGGTAGTGGGCGTTCCTTTGGGATTGTACCTGGCCAACCGATTTAATTGGTACTTCCCCTTTTTGGTGGTAGCTGGTCTGGGCGTTTTATTATTTCCCCTCTTGCTGCGCTACGTACCCAGTGTACGCGGTCACATGGCCAATCCTATTCCGCTGAAAGGCAGAATAGAAAGTTTCGTTCACATCTTTTCAGACCGCACACAAATGACTGCGCTGACGTTTAGCTTCCTTTTAATCATGGGCCATTTTCTGATCATTCCACTTTTTAATCCCTACATGGTGTATAATGTAGGTGTGCCGCAAAAAGATACCCCATTGATTTATTTATTTGGTGGCATCAGCTCATTGATCACCGCCCAGTTTGTCGGCAAGTTGTCGGATAAGTATGGCAAGCGTCAGGTGTTTGTGATAGCAGCAGCGGCTTCACTTATTCTTATTTTAATGCTCACGAATATGCCGAAAATTCCGGTGTATTGGGTGCTGATTATTTTTTCGGTTTGGTTTAGTGCGGCCACCGGCAGAACCGTGCCAGGCCAAGCCATGACTACGCAGGCAGTGTCGGCTAAAACACGTGGCAGCTTTATGAGTTTAAATTCATGTATGCAGTCGTTGGGAACAGGATTTGCGGGCTTGCTCAGTGGCTGGCTTACGTTCAGTGACGCCCACTTTGCCATTCATCATTACGACTACCTCGGCTATTTGAGCGCCCTCCTCATTCTGATTTGCATCGCACTCGCTTTCCGCCTCGACAAGCTGCTGGTATTGAACGGGCTAAAGTAACCCTCACCCCACACTGGTCTTAGCGTCCGCTAGGCGCCAAACTTCTGAGCGTCCACTCATCTTCAGTCAAGTTAATATAGTTGTCTATGAACAGAAATTGCCTTTTGTCAACAAATTGGAATTAGAAAAAGGTAGGCATGGTTGATTAATATGGATTTAGGTTACACTAGCAGATGCTTGTTAAATTATAGGTCTTAGCGGACAATAAGACTAGTGAAGCGTGTACTAATTTACCTTATTTTGCTAAGCATCATTAAACTTTGATAACTCTTTGTACTCTAATGAGCGGACATTTATCTTACATTTCTGTCAAAAAGCGAAAATATGGTACAATTGAAAAATATCAGCTTGCTAATCGTGTTGTTAACAGTCGCTGCTTTGCCCGCGATGGCACAGACCATCTCCGCAGCAGACTCCACCGGACTACCGGGCGATAACTTTAGTCTGGAAGGAGCGCTGGAGTTATTTAAGAAGTCTGCCTCACCAGAAGAATTTGAAAAGCACCTCAATGAAGAAGACAGTCAGGTAAACAACCTGGATCTAAATGGTGATGGGGAAACGGATTATGTAAAAGTAATTGACCAGACAATGAAAGGCGTCCACGCTTTTGTTTTGCAAGTGGCCGTTTCGGAAACAGAAAACCAAGACATCGCAGTCATTGAGTTGGAGAAGAAGGGCAAGGAAAAGGTTGTAGCTCAGATTGTAGGCGATGAAGATATGTATGGTGAACAAACCATTGTAGAGCCGACAGAACAGGTGCCGCCTAACGCAGATACCAGCCAAACTCAGGTGGTGGTGAATGTGTGGACGTGGCCCAGTGTGCGTTATGTGTATACGCCTGGGTATCGTGTTTGGGTATCTCCCTATCGCTGGAGAGTATATCCCGGCTGGTGGAGGCCTTGGCGCCCGATTCGGCACCCAATTTTTTATACGTATCGTGCACCTTACCGAAATCGCTACGTGGTTGTTTCCACGCACCGCGTAGTGCGCGCGCATGGCCTGTATGCCCCTCATCGCGCCACTTCAGTTGCAATACATACAAGATATGGTGTGGCAGGATCACATTATCGCACCACACGTACTGTGAGAGTTCATAACGGAGCGAAACGCGGAAGAACAACTAAAACTATGAGAACGGGTCGGAGGAAGCATTAGCCTGTTTGCGTGCGTCCGCGCTTTGCCTTTGGTGTTCTTCACCAACAAACATGATACTATAGATAACAGTGTTTTCATTATTTTTTCGCCCTGTGAGGTGTTATCCACCTCACAGCCACTAAACTCCAAACTTTCGAGCGTCTGCCCCTACTGGTCTGAGCGTCCGCTCATGTTCAGTCAAGTTAATTTAGTTGTCTATGGGCAGAAAACACAAATTTCACGATCAAAGCAAATTGTATTTTTCTAACTTTTTTAGCAATCAATTACGATTAGAAAAGATAAGGTGGAATTGATTTATCTGGATTATGTGTTACAAGCGGACGCTTGTAACATTATAGGTCTTAGCGACCGCTAAGACCAGCGACAGGAGTTTTGCAAGTAGTTGACATTCCATTCGTTCGGTTTTCATTCTCTTCATTATCAATCAGAAAACAAGGTTTTTATACTATTTTAAAAAATCTTGCTTATCTTGGGATCAACACGAATGGACTAAATGAAACTTGTTCTCTTACACGTTTTTATACTTTTATCTTTTATTGCCAACGGCCAAGCCGACTCCACCAATATCTACTATCAGGCAATACTACGCTACAACAACTACCTTCAAGAAATCAATTCCGATGATAAAGAAATCTTTATCGAGAAAAATCAGGAGGTAACGGAGATGCTCCCATCGCAAATAGGAAATCGAAAAATTGTTCTGTTAACCTTAGCAAATTCAACAGAACATCACAAAAGAAACCAGAACATGATCAAATACATTAAGATCTATCCCGGTAAAATACAGGACGACAAAGTCGATATTAGGCTAATGCCCCACTACAGCCAATACCAGGGCAAGAAAAATGGTTTTGCTGTCGCCATTTCCGATCACCTAACCATTCATTTTCAATTTGATTGTACTACCCGAAGATTTAAGTATTTGAATACTTCTGGAACAATGCCGTTGGATCTTTATAAAAAATAATTTCTTCCGCTAGGGGTATCTCGTTTTCTGATTGTCATTTAAGAAACAACCAGAAAAATGAAAACAATTTCAACATTTATCCTATGCATTTTAATGTTTGCGACCACCTCGCAAGCTCAAGAAGAATACCCCCTTGGCCGTTTTAGTAAAATAGTAGCCTCTCCCCATATTAATGTGTTCCTAAAGAAGGGAGAAAAAGAATCGATCAAGCTAGTCTATTCAAATGTAGCGCCTGAGAAAATGAATGTGGTGCTGCATGGCAATCGCTTAAGTCTTTTTCTTGATGGCGCCAGAATCATTGAAAAGAACAGGTACACAAATCGGTTGTACAACGATGTGACTGTTACCGCCTATGTTACCTATGTAGAGCTAACGGCAGTGGAGATGAGAGGAGAAGAAGAGTTATATTCGGAGGATACCATCAGGGCAAAAAAGTTCAAGTTGCGGGCTTACGGAGAAAGTGAAATAAGGCTGGCTGGTGTTGATGCCAAGAAATTTAAAACTTCGCTTTACGGGGAAAATATTCTGAAAATTAAAGGTGGCTTTGCCAACCACCAAGTGTATCGCCTATTTGGTGAAAACAAAATAGATACAAGAGGTATGAGAAGCACTAGCGCATCGGCCAGAATCTACGGAGAAGGGAGAATTACACTAAATGCAGCCAAGCAAGTTATGATCAACGCCTTCGGTGAACCGCAGATAAATATTGAGGGAAATGCCTACGTAGCGAAAGGTATTGTAATTGGCAGAGTCGACATAAATCACAAGCTATAGCATTATTTAATCTTATAATTACCAGCCTCAGCTCCTTTCTGAGGCTGTTTTTTTTAATAAGTACCGGCTCCTTTCCCTATAAAAGGTTTACAAAAGAAAATCTTTATCATTGTAACCTCTAATGAAATAAACTTTTGATAGAACTCTTGTCATTTAAGCTGTTCGCTCAAGATCTTGCTATTATTGGCCTTGTCGCCTTGTGCATAGGCATGGCAAAAACAGGGGTGCATGGGGCGGGAATGATTGCGGTGCCACTCCTAGCGACTGTGTTTGGCGGGAAACTTTCTAGCGGAGTACTGCTGCCGATGCTTGTTTTTGCCGATTTAATTGGTGTGAGATATTACAATCAGCATGCCTCTTGGAAGCATTTGAAAATTCTGTTTCCTTGGGCCGCTGTTGGCGTGCTGGCAGGAACACTTGCCGGAGCTTATATAGATGATAAAATATTTAAAATGATTATGGCCACAATCATTTTTTTGAGCGTGGGCATCATGATTTGGCTTGAGCAAGGCGGCAAAGAAAAAATCCCAAACAGTAAAGTGTTTGCCGCGACAACGGGTATAGCAGGGGGCTTTACTAGCATGGTGGGAAACTTGGCCGGATCGGTGATGGCCATTTACTTATTGGCCATGCGGTTTCCAAAAAATGCTTACATCGGCACCACAGCTTGGTTTTTTCTAGTGACAAATTGGTTTAAAGTACCATTTCATCTATTTGTTTGGCATACGGTTTCATTAGACACTGTATTACTGGATATGCTCGCAATTCCAATGATTGGGCTGGGGGCTTACTTAGGCATCATAATAGTAAAGCGCATACCCGACAGGTGGTATAGATGGTTTATAATAGCATCCACGTTGGTGGCGGCACTATTTATGATTGTTTAAAACGCCTATCTCTTTAACATCTTAAAAGGAAAAAAAAGGATAGCACCTATAAATTTGAAAACAAGTTCCAACGAAAACCCTATGATTCGAAATGGCAGCAATAGCAACCAAATTAATGGGAGCAAGAAAATGAGAACTAGTGCGAAAGGCCAGCAAAGGGCAAATAGTATACACCAAAGAAGAATCGCTACAATTGATCGCATAAAAAAGCTGTTGGTTTTTTGACTTGCAAAACCATTGCCAACCCACGAAAGCCCGATTTAAGACCTACAGAGCGTATTACAATTCACAAGCCATCGAAAACGTACGATCCACTGCGCGGTTATGTACACGCTCACAGTTTTATTAGCGGCTTCCCCAAAAGCGCCTGAATAAAAACGAGTGAAGTAATCACAAAGTAAACGAAGCTTATCACCATGACTACTTTTACATTTCTTACGAAAAAATAAGAAAGCAACGGTAACAACTGCAACGCATGCATGCCAATAAAATGTGCTATTCGAAGATCTCCAGCCCTAACACTCCAGTTAGTGAGCGGCAAACCGACTCCCCCATCGGGTGCACCAATTGTGTGCGAAAGCTTAGCGCCCATCATACCGCCTTCAAAGGCAAAAACAACAAAAAATAAGATGCCGAGCCGAATACCCCAAACATAAGAAAGCGTCAAATCGGGGAAATCATTGACAAAAAACAAATAACCGATGTAGGCGGTCCATAAAGTAAAAATAGAAATAGCTAAACCCATAAGACTAAACATAGTGCCGTTAAATGCACTTGAGATATTGAAATGCGATAGCTGACCTTGAGCGGCTCTCAACGTAATGTAAAAAACTTCAAAGCTTAACATCAATATCAACACCCAGCTATAAATTTTTACAGGAATCGGCTGGTTGAGGTAACTCATGTACCATGCCATTGACCAAGTAACTGCTACCGTAGATAAAAAGAATTTCAGCGGTTTAACAAAAGCATTGATACCTAAAACTTCGGTGGTTGTGGTTTGAATTAAGAGCAGGCATGCAAGCGCACCGATAACATTTATCCAACCAAACCAAAAAAGCAGTTCGTTTCTATTTTGGAGTTCAAGAAAAAAGTTTTTCATCAGCGGTTTGTAACATTAATTTGTCAAGCTAATAAAAAACTTCAGAATTAAAGCAATTTGATCAATATGCGCAGGCTCCAAGCGATCACCAATGTTCCTGATAATATATAAGCTGTCTTTTTAGGTAATCTGCCGGCAAGTTTAGCGGCCAACGGTGCAGCTAAAGTTCCGCCTATTATTAACGCTACAAGTCTACCTTGGATTTTTCAACAGAAGTTTTTTGGAAAAATGATTTATTAATACTGCTAACAACAAGCCAAAACTGGCGAATCCGATGGCAATGAAAACTAGTTGCTCTTTAAAGAAAGAGGAATCCAACTCAAAGTAATATCCAACAAAATAGCCTATGGAACTTACAAACGTAGCCCAAACTAGACCTGACAACGAGCTAAAGAACAAAAATTGAACTGCCGTAATGTTGGTCATGCCGATCATGAGCGGAATTACAATTCGAAAACCATATAGAAACCGATAGCTGAGCAAAAGTTGTATGCGATTACTTTGGAAGAAAAGGTTTACGGGTGCAAGTTTTTCTTTTAAGGATGGCCTCCTATCTACAAAATAGCGTCCGTTAATTCTACCGATCAGAAAGTATAGCCAGTCGCTTAGAAACGAACCTAAAAAGCCAAAAAAAACCACATAAAAGAATACGGTGGCGCCCGAACTAGAAAGTGCCGAAGCGACTAACAACGAGGTCTCTCCTTCAAAGAAAGTACCAACCAATAAGGCCAAATAGCCTATTTTATGTATGAAGTCTTCCATTCAACTAATTGTTCCGCAAGGTAAAAATTCAAAAAGCACCCTCTAATGCTGCGGTATTACCAAATCATTTTCTTTTAAAATCGCCAAAGAAATAGTATTAAAATCAATTATTTATCCTTTAATTTTGCGGTTGATAATGAAAAAAGCTGTTCATACAATTGAAGTAGTTGGTGTCCAAACCAATTTCTGCCCCGCAGGGGGAATTGCTATGCCTTACTCCCAGACTTGGTCTGTTCTTTTTGCCACCGCTTCTAGTGCAATTGGAAGCTTCCGAAGGCAGATTCGGATTTGATACTAACGCATCGCGTTGTGTCTTTTCATCTCAAAACAATAATCACCTTTTAATTCATTTAAAGAATTGGATACCTCATCTATAATCGTTCGAGTGGCTACCACCAACGACAAGCACTATTCAGAGACCATTACAACAGAAATGGAAGAATCTGCAAAAGCACGCGGCACTGGCATTGCCAAACGCTCACCGCTCTACATTGAGCAAAAAATGGAAGAAGGAAAGGCAATTATCGCTCTTACAACCGAAGGCACGTGGGTTGGTTTTTGCTACATTGAAGTGTGGGAACAATCTGAATACGTTGCCAACTCAGGTCTTATCGTTTCACCAGCGTTTCGCAAAACAGGTGTTGCCACTGAAATCAAAAAGAAAATTTTCGAACTCTCCAGAAAAAAATATCCAGAATCAAAAATCTTTGGGTTGACTACCGGATTGGCCGTGATGAAGATTAACTCTGATTTAGGGTACGAACCGGTAACCTATTCTGAACTGACCAACGATGAAGCGTTCTGGAAAGGATGTCAAAGTTGTGTAAACTTCGATATTTTAACCAGTAAAAATCGGAAAAACTGTTTGTGTACAGCAATGCTTTTCGATCCGGCAGAAGCAGCTAAAAAAGCAATCGAAGCCAAGCCTCTTCCCGAAGTAAAGAAAAATGAAGGCTTTCGCGACAAGGTAAATGTATTTGACCGGTTGGTGAGATTGAAACAATATGTTTGGCTTAAAGGGTGGAAGAAGAAAGACGAGGAGGGTAATGCAAAAAAGAATTCTATTCTTAGTCTGTTTTTCTTCTGGTAAGTAAAAACCCAATCGCCATTAAAGTAGGCAACACATAACAGTATAATTATCAGCAAGCGATTCAATGATATTTCAAAAAATAAAATTAATAATACATGAAATGGCCATTAAGATGCTCGATACCTCACGAAATTTTAATAAGGCCATTCCATGTGACAACCAAAAAAAATTACTAACACATGAAATCGCCATTAAGATGCTCCAAACCCAACAGCATGATAATCTCAGCGATTCCATGTGGCAACTAAAAAACAAAAATTAACACATGAATAAAAAAGTTGTATTGGCATTTAGCGGAGGGTTAGATACTTCCTATTGCGCTATTTATTTATCGCAAGACCGTGGGTACGAAGTCCATACCATCACAATAAATACAGGAGGTTTCTCCGCAACCGAGATTTCGGAAATCGAAAAAAGAGCGTTGAGCTTGGGGGTAGCCTCTCATAAAACGGTTGATGAGACTAAAAATTACTACGACAAAGTGATAAAGTTTCTTGTGTTCGGTAATGTCTTAAAAAACGGAACCTATCCACTGAGCGTAAGTGCTGAGCGTATGTCGCAGGCGTTGGCTGCAGCCACTTATGCACAAGAAATTAAAGCACATGCTGTAGCGCATGGTAGCACTGGTGCGGGCAATGACCAAGTGCGCTTTGATATGATCATTAACATTCTTGCACCGGGTGCAGAAATAATTACACCTATTCGTGATCTTAAATTAAGTCGGGAAGCCGAAATTGACTATTTGAAATCAAAAGGAATAATTTTCAATTTCGAAAAAGCAACTTATTCCATTAATAAAGGAATTTGGGGAACGTCCGTTGGCGGAAAAGAAACATTGAATTCGCTGGGCATGTTGCCCGAGGCTGCGTGGCCTACACAGGTTACAAAGCAGGCGAGTGAAGAAGTGAAACTTAGTTTTGACAAAGGAGAATTGGCAGGTGTAAATGAGTTGAAATTTTCCCATCCAACAGAAGCAATTCAACACCTCCAGGCCATTGCAGGGCCTTACGGAATTGGAAGAGATATACATGTGGGCGATACCATTATCGGCATAAAAGGAAGAGTAGGTTTTGAAGCAGCAGCACCCGTGTTAATTATTAAAGCACACCATGCCCTAGAGAAACATACACTTACCAAATGGCAATTAAGTTGGAAAGATCAACTCGCACAGTTCTATGGCAATTGGCTGCACGAAGGTCAGTATCTTGACCCCACCATGCGCGATATTGAAGCTTATCTGACAAGTTCACAACAGCATGTTACGGGCGAAGTGTACATCACCTTGTATCCCTATCGTTTTCAAATCAACGGCATTCAATCTAAATACGATTTAATGTCTTCTAAGTTTGGAAAGTATGGCGAGATGAACTTGGGATGGACAGGTGAAGATGTGAGAGGTTTCTCAAAAATATTTGGAAATCAAACTATGATCTACCACCAAGTGTCAGAAACCGCGAAGCAATGAAGAAAATAAACGCAGGCATAATTGGCGGAGCAGGCTACACCGGTGGAGAAACCACACGCTTGCTTTTGAATCACCCGAATGTTGAATTAGTTTTTGTGCAAAGCAGAAGTCAGGCTGGTAAACCCTTACACACTATTCACAAAGACTTAATCGGGGAAACCGATTTACTTTTTACAGAATCCTTAATAGAAGAGGTAGATGTACTGTTCCTATGTTTAAGTCATGGCGAAAGTAAGAAATTAGTAACCGATTATAAGTTCAGCCCAACGACAAAAATCATCGACCTTGGTAACGATTTCCGTTTGGGTGAAAAATCAAGTGACCGAGAATTTATTTACGGATTGCCGGAGATAAACCGCGAACGGATAAAGAACGCAAAAAACATTGCTAATCCAGGATGTTTTGCCACCGCCATTCAGTTAGGATTGCTTCCACTCGCTCAAGCTGGTCTGTTAACGGAGGTACATACCACCGGAATTACTGGCTCCACAGGCGCAGGTCAAAAACTACAAGATTCAACTCACTTTACCTGGCGCGCTAACAACATTTCCGCCTATAAAACGCTTACGCACCAGCACTTGGGCGAAATCTCTCAAACACTTCAAAAGGTTCAGCCGGGTTTCGACTATAACATAAACTTTGTTCCATGGCGAGGTGATTTCACCAGGGGTATTTTTGCGACATCGGTTGTTTCATGTGAGTTGAAAGTCGAAGAATTAGCCGTTTTATTTAAGGGCTTTTATTCATCTCACCCCTTCACCTTTGTTAGTGATGAGATGATAGACATTAAGCAAGTAGTTAACACCAACAAGTGTCTATTGCATTTGGAAAAGGCAGGAAACAAACTAGCAATCCACTCAACTATTGATAACCTTATAAAGGGCGCCTCTGGTCAAGCCGTGCAGAACATGAATTTGATGTTCGGATTGGACGAGACCACTGGACTTAAGTTAAAGTCAAACGTCTATTAATATTAATCTATGAAATCGCTATTTAGATTCTCTATACCAAAAGGCATGACTACGAGGTCTCACGTCTAGATACTAATGTCTTACTACTAATTTAAACAGATGAAACCATTTGATGTCTATCCTCTCTTTCCCATAGAGCCTGTCAAAGCGAACGGATCTTGGCTTTGGGATAAAACGGGGCAAAAATATTTAGACCTTTACGGAGGTCACGCAGTCATTTCCATTGGTCATTCACATCCTCACTATGTTGAGTCATTGAAGGCGCAATTAGATAAAATTTCATTCTACTCAAACAGTATTCAAAATTCGTTGCAAGAACAATTGGCCGAAAAACTGGGTAAATTAAGCCGATACCCTGAACACCAGTTGTTTCTTTGCAATTCGGGAGCGGAGGCAAATGAAAACGCGTTGAAGCTGGCGTCATTTGTTACTGGCAGAAAGAAAGTAATTGCTTTTCAAAAATCATTTCATGGAAGGACTTCAGGAGCAGTAGCGGCCACAGACAATCCAAAAATTGTCGCGCCATTTAATGCCAATCATGAAATTATATTTGTGCCATTAAATGACGAAGCTGCGCTGTCAAACGCCATCTCAGATCAAGTGGCTGCCGTAATCATTGAAGGCATTCAAGGCGTTGGTGGCATTCAACTGCCTCATGATTCCTTTTTGGAGTTCATTGCCAAAAAATGCAAAGAAAATAATGCCTTGTTGATTCTTGACGAGGTTCAATCTGGTTATGGAAGAACAGGCAAATTTTTTGCACATCAATACTCACCAATAGTTCCGGATATTATCACGATTGCTAAGGGAATGGCAAATGGCTTTCCTGTTGGCGGAGTGATGATCCACAAAGACATAAAACCGTGGAGTGGGATGCTCGGAACAACATTTGGCGGAAATTATCTGGCATGCGTAGCCTCTTTAGTGGTGTTAGAGGTAATCGAAAAAGAAAATCTGATAGAAAACGCCTCTGCGCTAGGAACGTATTGGATGGAGAAATTGAAGGAGTTCTCATCTATTCTCGAGATACGAGGCCGAGGCTTAATGATCGGTTTTGACCTGCCCGAACAACTGTCTGGGTTGCGAAAAGACTTGCTATTCAAACATCATATTTTCACGGGCGAAGCAAAACCCAATACCATCCGGCTGTTGCCATCGCTTGCTCTTAAAAAAGAAGAAGCCGATCTTTTCTTAGAATCACTGTCACACGAATTCTTTAAATCACAACATCTGGTTTAACTATGCAAAATTTCATATCCGTTGAAGATGTCTTTGACCTTAGCGACTTAATCAAACGAGCATTAGTTTATAAAAAAAATCCCCTACTGGATCAGACGTTGGGAAGGAACAAAAGAATAGGTTTATTGTTTTTAAATCCAAGCATGCGCACCCGCTTGAGCACACAGCTGGCAGCCCAAAATCTGGGTATGGATGCCATTGTTTTTAACGTTGGGCAAGATGGATGGTCATTAGAATTTGAAGAAGAAGCCATCATGAGCGGTAATACTGTAGAACACGTAAAAGATGCCGCCCCCATTTTAGGAAACTATTTTGACATCTTGGGTATACGTACGTTCCCATCATTGAAAAACAAGGAAGATGACTACAGCGAGTTGTACATAAAGCAATTCATTAAATATGCTGGCATACCGGTGGTAAGTCTTGAAAGTGCAACGCTACATCCCTTACAAAGCCTTACCGATTTGATTACGATCAGCGAAACATTCAAAGAAAAAAGAAAACCTAAAATTGTACTCACATGGGCACCACACGTGAAAGCACTTCCGCAATGTGTTGCAAACAGCTTTTCACAATGGATTAATGCTTGGGGTGAATCGGACTTCATCATTACACATCCCGAGGATTATGAACTAGACCAAAAATTTACAAGAGGTGCAACAATTATTCATGACCAAGACGAAGCACTGCGTGATGCTGATTTCGTTTACGTAAAAAACTGGAGTACCTACACAGACTATGGCAAGATCTACACAAATGATCCTGAGTGGATGATGACAAATGAAAAACTCGCTTTAACAAACTCAGCAAAAGTAATGCATTGCCTACCTGTGCGAAGGAACGTGGAGTTAAGTGACGAAATCTTGGATGGCGTGAACTCCATCGTTACACGGCAAGCGTCCAATAGAATCTGGGCAGCACAAGCAGTTTTGAGTGAGATTTTAAAGCGTCAATAGCATGAGCAAGAAAATGGAGAAATTGTTTATTGTAAAAATTGGCGGAAATGTTCTCGATAATGAACAGGCGCTGAAATCATTTCTAAATGATTTTGCTTTTATAAAAGAAAACAAAATTCTAGTACATGGAGGAGGAAAAATAGCTACAAAAATTGGCGAACAACTAGGGATCAAATCAAACTATGTTAATGGCAGGCGTATAACCGATGAAGCTACAAAAGATTTAGTAACCATGGTTTATGGTGGCCTTGTCAATAAGCAACTAGTAGCTAAACTTCAGTCACTTGGTTGTAATGCCTTGGGCCTAACTGGAGCTGACGGAAATGCAATTAGGGCAACTAAGAGGTCAGTTAATGAGATTGACTATGGCTTCGTTGGCGATATCGCGCCCAATCATGTGAATTTGTCATTGATTCAATCTTTGTTAGATCAAAACGTAAGTTTAGTATTTGCGCCCTTAACCCATTCGGGAGGCAATGTATTGAATACGAATGCCGATACAATTGCGTCCGTACTTGCAACAGCACTCTGCAAATATTATGATGTGCGATTACTCTTTTGTTTTGAAAAAAACGGAGTATTGGCAGATATCAACAATGAAAATTCTGCCATACAAAGAATAAATAAAGAAACGTACAATGAATTACTTGCCAATGGATCACTAGCTGATGGCATTCTACCAAAGCTTGAAAATGCGTTTGCGGCCATTAACGAGGGAG
This sequence comes from Flammeovirgaceae bacterium, assembly GCA_027487845.1. Classification (GTDB taxonomy): domain Bacteria; phylum Bacteroidota; class Bacteroidia; order Cytophagales; family Cyclobacteriaceae; genus ELB16-189. The sequence continues at coordinate 39,555 of JAIYCV010000024.1, forward strand.
TGAAAGAAGTACTCATCGGTCATGCAAATGATTTAATAAAAAATACTACGGATCATACGATAGGCACTCTTATAACAAAGTAATCATGGTGTTGACGAAAGAGTATCTTTACGAAAAAGCACTTGAATTGTTGAAAGAACTAATTCGTGTTCCATCGTTTAGCAAACACGAAGACCAAACTGCAGGAAAGATTGAAGAGTTTTTGAAAAAGCATGAGACAACCACACATCGAGAAGGAAACAACGTTTGGTCGGTTTCAAGAAATTTTGATGCATCCAAACAAACTATCTTACTTAACTCACATCACGATACGGTAAAACCAAATTCAGGATATACGCGAGATCCTTTCCTACCATTAGTTGAAGACGGCAAGCTTTACGGCCTTGGCAGCAATGATGCGGGCGGCCCTTTGGTATCCTTAGTAGCAACGTTTCTTTACTTCAATGCAATGGCAGAGTTGCCTTTTAATCTTGTGCTAGCGGCAACGGCTGAAGAAGAAATATCTGGTTTCAATGGAATAGAAAGTATTTGGCACCTACTTCCAAAAATTGATTGTGCCATTGTTGGTGAGCCAACCCTAACTGAGATTGCTATCGCAGAAAAAGGATTGTTGGTAGTAGATTGCTTAAGCAAAGGTAAAGCTGGCCACGCAGCTCGCGAAGAAGGTGTGAACGCGATCTATGAAAGCTTGCGAGATATCGAATGGTTTAGAAAGTTCCAGTTTCAAAAAGTATCGCCAACACTAGGGGAAGTAAAAATGTCGGTCACCATGATTAATGCGGGCCTGGCTCATAATCAAGTTCCCGCTGAATGTCACTTTACGGTGGATGTAAGAGTAACAGATAAGTATACTTTAGAAGAAGTTTTAGATACTATTGAAAGGAATGTTTCGTGTGAAGTAAAAGCGCGCTCGTTACGATTGCGTTCTTCAGGCATTGACGACCACCATTTCTTAATTCAATCGGCAACGAAGTTGGGCAAGAAATTGTATGGCTCTCCGACTACATCCGATCAAGCTTTGATTCCGGTTCCATCGATAAAAATGGGGCCAGGTGATTCAGCAAGATCACATAGCGCGGATGAGTTTATATATGTGAGCGAGATTAGAGAGGGTGTTGATTCATATATAGAGTTGTTACAAGTTGCAGGTTGCAGGTTACAAGGCCTCGCGGTTAAGTTATAGGAAAGTATTTATGAAAAGTTATAAGGATTTAGATATTTATGTTGAATCCAAGAGATTAGCAATAGAAATCCATAAGCTTACACTTACGTTGCCAAAATTTGAGTTGTTTGAAGAGGGAAGTCAAGTTAGAAGGTCATCAAAGGCTATAACGTCATCGATTGTAGAAGGGTATGGGCGAAAAAGATACAAGGCTGATTTTATAAAGTACTTAGTTTATTCACATGCTGAATGTGACGAAACTATGGTTCATCTAGAGTTTTTACAAGACACAGAATCTTTTAAAAACACCGAGAAGTCAAACCAATTAATTAACGATTACATTTCGCTAAGTAAAAAAAAACAAATTTATTCAGTGGGTAGAAACTCATTGGAACACGGAATCGAACCTTAGACCTGAAACCTGAAACTTGTAACCTGTATGAAACTCTGGCAGAAAAATAAAGACTCGCTAACGGAAGTAAGCGCCTTTACGATTGGCAACGATAAAGAAATGGATTTGTTTCTGGCCAAGTATGACGTATTGGGATCGCTGGCCCATATTAAAATGCTAGAAACCGTGGGGCTTCTTGAAAGCAACGAAGTAACAATTCTTTCTACGGAATTAAAAAATATTTACAAACAAATTGCCGAGGGTAATTTCTCAATTGAAGAAGGTGTTGAAGACATCCATTCTCAAATCGAATTGTTGCTAACCAAAAAGCTCGGTGATGTTGGCAAGAAAATTCATAGTGGCAGATCACGTAATGACCAAGTACTTGTAGATGTTAAGCTATTTATACGAGCGGAAATTGAACAGCTTGTAACTGAATGCACACAGCTCTTCAATTTGCTAATTGAAAAAAGTGAGCAGCATAAACATGCGCTGCTTCCTGGCTACACCCATCTCCAGCTTGCGATGCCGTCATCATTTGGCTTATGGTTTGGCGCATATGCCGAAAGCTTGGTGGACGATCTTATCACATTGCAAGCAGCCTATCAAATCACAAACAAAAATCCACTAGGATCGGCTGCAGGCTACGGCTCATCTTTTCCACTAAACAGAACATTAACAACAGCGTTACTTGGATTTAATGACTTAAACTATAATGTCGTCTATGCTCAGATGGGGCGTGGAAAAACGGAAAGAATTGTTGCCTCGGCAATGGCCAATATGGCTTCTACTCTCAGTAAATTGGCAATGGATGCGTGCCTTTACCTTAGCCAGAATTTTAGCTTTATCAGTTTTCCGGAAGAATTGACTACTGGGTCAAGTATAATGCCGCACAAGAAAAATCCGGATGTGTTTGAGTTAATTAGAGGCAAGTGCAATACCCTGCAAGCATTGCCAAATGAACTCGCCTTACTAACATCAAATCTACCATCAGGCTATCATCGTGATCTTCAATTGCTGAAGGAGAAACTATTCCCAGCGTTCACTACACTAAAACAGTGTTTGCAAATGACACAGTTAATGTTGTCAAACATTGAAGTGAAAGATGCTATTATGAACGATGACAAGTATAAGTTTGCCTTTAGTGTAGAGGAAGTGAACAAATTGGTTTTATCGGGTGTTCCTTTTCGGGATGCTTATCAACAAGTTGGCAAACAGATTGAACAGGGTAAATTTGAGTATTCAACAACGCTAAACCACACGCACGAAGGAAGTATAGGCAATCTTAAAAATGATGAAATTAGTCGGATGTTCAAGCAAATCGTAAATCAATTTGATTTTAACAAAGTAGCCGTAGCATTGAACAATTTACTAATCGATCGTCAATAATCATTTCTCGTCCATCATATCTTTCAATTCAAGCTCAAGGGCTCTTGTGCTTATAAAAATTTCGTCTAACGAAAGGATTAAGGAAATCAAAAGCAAAAAAAGACTGACGCCAAAGGTGCTAAACGCCCAAACAGGGTGTTCAAAATACACCAACAACATAGATAGTACACAAAAGAAAAAACTAGCAATACCACTCGCCTGCATTTGTTTGATAAGGGTGAGCCTTCTGAGTAAATTCTTCACTTGAAGTCGAATAAGGTCTTGATGGCTGGCGTCTTCTTTGTATTGCCTGTTTAGGTTTCTAATCAATGTGGCCAGCGCTAAAAATCGATTGGTATAAGCAAGCATTAGCAACGTAATGGCTGGAAAAAGTAGTGCGGGTGTGTTGATAGCAAATTGCATAGAAAAAGGAAACTAATACCTTTGCACCAAAGTTACCAAACGTTCATGACGCCCCAAACAATATTATTTCTCATTTTAGGTATTTCCACCATCAGCTTTGCCTTTGATCTTATCCTGGAGATACTGAATTTAAAAGCGCAACGGAAAGACATTCCCGCTGAAATTGCCTCGTTTTACGAGCAAGAAAAATATTACAAATCGTTACAATACAACAACGAACAAACACGGGTTGGATTTTTAAAAGAGGGCTTCGGTTTTTTATTGTCAATGACGATTCTGCTAACTGGCGGTTTTGGCTGGTTAGATACCTTTCTAAGAAATTATTTTACCAACGAGATACCGCTCGCGTTGGCCTTCTTCGGATCAATCATGATTTTGTCTGATCTATTGACAATTCCGTTTCAATTGTATGATACGTTTGTGATTGAAGAAAAATATGGTTTCAATAAAACTTCTGTAAAGATATTTATTGTCGATAAGCTAAAAGGCTACGCACTTGGTGCCATCATTGGTGGAATACTCATCACGGTGCTGTTGTACCTTATTCAATCGATTGGTGCGAATTTTTGGATTTGGTTTGGGTTAATCGCAATTAGTTTCATTTTTTTCGCAAATATGTTTTACTCGTCTTTGATTTTACCTTTGTTTAACAAACTAACACCTTTAGAGGATGGCGACTTAAAGGAAGCGATTGAGTCGTTCGCCAAGAAAGTAGATTTTCCATTGGACAATATTTTTGTAATGGATGGCTCAAAACGTTCCAATAAAGCAAATGCTTTTTTCTCAGGGATGGGCAAAAAAAAGAAAATTGTCCTTTTCGATACCCTTATTAAAAATCATACCACCGATGAATTGGTAGCAGTGCTCGCTCATGAAGTAGGGCATTTTAAAAAGAAGCACATTATCTACGGATTTGTACTGTCGGCAGTCCAAATTACTTTTACACTCTATATTTTGTCTCTTATGGTTTTCAACCAACAGTTATCGCTCGCGTTGGGTGGAACACAACAAGCGTTGCACCTAAATCTAATTGCGTTTGGAATATTGTTCTCCCCTATTTCTGGAATTACAGGTCTGTTAATGAGCATCTACAGTCGTAAAAATGAATTTGAGGCCGATGCCTACGCGAGAGAAAAATTTAATGGAAATTCGCTTTCAAGCGCGTTAAAAAAACTATCGGTTGATTCGTTGAGCAATCTCTATCCACACCGGTGGTATGTTTTCTTTCATTACTCTCACCCACCATTGCTCGAGCGACTGGCGGCACTTGATGGCAAATAATTCAAGTGCAGTGCGGTGTTAAGGTGATGTTTAAACCTGAAGTGCGAATTGTTCTCTCCAAATGTCGTCTATTCAAAAAATCTCTTTCAGTCGTTATAAACTAGTTAAACTTGGTGTCCAAAACCATATTTGAAATTCGTTGTCTTGGGTTGGGCATGGGTACTAGCTTACTAGTCTCTTAAATTACTTAGCCATTTTTTCAATTCCTTCGGCTTATCCGTTTGAAAACCTTGTATACCCAATTGAACACCTAACTTCCAATGCAGCGGGCCTTCATTTGGCTGCTGAAAATCCAGCCAAACTTCCTTTTTCTTCTTCAATGCATAACGCACCATTTCAGTAGTGTAGTTCTCAATGCCACCGTCTAAAATATCTGGATCTATGACCTTTATGAATTCGCTCAACCCTTCCACTGAAGTGATTGAATCTGGTAAACTTACCATCAACGGCAAGTAAGGTGCGATCGTCTTCCATTGTTTAAACTGATCTTGACTGTTGACGTACACTACAACATACCGCTCCATTTTATTTTTTTTGATCAAACTCCAAGCCTGTTTAGGATCGGCCTCTTTAAAATCAAGATAGACGCCCACTTTACCCTTGCAAAGATTCAACACCTCTTCAAATTGAGGTATCTTATGAATGCCAAACGTCAGATTTTGCTTATCGGTAACTTCCAGTTGAAGCAATTCATCCAAGTTCAACGCGCTTACTTTTCCTTTGCCATTCGTCATTCTATCCACCGTCTCATCATGCATGATCACCAACTTACCATCGTTGGTGGTTCGCAGGTCTACTTCCACATAGTCAACTTGATTTGCGATGGCGTTTTCATACGCCTTCATTGTATTTTCAGGCGCTTCCGTATGGTCGCCACGGTGGGCAATTACTACTCGCTTAGATTGTGCCGCTGCTGCAACAGAAATAAAAAGAATAATGATACAATACAAACTGCGCATGCGTTCTATTTTTTGATTGCTGAAGAAATTATGTCACCTATTGCCTTATCGCTGATAAAATTAACACCTAAAAATGTAGCTAGTGTTTTCGCGATCTGATTCTGATAAATCTGATTCCCTTTCATTTCGCCCAGAGCAGGCGTATCAGGCCCTAAGCAGGCCATCCAAATTTGACCTGACTCTGGCACCTTTTGACCATGATCTTTCCACGATTTACTGTCATTACCACGACCATGGTCGCACGTCACAATCAGTGTTGTTTTGTTCTTGTAGGTTGGATTTGATTGAAGGTAACTCCACAGTTCACTTATCCAACGATCGGTGTAATTCGCTGAGTTCAAATAAGCAGCATACTCACCTGAATGCGCAAAGTCGTCTGTTTCATCGAACGACAAATATAAAACACGGGGCTGCGTTTTCTTCAGATACTCGAAGCCAAAATAAAAAGTGGGTGCATCAATTCTGGTTTCTCCAAAAAGGCTCGGCAAGGAACTGTTCAACGCATTCAATAACTTTTCACCCTCGGTCAATTTGTTGCCAGTCGCATTCATCATACCAGAATTCACAGGTATTCCGTTTCTTTTATCGTTAATGATGTAGGGAAACACATCCCAGGAGGCGAAAGCCGCTACCTTGCCTTTAAATGCAGGCTGTGAATTGATAAACTCTAACACATTGATGTTTGGGTTATAAAATTTTTCATTGCTGTGTACACGCTCGTTATCAGCAGCACCCGTCAACAACTCATTATAGCCAGGATAAGAGAATAATTGGTTGTTGGTAACATTTGCAACGCTATTAAGTTTTCGGTTTCCATAAAGCTGACCTTCTTTGGCAATCGTGTTCCAAAAAAATGGCAGCAGCACGTTGCGTCTTTCATTCACATCTTCTCTCCAATACTTTTCTTTTAGCTTGCCGTCTTTTATTTGTGATTGCTGTTTGAATAATGAAGAATCGGCTCCATTAAAAATTTCTTGCCAGCGCATTCCATCGAGCGTGATGAGAATTACATTTTCTGTTTTAGTCTTTTGAGCTTGGGCACAAATACTGAGTGCAACTACTGTAGCGAGTGTTGTAATTATTCTTTTCATAATGTTATTTTTTACTTTTGTGTTGTTCATAGAAAGATGCTCTTTGTTCCTCTTCATCGTCCATTTTTGGGCCTTCTAAAATCTTCTTCAAATCGAATGTTTTTTTATACACGTTTAAGGCTTTTTGAGGATCAAAAATCCGTAGGTCACTTGTTTCTAAAGTATAAGGAGTAAAGTCTGGGGTACTAGTAAAAAAATCTTGAAGCAAAGAAGCTGTTGCATCGTACTGGTTTACATAAGGTACATCTAGAATATTGTAAACTGTTTTGAGTAGCGAACCAAAGTTAGCATGTGTGTGCGATGTATAACCATGCTTCACGTACGGTCCCGCCATCATCAACACCGAACGATGCGCATCAATATGATCTACCCCACCTTGCGGATCGTCCTCCATCATAATTACAAGCATATTTTTCCAATACTTGGTGCGTGAAAGAAAATGAAGAATCCGCCCGATGGCCAAATCATTGTCTGCCATATATGAATGTACATAAGGATAGCCCGCTTCTGGCCGTGGGTCGGCTCCGTGATCATTAGGAACTTGCATGGCGATAAGCCTTGGCATTTCTTCTTTTCCTTTGATCCATTTTTTTGTAAACTCTTCTTCAAATTGATCCATTCTATATTGATCAGGGATATTGGTATTGAAGCCAGCATAATTCCAACATGTGTTTTTGTACAAAGCGTTTACCATCGGAAAGATGACAGGTTGCTTTGCACCAAACCGAGTATGGTTCCACTCTTCCCAAACACCTGCATACTCGTTCGCTTCACCAAAATTGTAGAAAGGAATTTTGTTGCGTTCCAACGCCTCCCACATTCCTCCTATCTCATTGTAGTCTTCTGGATCAATTGCCCCTGTTGATTTTGGGAACCTTCTACCGGGTGCTGAAGAGAACGTATTCAATCTAGCGTTTGCCGATGAATTGGCTTCAACATACTCATTGGGAATAACGCCCGCCAGCCAATGATGGCCATGGATGGAAGCATCTGAATCGCAATAAAAACTATCTGAATAGGCAAATTGTTTTGCCACCTTATGATGGTTGGGCATAACTTTCAATCCCTGAAACTTATTCTTTAGTGAATCTGGTAAAGTGTATTCGCAGTTCACTCCAAACCTGGATAAAATAGAATCGCCTTTACCTCCTTTCAACTGACCAAATACTTCATCGTAACTTCTATTCTCTTTATTGATGTAAACGATATACTTAATTGGGCTTTGCCGAAGTTGTGGTAAAGGAGGTAATGGATTCTTGCCATCATCATCTAGTTCGCTTTCCCGGAAAGTATTGTCGAGCACTTGCTGCGTATAAACACTTAGCTGTTCTTTTGTAGGTACATCGATCGCTTGGAGAGTACCCAATTGAATGTCCCCTATGTAAGTACCTTGAGGTGGCTCAACAAATGTGGCACCTCCGTTTGGTCCCGCCCCATGGCCGCGAGCCGAAATTACGTACAGTGTTTTTTCATCGGGCGATAATTTAACGCGGGTCGCTCCCCAACCTGTGGGTAGTAGTCCTTTTACTTTCTTGGTCTGTAAATCAACCACAGCCACGGCATTAAAACCAAGAAGAGCAACATACAAAGTAGTCTCATCCTTGTTTATTTCGAGCCCAAAAGGCGTCAATCCTCTATAAGAATCGATTCGCTTATCGACCTCTAATGGTATTTCTTCTTTGAGTGTATGCGTCTGCAAATCAATCACTGAAATGTTATCATTCGTAGCATTTGAAACATACGCATACTTTCCACCCACAGCAACCGAGTTAGGGCTAGCTCCACCCACCACTTCGGCTCCTTCTATGAACTGACCTATTTGATGGCCGGTTTTATATCGATCAACAACTTTATTTGTTTTCAAATCAATCGTCCATACGCTCATGGCCTCTGGCACCAAAGCACTGCCGAGACCAGGTATCTGTCGGCCATCTTCCCATTCAACGCCCTCTTCCATCTGCTTTGTGTAAGTGCCATAGGGTGGTTTATCTAACATCATCGTGTCACGATTTTCCTTTGTAACGCCCGGCACGGTGGGGTATTCAAACAAACCCGCATTAGCGACAAATGCCGTTTGCCCATCTTTACTTATCGAGATGCCAAAAGGAATTCTGCCAACTTTAATGGAAGCTATTATGTTATAGCTACGCAAATCAATTCGTACCATCCTAAAGTTGCCTCTATCTAAAACAACTAATTGGTTAAGCTGGTGATCAATGGCAATGTCTGAAGTGAAACTTTCTTCATAGTTAGCGTTATCGAACGAACCATTCAAACTAATTTCACCCATCTTCTTAAATGATTGAACATCCATAACCACCACGTTGCCCTTGTCTCCTCCGCTCAAGTACGCCAGCTTTGAATCTGCTGAAAATACAGCACCCAAAAAAGAAGCTCCTTCCAAAACGGAGGGGATTTTCTTATCATAACTTGGGATTCTTATGGCGGAATCAAGCTCATTTGCTTTCGCGAGGGTAACGGTGCCGTTGTGATGCAAAACCAAAATGGTTTTGCCATCGGGAGAAACAGTCAAGCCATAAGGAGCGCGATCAATTCGAATAGTCTTTCCAGCAGGTGTTACATATCGGCCGCTTGGCACAATGGAATTTCCATTTGTATTAATGATGGAGTATTCATTCACGCCAGGCACTTGAAGTACTTTCACTTTTTTGTGGGGCTGGCAGCTTGAAAAAAATACTACAAGAAAGAAAAGAACATATTTTGATTTCATGCTCACGGAGTTAATTGTTGAAAAAAAAAGGGCTAGTCTAAAAAAATAGCTAGCCCTTCTCAATAAAATTAAAAGACGTTATTTATCCCACCAAACTGCTGTGTTAATAACATCAGCACCTTGCCGAGTTACCGCGGCTGCGCGATTATCTCCGTTTAACGATTGCTCGATAACAGGATAAATATACCTAACTGGAACTTTATCACCATTCAAGTTACTCGCACTTACATTTAACGTAGGGAAACCAGTTCGTCTCCAATCAAACCATGCTTCCAATCCATTAAAAAATAAGGCAACCCACTTCTGCGTACCTATCTTCCTAAGCTTTTCAGTCTGAGTGCCAGAGTAAGCGATATCAGTTTGTGCGAAAAAATTAGTGGGTAAGGTCAGATCAATTCCATATGAAGATGGAACTATGCTTTTATAAAAATCAACATTGGCGTTAATACCTGCCAAATAGTAAGCTTCTGCCGTCCCAGTAGTGATTAGATTTCTCTCCCTAGCCTCAGCTAAAATAAACTGAAGTTCTGCATACGTCATTATCAGTCCGCGAGCAACGTTAGGCACCGGAGCGGCCTGACCAGCATCGTTGCAAACCAAGCAAGCGAATGAATAACCTACTCTTGAAACTCCCTGTGGACCACCGTTGAAACTTAGTGCTTGTGTATCTTCCAACCCATTTGGAACTCCAGCAATTGCAGGCGTGCCTGCCTTTACCGATGCCTCGGTTGGACGACCAAAAACTCTTAAACGAGGATCAGAAGTCTTTGTTAGGTAATCGCCTAATGTCTTGCTTAGACGAAATTCGTCAAAGGAACCCACGCGACTGCCATACAACGGCCATTGGTTCGGTGCAGCAGCTAAGTAAGTCAGTACAGCATTGTCGCCATTGTTAATGAAAATTGGATTAGCCGTTGGATTGCCCACAATTGATTGAACATCGGCTGACACATCCCTTTTATTTGAAATTCTAAGCAAATACCTCAACCGCAAAGAGTTTGCTAACTCTCGCCAATTGGTGATGTTTCCGTTGTAAATTAGATCGCCAGAAACTGCCTCGGAGCTTGTTCCTAATATTTCGTTGGCTTTTTTAAGATCAGCTAAAATTCCAGCGTAAATTGATTCTTGAGTATCGTATTTTGCTGTGTACAACCCTGACAATTTCCCTTGCGTAGCCTCAGTGTAGGGTATGTCGCCATAGGCATCAGTTGCTATTGAGAATAACCAAGATTTTAGAATAAGGGCAATTCCTAAGTAATTGTTTTGAACAGGTTTGGCATTTTCAGCGGACGTAATAATGTTTTGAACATTTCTTAAATTTCCGTAAACACTATTCCAAACTCCATTTCTCTCGCCCCACAAATACCTGTCCTCATTTACGAACTGAATCTTTGCTGTGTGCTGGACAACGATATTGCCAATACCCCATGCTTCATTCACTTGATCGTTCACTGTATTACGTATAACGCCCGATAACAATAAATCAGGAGAGACTGCTGTTGGAACGTTGTTGTTAGTATTTATATTTTCAAAATCATTATCGCAACTTGTAGCGATAACAATCGACATAACTAAAAGGCTTAACTTCTTCATTTTTATATCTTTAGTCAATTAATAATATTAGAATTTTAAACCAAGGTTAAAACCGTAACTTCTCGAGGACGGAATGGACATATTCTCAATCCCAGGTAGAGCTGTACCGCCTGTATAAGACATTACTTCTGGATCAACGTGTGGCACTTTTGTCCATAAGGCTAAATTTCTACCAACAAGCGAAATTGTAACGCTTCTAAAAGGGGTCTTCGCGAATACTTTATTAGGTATTGTATATCCTATTTGAACCTCACGTAATTTCACAAATGAAGCATCAAACACCGCTCCTTCAGCAATGCTCCTTCCACCCGTCCAAGCTGAATGCCATTGACGCGGCAACACCCTGTTTGAATTAGTGCTAAATGATCCATCTGTATTTTGAACTACACCCTCCCCAACTACATAAGTTCCTACCGGAGCATTCAACAAGCGAGGATCAGCGCTGGCCGAAGCCGATGGATAGTATCCATTTTCTCTGCCTTGCAACGTTTCAGTTATTATACCACCTTCTCTTCCAACGGTTTGGGTTTCAGAATAAATTTCACCCCCCTGACGTATATCAAATAGTGTACTGAGCTTAATGCCTTTGAAAGTAAAGGTATTGCTTATACCAGCCATCCAATCAGGATTGTAATTACCCATTTTAATTCTTGTGGTGGTCGGTATTGGCCTTCCGCCTCCAGAGCCCGATGCGTTTGGATTTGTATAAACCATCTGTCCAACAAACTGCCCACTTGCATCATAATAAGGCTTTGTCGCATCCGTATTTTGTACACGGGCAAAACCAATACCATACATATCTCCCATTCTCTCACCGACTCTGGCTTCTATAGTAACCCTTCTGTTAGCCAACACATAATTTGTTAGGCCTCCCGAAAGAGATACCACCTCGCTGCGATTACTCGAGAAATTGACATCTAAATTCCATTGGAAGCTATTCGCCAATTTCACGGGTATAGTAGTAAGCATCACTTCAAAACCATAATTCTTAATCTCACCTGCATTTATCGAAAGGCTATTGTAGCCGCTTGTAATTGATAACGGTATATTGAGAATTTGATTCTTAGTATTTGTTTGATAGTAGGTTGCATCCAACCCTATTCTTCCACCGAAGAATCTAACGTCAATTCCACCCTCATAAGACGAGCTAATTTCCGGTTTTAAGCTAAAATTTGCAAGCCTATCTGTCTCGTTATACACCTGAGAAGTATTGAAAGGATCTCCAGGATTGTATGCTTGAGTAAACGTGAAGGCATCTGTATCATTACCCACTTGAGCAATGCTCGAACGAACTTTTGCGAAAGAAATAAACTCAGGTAACGTTACCATATCAGAGATTACAGCACTCAAGGCAGCCGAAGAATAAAAATATGAATTTTGTTCACTGCCGATGCCCGCGGCTTTTAGGGCTTTTGGCAAAGTCAAGGCGCTAGACCAGTCATTTCGAGCTGTCAAGTCCAAGAATAACATATTTTTGTAGCCAAGTTGTGCTGATCCATAAAGACTGTTTATGCTCTTTCTCGTATCGGTTTGAGAACTTTGCAGTGCAACTCTGGCATTGGTAAGATTATAAACCCCTGGAATATTTAGTTGAGGTGCGTTAACTTCTAAAAACTCTGATTTTTGGCTCAATTGATTTCCTCCAACAGCCGCAGTAAGAGTAAAAACAGAGGGAACAATTTCCTTATTGAAAGTCAACAAGAAATCAGAATTTCTCTCCTCAGTTACTATGTTAGCTTCTCTGTATTGGCCAAAAGGGAATCGTTGAGTACTAAAAGCTCGCTTATAGATTCTACGTTCATTTCCATAATCGGTAGCCGTGCGGAGCTGCAAACTCAACCATGGAGCAAAGTCATACTTAAGAGAAAGATTACCAATGATACGATCAACATTTTGGCCGTTTGTGTTTTCAAAAACTGTAAAGTATGGATTGTCATGATAGTTGTAATTCCAACCGGATTGTCTTCTACCTTCTAAACCAGGCATCCAATAGTTCTGAAGATCAGCCATGTTTACCGAACGTGGCAACCAACAATTGAACAAATACATAATATTTTCCGTACCGTAGCTAATAGATGGCCTGTTACCACTTTCGCTCTTTATGTAACTAACAAAGGCTCTTGCTGTAAAATTCTTGGCTAAATTATAGCCTCCTCCAAAGGAAAAGGTGTTCCTCTTTAAATCGGTATTGGGTACAATGCCAGTTTGATCGAGGCCAGTATAAGAAACTCTAAAGTCACCATTGGTATTACTGCCCACAAGCGCAACATTGTTAGTATACGTTCTTCCTGTTTGAAAGAAATTTTTAACCCCATCCTTATCATTAAGCCAAGGCGTGGAAGTTATCACACTACCTGCCGGAGCGTTAAGATCACCGCCTCTAAATGCGATTGGTGATCCATTCAATGTTCTTGGAGAGTTAAATTGGGGATAAGACTGTCCCGTAAATGCCGGCCCCCAGCTTTCATCAGTACCATCTGTTAAACCAGCTCCACCTCCATTTACAAAAGCAAAAGCACCTCCATTTCCATTTCCCTGCCCGTAAACATTCTGATAATCGGGCAATCTAAGAGCTGATTCAAAAGTTGTATTAGAGTTTACCTCCACGCCAATACCTTTTGAACCTTTTCCAGATTTTGTTTTGATTAAAATAACACCGTTAGCTGCTCGCGATCCATATAATGCAGAAGCGGCCGCCCCTTTTAATACAGTCATTGACTCAACATCATCTGAGTTGACAAAGCTTGCTCCGTTTCCAAAATCTACTTCCAAATTGCTACGACCCGATGCGCCAGTGATTCCATTACTAATCGGCACACCGTCAATAACATATAGAGGTTGATTCTTATTCAAATCCAAGGAGCGTTCACCTCTTACGGTTACCCTAGATGATCCCCCAACACCAGAATTGCTACCAACTACTGTTACTCCTGCAATTTTCCCAGCTAATTGATTTGATATATTCGTTTCTCTTGCTGTTGTCAAACTTTCGCCATCAACGCTTTGCAATGAGTAGCCAAGGCTTTTCTTTTCCTTTTGAATACCCAAGGCAGTCACAACCACCTCAGAGAGTTGCTTCGAATCTGTTTTCAAAATTACATCCACTGTCGTTCTTCCACTTAACGATACTTCTTGTGTTTCAAATCCTACGAAAGAAAACACTAGAACATCATCATTGGCACCTACGTTGAGTTTAAACACACCGTCTACATCTGTGGTAGTGCCATTCGCTGTGCCTTTTACAATGATGTTTACACCTGGAAATGGTTGTTGATCTTCGCTTGAAACAACCTTTCCTGATACCGTACGCTCTTGAGCTAGTGCGACATTACTCGCAAAAACCCCAATAAGAAGAAACATCACTAGTTTGGCCAGCGATGCAAACTTCTCTACTCCAAGTAAATTTCTTTGCATAATAAAATTGTTTTGTGTGGGTTTAAATTTCACTGCGCAAAGTTTGGAAAAGGAAACTGCGTATAGTTTAGACAAAAGTTATCTCTCCGTTACTCTTACCTACCTAAATTGAATCTTTTGTTAACGTTAACTTAATTTACAAATAAGAAACTAGTTTATTAGCCCATTTTCGAGGTTTAACCTTGATAACATTGAATTAACAATCAAAAATGGCCATAATTGATATTTTATTTTCTAAGCGCCATTTACTATGTTTACATATAGTAAACAATCCAGTAACCATGATTGACACCGAAGTAGTTTCGAAAATCGCGCAAAAAATGAAGGCCATTCGCTTAGAAAAAGGAATGACAATACAAAATCTGTGCGACCGCACGTCATTGAGCAAAGGGCTAATCTCCAAAATTGAAAATTCGCGCACCATACCCAGTATGCCTGTGTTTGTTAATTTGATACAAGCATTGGGTGTGCCACTGAAAGATTTCTTCGAGGATTTAACTTATCTAATAGGCAAAGACTACCTTCACGTTAAAGCCAAGGAGTACAGCAAAATCAAAAAGGAAGATAGGCCAGGGTTTAATTATTTTCATATTCTCTCGCAAAGCATTGGAAGTTGCACGCTAGAAAGTGTTATCCTTACACTTGACGGAAAAACTAGTGGACAGCCCACCGTAACGGATGGCTTCGAATACAAATACATTTTACAAGGTACTTGTGAATACACTATAAATAATACGAAGATTATCTTAGAAGAGGGCGATTCGTTATTTTTCGATGCTTCGAAACCACATTTCCCTACCAATCAAAATAAACAAAAAGTGGTTATGCTCGTCCTTTATTTTTTAATGTTGAAATAACAAGCGGCTAACATAAATAAATCATTTTTACAACTAATTAGTATCAATCGATGGAAAAGCATTTTGACTTAATAGTAGTGGGCGCAGGAGTACTTGGAACTTTTCATGCCTATCATGCAGCGAGGCTGGGTAAACGAGTATTGCTTACAGAAAAAGATCAATATCCCGTAAACGCGACTGTTCGCAACTTCGGCCAGGCAGTTCCGTCAGGTATGCCAGAAGACTGGCTGGAGTATGGCAGAAGAAGTTTGCATTTTTATAAATCGATACAAGCGGAATTTGATATCAGCGTGCGACAAAATGGATCGGTTTACATTGCCTCGGATGAGGATGAGCAACAATTGATTCATGAATTGAAAGCGCGGATGGATCAACGCTCGTATTCGTGTCAACTAATGGATACGAATCAAATCATGGCAAAATGGCCCTCGCTAAAAAAATCATATTGTAAGGAGGCGCTGTTCTTTCCGGAAGAAGTAAGTGTAGAGCCCGAGAAATTAATTTATCGACTGTTAGCATATTGTGTGATTAAATTTCCTCACCTCATCTATAGACCTTCTACGACAGTTATTGATTGTGATAGCAATGGCAACAGCGTTACTATTCGCACCAACCACAAAGAAACGTTTACTGCCGATAAATTACTAGTGTGCAATGGCGGTGAATTCAAGATTTTGTTTTCCGACCTCTTTCAAAAAAGCGGAATTCAAGTAAGCAAGTTGCAGATGTTACGCACGCTGCCGATGCCTTCGGTGTCGTTGGATGGAAACATCCTTACTGGCCTTACCATAAGAAGGTACGAATCGTTTCAGGAATGTCCGTCCTTTAACACAATCAAAACCCCCGATCATTTGTTTGAATTAAAAAAATGGGGCATCCATATACTCTTCAAGAAAGCCGTTGATCATTCTATTATCATTGGCGACTCGCATGAATATGCCGATGTAAATCATACCGATGACCTCGGCTTTTCTACGCACGAGTTTATCAATGAACTAATGTTAGCCGAAGCTGAAAGAATAGTAGACTTCGATGTGCGAAAAATTGCCACTGCCTGGGCAGGCTTCTATCCACAACATGCGGAGAAAGACATTATAGAATATGATATTGATCGTTGCATTCATATACGCACCGCCATCGGTGGCAAAGGAATGACCTCGGCTTGTGGTTATGCGGAGGCTTCCATACATTCGCTGATGGGTTATTAATTTGAAAATCAGACGATTTGAGAATTTGAAGATCAAACAATTTGAAAATTTGAAGATCAAACAATTTGAGAATTTGAAGATCAGACAATTTGAAAATTTGCAGTTCATTTTCAAATCATCTCATTTTCAAATCATCTCATTTTCAAATTATCAAATCAACTCATTTTCAAATCAACTAATTTTCAAATCGGCACATTATCAAATCACAAAAAATCATGTTTACCAACTTCCACACTCACAGTCACTATTGCGATGGCAAAGGCGAGCTATCTGATTATATAAATGCGGCAAAAAAAGGAGGTGTAAAGGCGTTGGGCTTTTCCTCGCACGCTCCGGTGCCGTTTGATTGCAAATGGTGCATGAATGTTACGTTGCTTGAATCGTACTTAGATGAAATTGAACTGCTAAAAAAAAATCATCAAGACATTGAAATTTATAGCGGATTGGAAGTGGACTATGTGCCAGCAAAAATTAGTCCGTCAGAATTTAAACAGGCACTCGACTATACCATCGGCTCCATTCATTTCGTAGAGCAATACGAAAACGGCACCCCGTGGGAAATTGACGGCCCTCACCTCCCCTTTTTAGATGGCCTTTCAAAAATATTTAACAACAACATAAAAGAAGCGATCGTCCGCTATTTTGAACTCACGCGCGAAATGATCAATCAATCGACCCCCACCATTCTGGGGCATTTGGACAAGATAAAAATTCAAAATGCAGGAGATAAATTTTTCCGCGAAAGCGATGCTTGGTACCAGGAAGAAATTAACAAAACAATAGACCTGATAAAGAAGGCGGGAACTATTGTGGAAGTAAACACCCGTGGCATTTACCAGAAGAAATCGGCCACTACCTATCCAAGTCCTTGGATATTGGAGAAATTAAACGAACAAAACATTCCCATTACAGTAAGTTCAGATGCGCATCATCCAGATGACATCACGAATCAATTTCACGAAACCTTTGTGCTGTTGGAGCGCATTGGTTTTAAAAAAGTTTCTACCTTGTGGAACGGAGAATGGAAACAACTAGCCTTTAATGAATATGGATATATCGCAGACAAAATCTGAATCGGTAATTACAAAATGGCTGAAGAATTCTAACGGGTTTTTATTTTCATTATATGCTACACTCGCTGCCTTTTGCTTATATACCTGTGTGTACGCATTCAGAAAGACGTATTCTGCTGCTACGTTCGAAGGGTTGCGCTATGCTGGCATCGACTACAAAGTTTGGTTGGTTACATTTCAAGTGGTAGGGTATGCACTATCAAAGTTTATTGGTATAAAAGTTATTTCAGAATTAAAAGCACATTCCCGATCGTTTGGTATTTTATTGATGGTAGCCATAGCGGGCACATCGTGGCTTTTGTTTGGACTGGTGCCCGCTCCGTATAATATTATTTTCTTGTTTACCAACGGGCTGCCACTCGGTATGATTTGGGGCATGGTGTTTGGCTACTTAGAAGGAAGGCGTTTTACCGAAGTGCTGGGCGCTGGCCTGTCGGTTAGTTTTATATTTTCAGCAGGTCTTTGTAAATCCGTAGGTGGTTATATCATCCGCGATTGGGGCACCTCCGAAACGTGGATGCCCTTCGTGGCCTCCTGCGTTTTTATACTTCCACTCCTTTTATTTCTTTGGTTGCTCGATCAGCTCCCGCCCCCCTCTGCATTGGATGAACAGCTGCGTACCAAACGCCAGCCTATGAATGGCGAAGAGAGAAGGAACTTCATAAAAAGCTTTCTGCCTGGTATCATTCTTTTTGTGTTGGGTTACATGCTGCTCACCACCTTTCGGGAATTTAGAGACAACTTTTCGGCCGAGATTTGGAAGACATTAGGCTACGGAAATTCACCCGCCATTTTCACTACCACCGAAATACCCGTTTCCATCATCGTGTTAATTGTAATGGGAAGCATCATGGTAATCAAAAACAACCAGCTTGCGTTGATGGTCAATCACGGTATCATTATTTTTGGTTTGATGCTGATTGGTATTGCCACCTATCTATTTGAACTAGATCAATTGAGCCCGCCCATTTGGATGACACTCATTGGCCTTGGTTTGTACTTGGGGTATGTTCCGTTCAATAGCATTTTCTTTGATCGCCTGTTGGCAGCCTTTAAGTATGCTGGCACTGTTGGTTTTATAATGTACGTAGCCGATTCGTTTGGATACCTCGGCAGCGTGGGCGTACTCTTCTTCAAACAATTTGGATATGCTAATTTAAGCTGGCTAAACTTTTTTATCAGAGCGGGTTATTTCATTTCCGTATCCGGAACACTTTTAATTAGTGGATCGATGATATATTTTCATTATAAGCACAAAGGTTGGACAATTGAAACAATCGAACGAGTGCAAAAATGAGATGTTGAAATGACAACAGCTTGGCTGGCTTTGCGTGGCTTTCGCTGTTATTGTTCTTCTTCAAAAACACCCTTGGATAAAGCTAGGGCGTATTCGGTGAAGAACGTGGACGAAGGCAAATTATAAGATTCACCCGTATTCTGGAACAAATGAAATTCTCGCTCATTCATTTGAAAAGCACATAAAATCTGTTTCATTTGGAAAGACGTGTAAAACAAATGGATAAAACAGTTAAAGAAATTAGCTATGAAAATTGAACACATTCAAATCCCTGCGAGAGATGGGTATATGTTATCTGCTAAGCTATACTTGCCTGCGGAAGTGAGTAAGGGCTTTGTTCAAATACACAGTGGAACAGGAATACCTCAGAAAGTATATTCAAATTTCGCTTCCTTTCTGGCAGAAAACGGATTCACCTCCCTTACCTTCGACTATCGGGGCATAGCAGAATCAGCACCACGGATTCTCAAAGATTCTAAAGCGAAAATAAGCGACTGGGGAAGATTGGATATGTCGGGCGTCTTTGATTGGGTGCTTTCTAACTTCCCAAATCACAAGAAAATTATAGCTGGCCATAGCATGGGTGCACAAATGATTGGGCTGATGGATAACCATGAAAAAATAGACCAGTTGTTCTTCATCGCCTCGTCAACTGGATATTGGCGCGACATGAGCAGTCCTTACAAGTGGCTGCCCGCTTTTTATTGGTATTTTCTCATACCTCTTCACACGAAGCTGTTTGGATATGTAAACGCGATGAAGATAAATCAAGGTGAAAACCTGCCAAAGGGAGTTGCATTAGAATGGCGAAAGTGGTGCACACATCCCGATTACTTCGAACCCGAATTAGGGAAAACGCTACACCCAGTATATTTTGACCAGATAACCACGCCTATTAAATCAATACAAATTCAAGACGATCCACTGGCGAATAAAATTACCGCAAATAAGTTGCTGAAATACTTCAAGAAGGCTAAGATTGAAATTGAGGAAATCGATCCTAAAAATTATGGAGTGGAGAAAATTGGTCATACAGGTTTTTTCTCTCGAAAATTCAAGGATAGCCTTTGGGTGAAGATAATGAGTGAAATGCATGGATAAGGCCTTTCTTCAAGTATCGTCTCCCGCCCTGGGAACGATTCGCCAACCCACCATCTAAATTACAATGCTCACCCAAAATTCCTTGCTATGAACAATACTGAATCTCGCGTGCTGTTCATTCATCGCATAAAAGATAAAGATACGAAAGGCCAATAGTGTGGAGATGAGTTAATCTACAGACGAAACGATAACGTATCGTGACCTTGGCGGAATACGATACTTGGCAGTAAAACGAATAACGATCAACCAACCACGAACCTCCGCTCAAGCGTTGTCTTTCAGTCCTTGCATTAGAAGCCTAATTTTCCCGCGGTCCTAGCGGGGACATGTGGGTGAGGAGAAAATTCAGCTTCGGTGCAAGGACGCGGCCCTGCGGCCGTGGAGCATAACAAATAATTAGTTGTCATTCTTTGCTTGGTTTGTTGTTGTCATAATGTGAAGTGATGTGTTATCATAGTTCACCAAATTCAATTTCTCTTGTTCTTTTTTGTTCCCGCTTTACGGGGTGAAACACTTGATGCAAAAAAGAACGAAAAAAGATCAAGGACGAAAAATGCTTCCCCGCTCGCATCCACACACCCCCGCTTTCCGTCCTGCCCAGCGCACTAATTGCTTCGAATAAGATGTAGAATAAACTTAGTAGCGAGAGACGGCTTCGTTCCTCGTAGAAACGGATACTAACAAAGAATAACCATGACCAACAACGACTATCCGCTCGAGCGTTGTCTTTCAGTCCTTGCATTAGAAGCCTAATTTTCCCGCGGTCCTAGCGGGGGCATGTGGGTGAGGAGAAAATTCAGCTTTCGGTGCAAGGACGCGGCCCTGCGGCCGTGGAGCTTACACGTTACTGCGAAGCACGAAGCAGTCTGCATTAAAAAATACCTTTCCTGCCAAGTCAAGTGTTTTCCATTGACATCACTCTCACGGATAGAAAACATCAGCGGATAAACGCTGCCTTACCAAAAAATTCCAACACATTATACTAAAAAAACCACTTTCCTTTACCTACGTTAATCTAATTCACCAATTTTACCCCACTAACACCCGAACACATCGTCTATTGAACCCCTTTTATCGCGTTATTTAATTAACCAAAAAAAATTCTTTGATTTTTTTTGAAAATATATTTTTTGGTTTTTAAATTCGTAACCGTAACGTTAATAATTAACTCCCTAGAGAGTACGTGTTCAATAAATTCAATCTGAAATCTCCTGAGAGCTTCAGATTTTTGCTAGCAAACAAAAGATAGATAATCGCTTTTTGAAAAAGTGATTATTGACCGTGCATAAATAACATACTACTAAGCAGACGTGACTTCAAGCCATGCAGAAATGATACAATCCTATGCAGAAACGATATAATACCACGCAGAAATGACTCAATCCCATGCAGAAATGAATACATACCATGCAGAAATAATATAATCCCATTAAGAAATGATACAATCCCATGAAGAAATGATACAATCCCACGCAGAAATGATACCATCCCATGCAGAAATGAATACATACCATGCAGAAATGAACCAAGACCAGGAATTTGTTAGTTCTGCAACCGATTTTACCGCTTTAACCCAACTACAATTCTAAAATTTAAAACACAATTAATTATGGCAGACACAACCACACCCACCGACCCCACACCAGAGGAAAAAGTACCCTCTCGGTACAAATCCATTGACGAACAAATGAAATTGGCAAAAGTTGCCATTGATAACGCCATTTCGCAGCCCGATCTGGCAGTGCCTTTGGCAAAAAAGGGCTACGACAGCACCGAAATGGCCAACGCCAAGGTACTTTTTACCCAAGCGGAAACCCTCTACCTCTCGCAGAAAGACAAGTATGGCGACAAGGTGGGCGCCAAAGACGAATTTGATGCCCTCCGCGAAGAAATTGAGGAAGACTACAACGACCACATTGACCTTGCCCGCATTGTGCTGAAAAACAACCGGGGCGACCTCGAAAAACTGCAACTGAACGGCAAACGCAAGCAGGCAATTAGCGGCTGGATGGCCCAGGCCAAAACATTTTACACCAATGCCTTGGCCAGCACCAGCATAAAAGAGGCACTGGCGAAAAAAGGGGTAACCGAACCCGAACTGCTGGCCGTGCAGGCAAAACTGGCCGATTTAGAAAACAAAGAAACCGCCAAATACCAAAAGCGAGGCCAAGCCCAAAGTGCCACAGCCGAGCGCGACAACGCCATAGACGACCTGCTGGAGTGGTACCGCGAGTTTATTGACACCGCCAAAGTAACCTTCCGCAAAACACCGCAGTTGCTCGAGAAGTTAGGTATTGTGGTGAAGGACTAGGTAGTTTAGGTACGATTGAATTAAAAAAGCCGAAAGCCTGGGAAAGGTGAGTAGGCTTTT
Source organism: Flammeovirgaceae bacterium (assembly GCA_027487845.1). Lineage (GTDB taxonomy): Bacteria > Bacteroidota > Bacteroidia > Cytophagales > Cyclobacteriaceae > ELB16-189. The sequence continues at coordinate 61,875 of JAIYCV010000024.1, forward strand.
TTTATTACTAAACAAATGAATATTGTGAATACAAAGAAGAATATTCCTATGGAGGTTTTAATTATGCGAAAATCGAGTAGATGAGACTTACAAGGGCAGAATTCAAGGTAAAAAAGAGCAAAACGGGATTTTTTAAATTTGAAATTGGAGAAAACTAATGTTTTGTGTGACTGATGGTTTTGTGTAGCACAAAAAGTTTGCATCTTGTATATAAATAAAAGCCACAAGAATGACACAAAGCCGACAGAGAACAAGCGCTAAGTGTGGTTTTATGGCCAGTATAAGTATGTTGACAGCAACTTTTTAATTGAAGATGATATTCTTAACAGAAGAAATGCAAGGTGAATACACTTGGACAATTACTTCCAAGTTGGGGCACATCTTACGGACTGCGGAAGAGAAATATGGGAACAGAGATAAGGAATATACAATATTGGGAGTGGAGATTTCACTAAACGCGCAACCACAGATTTGGTATCCGGGAAACTGTAAACACATTGCGATACAGTTGACACAGGGATGTATTGTAAACATGGATAGAGCTGTATTTCAATTGGCACATGAAGCCATTCATTGCTTAAGCCCAACAGGAGGACAGAATGCAAATTATTTAGAAGAAGGACTCGGGACACACTTTTCGATAGAGTATACAATGAACAACGGGCACGGCTCTTGGAGTGCTGAACTGGCAAAGTATGGGGACGCGTTGACGAAGGTTAGAGAATTGTTATCAATCGACAGTGAAATTATTAAAAAAGTGAGAGGAATTCAGCCAACAATTGCATTTATCACGGTTGACAACTTATTGGCAACTAATGACAAAATACCAGAGAAATTAGCTACCGAATTGGTGACGAAGTTTTAAAAAGCAGCCGCCAACAACGAATGTTTATGTCAGCTGCGGGTGACATGTTAAATTGAAGTTTAGTTTTTATTTTTCATTGGCTGCGATTTTACTGGACACCAGAAAAGAATATGAGAAAACCGATAAAAAATATTACTTCGATTGCTGACCTTTTAAAAAACTTAAAGAGGGACACAGAAGATTACGAAGGACAAATTTGGTTCCGTGGACAAAGTGCTTTTACCTGGAAATTACAGCCAACATTTTTACGGAAAGAAAAGAACGTATCAGAGTTCACATTGATAACGAAGTTCAAACAAAATGCATCACTGCTAATCAACAGACCTCCATCGAATTACTTTGACTGGCTATTTCAAATGCAACACCATGGCGTTCCCACTCGACTATTAGATTGGACTGAAAGTGCACTTACAGCACTCTATTTTGCAGTCGAGGACAATAATTCAATAAGAAAGGATGGAGCACTTTGGATTTTGTTCCCAACTGAGCTCAATAAAAATGCTAATATCTATTCAGATGAGAACTTTTACATTCCTTCGTTTGAGGACATGGTTCTGAAAAATTACAATCCGGAAGTATTTCATCAAGAGAAGAATACAAAACTTCTTCCAGTTGCTGCAATCGCTTCCAGAAATAACACTAGAATGCAAGCTCAGTTAGGAGTGTTTACGATAAGTCACAGGGACAAAACTCCTATTGAGGATATTGGTGATAAGGGTCATATTTGGAAATATAAAATACCTGCATCTCATAAGAAAACAATTAAAAGTGAACTTGCACTCCTTGGAATAACTAAATTCCAAGTGTTTCCCGAATTATCAAGTATAGGAGAAATAATCAAAAACGGATTTTAAGATGCCATACATAGAAACAAACCTATTAACTCAGTCATCTATTCTCAAAATTTATTCTGAAAAGGAAGAGATAATTACTAATCCTGAGTATCAGCGAAATGGCGATATCTGGGGGTTGGAGAAAAGACAATTACTTATCGACAGCATTCTTAATGAATATGACATACCTAAAATTTACTTTCATAAATTTAGTAAAGAAGAAAAAGAAAAAACAGGTAAAGACTATGCTATTATTGATGGGCGACAAAGGTTAGAAACAATTTGGAAATTCATTGACGGGGATTTTCCTTTGGCGACAGATTTTGAATTTCTAAAAGACGCTTCAATACAAGCTGGCGGCCTAACTTATTCTGATTTAGCAAAAAAATATCCTAAACTTAAAATTAAGTTTGACTCAATTTCACTTCCAATCGTAGCTATTTCGACTGACGATTTAGAACTAATTGAAGATATGTTCTCGCGTTTAAATGAGGCCGTACCTTTAAATGCTGCGGAAAAGCGAAATGCTTTTGGCGGGGCGATGGCCAAATTAATTACCAAAGTCGCATCTCATAAGTTTTTCAAGGAGAACATTGGATTTTCAAATAAGAGATATCAGCATAAGGAAGCGTCTGCTAAAGTATTGTTTCTTATTTATAGTTTGACAACTGGTAAGAAGAAAGTTGTGGACACAAAGAAACTCTACCTGGATGAATTTGTAAGAACACATAAATCGAAGACCGACAAGGAAGTTGACAGTTTGAATAAGGAGGTTCAGTCGATACTAACTGAAATGAATAAACTGTTTATTAAGAACGACCCACTTTTGAAATCTCAGGGTACATTCCCAGTATATTTCTTACTAATAAGAGACTATCAGAAAGACAAGAAATTGGATTCATTCACGAGAAACATGCTTGTAGAGTTCAAAGACAAATTGGAAAAAAATAGAAAAAAAGCTGAAAAGGATATTGGCTCAGCAGAATACGACTTGTTAGAATACGATAGAATGACCCAACAAGGGACAAATGATGCAAGTTCAATAACGACTAGATTACAGACAATAAAGACTTACTTGAAATTGTAAAACTGCAGCCAACTTTGCCCGTGGTCGGTGTTGCCACTCCTGCCCGTGTTGGTCTTCTTGACAAACACGCGTGAATAAAGTTAAGAAAATTCATTAGTGAAACACATCAAAGAAAACGTAAACAAAATGCTAGGATTAAGAACAACAATTTACAAGGTAGACGACATTACCAAAGCAAAAGAATGGTATGCAAAAGCCTTTTTAACCGAACCTTATTTTAACGAACCCTTTTATGTGGGCTTTAACATTGGTGGTTTTGAGTTGGGGCTTCAACCTGACCCCACCCCCTCGGCTGTGAAAGTGGAAAGTGTAGTATCTTATTGGGGTGTGGATGACATTCACGAAACCTACAACAGGCTACTAAGCGTGGGTGCCACAGAAAACGAACCGCCTTACAATGTGGGCGATGAACTGATGACCGCCACCGTAAAAGACCCGTTTGGCAACGTAATAGGGCTTATCTACAATCCTTACTTTAAAATCAACCAATAACCAGCATGGCATCAGACCAAAACTTCGTTGACTTTGTAACGGAGCAAATTCAAAGCAAAGGGATAATATCCACCAAAAAGATGTTTGGCGAGTACGGTATTTATTGTGATGGTAAGATGTTTGGCGTAATCTGCGACAATAAGCTATTCATAAAGCCTACCAGTAAGGGGAGAGAGTTTATTGGCGACCCTACTGAATTGCCCGCGTTTGAAGGGGCAAAACCGAGTTTCTTAATTGAAGATAAAATTGAGGACAGTGAATGGTTAAGCGCCTTAGTAAAAATTACAGTAGATAATTTACCTGAGGCGAAAATTAAGAAGAAAAAGAAGTAACCTCCGCTGCGGCTGTGCAGCTTTAATGAATAGTTTAGTTGGATCGTTTGTTGTTATAAAACTAACTGTGGGTGATCAACGCTCATCTGACTCAAGTTCTCTCGTTCTTTTTGTCTTGGAAACAAAAAGAACCAAAAAATTCAAGGCCGAACAATGCTTCCCCCCACATGCCATCGCACCACCCCGCTGTTCGGCCAGGCCAGCGCGCTCATGCTTCGAATATAGACTAGACTAAATTATCAGATAGGATTGCCTTTGCAAACAACGAATAACGATCAACCAACAACGATTTCGAAAGAACGAAAAAAGATCAAGGACGAAAAATGCTTCCCTGCTCGTATCCAACACACCCCCGCTTTTCGTCCTGCCCAGCGCGCTAATTGCTTCGAACATAAATCAGACCAAACTGATTGTTAATAGACGCTTCGTGGCTCGCGATGGACGATACAGCTTCGTTCCGAGCGAATCTCCGCTCGAGCGTTGTCTTTCAGTCCTTGCGTTAGAAGCCTAATTTTCCCGCAGTCCTAGCAGGGGCATGTGGGTGCGGAGAAAATTCAGCTTCGGTGCAAGGACGCGGCCCTGCGGCCGTGGAGCTTGCACGTTACTACTACTTCCATCCAAAACCAACCTGAACTACAAACCGATTTAAATCCTGGATGTTCTTCGTTTGTTCGTATTGTGAACTCCACTCATACCGATACCCATACGAAACCGTCTGTTTTTTCATGCCGACTGAAAATAGCAGACGTACCTTCTCCAATTCATATTGGTAGGTAAGTGCATAATGCACCATCAGGCCGCCTTGCTGCTTAAAATTAGGCAATTCATACCCCTGCTTGTCCATCCATGCAAAAGAATAACCTCCATTCAACTGCACACTCAATCCATTTTTTCTACCTATTACTTTTTGGGAAAGATGTAAAAAAACAGGCATGGTTTTCCATTGCTCATAACTATCAAATCCAACCCCAATGCCTGTTGAAAACCTCCTTGAAAACTGTACGCCATTTATCAGGTAAGTTGAAACCGTCACTTTGTTGTCGCGATCGCAATCCGTGCAGCCGATTTGAGCACCATTTAAAAACATTCCATAGTAACGTGGCCTAAATCGAGTAGTATCTTTTTTTTGGGCAGATGCAGTAGTGGCAACCACCAACAATGCCAACACAGAGAAAATGATACGCATGTTTTATTGCTTTCTAATTATTTGAAGAGTACTAATCAATTTAATATTCTTAACATCAGCGTAATCAAATTGATAGATGCCGTCCTTGCCGGTCATAATCGCTATGTTGTTATAAGGAATAACATCGTAGGTGTTGATGTTTTTGTAATGCGCCAATTGGTTTGCAGAAATGGTTTGATAGTCACTCGCATCAAACACTTTCAACCCATCGTCACCATCGCAGATAAAAAGTGTTTTATTGTCGATACCCAACCCATGAGGATTTGTCATCTGATAAGTTTTTAGTAAGACCGGATTTTTCAGATCTTTCACATCAATTACTTCCAACTGATTGCTGAATCCTTGGCAAGTAGTGCCCGACCGCAATGTTACATACGCGAGGTCACCTTCCACTACTACAGGGTCGCACTGGCGAACATGGCTATACAAACTCAGTTGCTTTGGATTTGCCGGATCACTTAAACTAAAAATATACATGCCACTTTGCGAACCCAAAAAAAGATTTCCGTTGTAGGGAAACACGGTCTCAATGTCCCAATTGATATATGCCTTTGTTAACGCTTTTGGTTCGGACGTAACTTTTATATCTACCGCTTGCAAGTTCCCATTGTCCAACAGATATAAATGATCGCCTTCAATGGTAAACCTGGACATGGAACCGCCTTTGCCTGTAGCATTATTTGGGGCTACCGCTGCTTTAGAACTAAAAGTTGACGAGGCCATCAACGCTATTCCCCGATCATAATAAACCCCTCCCCACTGTTGATATGCAAGGGCTCTGCAACCCGAGTCATCTATATTCACCTTCTCCTTTAACGCCCATTCGGTAACAATTCCTTTCTCCGCATCGGGGGCAAACCCCAAACTATTGTACCTCGAAAAAATACCCTCCAGCCTTTTTACCACTTTAATATTTTGAACGTCAGAAATGTCGATGGCCAACAAATCGATATAGCTGTCGGCATAAAGAATATTTCCTTTAACAGAAAGATCATAGTTTCCCGGTATGTTGATAAACGTTTTTTCTACTGGGCTGGCTGGAGTTGAATTATCAATAACATGAATGCCCTTTCCTACTTCGTTTAGAAACAACCAATTATCTTTTATATAGATTTTACCCGGTTCATTTATCTCTTGAGGCGTAATTGTTTTTACGGCCGCACGAATTTCTGCAGTGGTGGTGTAAACGGGTTCGTAATAATTATACGATTGCTCCACTTTGCATTTGTCTTCGCAACTATTGGCCGCAATGGTCAACAAAATAAGAGTCGTAAAAAAAGCAAAACTTTTAATTGACGACTTTTCATAGATAGTTTTCATAAGAATGTTGGTTATCTTTTTCGTAGACACGGTAAAACTACTTCGGGTTGGAACGCTATTTAATATTATAACGAAGTCTAAAGCCAATATCCCACACCAGTGGATTAATAGAAGAACCAACCGAAGGCTTGACAATGGATTGGAAAGAATAGCGCATGCCTGGCACCAGCGAGAACCGATAGTGAGAGGATATTTTATAACTGAACTCTGTACTAAGTAAACCTGTCCAATTTATATTTTGATAGACAGAATTTTCACCGGCAGTTTGGATATCGGTGGCACGTATTCCAGAAGGGTCGACCAACGAATTGCGTAGAAATATATCAGAGGCCACCCCTGTGTTTAGCTGCAACCCAAATTTCCGTTGCACCAGTTGATAACCTGCCTGGAGAGGAATCGAAACAAATTCATTCACACTATTTAGATCATAGGAACTAGTAAAATTGGCAGCACTAGATATGTTTTTTTGACTTGATAAGTCAGCTAAGTAGACTTGATTTCCATTCAGAGCTTGATTCGAAGAATAGCCTACCGATTGGGTGAGATAGTTTACACCTGTCATTATCATCCATCGCTTTGAAATTTTCTTCCCCATGGTCATTCCGAAAGAAAATGAAGAACCCACATTTGAACCAGTCGAACTCTGAGAACGGGAAGCAACCGTTGGCGAATTCAAGTTACTAAATGCCGCTCCATTTACGGTTGACTGCTGCGTGTAAGCGCCAGCAGAACCACCAATAGCTGCCCACCAATTATCTCTCTCCTCTATCCTTTCTTTTGCAGGTACAATTGGCTCACTCAACACCAGTTTATCGCTTGTTCTATGATCAAAAACTGGTTTACCTTTTAGTTTGATGTCATAATATGCGAAAACGTTGTTCAAGGTAATTTCACGATCGGTGTATTCTGTACTATTCTTATAATCGGAAAGAGGTTGAATTCTCCCAGCCTTGTCATTTACTCCATTTGCTATTAACTGGATAGGAGTTGCTAGAACATTATTGCCAGGCTGTCTGCTAGCAAGCGGGTTTTGTACTTTTAGTTTATTGGTTGTTGAATTACCTGCTTTATCGTTGATGTTATTGTTTGCACTACTATTGTCCGATTGATTTCCCGCTGCCTTCTGTTCTTTGGCATCCGCCCTCTGGTTTTCGTTTTGTTTAGAAGTTGCCACCGTAGATTTTTCCAGACCGCTATTCCATTTGATAACGGCAAGTCCACCAAGCAAAAGAGCAATCAATATCGAAGCAGCGGCCAACCGTTGGTAAAACACCACTCTGCCACGCATCACAATTCCATCGGTGGCAGCCAAACTGTTCTCAATCGATAGCCACAAGGCCTCGTTGGGTTCATCTTCCGCATCCGCGAAAACGTCCCGCCACTTATTTTCAAAATCTCTATTCTCCAAACTTTGCATACTTCGTTTCTTTTGACTCTAACTTGGCTCTCAGCAACATCTTGGCCCTGTTGTGTTGTGATTTAGAGGTGCCCTCACTGATACCCAACATATCCCCTATCTCTTTGTGGCTAAAGCCTTCAATGGCAAACAGGTTGAAAACCATTCTGCAGCCATCGGGCAACGACTGTATCATGTCAATCAATTCATTCAAATGAAAACTGGAAAGACTGATCTCCTCTCCTTCACTAAGGTTCGCATTTGCGACATCCACCATAGGCAATAAATACAACTTCTGGCGTTGTGCATTTAGCGCAGTATTTATCATAATTCGAGTGATCCAGGTATTCAACGAAGAGTCGCCCCGAAAATTCTTTATCGCGGCAAACACTTTAATGAATCCTTCTTGCAAAATATCCTCTCCTTCTTGAATCGTTTTGGCATATCGCTTACAGGTAACAGACATTTTTCGGCAATAGCGTTCATACAGCGCCTTTTGGGCTACTCTGTCTCCACGAGCGCATCCTTGAATGATTTCTTGTTCGCTTAGCATTAAACCGATTTACTTACTAGACCCCAACTGGCGCAATTTAGTTGGAATGAATATTGATATTTTGTTCTCTACAATTTGTAGTCTAAATTTCACAAAAGAATACACAAACTTCCATGAGAAAAAACTTTCTTCTTTGTTTTCTGGCGCTCGTATCAAGTTCTTCTGTTGCACAACAGCAGCTGGAGTTTATCGACAAAGCGTATGAATCTACCATAAAGACCATCATGGTATACCCAAATCGTGGAAACGCAACTGACAATATGAATACTTCTGTCACTTCCATAGACGAGAATAACTTGGTGCTGGAGTTTGATGAATTGAAAAATAGCCGCTCCGATTTTTATGTTAAGTTGATACACTGCAACTACGATTGGACAAAATCCACGCTAAGTGATTTAGATTTTTCGTATGAATACAATGAGTTTAACATCACTGATTATGCCTTCTCAAGCAACACACATATACCGTATGTTCATTATCAGTTTGCCATACCACGTGTTAAAATTCCAGGAAACTATTTACTGATCATCTATCGCAACGGAAACAAAAATCAACTGGTACTTTCCAAACGACTTATGATTTACGCATCCCAAATCAGTATGGTGAATGATCGACAATTTTTAGGGACAGGCGCAGGGCGAACTATCCAGCCCTTTAATTTTACGTTGAATTACTCGAACGTGGAAATTTTCAGTCCGCTGCAAAGCGTCCATTTAGTGATGATGCAAAATCATCGCTGGGACAACAGTAAAAATGATATCAGCCCATCTTTTGTTCGGGAGAATTCAAGCGAATTAGAGTACCGGTTTTTTGACGAAGTCCAATCCTTTCAAGGTGGCAACGAGTTCCGTTTTGTAGATTTTAGATCGCTCAATTATCCAGGTCAAAACACGCATAGCATCGATAAATCGGCCAAGCCATTTCATTTGTATGTGGAAGAAGACAGACCAAGAACAGACCAAGCTTATTCGCAATACAATGATTACAATGGCGGCTTTTTAATCGACAACCGTGATACGGGCGATTCAAAAACGGGAAGTAATTACCTGAACGTTACATTCGCTTTAAAACCTTTCAAAAAATATTCAGAGCCCATTTTCGTGGTGGGGGCTTTTAATCAATGGAACCTTACGGAAGAAAATGAGATGAAGTTTAATATCTCAACCGCCTCTTTTGAAAAGACTTTTTTACTCAAACAAGGCTTTTACAACTACACATACGCCATAAAATCAATTACCACCCCAGCCAATGAAATTGAGGGCAATCACTTCGAGACCGAAAACGTATATGAAATCTTCGTTTACAACAGGGCCTTTCAGCCCAATGCAGATTTGCTTTTAGGATATTTTGTTTTTGAAACCAATCAGCGTTAAGCAAAAACCATTTCTTCTTCTGCGGGCTTTTGAATGGCCTTTCCGTTGGCAACGTCTAGCATGCCAAACCCTTTGTGTGAGAAATGACCAAGGCCATACTCATAAACAAACTGCTGAACCGGCTGTGGAGCGTATAGCGTAAATGGAAATGTGTAACCACGCACCTCAAATTTGACATCCGAATCATACAATGGATAAATGCGGGCGAATTTTTTAGATGTAGCCTGGATGCGCGCGAGGTAGTCTTTATCAGCAACCAGTTGAAATTTATAAAAACTAGCGAGCTCATCAGCTGAAAACTTCATAGACTCTTCCATCCTAGCGATGGTGGAGTCATACAATAAATCCGAAAATTCATCGGTATGAGGAGATATGAACCGTTTGCCCGATTCATCATTAAAAGAAGCTTGCGTGAGCACAATGGGTGAAATACAAAGAAATTTCACCGATTCGCCAATAGCCACAGGATCTTCATTTTCAATTGCCTCTGGCACCAATTGTAAGGTGCCTATCAAAAGTTCCTTTTGCACCATCAGCACTTTCAAAAAATATTCTAAAAACTCTTGATCTGACGATGAAAAAACAAGGGTAACACGAGAAGAATAAAAATGCAACCCTTTTCTGCTGATTTGAATTTGGCCTTTTAAGCCGGAAAAATTATAACGCATAAACGGCAAAAATTTTCTTTCACCACCAAGCATTACCAACCCTTTAATGGTTTGAGCCACCAAAAATTGATGATGAAACGGAACATATGCGCCCCTGTTCTTTAAATGAAAGACAATCCTGATTCTCAAAAGACAAAAAAATTGGGTAAAAAATTATTATTTACAATAACCCGAGTACGCCATCTAAAAATAGAAAGCTAATGTACGAATAATGCCCTGAAAAACAGAACTCTTTGAGTGTTAATTTAGTATGAACTCAAACATTGAAACGAAAGTGCATAATATCGCCATCGGCCACTACGTATTCTTTGCCTTCTACCCCTAATTTACCAGCTTCCCGGCAACCCACTTCCGTCTTGTACTTCTCAAAATCGGTCAATTTAATTACCTCGGCACGGATGAAACCTTTTTCAAAATCGGTATGAATTACTCCGGCAGCTTGTGGCGCCTTCCACCCTCTGTGAATGGTCCAAGCCCTTACTTCTTTTTCACCTGCAGTAAAATAGGTGATCAGATCTAACAAATGATATGCTGCACGGATCAGTTTACCCAAGCCCGATTCAGTTAAACCGTACTCGTTCAAAAAAGACATTCTATCTTCTTCGTTGTCTAACTCCGCTATTTGCGCCTCAATTGCAGCGCAAACAATCACCACTTCCGCTCCTTCTTCTTTTACTAAGTTCCGAAGCGCATCTACGTGCTTATTACCCGCGTGGATAGCCCCTTCGTCTACATTTGCGACATAGATTACGGGCTTATCAGTGAGCAATTGAAGGTCTTCTATTGCCTTTTTTTCTTCCACGTCCATTTTAATGGATCGGGCATTTTTTCCTGCCTGCAGTGCATCGCGGTAGGCTTGTAAAACAGCTAACTCCTTCTTTGCTTTGGGATCTCCACCTTTTGCCGTTTTCTCCGTCTTGGCGATTTTCTTTTCGACAGAATCCAAATCGCGCAATTGCAATTCGGTATCAATTATCTCTTTATCAGCTACCGGATCGATCTTACCATCTACATGGATTATGTTATCATTATCGAAGCAACGAACCACATGCGCCACCGCATCTACTTCCCGTATGTTCGCTAAAAATTGGTTTCCTAATCCCTCCCCCTTGCTTGCCCCTTTTACCAGGCCAGCGATGTCCACAAATTCAAAAGTCGTTGGAATTACCTTTTGCGGATTTACCAGACCTTCTAAAATTTTTAACCTCGGATCGGGGACAGAGATAACACCTACGTTTGGCTCTATCGTGCAAAACGGAAAGTTGGCAGCCTCGGCCTTATTGTTTGAAAGTGCATTAAACAAAGTAGATTTTCCAACATTCGGAAGCCCAACAATTCCACATTTTAGTCCCATACTTGAAATTTGCTTTTTTTCTTTGAAGTTTTGAGTCGCCCCAGTTACCAATCTTAAAATCAGGTCGCAAATATAGATAAGTCTTAAGGAGTTGCGAAACCTGCTAAGTGTACAAAAGAAAAACCCCTGGATTGCTCCAAGGGTTTTTCCGGTCTAGGGCTAGGTAGGTAAATCTAATCCCATTTAAGATCTGTTTCGGCTGTCACGCTCTTTACTGCTTCTTCATTTTCTTCACGAACTTGGTCAAATTGCGAAAAGTCGACACCCGGCATAAGTTCATTTTTAACGTGGTTTACAGTATTATTGAGTGCCTCGACAAATTTGTTAAAGTCCTCTTTGTAAAGAAAGATTTTGTGCTTTTCATAAGTGAACCCTTCATCATCCTTGTTGTAGCGCTTTTTACTTTCTGTAATCGTTACATAGTAATCGCTTGAACGTGTTGCCTTTACATCGAAAAAATAGGTGCGCTTTCCAGCTTTCACTTTCTCCGAGAAGATCTCATCCCGGCCATTCATCTTGTTATCTTCCACAGGTATTTAAAGTTTAGTTTTTGGTTGATCCCAATATACTAGTTAAAATATTTATTGCAAACAAGCAACCCTATTTTTTGAAGGCAATGTGCTACTTTTGAAACAGTTACACGTACATTAATCCCAAAAACAACCAAAAACAATGGCCTCAAACCTAAGCTTGGATGAAGTTAAAAAAGTTGGCGGTTTAGAATTGCTTGCCAAGCAATTAGTAGAAGGCTTTATAACTGGCTTACATAAATCTCCTTATCATGGCTTTTCGGTAGAGTTTGCAGAACACCGCCTTTATAATGAGGGACAAAGCACTCGCCATATTGACTGGAAAGTGTTTGCGCGCACCGACCGGCTTTACACCAAACAATACGAAGAGGAAACCAACCTTAGATGCTTGCTCGTAATTGACAGGTCTCCTTCCATGTTTTATCCCGAAGGCCGGCAATCTAAATTGCAATTTGCTATGAATGCCGCTGCGGCCTTAGCATACCTGTTGCATACTCAGCGCGATGCTGCTGGCGTGTGCCTCTTTTCGGAAAAAATCGAAGAACTCACGCCCATCAAAAGCACTGGCACACATCTCAATAAGCTCTTCGCGACACTTGAAAAATATAGCAAACCTGACACTTTTTCGAGAAAAGTAACCAGGGTAAAATCAGCACTCGATGAAATTGCCGAGAAAATTCATAGGCGTTCGCTTGTAATTATCTTCAGCGATATGTTTGACGAAAGCGAGGGTCTTAATGAGTTGTTTAAATCGCTTCAACATCTAAAACATAATAAACATGAAGTTCTTTTATTTCATGTAACCGATCACGAAACTGAATTGAATTTCGCTTTCGCGGATAGGCCGCACGAGTTTATCGATCTCGAAAGCGGTGAACGACTAAAGTTAAATCCTTCTGAGATTAAGGATCAATATGAATCTCAATTAAAGCAACTGCACACTGAGCTTAAGATGAAATGCAATCAACTGAAGATTGATTTTATTTCAGTTAACACGAAAAGTAATTATTTCGAAGTATTGCAAGCTTATTTAAACAAGCGCGCCAAGATGAGATGACAAACGCTGCGCTAGTTTATTTTACCAATTCTTCGTTATGAAGGTAAACTTTCCGGGCTAAAAGGACTTCCTTCGTCTCAACGTGATCGGGATCTGGCACACAACAATCGACCGGGCAAACAGCTGCACATTGTGGCTCCTCGTGAAAACCAGTGCATTCGGTACACTTTCCAGAAACGATATAATAAAATTCGTTCGATACAGGTTTTTGATCTTCTTTCGCGTCTGCAAAAGAACCGTCATCCAACTTTACGGCTGTCAACGCAGTGCCTCCAGCCCAGTTCCACTCTCTTCCGCCCTCATAAATCGCAGTATTGGGGCACTCCGGTTCGCAGGCACCGCAATTAATGCACTCATCGGTAATCATTATGGCCATATATACAGATATTCAGGTTTTACTGATAATTTCGACACAAAAATACGCCACCAACATCATCCGTCAAAACAACCCACCCTCAACAATAGTTTAGAATGAACTTATCTGAAAGAATAAATGCTTTTTCAATGCTTGGCGAACGGTTGCACTCCCTTTCGCAGGAAGACCAACAATTATTAAAAGGATCGGCAAAGGCAGCAAATCCGTGGTTTATAGATGAAAGTGTGGAATTGGCACTCTCCGGAATTCAGAAATTCATGAATCGCAAAGCTCTTGAAAGCTGGGTGAGTAATTACCCGCTCGAGAAAGACAAGCCAAAAAAAATAGGCGTGGCAATGGCTGGAAATATTCCCTTAGTTGGCTTCCACGATCTTTTATCGATACTAATTTCAGGGCATTCCGCGCACATAAAGTTAAGTCATCAAGATACCTTTTTAATGACGAAGATTATTGCCATGTTAATAGAAATTGAACCAAGGCTTAGTCCCAGAATTGTAATTACGGAACGCCTGAATGGTGTTGACGCAGTGATTGCAACAGGCAGCGACAATACATCTCGCTATTTTGAATACTACTTTCGAAATATACCCCACATCATTCGTAAAAATCGATCTTCCTGCGCTATCCTATTAGGTGAAGAAAGTACCGATGAGTTGGTTCGATTGGGTTTTGACGTATTCAGCTATTTTGGAATGGGATGCCGAAATGTTTCTAAACTTTACCTGCCAGAGGGTTTTGATTTATCAGAATTGAGCAAGGCGTTTGAGACTTATTCCCATGTCAGTCAGCACAATAAATACATGAATAATTATGATTACCAGAAGGCCATACTAATTCTCAATTCAACTGCTTTTCACGATAATGGGTTTTCGCTTATGCGCGAGGACACATCACTCGTTTCGCCCCTGGCAACACTATTTTTTGAATATTATAAAGACCAAGCTGATCTTTCCGCAAGGATTCAGAAGTGTGGCGAAAAATTGCAATGTATCTCGTCTGTAAAAGGTTGGTATCCAAAAAGTGTCGATTTTGGAACTACTCAGTTACCTGAACTAGCTGACTACGCTGATGCCATTGACACGTTGAAATTTCTTTCGAACATTTAACTTATTTACTGTCACGCAATACTTCTACCCAACCCGTAAATACTTGTTCACCTGCCTTAATTCTGTAGTAGTAAACACCCTCAGTAATATCCTTTGCATCCCAATTATTCTTATAGTCATCCGATTTATATACCTCTTTACCCCACCGATTAACAATGATTACCTGAGTAGAAGATGGTAAATTGCGGATAAAGAAAGTATCGTTAAACTCATCGCCATTTGGCGTAATTACATTCGGAATAAATATACTTTCGTCTGCACCTATATCTACGCTGTAGTTCTGTAAACAGCCAAATCCATCCCGCACTGACACCGAGTATAGCCCAGCAAATAAACTCGAAGCTGTAACTTCCATTTTAAGACTTTGCGCATTGCGAGCAGCGGTTGTCCATTCTTGCAGATAACCTTGGTTTGGAGGAAACCGTGGTGTTATTAATTCCACACGCACTTCGTACGGTGCTTTGCCACTTTCCTTGATACCAACCGCCATAGAACCTGTAGCAAAATCAGGTAATGAAATATTCTTAGTCACATAAATGGTATCCAATTTTTCAGTCGGCCCAGTAATAGTAAATGGTTTAACTGCTATTATCGGACTTGTACAGCCATTTATTGAAAACTGATTCTGTTGTAATTGCAACTGATAATTGCCTTGCGCAAGAGTTAAGTCTTTAATAATAAAATCCTGTTTCGCATTCACCGTGCTAATCAAGCCAGATGAAACTACATTGGTCTGCTGCAAAATCTGATAGGTATAATCTACCGAAGCTCCCTTGAAGTTTGACAGCGTGACTGTCGCCCGTTCCTCAATACATTTTAAAGGGTCATTTTTCAACGTGAAATCAACTGATGTTGGCGCGGGAACTTCAATAGCAAATTCTTTTGAACAGCCCCCCGCATCAATCACCCGGAAAACATGACCGCCTGCTGTTAATCCTGTGAAAGTATTATTAGCTGGTAAATTAATAAATGAAACACCATCCAAAGAATAAGTGTAAGATGAAGTTGCACCGCCCGCAACTGACTTGATGACTAAGCTGCCATTAGCACCTGAGCAGGCCGCCTCAGTGGAGTAGCTGATTGTAATATCTTGCACCGCACTGGTAATATCTTGCTGTTTTATGTTTTGACATTGTGAGCCCACTGAGTTAAGGAAAACAAAATAGCTCGCAGGTGGTAGTTTGTCAAAAACATACGAGGTAGATCCTCCTGAAGTAACATCAAACATGGTTGTGGGCTTAACGGATTGACTGGTACTTATTCCTATCTTAAAGGAGCCTACCGATGATATAATGGCAGTTACCGTTCCATTTGATGTAGCGACACAGGAAGAACTGGTTCCGATCACCGAGAAATCTACTAGTCCTGGGAAGGTAATGTTTGACTCGAAGTCTTTTGAACAAGCGTTCGCATCTGTAACGGTAAGGGTATGTTTACCACTTGCCAGCCCGGCAAAAGTATTGTTTGCGGGCAATGAAGCGATTCCAACGCCATCAAACTTAAAGGCGTAAGGCACTGTTCCGCCAGAAATCGTTCCAACTAAGATACTTCCATCATTATTACTACATGTTGCATTGGTAACCGTGGTGGGCGCTATGATATCGGCAGCACCAGGAGGAATGGTGATCGTAACCGCAGCAAAACAAGGATCCGATGAATTTCTCCGAACACTTATTACTTGTTGAAAGTTTGGAGCTGCCCCAGCAGGTATCCCAGTTATTTGGCTTCCTGCCGTAAAAGCTTTGAATGGATCATTGACACCACCATCTAAAGACCATTGAAGAACATTCCCCGTCTCCCCCGGAACAGATATAGTCACAGCACCAGAAGCTTGACCAAAACATTTAGGAGAAACAATATTTGAAGCCGATGGAATACCTACTGTTCCAGATTGGTCAATTGTGACTTGACCCGTTTTGGTGCATGCTACATCGCCATAAATGATCGTGTAGGTATAGACACCCACAGGAAGGTTAACAAAAGTTGAATCGTTAAAATTTGTTCGTGCGATAGTATTATTTGTTGCAGATATCCCCTTGATATCAATCTGGACTCCGACATTATTTACAGCAGGTACAAACGGTTTAATGCTCATCACAATCTTTCCATTCGAATTCGTACATGTTGCTGGGCTTGGCTTTGGTACAATAACGACTGTGGCACAATTGCCCGTTCCTCCGCCTGAACAAAGCGAACTAGAAGCCGATCTTACAGTCACATTAATAGTTCCTGTCGCATTCGGGCAACCCGATAAGGTGTATGTGACACTTATCGCAACAACAGTACCTGCGCTGCCACTTGGATTGAATGTATTACCTGTAACTCCAGTGCCAATAAATGTAAAAGTACCACCCCCAATAGACGCAGATACTAAAGTAGTAAGATCAACACTGCCGCCCGCGGGGCAAATGGTAGTATTACTAGTAGTCAATGTTGGGCAAGAACCAGCGCAAAATGGATCTGTTGCGAGCAATACAGTAACAACCGCAGTATTAACTAATGTAGAGGAACACGAACCAATTGAAGCAATCACGTTAAAGGTGGTAGTAGAAGTTAAATTACCAGTAGGCAATGAAATAGTAGAACCCGCGCTAAGGCTAAGTACTGGAGTACCAACCGAAGTTGTGCCATTTCTCAATTGATAACTCACACCCGCTTGCGAGTTTGCAACTTGAATATTAGTTGCGGTAGAAGTACAGATGGAAGGGTTTTGCACGGTGACGCCCAATGAAGCCAATGGCGGTGTTGTAACCGTTACAATAGGCGAAGTCGTCATTTGTACCGAACAAGTGCCCGATGAGGCAATAACATTAAATGTGGTAGTGGCAGAAAGGCTTTGAGTATTAAGGTTCACAGTTCCGTTATTTCCTGCAACACTTGATCCAACTAACGCTCCCGTTGAACTGTTGACCAACTGGTAATTAACACCATTTTCAGAACTCAAGACCTGAATAAATGCTGCAGTCCCCGCGCAAATCGTGGGCGGCTGGGTGTTTAAAGTCAACGAAGAATTTATCGCCCCCGCACCAACATCAACGGCCACGGTATTGCTCAATTGACCCGAACCGCAGGATGCGCTGGAGGCAAAAACGTTAAAAGTAGTGTTTGACGTAAGTGCGCCACTCGCTAAAACAATTGTGCCGTCAGTTCCTACCACGGCACTGCCCACATCAACATTTAGGGCATCGCGCAATTGATAGGTAACACCTTTTTGGGACGCAAACACTTGGATAGAGGTACTTCCACCTGAGCAAACAGGAGATACTAACGCACTAGTCACAAGTGTAAGGTCAGGCGTTGAGCTAACCGTTACTGTGGCCAAGGTGGTCAATTGAATCGAGCAAGTACCGTTACTTGCAAGTACTTTGTATGTGGAGGTGGAGGTCAAGTTCCCGGTGGGCAAGTCTATTGGAGTTCCAACCCCTGTACCTGACACAATACCGCCAACATTGGCACCCGTGGCATTGTTGACCAATTGGTAACTTACGCCCAGTTCAGAATTTGAAACCTGTATGTTGGTGCCCGTTCCAGAGCAGATAGATGCTGGAAGGGCGGCAACATCTACACTTGCGCTTATTGTACCTACAACAGTAACCGTTGCTGTATTTGTCAACTGAGCAGAAGGGCAACTTGAACTACCGGTCGCCAACACATTAAACGTAGTAGTCGCGGTCAAACTTCCAGTAGACAAGCTTATTGTCGTTCCTGTTCCCGCAACGGCAGCGCCTATTGCGATATTGGTGGCATTGTCCCTAAGCTGATAGGAAACCCCTACTTGGGAATCGGCAACAGTGATGATGTCCGCGCCACCCACGCACAGGGGCGATAAGGTAGAAACAACTTTTTGACTCAAATCTGGGCTGACCCCTACACTGACACTCGCCAGATTTGTCAATTGAATGGAACAAGTAGCACTAAAAGCAAGTACATTAAAGGTAGTATTAGTAGATAAGTTGTTTGTGGGGAGTAAAATCGTGCCACCATCACCCGCAACAGATGTAAGGATAGGAGCATTAGTCGAGTTATCCCGTAATTGATAGTTGACTAAGTTCTCAGAATTAAGCACTCGAATCGTTGTACTTGACCCAGAGCAGACGGTTGCTAAAGTTGGAGTAACTGTCAATGAAGAAATTATTGATCCCGATACGGTCACGGTGGCAGTGGAGGTAAGCATCACGGGTGTGCAAACTCCTCTGGTAGCCAACACATTAAATGTAGTGGTGGTATTAAGAACTCCTGTAGATAGGCTAATGGTTGATCCATTTCCAACAACAGGCGTGCCTATAGGCGTTGTGCCATTTCTCAGTTGGTAACTAACTCCTGTTTGAGAATTAGCCACATCGATAGTAGTTGTTCCGCCCACACAGAGCGGGGTTAAAGCTGCTGTCACCGTCAACGAATTGGAAGGAGGCGAATCGACCGTAATTGTTAAAGGAGATCCTAAGTTAGTCCCAGTGCAATTAGCATCGGACAACGAAACAATCGTATAAGTAGTGGTCGAAGTTGGGCTTACCGGAATGCTGAGATTAACAGGTATCGTTATTGGGCCAAAGTTGGTAGCGCCATCGTTGTATGAAAAAGTCCAACTGGGTGAACCGGTAAATACAAAATTGAGTGACGTTGAAGAACCGGAACAAATGGAGGTAGAAGATGAGGAAAGGGTAACAGTAGGTAGCGGGTTACCATCTGGAATTGACGTAGAAACTGTTGCAGTGCAACCATTTGCATCAGTAACGGTGTAAGTAACTACACCAGCTAATTGAGTAAAAGTTCCTACACCAGAGTAAGGGGCAGTCCCGCCACTTGCACTGATTGTTACTGATGAAGTACCACCTAAACACTGAATAGCAGTGTGAGATTCAGTTGCAGAAAGGGGACTTGTTGGTTGGCTAATTGTAATAGTATTTGAAGTAACACAATTATTGTCGTCCGTAACCTGAACCGTAATACTACCTACACCCGCACCTGTCAAATCCAGGGTCGTGCCTGTCGTACTGGTCGTACCACCTGTCGTGTTGCCCGTCACTGAAAAAGTATAAGGAGAGGTGCCACCGCTGGCTGTAAATGTACCCGTCCCATTTGTAGCTCCAAAGCAA
>JAIYCV010000048.1 GCA_027487845.1 Flammeovirgaceae bacterium
ATCTATCAAAGAACACAATCTGAAAGCAAATCACAACCTGGCCGGTTGTTTTCTCCGAAGAAATCGCTCTGTATGCAATCTATCAAAGAACACAATCTGAAAGCAAATCACAACCTTTTTTATGTCGGGCAACTCAGCGTTAATTCTGTATGCAATCTATCAAAGAACACAATCTGAAAGCAAATCACAACCTATTTATCGTTTGGCGATTTAACGATCGATCTGTATGCAATCTATCAAAGAACACAATCTGAAAGCAAATCACAACCAGTACCATTTATGTTTTTGCTTGGCCCCTCTGTATGCAATCTATCAAAGAACACAATCTGAAAGCAAATGAAAACTTCAGGCGGAGGGAGGCAAATAAAGGCAAATCCAAATTGATCTGAAATAAATCACCCGATTTAAAAGCCACAACTATTTTGGCACAAAATTCGCATAACAAAACAGGAAAAAAAACATTAACCAGTAGAAATTCAGTTTTACATTTCTTCTTTGAGTAAGGTATCTCTAGGGCTCTGGAACTGCTTCGCACCTCACGGGGTGCAGCGGTGTGGTAATAAAAAGGCTGCTTCAGCGATTCCGAAATTTTGAACGAATTAATATGTTGTCTATGGAAAAGATTCTTACCGCTATCCTGCTATTCTCAATGTTGAAGGTGGCAAATGCTCAGATTGATACTTCTGGCTTAAAACTTCCAATTAAGTCAAATAAAATAGTATACGAAGGTGTCGTTGAAGTCCAAAATAGGTCAAAAAATGATTTATTCTCTAACGCAAAAAAATGGGGCTTTGACTTTTTAAAGTTTCCCGATAATCCGGTACAAAATGAAGATAGAGAAATGGGAAGATTACTTTTGAGAGGTAACACTATTACCCAATTGCCAAATTCATTGGGTGAAAGCAACGTTGGACTAAGAATGACTATTCAAATTGACGTTAAGGAAAATAAGTTTCGTTATAAAATTTATGATTTATATTTCACGAGCGCCAATACTAACTCCGTAAACACATCTGTTTCATCTCCAATGTGCATATCAATGGAATCGTTCATCGATATTGCTCCAAAAATTCCTGTTCTATTTATATCAAAAAAACATTTCAAGCAACTTTTTGAAAATGCTAACCTTCAAATAGTATCAGCCATAGCATACTTAAAAGATGAAATGAAAAAACCACCCGATGACTTCTAAAAAAGCTATTGCAAGTATATCGCGCAACTAACTCAACAACTGCTCAAAATGCCCTATTAAGCTTCATGCCAACTCCGCCAATCAGCACAAAAATAGCTCCTATAAAACCAAAGACGATCGCAAATAGATAACGCTCTGTTAACTGATTGATCACCACTTCGTAAGGATCATTAACATTGACCAGCATCTCAACGGTCTCTCCTATTTCAAAAGCAGAAGGGCTGGAGAAAACATTACTTGAATAAATTCTGTCTACCCCATTCCACTTATACTGAACCACCGGGGCAGTGGCATTGCTTTCATAGTTAAGTTTAATCACCGTTCCAACAACAGAAATACTGTGTTTGGTGTGTTGATAGTCTCGCCAATATAAAAAGCCAGCTATTGAAAGAAGCAAAATGCCAATTGAACCGAAAATTACCAATAGCAGTGATATTCCATTGAAGGCAATCCCTTTGCGCGGATTGTAATGACCGGAGGCTATTAACTCGCTTTCCGCTGCCTCTACCAATTCCCTGGCTTCCACCAAACCAATCTTTAAGAAATCCCTTGCAAACTTTACAGCCTCCAACTTTTTTCCGTCTTGAAGAAGTTTTTTGATTTTATCTTTTATTTCAAAACTATCCATCTATCAAGCAATTTTATATCCGGTCAATCGCAGCCAATTAAACAGCCCGAAAATTATATATATCCCATCACCTTGTAGGCAATGAAACCTATCGCTTCTTTGAAGAACACTTGCCACAACCAAAGTGCATTTGTGCTTGGCACAACAAATTTTTCAAATGAATATTCTGTCGCGTGAGATATAAGGTCGGTAGCAAAAGGTTGGGCACGAAACCCCGCTTTATCAAAACACGCTTTCGCCCTACGCAAGTGATTCCCGGATGTTATTAATAAGCACTGCTTCGGGTTCACATTTTGTAACAGGGCGGCAACGGCCACTGCCGACTCATGTGTGTTTCTCGATTTCGATTCCTTACGTATGCGGGTTTTATCTACCCCCATTATCAGCAGTACTTGTTCAATTTGATCTGCCTCTAACATTCGCTTCTTCGCCAACGTTCCTTGCCCCCCGCTTATCAACAGCGTGTCTATCACTCCGGCCTTATAAAGCTGCACAGCATGTGTAATTCTATCCAGGCCAAGAAAAACGCGATCGTCATAGTCTTCGTGTAGTCTCGTAAATCCGCTCAGCACAATACCGTAACTATAATGTTTTTCTAGGTCTTTGAAACGGACTGGCGCGATCTCCCATGCCTTCATCACTTCATTGGCAATAAAATCGTTACTAAAGAACAGCAGTAACCCTAGCCCCAGTCTGAACAGAATTCTTTTTGGCCGCTCCTTTTTGAATAAGGTAGATGCGATCAAAACACCCACAATCAATACAAAAGGAATTGTAAGAAACTGTAAAATCTTTGATAAAAAATAGAACATAGCTTACATTCTCTTTGGAATCGGATTTGAGATCGCACCAAGTCCATCAATGATTCTCCTAAGAATCTCAAAATAGAGTGCGATAGCAAGAACAAGTGTCATCGACCAAATCACACCAAGATTAAAATAAAATGTATCAATGTTTTTACTTAAGAAATGTTTCGCGGGCATATAAAATTGAGCGTCAAAATCAACGATGTGCTCTGGGTCTGGATCTTTATAAATGGGATAAATCTTCTGTATCAGCTTGCCATTTTTTTCAATAATTCGATTGGATTCTTGGGTGTTTTTAACTAAGTCAGCAATGGCTTCATTTTGATACGATAGCCGATAGTCCTCAAACTGTTTTTCCTTCGCTGATGTGTTCGTCATCCGATTAACTTTTCTCTCTTTTTCTTTATCTGCCTTATTATATCTGTTTATATAAACCTTCTTTAAAGCATCTATTACCAGCTTCGTGTCATTTGCCGCAAGCGAATCAAATTTTGAAAGTTCGAGGCCATCTAACCTCTTGTTATGCAAAGCTCCACTTATTTTAGCCAGCTCACCACTTAGTTCTTTCCTTATTAGATTCAAATTCTTAGCAACTTCGCCTTGTATTTCTGGCTCCTGGCTTTTAAAATTCAAATTCACAAAAGTGAGTTTTGTCTCTAGTTGAGGGAGGTAGTAAATCTTTTTATAGTCCGCCTCCGACATTGCTTTGTCATATTTGTAAAATTCCTTTTCAAACTTATTGTCTTTGAATTGCGCCACCATAGAAGCTTCAAACGCCCAACGAGAGGCCATCAGGTCGCCCACAAATGGAACTGTCGCGGTATTTCCTATAATAGGGTTTAACTTGTCGAATCGAACCACAACACCACTAAGAATAAGCTGTGGAATAAGTAGTATTGGAATAAGTATGTAAATCGTTACAGCCGAATTGAATGCAGAAGAGATATTGAGGCCCAACAGGTTGGCAAAGCAAGACACTGTAAAAAGTATAGACCAATGAATCAAAAACATTCCATGAATTTCTAACATGTAGTTACCTACCGTAACAAAAAAAAATGTTTGAATGGCCGATATAAAAAAGAGTATGGAGATTTTAGAAATTATATAGCTACTCCTGCTGAGGTGTAAAAACGATTCTCGTTTAAGTATTTTTCGATCTCTAATAATCTCTTCTGCTGAAACCGTAAGCCCCATGAAAAGCGCAACGATAACGCTCATAAAAAAATAGGCAGGAATATTTAAGTTCTTACCAAACAAATAACCAGATCTAAACTGGTCATCGACATTATAATACCGAACAATAAAAGCGAGTATGAATGCGAGCAATGGTGCCTCTACCAAATTGATGATCAAGTATTGCTGATTGCTCAGCTTTGAAAGCATATCTCTTAATGAAAAAAGATACGTCTGTTTAAACCATGTTGGAATTCTTAATGAAGAATGGGGAACCTCTTCGGAAGGCACCACTTTCGGTACGACCGTTTTAGCTTTAAAAAAACTGTTCCATTGTTCGGGCAGGAATTTTCTTTCGTTAGTAAAATTGCCAAACTCATTTATCACTTTTGTTTCAATAATGTTGAAAATCTGTTCAGGATTAACATTACCGCATGAATGGCATTCGCCTTGTTCGCTATTTACAAGATTTATGTTCCGTTTGAAGAACGTTACAGCGTCCACGGGATTACCGTAATAGATTTGATAGCCGCCCGTATCTAATATCACCAGCTTATCAAACATCTTAAAAATGTCTGAGGATGGTTGATGAATTACTGCAAACACCAATTTTCCTTTTAAAGAAAGTTCTTTTAGTAAATCGATAATGTTTTCAGAATCGCGTGACGAAAGCCCCGAAGTAGGCTCATCCACAAATAGAACGGCTGGTTCGCGAAGTAATTCAAGGCCTATGTTAAGTCTTTTTCGTTGCCCGCCACTAATGGTTTTCCGTAAGGGCGATCCAACTTTTAAATCCTTGGTTTCAGACAAACCCAAGTCATCCAGCGTGGTTCTTACCAACGTATCAATTTCCTGCTCGGCCAAGTGACTGAAGCAAAGCTTTGCAGCAAAGTAAAGATTTTGATAAACCGTTAAGTCCTCAATCAATAAGTCATCTTGGGGGACGAAACCTATAACACCTTCAATCTTCTCGGGTGTTTTATGAATATCGATTCCGTTTATCAACACCGCGCCTTTTGATGGCTTCTCAGTTCCATTAAGCACGTGAAGTAACGTTGATTTGCCAGCTCCACTTGCACCCATTAGTGCAATCAGCTTTCCTGAGTCCTCAGCAATATTTATTTCCCGCAGGCCGAGTTTATGATTTTTGAACTCGAAGTAGATATCCTTTGCTTCAAATGTAAAGCTACTTGCGCTTGAATACTTTTTGAACTGATTTAATATATCACCATAATAAACAGGATGGGAGGTTTCCCATCGAATACTACTGCCCGTGGCTAACGCATAAATGTTTCCTGATTTTTGCGGAACACCATTTAAATATACATCCGATTTGCCAATGTATTTAAAGAAATAAAGCCCGGTGCTTCGCATAAAGAGAATGGAAATGAATCCATCCAAATGTTCTCTATAGATATGCTTATGGGTTCCTAAATGTTCGGATGAATCGATAACTAAGATGTCATCGTGCTCAGACTCTTGGGTAGAATTGCTCACCACATAGGTTTTGATCAGGTTTATATCGTCTGGTGAAAGATTAAACGAGCTTCCTATTTTTTTTGTCAACTTATCCTCTCCCTCGGAAATAGAGCCATCTGCTAACACAATGCACATCAGCTCGATCATAATTACCGTCTTCTGTTTTTGGTCAACTTCTTTGTTGATACCAGCACAAATCTGATTAATTAGATTATCTTCCTCGAGGGTTGTCGATTTTGAAAATTCGGCTGAATAGCCATCAAAAATTGCCAAATGCGAAGCAACCGATTTTTGGTTTAAATGATCACCCAAAAAAGTGGCGATGTGATCTCGTTCTTGCTTCGTTACGGAATCTTCTTTAGCCACAAGTGCAAAAAGGCGCATAATGGCTTTAAGTACTGGTTCGCTCATTTCTAGTTTGGATTTAAAGTCAGCTAAAGATAAATAAATCTGGTCAAAAAGGTCATAAAAAAAGGATTGACAACTCTTATCAATCCTTTCAACGTAAATTCAATGCAGTTTCTAGTCGGTAATGGATTTACGTAACTTCGAAACAAGCCTGGTTATTTCAGCTAAATTTTTGTCGTTCAATACCTCGCTTCCTTTGTTATTTTTTATCTGCTCATTGATATTCAACTCTTTATAATACGATTGCAACGATGTGAACTCGGTTAACAACGTGGTTATTGGCTCTTCAGCTGGCTGCACTGCGCCTAACATTTTAACTAGTTCGTTCACCGATTTTTCTTGCTCTAAAATGATTCGAACCAAAGGAGTTAAAATTACATTTCGCTGGTCGTTGGGTAGAAGATCTTTCGGATAGCTGGAGATTACGCCCGTAGTGATATACAAACCTTCCACAAAACTGCCTACTACCATCAAAGCCGCCAACTTGTTTCTGCTATCGTCTTTAAGATATACGTCCGTCTTCTTTATCGCCCTGTCTAACAAAGCTGCTAATGAATCCTTATTAGAAATGTTTGATTCAAAGTTTTTTAAGATATCGGTATCAAAAGACCCGATAACACCCATGTTATCCGCCAGCGATTTTGCAGTTGTCAGATAATCAATCGCTTCTTGAGTTTTATCATAAGAACTTAAATAACCAATGTCAGACGCATATACACCTAAGTTTAACGCGACCTTATCTGTTTTTGTCAGATAACTATCCGCCTTTTTTCTGTCGCTGATCAAGCTTTGGTTAAAGTCAGCCCCTGTAGACTGAAGTAAATAGGGGATTTCATGAGGCGAAGGAATATTGTAAACAACATCTTGAATTCCATCTTTCAATGATTCTTCTGCTTCTTTAAATTCGTCCGATTTTGATTGATCCTCTTTTGAAGAAGATCCGCAAGACCAAAGTCCTAAAGCAAGGAAAACAAATACACAAATAGTTTTAAGAAAGCTGAATTTCATGGTTTATTAGGTTTAACTCCCAATTTTAACACATTTTTTGATTTCATTAAAGAACTCAGGATTTTATTTTGAAATTACTTTTAAAAGCCAATGAAAAAGGATGTTAAAATAACGTTGGCTTAACACGAAAGTAAAAGAAGTGGGCCCTGTCAGGAACGATCTGACGACCCCCAGATTATGAGTCTGATGCTCTAACCAGCTGAGCTAAGGGCCCGAAAACCAATTACTGATTAGGTAATTGCTAAATGAGGCGCAATGTTACATATTTGCCGACTAATACACAATGCTTTGTCTAAAGTTCAATTTAAAAATGTAATTTTTGATCTGGGTGGAGTGCTTCTCGATTTAGATGTGCAGAGAACGCATGAAGCTTTTTCCAAGCTGACTGGCATTCCCGAAGCTAAGATCAAATCGATCCTCGGAGAATCGCGCTTGTTTTTAGAATATGAAAAGGGGAATGTCACCGACAACGAGTTTAGAACCCAAGCGAAAGATATTTTAGGACTTGCCTGTTCCGATTCCATTTTTGATAACGCTTGGAATCAAATGCTTGGAGATGTACCCAGGAAACGACTTGATTTGCTAAATCAGTTAAATGGCACCTATCGCACCTTTCTCTTAAGCAACACTAATCAAATTCATAAAAACCATTTTTCAAGTATTGTAAAAAAAAACAGCGGTGGCATTGAATTGGATAACTTTTTCACCAAAGCCTATTATTCTCATTTGATGAAGATGCGAAAGCCCGATTCGGAAATATTTGAATTTGTGCTTTCGGAAAACAACCTAGTTGCCGATGAAACCATTTTTCTTGACGACAATGTCAGTAATCTAAAAGGTGCTGAAAAACTAGGAATCAAAACTCACTTGATCACGCACCCAGAAATGACCTTCACCCTTTTTTGATGAACGCCAAGTTAAAAACAGCTCTTATCCACTCGGGATTATTTCTTGTAACTTTAGCTACCACAACAATAGCAGGAGCAGAATGGGTATATGGTAAATCCATTTTAATGAAAGATTATTCTTGGAATGATTTTTTGAGCGGCTTTTCTTATTCGATTCCTTTTCTTTTCATACTTACGGCTCATGAATTTGGGCATTATTTCACCGCCATTTCTTATCGAATAAGAACTACGTTACCCTATTACATACCCTTTCCACCGGGGATTATGCCGTTTAACATTGGTACCTTTGGCGCAGTCATAAGATTAAAGGGTTACGTTAGATCAAAACAACAGCATTTTGACATCGGTATTGCCGGGCCGTTGGCCGGATTTGTTGCCGCGTTGATTGTGCTCGTTTACGCCTACACTCATTTGCCGCCACTTGAGTATATCTACCAATTTCATCCCGAGTACCAAAAGTACGGTGCAGACTACGCCTCCTTCGTTTATAAGCCTGAAAACATGACACCGAATGTGTTGGATGTTGTAGTAGGTAAAAATCTACTTTTTTTGATGCTAGAAAAAATCGCGCCAGACCCTACCCTAGTGCCAAATGCACATGAGATTATGCACTATCCCTTTATTTTTGCTGGCTTCCTTTCCCTTGTTTTCACTGCTATCAACTTGCTTCCAGTTGGTCAGTTAGACGGAGGCCACGTATTATATGGGCTGATCGGCTCGAAGCGTCACAAGTGGGTTTCAACTTTTATCTACATAGGTCTATTATTTTATGCAGGTACGGGACTTCTTTCTCCTAAAACACCGTTTAATGATTTGATCATTTATATACCCCTTTTGATTTTTTACTACTATTTGTCCTTTCAAGGTTTACATCTTTCGAAACTTAATACACTCACTATTGCGGTCGCCATCTTTGCCATTCAATATACCGTTGCGGGTTTCGTTCCATTGCTAAATGGCCATCTAGACATTATGCTCTTTCTATTTATAATTGGGCGCTTCGCGGGTATTCATCATCCGCCTTCAGAAATAGAAGAACCATTAACGTTCGGACGAAAAGTGTTGGGTTGGATGGCGTTGCTGATTTTTGTTTTATGCTTTACTCCTAATCCTATTGATATCATTGTACCAGCTATAAGCAAATAGCATTTATATTGCTTTTAGCCTGAAAGAAATTAATTTAGATAACTGTAATTAAAGATTTGTAAAAATGAAAGTATGTCTTTTAGCTACGTTGCTAGTAAGTGCCACTATTTCAGCATCTAGCCAGGCCTTTGATCCTAAGGTCTTTTCGTCTTTGAAGTTTCGATTTATTGGCCCTGACGGCAATCGAATGATTGCTGCAGTAGGTGTGCCCGGAGACCCAATGGTGTCTTACGCTGGTGCTGCATCAGGCGGCATTTGGAAAACAGAAGACATGGGCATCACTTGGAAATCAATTTTTGATGAAACCGAGGATTCCTCTATTGGAGCGTTGGCGATTGCTCCTTCCAATCCAAACCAAGTATGGGCTGGTACTGGAGAAACTTTTTTAATCAGACCGGCACACGCAGTTGGCAATGGAGTTTATAAATCTTCGAACGCGGGCAAAACCTGGAAAAAACTTGGATTGGAAAAAACCTTCCGAATTAGCCGCGTTGTAGTACACCCTACTGACACTAATACAGTTTATGTAGCCTCGCTTGGGCATTCACACGGCCCACAACAAGACCGTGGCGTATATAAAACAACTGACGGAGGAAAGAACTGGGATCGGGTTTTCTTTGTAGATGAAAATACCGGTTGTTCTGATTTAGCGATTGACCCAAAAGACCCCAACATTCTTTATGCAGCCATGTGGCAAGTTGAAATAAAAACATGGGGGCTCACAAGTGGTGGGGCATCAAGTGGCATTTACCGATCAAAAGATGGAGGAAAGTCATGGCAACCCCTGCGAAATGGAATTGAAAGCGGGCCGGGCCATCCTGTTGGAAAAACTTCGGTAGACGTAGCGTTTACAAATCCAAAAGTGGTTTATGCGCTAGTGGAAGACAAAGAGCCAAGGCTTTATCGCTCTGAAGATAGTGGCGATAGTTGGAAGCTGGTGCATCAACATCATGGCATGGGTCAGCGTGCGGGCTACTACACTCGCTTGCGCGTTTCTACTGCCGATGAAAACACAGTTTACACTATTTCGGTAGGTATCATGAAATCTACGGATGGTGGAAAAACCTTTGATAAAAAATTCAATCAATGGGGCCCTGGGGGCGATAACCATGATATGTGGTTTGATCCTAAAGACGGGAAGCGTATTCTTTGTGCGCACGATGGTTGTTTGAATATGACCTTTAACGAAGGAAAGACCTGGAAGAACATCAATCTTCCAATTGCCCAGATGTATCATGTCGCGGTCGATAACCAAGTACCTTATTACGTTTACTCCAATCGCCAGGATGCTTGGAGTTATCGGGGTCCAAGCCGCTATTTAGGGGGCAACTCAATTCCGCTGGGAGCATGGCATGGCATTGGAGGGTGCGAAAGCGGATTCGCTCAGCCAGATCCCTTCGACAATTCGATTGTGTGGAGCGGTTGCTATGATGGAGGACTCGATGTCTTTGATCTAAAAACAATGCATCCTCGCGATGTACGCGTATGGCCACAAACGCAAATTGGCTCTAAGCCCGCTGATGCAAAGTACCGTTGGCATTGGAATTTCCCCATGGTGCTTTCCAAACATGTGAAAGGCCGGGTGTGGGTAGGCAGCCAATTTGTGCACGAGACCAATAGCGTTGGGCAAAATTGGCAGGTGATCAGCCCAGATTTGACAACCAATGACAAAACACATCAGCAAAATTCGGGCGGCATTGCGAATGATAATCTCATGACGTGGGACGGCTGTACCTTGTACTCGATGGCTGAATCGCCTGTGAGGGAAGGTGTATTATGGACTGGGAGTAACGATGGGCAAGTAAATGTAACGCAAGATGGAGGAAAGACATGGACCAACGTGACGGCAAATATTCAAGAACTACCCAAGTGGGGCACTATTCGGAATATTGACGCCTCCAATTTCGAAGCTGGCACCTGTTACTTATCGGTAGACGCACATCACGTAAATGATTTTGGCTCCTATGTTTTCAAAACCATTGATTTTGGAAAAACATGGACACGACTTAAGATTGAGTTGCCCGCATCCAATTCAAACTTTGTAAATCAAATAAAAGAAGATCCCGCAAAGGCAGGATTGCTTTGGCTAGGGACTGACAAGTCATTGTACTTCTCGCCCGATGATGGGAAGAACTGGATTCACTTAAAAAATAATTTACCCCCTGTTCCAATTTACGGAATCGAAATTCAAAAAAACTTTAAAGACTTAGTGATTGGTACTTATGGAAGGGGCATCTATATTCTAGATGACATTACCCCTATTCGCGAGTTTAGCGAACAGGTTCAAAAGAAAGACGCTGATCTATTCCCCTTGCGCAATACCTATCGCTTCCAAGAAGTTAACGGCATAAAAACAGAAGGCAGCTTTGTTAACGGTGAAAATCCACCGGACGGTGCTGTCATTTCATATTACCTAAAAGAAAAATCTAAAGACAGTGTGGAGTTGTTGGTTATAAATGCCAATGGGGAACTAGTGCAAAAACTAAAGACTAAAAATCAAGCTGGTATACAACGGGTATGGTGGAACTTGCGTTTGCAAGAGCACATCATGCCTAAGTTAAGAACTAAGCCAAGAGGCAAAGAATGGGTTGAATTAGACGGAAAAGGTGAGCGAAACTTGTTTATCCCCGACCTTGATATCGGGCCAGGGCTCACACCACCAATGGTGCCCGTAGGTAATTATACGATAGTGCTGAAAGCACACGGCAAAGAATACAAACAAAACCTAACGCTTCTCAAAGATCCTACAACAAAATCGGATAACGAAAGTATGGACAGTCAATACCGTTTAGGTGTAAAATTGTATAGTGCTACTAAGACCGCTTTGCAGCTAATTGATGAAATGGAAAAAGTACGAGCTACCTTGTTAAAAAATAAATTGGATAAAAAAGGGCTGGCGCTGGAAGAAAGAATTTATCAATTGGAAGCCACGCTATTTGACGTCAATCAAACCGGTGCCCGTTGGGATATCTTTAGAAGTGGCGCGCAAGTGCTGGAACGTTTACTTGCGTTGGGCAAGGAAAGTCAGGTGTTCAGTGCCGATGCGCCACCCACCGATCAACAAACGGAAGTTTATGAACTGACGGTGAAAAAACTAGAAGAGATACAAAGTCAATTCGAAATCATCAAAAAAAATCCTCAGATAAAAACGCTGGAAAAGAAGTAAGGTAGCTGCTTAACACGTTAGTCTTGCACAATGATTCGTTGGGAAACCCATTGATTGTCGATTAGCATTCGAACGATAAGCAATCCGTTGCGGTTTATTACTTGAATTTTCTTGCGTTCTAATTGATCTTCAGAAAAAAAATCAACTGGTGACCCAAAAGAATCATAAACAGTAATTTGTTCAACCACGTTTGGAACATAAAATACTCCTTGGCTTGGATTAGGATATATTTCTATTGACTTGCTTTCTTTCGTAACTTCGGTAACAACGTTTGTAGTGCCTTTTCCAAATACTGGCCGTATCATGAGGCTTCCTTTCAGGTCAGTATTTTTAGTCCAGGTGCCAGACGTATTATAGAAAATTCTGTCCGCGCTATCTGTGTTCGCATCAAACCCAACATCCATCCGAGCGGTGGTATTTTGTTTCCAGCCAACGTAGAAAGTACCCTGCACGCTCACCGGTTGAGCAGGATCTAGCGCATAGGAGATAAATTTATTTTTGGCACTTCGTTTCACAGGCACCGTTTGCTTGTAAAGGACAATCGGGGTTGCATCAAAAAGGGTTTTCCAAATTCGCAATTCAAAAACCTGACTAGATTGATCGCCAAAATCCGGAAAGTAAATATCGATTTTTCTTAGCACATCTGCTTCTGTTGTTTTCATGTTGAACTGATAGGCTAGCTCAGCCCCTGATTGGTTCACCCCTGCCCCATATTCTGCTTCACCATCATCGTAGGCATAAAAACTTGAAAGAGTATAGGTAGATCGAATCGTATCGTTATTTCTGAAATCAACGGGGGAATAGTTTGCTGTGTAATCTCGTGTTGGGTCGTTATCTCTTGAAGTGAGTCCAATTTTTAATTTGATTGTTACAGAATCAGCCTTTTTATCGAAGTACCTTGCTAACGGTAACTTAGAGATCGGGAGAGTTCTAAAATTAAGCCCCACCAGTGATGGTAAAATACTCTTAAAGCTGTCTAGTGCATGGGCCGCTTTCGATTTAACTTCATTCTTATAAATAATGATAGTATCGTAAGAGAAGTAATTTAATGGCTGGTTATTGCCTTGTTTGAAATTATAAAGACCAAAACTTGGAGGGTTAAAATTGTTAACTGAATCTTTTATAAAATGCTTGTATGGAATAGCCCAATAGTCTTTCAACAGCGAAGTGAGCGGTTTAGCAATAGCTCTATCTGGTGTAGACGAATCGGTTGCCGTCCTATCCATGTTCAAATAAACATAGTCGACATTCCATGTATCATAAGGACCAGAGAGCCTACCAAAGTTTGTTATTCGAAATTGAAAGCCTGAATGAAAGAACTTCGGATCAACGTAAATACTTTTAAAAGTAAAGTTGCTCGCGTTTATAACATCCACTGTTTCAACTTCCTCCCAGCCTTGAAGGCCGTTGAACGAAACCACCAATCGGTCACCGGAATCAGGCACTTCACCATTTCCTTGCGCCTGATAATAAAAGCTAAGATAAACAGTACCTTTCTTCTCGTTTGGCACCAGCGTTAGATCAATAGGTTGGGAAACTAACTCATCACCGAACCCTTTCACTAGTATATCTGCGCCCGATTTATAGGGCTTTCCATTCGCATCGTAGCCATCGAAGGTAGCCACTTTCAACGATACCGGGTTTACCGCCATGCCATCGTTGATGGATACCGATGCATAGGTCTCCCACAAAGACTCAACTGGTCTCTTTTTCGAATAATAGGAGAAGTCATCCCAAAAAGGAAGCGTCAACGGAGCTGCCGCTTGCTCGCGGCCATTTTTACTCAATTTAGTGTCGGAAAGGTTTGTTATAGGAATAGACGTTAGGGTAACCTGCGCAAACAGATCGACTGACAAAGTTAGCGCGACTCCTACAAAAAGACTTATCCGCATTTATGCTTGTTAGTTCTGGTCCTTTTTAATGGGCTCCTCTGTATAGTTTTTAGGGCCAATCCAAAGATTAATTGGATCCCCCACACGAACAGAATCACCTTCTTTTGGTTCTTGCCTATAAACGAATGTTTTCATGCCGGTAGTATCAATGCCAGGGGCAATTTCAATTCTACCCAAATGAAGGTTCCAGCCAGCCAACTTAAAAACAGCTTGATCATACGAATCGCCAACCAGACTTCCAATAGCGAGATCGGAAGATCCCTTTCCATCCCCCACCACTAAATCAATAATTGATCCTTTGGGTACGCGCGTGCCTGCGCGAATTGTTCTGCCTTTGTAACGCATTTCATAGATTATCGGGAAGGGTTTCGATTCGTAAAAAACGTTGCCCCGAATAAGCTCATTGCTTTTCAGCATTACTTCGGCATTTAACAGTGACCGATCGAGCAAATCCGGAATAGGCATGGTAGGAGCTGTTATTCTGTTAATGGTTATGTACACCAGCCTGTTTTCTTTTACTTTTGCACCTGCCTTGGGAAACTGGCGGATCGCGGTGTAGGGCGGATGGTCGGCCGAGTAGGCTGAATCTTCAATTGCGAAGCGAAGTTTGTGTTGTACTGCCACTTTTTGGAGTTCATGTTGATCAATGCCCGTAAAATCCGGCACTTCAATGTGGTTTCCGTGATTAGTTACGTATGGCAAATAGACATAAAAGTAGACGATCAAAAGAAAAAACAGACTGCCGCCAGCAATCCCAATGGTGGCTAACAGGGAGCCTATTTTATTATCTTGAAAAGGCAGTTTTAGTGGCATCAAAATTTAAGTGATGAGTCAAAGGTAGTTTGTATTCTATTCAGTTTAGAATAGCGCTCAGTAGCCAGCTCAATAAGGGTTGTGATAAGATCGGTAAATGATATTCCTCGTTCCTTCCACATCATAGGAAACATGCTCGAATTGGTAAAGCCAGGAATGGTATTAATCTCATTAACGAAAACGTCACCTTTACTGGTCAAAAACAAATCTACGCGAGCAAAGTCTTCGCACGCAAGTGCTTGATACGATTTGACTGAAATATCGCGGATCAACTCTGATTCAGGTGAAGTGATTTTTGCTGGCACATCGATCGATACCGCATCGCCATCTACGTATTTCGCATCGAAGGTATAAAAATCATACTTGTTACTCACGATAATTTCCCCAGGCAAAGATGCCTTTGGGGGATCATTACCTAAAATGGCACATTCAATTTCGCGCCCTTCAATAAACTTCTCGAAAAGAACACAATCGTCATATCTAAAAGCTTCCTCTACTGCCAATAAAAAATCGGTTTCACTTTTCACCTTCGATACACCCACAGACGAGCCTAGATTGGCCGACTTTACCATGAAGGGCAACCCTAATTTTTCGTTCACTTTAGCAAACGGATATTCATTTCGGTTTGAATAGTAACAGAACAAAAACTCCGACACGGGCAGCCCGGCTTGAGCCAGCTTTTGTTTTGCAACCAGTTTACTCATTGAAAGTGATGAACCCAATACGCCCGTCCCCACCATCGGCAAACTAAAGGCTTTCAGAAAACCTTGAATGCTGCCATCTTCGCCATCGGTGCCATGTAAAATAGGAA
Organism: Flammeovirgaceae bacterium; assembly: GCA_027487845.1. Lineage (GTDB taxonomy): Bacteria > Bacteroidota > Bacteroidia > Cytophagales > Cyclobacteriaceae > ELB16-189. The sequence continues at coordinate 15,431 of JAIYCV010000048.1, forward strand.
AAACAATATCGACAGAAAACTCGAAGCCTGCACTGGTCTTAAAGCAGGGATTAGCTGGATCGAGCAAGAAGCTCAGTGCTTCTCCAGCCTCTATTTCTTTCGAAATCTCGAAGTTAAGATACCATCCGCCTTTTTGAGAGATGCCAATCAAAACAGGTTCAAACTTATCTTTATCGATAAATTCAAAAATATTTCTTGCGGAATTAATTGAAACTCCATGCTCCACCGATCGACCACCGTATAGTATAGCTACTTTCTTCTTCGTCATAAAATCGTTCAAGATTCAAAGATGCTGATTTCTGCGTGGAAGAGCAAGGGCGGGAATTGAGAGACATATAAATCTTAAATACGACCAACCCATTTCAATTTGCACCGAAAGCGAGAAGCTATTAAACCTAAATCACTTAGTTGTCTGTTTCGAAGACCGGGTGCTTTCTATTGTATAAATCCATGAATCGATACATTTCTGCTTCCTTACTTTTAGATTTTTTAAAAGAGTCTGAGACATCTTTGTCATCGGCAATCAAGGTCTTAATCGCTTTAACCGAAATCGGCAGGTGCTTAATTCCATCTGACATTTTGAAACAGGAGCTATAAGAGGTAAGTCCGATAGAACCAAATTTTATAACTCGAACAAATATTCGGTAGTTGCGTGACGCTGCACGCATCGCTACTGATACATACACTCCTCCGCTTTGACTAGGCATGCCTCTTCCCTCTGGCGCATAGTTTACATAAAATTGGCCACGTAAAACTATTCCGAAAAGATTGTTGGAGTATTTCCCAGACAATACAATGGAATAAACATCAGATGCTTTTCCTATAAGAGTCAATACACTATCTCCGTCTATAGAAGTTCTTTTATTAACAAAATCTTGATAACTAGCGTACCCGCCTTCAGGCATCGCTTTCAAAACAAAATCAATTGAGTCAGACTGGCCAAACAAAATAGATGGAATTATTACCAAAAGAATCCCACCGCAGTGTTTTATCATATTAATAATCAACATGGAGCTTGCTATCGAAGAAATTTACGCAACGCGAATTTTTTCCTGAACAAAGATAATGCGATCGAGTAATTTTTCGCTAAGCACTTCCTTCTGATTTTCCCCCAAAAGGACGTAGATAAAAGGTGTTTGTTTTTTGTTATCTCCTTTCTGCATTATGCTATCTAGGTGTAACAATTTTTTCCTGTTTCAAACTTGGAAGCGATAACTCAAATAAAAGGCACTTGAGAAAGTTAATGGTTTACGATCATCCTACTCGCGTAAAATTGATTTCCAATTTGCATCCTTACAATATAAACTCCAGAAGCCTGAAGTCGAATGTCGCTTTGGTAGGTTTGATTTAAGATATTAGGCAGTTGTTGATCTGCTATAACTCGCCCTACCACATCAAAAAGCTGCAGTCTTACGTCTTGTCGCTCGTCTAGGTTAAAAGTAATATTGAACTCACTCGTGCTTCCGTAAATTGAGAAAGGATTCTCGGCTGTTATGGGGGTAGGGTCATTATCGGTAAAGAACTCTATGTTGTCAATAAACATATTGTTTCCGTTTCCATTTGTTGCCACAAAAGCTAGCCGTACACTACTATTGCCAGCAAGCGAACTAAGGTCAACAAACTGCCGATTCCAATCTGTTGCGATACTCGGTGTCCACACGGAAGAAGAGGTAAGGTCACTCAACTCCGCCCCTAACTTGTCGAATTCAATAACCGAATACGTCACTCCGCAGTCCTTTGACGACAGTATTGTTAATTCATCTGCTTGCCCCCCCCTGCTGGCGTAACTAAAATCGAAAAATAAACTCGCTTTTTGATATTGAGAGAAGTCAAGAGTTGGGCTAACTAACCACGATTGTTGCCCCAATGCAGCATTTGAAAACGCATTGTACACAACAGACTGATTTTTATTGGTTGCCATGGTTGCCCAACTTACGGCTTGTGGCTGACTAACGATAGTCCAAGCGGATGAAAAAGTATTATCAAAATTTTGCCTTAGCGGAATGATATCGCTCGCATCATTTACGATCAAATTAAGTGACTTTGAATTGTTTGCGGGTGTATTGTCAGAAATGCCGTTGGGTTCCGATACTAGAATTGAAAGCGTGTTTGTACCTAGGTTAAAAGTAGTTTTCGCTAAGGTAAACTGTCGTTCCTCGCCTGGCCCCATAGTGAAATCTGAAAAGCGCTGAGTGGCAGAAGTAGACGCAGAAATAGTTACATTAAAACTCGTTATGGTGGAAGTTCCTTGGTTCTTAATGGTGATTACTGGGGTGGCGGAGGTTGCGCAAAAAACAGGCGATGGGCTATCAATTGAAAGTAACTTAACATCATTAGTTACATTGGTTGGGAAAACTAAACCACGAGAGGTAAGTAAGCTGGCTCTTCTAGGGCTATTAGCCAGTACCACTTTCATTCTTTCAACTTGCCCTTTAGTAAACAAATTCATACAGGCATCGTTCGTATAGTCCATGTAGTTTTGGTACATATTGCTAACACCGCAACTGGTAAGAACCCCTGATGGACAAAAGTATGTCGGCCCTCCTTGATTGGGGGTATCGTTAACATAATCAATACCCGAGCAAGCATCTACATCATCACCCCAGATATGCCTCAAAGCGCCTAAAAAATGACCCATTTCGTGAGTGGTAGTCCTGCCTTTATTATACTTGGAGGCCAAATTAAATTTACCGTCATCAACGGATCCAAAAACTGTGTACTTGATAACGAGGCCATCGGTTAACCTATCATTGGCCTCTGAAGAAGATATTCCTGGCAAGCCGCTCGACACTGGAAATTGAGCATATCCAAGAAAATTATCGCTAAAGTTAACAACCCAAATGTTCAGGTAATCCTCTGCAGGCCAATAGCTGTACGACTTGATCTTGTAATCATCACTGCCACCACCAGCGAAACCTGTTTGAGAAACCCTCAGTCGATTGATGCCCGTTGTAGGAAATCCATCGGGGTCTTGGCGAGCTAGCACGAAATTGACATCAATACTGCCTGCCAGTGGCAAGAATTCACTCGGGGTATTCGCAGCATCTGCATTCAACCGTTGAAAGTCTTTATTTAATACATCAATTTGAGATTTAATCTGTTCGTCTGATATATTTTGAGCATCGGTGTTATAAAGTATGTGAACCACCACAGGTAGGTTGTATGTGGAAGTTGCCTGAATTTGATTCGCGTTTGAATTGACTCTTTGCTCGAACGTCTTCCTACTTAACCATTTTTCAAACTGATCGGTGGTTTCCCGATCGGGATTTCTTAGTTTAAGCGACTCCTCATATTGGACAGTTGCGCAACGTTCCTGCGCAAATCCAACCGATGTCGCTAAAACCGATAAGATAAAAATAAAAAATGCCTTTAAGCAACGCTTCATTGATTCATTGAACAAACTCAGATGGATTAGAGTAAACAAGATCCTCAACGTTTAAAGCGCAAGATTATTTACTCAATCCAAAAATTAATTCGGATGAGTAATATTAATCACTTCAATTGATCTTACCTCTGGCACCGCCCTTTTTACAGCCTCCTCCACGCCTGCTTTAAAAGTCATGGTGGACATTGGGCAGGTTCCGCACGCTCCCATAAATTCTAGCTTAAGAACATTGTCAACGGATAAATCAAAAATGCGTACATTTCCCCCATCGGCTTCTAGATAAGGCCTGATTGTATTGAGCGAGGCTTCGATCTTTTCAAGCGTGGCGGTGTTCATAATTTAAGAATATTTAATTTCTACTTTTTTGGTCTCCGCCATGGAGGCATTGCGAATGGCTATTTGCCTCGCCACTGCTTCTGACAAATCTTGAAAAACAGTAGCTATAACACCCTCTTTCATAACTGCAGGCAAGCCTGAGTCGCCACTTTCGCGGACACTTTGCACTAGTGGTATCTGGCCAAGGAATGGAACACCATACTTTTCAGATAAATTCTTTCCGCCATCTTTACCAAAAATAAAATATTTGTTATCGGGCAATTCTTCGGGAGTAAAGTAAGCCATATTTTCAATAATGCCCAGCAGTGGCACATTGATTTGCGCCTGCTTAAACATCAGTAAGCCCTTGATAGCATCAGCCAATGCCACCTTTTGGGGTGTTGTTACAATCAAGGCGCCTGTTAACGGAACTGTTTGAACTAACGTCAAATGAATATCGCTTGTACCAGGCGGCAAATCAATTAGAAGGTAATCCAATTCACCCCAGTCTGCATCGCTTACAAATTGCTTAAGGGCAGAACTTGCCATTGGGCCGCGCCAAACCACGGCACTTTCTGGAGGTGTTAAAAATCCTATAGATAAAAGCTTTACTCCGTATTGCAGTATTGGGACAATAATGTTTTTACCATTCACCACTTTTACTTCTGGCTGCTCGTGTTCGCAATTAAACATAACAGGGATGGACGGTCCCGAGATATCAGCATCAATTAAACCCACTCGCGCACCACTTTTTGCTAACGCTACTGCAAGGTTGCTCGTAACCGTTGATTTGCCCACACCGCCCTTGCCAGAAGCAATGGCAATAATGTTCTTAACACCCGGTAAAATGGGTGCTTGGTCACGCATAGAGGTAACCGATGAACTCATGATAATGTCCAAAAAAACATCGGAGCCGAATGCAGCTTCTATGGCATCTTCACAATCGCCTTTAATTTTTTCTTTCAAGGGGCAGGCGGGAGTTGTGAGAACTACGGTAAACCGTATTTTATTCCCTTCAACAGTTACGTCCTTTATCATCTGAAGAGATACAAGATCCTTCTTTAAATCAGGGTCGTTTACCGTGGCTAATGCACTTAGAATAGCTTCTTTTGTAATAGACATAAGTTCATTTCAGACGTCAGTTCAACTTAAAATGCAAATCTGAAATCCTAAATCGAGCGGTTATTTTTTATTTGTTACTAGTTCTTTGATAACAGGAATACTCTCTAAAATGTTTGTCCGAACCTCGCTTGTTAGATACCATTCAATTTGATAGAACTGAGCGGCTGTATAAACGCCACAATTCTTTTTAATCTTAGCAAAATAATCGGAAATCAATTTCTCTTGTGTTTTTGTTAGCAGAATAATCTCCTGTATAATCTCGTCCGTTTGGGCCTCGCTTAGCGTCATGTAATTTTTCACATAGTTATTAAGCAACACAAACTTCTTTTGGCCGCCATTGCTTCTTTTGGACTCAAACTCATCAAAAAGAGTCCAAAACACCTTTTCTTTTCCTGGTTCAATTTTCACAAATTCAGAAACAATTTCTTTATTTTCCTTCCCAAAAAGGGCTTTGGTCAACGTTAACTCGTCTGTCGAGTCTTGCGCGAACGTAGATGAAAACGAAATGAGAGCAAGCGCAAAAAATAGGATTTTGTTCATATCAATTTTATAATTAAAAGCGAAGTTAATACAATTTTCTACGTCTCGAATAAATTAACGAAACTTCTGTACCCCATTTTTTTTTTTTTTTTCTGCATGCTCTAAAAACGTATCTTTGTGTCCCATTTTTTACTTATGATTTCCCGCGATTCCATCGAAGAAGTACGAAGCCGAGTTGACATCGTGGATGTTATCAGCGATTTCGTTTCTCTGAAGAAATCAGGCCAAAACTTCAAAGCACTCAGTCCTTTCAACAATGAGAAAACCCCCTCGTTTTATGTGGTGCCTGCCAAGGGTATTTTCAAAGACTTCAGCAGCGGCAAAGGGGGCGACTCGTTCACCTTTGTTATGGAGCATGAAAAGATCAGCTACATTGAAGCCGTTCGATTCTTAGCCAAAAAATACGGAGTTGAATTAAAGGAAGACAAGGAAAACAACGAGTTTGCCGCAGAGCAAAGTGAGCGCGAAGGACTGTACATCCTCATGAACTTCGCCAAAGACTATTTCAAAGAAAAACTCCACACCCATGAAGAAGGCCGAAGTATTGGCCTAAGCTATTTCCGCGAGCGCGGGTTTACCGACAAGACAATCCAAAAATTTGAACTCGGCTACGCCCTTGACGGGTGGACCTATTTCAGTGCAGAAGCCATTCAAAAGGGATACAACAAAGAACTGCTTGAAAAAACTGGTCTAGTTGTAAAAAAAGAAGATGGCTCTACTTATGACCGCTTTCGCGGAAGGGTGATCTTCCCCGTCCACAACCTTTCTGGAAAAGTAATAGCCTTTGGTGCCCGCATGATGGGCAAGGACAAGAACCAGCCCAAGTACATCAACTCGCCCGAAACAGACATCTACCACAAAAGCGATGTGCTTTATGGATTGTTTCAGGCTAAGAATTCAATACGCCAACACAACAACTGCTACCTGGTAGAGGGCTATACCGATGTTATTTCCATGCATCAGGCCGATGTGGAAAACGTGGTGGCATCTTCTGGCACGGCCCTTACGGAAGAGCAGATAAAGCTGATGCGCAGATTTACTGAAAACGTAACCGTGCTTTTCGATGGCGACTCGGCCGGAATAAAGGCTGCCTTACGGGGCATCGACCTGATCTTAAAAGGCGGTCTCAACGTTCGTGTGGCGTTGTTCCCCGATGGAGAGGATCCCGACAGTTATTCCCGCAAGGTAGGTACTACCGCTTTTCAGGATTTTCTTAAAAATTCGACAAAAGATTTTATTTCCTTCAAGGCCGATCTTTTTTCAGCAGAGGCGGCCAATGACCCTATCCGCAAGGCAGAATCTATAAAGGAAATAGTCAATAGTATTTCCATCATCCCCGATCCTGTAAAAAGGTCTGTTTACATTCAAGAGACCAGCCATCTGCTGAAAATGCCTGAGCAGGTATTGCTGAGCGAATTGAATAAGATACTGGTTCAAGAAAGAAGAAAGGGCGAAAAAGCAACTAACCGAGAAACTAGCAGCAAAGAAACTGAAACTGCCTCGATTGAAACCATCGCACCACTTAAGATTGATAGTGATGCCATGGTACACTTTCAAGAGAAAGAAACCATTCGCCTGCTTTTAAACTATGCGGATAAAAGTTTAGCAGGACAAGACCAACAAGAGGCACAATCTCTTGGCCAGTTTATGTTGCAGGAGTTAGATGACGTTGAGTTTACAAATCCAGTATTAAAAAGCATTTTCATAGAATTTAAAGAAGGATTGAACGACAACTCGATCCGCAATACCGATTATTTTTTGCGTCATGGCTCTGACGCCATCAAACGAATGGTTACCGATTTGATTACCCAACGCTACGACACCAGTAGCCATTGGGGCGACAAATTTCATATCTATATTCCGAAGGAAACAGAGTTGTTGGATAAGCTCGCTTACACCAATGTATTACGATTGAAATTTAGAATTGTGCAGCGAATGATGGAAGATAACTTGAAAGAGTTGAAAACCGTGGAGGCGGGAGGCGACTTAGATAAGTTGGAGAAATGCATAGAAATGCAAATGGGTTTAAAGCAAGCTGAGCGCGACTTGGCAAGCATTTTGGGTATTGTAGTTTCGAAATAGTTATCTGATAATAAATTACACATATGCAAATGAAGTACGCAAACAGTTATAAAGCAATCATTGTCGCCATCTCAGGTTTTGCAAATGTATTTTGTCTTGGGCAGAGTAGGCCCAAGATTCTAACCGTTGATAAATTTCAAAAAGGGAAATACAATGACCAGCCCTCTTTTTTCGTATAAGCATCAACCTTATTGCTAGCAGGTTGCTCTCCCGCAGGCCTTAATTCCTCGTCAGACTGACGCGCTAATTTTAACAAATTATCTCATCAAAGTCACCAACTATTTTTCAGTACATTACCCTAATTTTAACAAATTATCTCATCAAAGTCACCAACTATTTTTCAGTACATTACCGACAGAAACAATGCCTGTTTGTAAGTCGTTGTTCAGATTGATCTGTTTTGTGTTCTACTTTGGCTTTTTCCCTTTTTTAAAAGGTTTTTTATGAGGTCGATCCGTTCTTAACTCTTGATTTGCAGAAGGACCTGCTCCCAACTCGGCAGGCAATGTAAGCTGTGTGATACCTTTTCCAATCAATTTTTGAATACTTGCAAACTTGCGCATGTCTTTGTCGTTCACAAAAGTGATAGCCGTACCAGTAGTCTCCGCTCTTGCTGTTCTTCCTATTCTGTGAACATAATCTTCTGCATCGTGAGGTGTGTCATAGTTTACCACAAGGCTAATGCCCTCTACATCAATTCCCCTTGATAAAATATCGGTACCTACGAGAATTGCCAATTGCTTGCTTCTAAACTTCAACAGTATTTGTTCGCGTTCTTGTTGTTCTAAGTCAGAATGAAATGCCTCTGCGTTTAAGCCTGCCCGTTTCAATTCATGCCCAAGTCGCTTGACGTTATCCTTAGAGTTACTAAAGATAATGACACTGCTAAACGAAGCTGATTTTAAAATTGATTTTAAGAGCCCCATCTTCTGCGTGTCATAAACTAAGTATGCTTGTTGCAAAATACCTTCGGCAGGTTTTGAGATCGAAATTGAAACTTCTTTCGGGTTACTCAGAATACGCGATGCCAATGTTCTGATCTTTGGCGGCATCGTAGCCGAAAAAAGCAGTGTTTGCCGTTCTTTTGGCAAATAATTTATGATTTTAACCAAATCATCATAAAACCCCATATCCAGCATACGGTCCGCTTCGTCTAGGATAAGGTGCTTCAAATGATCTAATTTCATGGTTCCCATGGCAAGTTGTGCAATCAAACGGCCGGGAGTGGCAATAATAATATCTGTGCCTTCTTCCATTGCCCGCTTCTGTTGATCCCAAGTGGCACCATCTCCGCCTCCATAAACAGCTATTGAACTAATAGAAGCAAAGTAAGCAAGGCCTGCAATCTGTTGATCTATTTGCAACGCCAGTTCTCGTGTAGGTGCTAAAATAAGGGTATTAAAATGTCTGTTCTCGGTGGTCAGAATCTTATGCAAAATTGGAAGAATATAAGCCGCTGTTTTACCTGTTCCAGTTTGGGCACATGCAACCAAATCATGATTGCCAAGTATTAAGGGAATTGACTGTTCTTGAATCGGTGTTGGTTTCGAGTAGCCCATTGCATCAAGGCCATCGGTAATTAGGGTATTGAGGTGGAATTCTTTAAAGGTCAAAGGAATGATTTTTTTGAGTTATTTGTAATTAAAAAAAGCCAGGCTTTAGACCTGGCTTTCAAGTTATGTAAGATCGATAATTAGTTTACAACACGGACGTTCACCGCGTTTAAACCTTTCTTTCCTTCTTGCAATTCAAAAGTGATTTTATCATTCTGTCTGATCTCGTCAATTAGACCTGATACATGTACAAAATACTCTTTGTTTGATTCTGATTCTTGAACAAATCCAAAACCTTTGGTTTCGTTGAAGAATTTTACTGTTCCTTCTTTCATTATTGTGTTTTAATATATTGACACAAAATTAGCTTAAATAGTTGACTTAAAATAATTTATCTTTTAGCATTCAATTAAGCCGCCTTCCGTACACTCCTCTCCAATCGAACTTGATTCTGCTTCACTATTTGAACTATATTTAGCTTATCTAATAGCTTAATTACTAAGTAGGTTGGGTCTATTTCATGCCAGCGAATACCGCCAAAGTTGGCTCGCGAGCCATATTTATGGTGGTTATTGTGATAGCTTTCCCCCATCATCAAAAAATCAACCGGAAGGAAGTTTTTCGAAGTATCACCAACGGTAAAATTTCTGTAACCATACTTGTGGGCAAACCAATTAATTATCGCTCCATGAACTGGACTCATCAAAAATTGAATTGGCAACAAAATCCAAAGCCACCAAACATTAGCGAAAATCAAATAAACTGTAAAGTATGATAGACCCCAAAAAAGTCTTGATGGCCAAGAGCGAGCAAATTTGTCAAAGGCTTGCCAATCTGGAACTCCTTCAGTAAAACGAGTTTCTAGTGGAATCCGTTTGTTGGCGATGTCAGAATAGATCGTTTTTGTCTTCCACATCATTTTCCAAATAGTTTCATCGTATTTAGGAGAGTGTGGATCGTTCTCAGTATCCGCGAAAGCATGGTGCATTCTGTGCATTACGCCATATCCAAATGGACTCAAATAATTTGACCCTTGAAAAATCCAGGTGAGAATATAAAATACTTTTTCAGTGAACTTGTTCATCGTAAACGCTTTATGAGCGGCATAGCGATGAAGGAAAAAGGTTTGGAAAAATAACGACAGATACCAATGAGCGATAAAGAAAATCAAAATAACCTTCATGATGTGAAATTAGGTTTAGGTAAAAAAATATCCAGCAAGTCGATTCAACGACTCACTAATGCTAAGACAGGAACGTCTTGGAATTGTGACAAAAAGAGAGCGTTATTTTTAAAATTTCTTCCGAATGGAAGTAGCAATATCATTCTTCAGCTCCGTTATCAGATCAGACGCATTGCCTAAAGTACATGCCTTTTTGAAGCTATCGAGCATGTTGGGAGTTCGGGAAAGTTCAATAGAAAATTTAGAGGTTCCCTCTTCTATTTTTTTCTTTGCCCTTGAAAACAACTGGCGACAGTGCTCTTGTTTTTTATCAAATAGTTTTTGCAAATCTTCGTATTCAAATCCCAACGCCTCTTTCAAAAGATAGACTGCCTTTTCCAGGGGCTCCAGTTTATGATGAACAATGGCTAGTGCTTTGGAGAGTTCTGCTTCCAGATCCAAGTGTGCGAAATCAGATTCCTTTAACTTTAGAAATATTTCAGGTATATGAAAGGAATCCAAGCACTCCTCCTTCTTTGTTTTCAATGACGCAAGATGGCTCAATGCATTATTAGTCACAGATTTAATAAGGTATGCTTTTGTATTTTGAATATGGGTTTTCTCGGCACTTAACCACTTCAAAAAGGTGTCTTGAACTATATCCTCTGCGTCCGCTTTACAACGCAATATTTTCATTGCTATTGTCTGCAACAACGGTTGATAAAGAGATATGGCTTGATCTGGGCTCACTAATTTGAGTAAATGTATTGTTAAATAATGTTTAAACAAAAAAAGAGCTGAACACGTTCAGCTCTTTTTTTTACGATGCTACAAACATGCAAACTAGTTGTCTAACCCGAGCGCTTTGATACGCTTATTAACCTTATCGGCTTTGTCGTCCATTACCAATGCGGAATAGATCTCCGACAATGTATAGAGTACTGTTTCATTGTCTGGTTGTATTTTTTCTGCACGCTCCCAATAGGGAAGCGCTGTCTCATACCGTTTTTGAAGCACCACAAAAAGCTCCTTTCGCTTGGTTAACTCATTAGGTGTTATCCCTAATTTATCACGCTCTGACTTCGTTTTCTTCGCGTCAATCAAGTACATTTTGGCTAGATCCAATTGCGCTTCAAAATACTGGGGATCAATATCGACTGCCTTTTGATACGCCATCTTAGCAGAGTCAACATTGTTCAGCTCATTATGCAGTTGCGCAAGTAGGTAATAACTTTCCTTCTCCGTAGGATTCTTTGCTAAAACACCTTTTATCGTTTTTTTTGCTAAATCATACTTCTTTTGGGAAAGATAAATGTTCAATTCATATTTAGGGAAATCCGGATTTTTCGGATACTTCACCCTAGCCTCCTTTATTGCCGAAAGTGCCTTGTCCATATCTTTTTTCTTATCTTGGTAGATGCTGATCAACTGAAGGTAAGCGTCTGAATTTTTACCACCATTAGCAAAGTATTTTTCAATGTACGGTATTGCCTTATCATATTCCTCGGCTGAAGGCCCGAAATACACTCCGGCATTCAACAACATAGTCGTGTCACTAGGCAAAAAATACACTACACGTTCAATATAATCGAAGGCTTTTTTGTACTCTTTCTCTTTTTCATAATATTGAATGGCTTTTGTCAAATAACTTTGCGCGAATGTTGCATTTATCGACTCGTAAGTTATTGGCAAGAGGCCTTGTGCATCTTTAATATCCGAAATCCCTTTTCCAATCGTTTTGTCAATTGACTGGCTTTTTGCAAAAGCTTCTATCGCCACTTGGTATGGATTGGACTCCAATCCCTTGGCTGTTTGATTTTTGGTTGTATCAATCCCAAAGTAAACAAGCCCCTTCATGTACCAAGCTTGCGCAGCATTTTTTGAAGGCTCGCCTTTCTTGTTCACCATGAATTCTTGATTTGCCACAGTAACGTCAATAATGGCTTTGGCTTCTTCATATTTACCTGTTCTTAGCGCTTTTTCAGCTTTCGAGATGCTTGGCTTTATTTCCTTTTGAGCGATTGCCAACAATGGCAAACACAGACTGATAAGGATTACTACTTTTTTCATTCGTGTTACAGTTTATGGTTATTAATTTTCGGGTTCTGGTTGCTGATTTAAGTTTTCTCCGTTGGTCTCATTGTTAATGTTATCGCTAGGGCCTTCTTCGTTTGGCATTTCTACAGTATCCATGTTTTGGATTTTTTCCACCGAAGAAATGGCATCGTCTTCATTTAGCTTGATCAATCTTACCCCTTGTGTTGCTCTTCCCATTACGCGCATGCTTTCTACTTTTATGCGAATACTGATGCCAGAGCGATTGATGATCATGAGCTCATCTTTATCTCCCACTTCCTTTATAGCAACAAGCTTACCAGTTTTTTCGGTAACTGCCAATGCTTTTACTCCTTTTCCACCTCTTCTGGTAATTCGGTAGTCCTCCACAGACGATCGTTTACCATATCCGTTCTCTGTAACCACCAGCAAATTAGCGTCTTCTCTGGTAATACATACCATTCCAATCACTCGATCGTTTTCGGTTTCAAGGTTTACACCCCTCACGCCCGAAGCGGTTCTTCCCATCGGGCGAACGTCTGCTTCATTAAAGTGAACTGCCTTGCCTTCGCTTTTGGCGATGATAATATGGTTGCTTCCATTGGTCAAAGCCACATTCAGCAGGCGATCTCCTTCGTTTATGGTAATAGCGGTAATACCGTTGGCGCGGGGTCGAGAATATGCTTCGAGTGAGGTTTTCTTGATAGTGCCTCGTTCAGTACAAAGGATGACAAAATTACTATTCAGGTACTCTTCATCCGTAAGATCTTTTATATTCAAAATTGCCCTTACACTATCGCCACTTTCAATATTTAACAAGTTTTGAATAGCCCTACCCTTCGAAAGTTTATTGCCTTCTGGTATCTCATATGCCTTTTTCCAATAAACTTTTCCTTGAGCAGTAAAGATTAACAGGTAGTTGTGTGCGTGGGCAATAAATAATTTTTCAGTAAAATCATCTTCTTTGGTGGATACGCCTTTTGAACCTACTCCGCCTCTACCTTGCGTTCTGTATTCAGACAACAGCGTGCGTTTAATATATCCTTGGTTAGAAACCGTGATTACCATCTCTTCGTTGGCAATCATGTCTTCCATTGTAATATCATCGTCACTTAGCACAACCTCGGTTCTTCGGGCATCGCCATAGCGTTCTTTGATTTCCGCCAACTCATCTTTAATGATTCCCATGCGAATGGATTCATCACCCAAAATCTCCTTTAATCGGGCAATCAAGGCCATTACTTCATTGTATTCATTCTGGATTTTCTCTCTTTCGAGGCCGGTAAGCCTCTGTAAACGCATTTCTAAAATGGCTTTCGCCTGAATTTCGGAAAGGCTAAAGCTTTGCATCAATCCCGCTTTCGCCACCTCGACATCTTTTGATTCTCTGATTAAGGTAATTACCGCATCGAGATTATCGAGGGCAATTAAGTAGCCTTCCAAAATATGAGCCCGCTTCTCCGCTTCCGCTAAATCGTACGTTGTTCTGCGGATTACCACTTCGTGACGATGGTCCACAAAATGGACGATCATGTCTTTTAGGTTCAAGGTTTGAGGCCTTCCTTTCACCAACGCCACGTTATTTACACCAAATGACGATTGAAGTTGTGTGTATTTAAAGAGGTTATTCAACACCACATTAGGTATCGCATCGCGCTTTAGATCGTACACTACACGGTAGCCATCGCGATCCGACTCATCGCGTATGTCGCTAATGCCCTCTATCTTCTTCTCATTGACAAGTGCCGCGGTTTTTTCAATCATCATTGCCTTGTTCACCATGTAGGGAACTTCGGTAACGATGATCTGATCTTTGCCGGTTGCATTTACTACAATTTCGGCTTTGGCGCGGATGATCACCCGTCCTCTTCCCGTAAGGAAAGCCTCTTGCACACCACTGGTGCCATAGATGATTCCACCCGTTGGGAAATCAGGCGCGGTAATAAATTTCATCAACTCAGGAATGGTGATCTCCCGATTGTCAATATAGGCTACAATGCCGTCCACCACTTCGGTTAAATTATGGGGCGCCATGTTGGTGGCCATGCCTACCGCTATACCCGAGGAGCCATTAATCAGCAGATTTGGAATTTTGCCCGGCAGCACGGTTGGTTCCGTAAGCGAATCGTCAAAGTTGGGTTGAAAATCAACGGTATCTTTGTTGATGTCTGAAAGCAATTCTTCAGCCGTTCTGCGAAGACGCGCCTCCGTATAACGCATTGCTGCTGGCGAGTCTCCATCAATTGAACCGAAGTTTCCTTGGCCGTCTACGAGGGTGTATCGGAGCGACCAATCTTGCGCCATGCGCACCATGGTATCGTATACCGATGAATCGCCATGAGGGTGATACTTACCCAGCACCTCCCCTACAATTCTGGCTGATTTTTTATACGGTTTGTTATAATTGACACCCAAGTCGAGCATTCCGTACAATACCCTTCTGTGAACCGGTTTTAGGCCGTCACGCACATCGGGAAGGGCGCGCGAAACAATAACCGACATCGAATAATCGATGTAAGCACCGCGCATTTCGTCTTCAATATTGATTAGGATTACATTCGAGGTATTGGAAGCTCCTTCTTTTTCTTCTGCCACTGATTTTTGAGAATTTATGAGTGGGTAAAGATAAGAAATTTGTTGCTAGGTATAAGTTATTAATAGCAAGATTATTCTTTGAGGAAAAGAAAAACATTGAACAAAAATCGAAGCCTATCCTAAACTGGTATCTTTGCTAATAAGGGTTCAATTTTCTCTTATTTTTTCCTTTGTATTTAATCAGGACCGGATCATTCTCACCATAACCTGGATTTTGGATTTCATAAAACTTATGGTCTCTGCTTCTATATTCCTTGTTTCCATGCGCATGGTTTATTTGAACTCTGCAATATTTGTGGTAACACTTAGGAAGTTCAGGTATGCGATAAGTAACTCCTACGTTTAAATATAACGCGTTCATAGCATGGTCTATGCTTTTGCCACTTGGTGGTAATGCAATCGAATAGCTTTTAATTTCGATGGAAGGACGAGCAAAAACTTTAAAATATTCCGAAAACTCCCGCTCCACGGTTAGCCCCAAATTGTAATACAAGCCCTTTTCAATCAACGAACTATTGAAGTTAGAGCCAGGCGAAAAGTTTCCTATGTTCGCATCGACAGTCGCGAGGTACTTGTTATATCGATAAAAGGAATAGCCAATAATTCCAAAGTAGCGACTCATAAAACCGAGCGTGCTGCTCGGAGTTACGGAATACTGCTCAGGGATAATAGCCGATGAACCCGTTAAGCTACCCAATAGCATCAATTCATACGAGTAGCCAGCCCCGAACCGAAACTGTTTATATTCATAATGAACAGTAAGTTTTAATGGAATGTTAAGCCCATTACCTCTAAACTTATAGGGCGCGGTGGTAATACTTTGAAAAGTTAGCGGGTTAAACGTGTTTTCGGAAATGGGACTAGTCGATTGAGTGGCATCAGTTAGCCAATTTGAATAGCGAATTGCCGCTTCCATTCCTTGCGGGAATAGCTGGGGAGGCACTACGGCAAATACATTTTCTGGTTGGGTGTCAAACAGCGTTGGTGGTTGGCCGTTTAGTTGAAAGATGCCAAAGCCAGTAGTCTCGTGGCTAAAGATTGTATTCCCAACACCAGTGCTCAGTCCAAAAACAAGTTTATTCAAAAATGAAGTCTTGTTCTTCTTCCTTTCTACATAAAATTTTTCCAGCGGAAATTGAGTTTTCTCTTCATCTTGTGCCGAAAGCACCATTGGAAAAAGAACAAAGAAGAGGAAAAAGATGGGCGACTTCAATATTGAGCTTTAAATATTGTTGCTAAGATAATCGTTTACCTTCAAATTAATAATATCCATAATTTGGAATCTCACTTTCTAACGAACTAAAGGTGTGAAATAGTATCTGGCGCTTTTGAGTTTCATAATTAAATGAGTGCTCTGAAACTTTGCCCTCACGATCTATAAGTTTAAGTTTCACTGAGTTGTGACCTTCGCGCAAGGGAACGCGAGAATAATAAATAGTATGGGGCAAAGTTTGCCAATTGCGCGTGTCTGCTTTTTCTGTAAGCGAGTTAATAATACCCAGAACAGATCCTACTACTTTGTCCTCTTTCCTAACTTGATACTCACCGGTTTTCTTTACCGCCAATCTAATCAATGCTTTGCTGAATTCAAGTACCATTCGTTCTTCCAATGCTTTAAAAGCAATCTTGTTCACATCTTCGATGATCTCCAGATTAAAAGTTTGGGCGTCCATTTCTAGAGAAGCAGAACTAAAATAGGTTGGGCGTTCCACGTACTTTGGAAAAACCACTCTGAAAATTCGCAAATTTGCCAATGCATTTTTATCTTTTTCTTCATAGCCTTCCAGCGAAAACGGAAAGGAAAAACCCAACTCATTGTTGGTAAACTGAAGTCTGTTTCCTTGCCGGGCGACTGCAAAGGTAAGCCCCCATTCGGCCTTTACAGGACTTAAACCGTTATGCCAAAAGAAGATAAGGGTAGCCTCATCTGGCTCATAATGATAGTCTTCCCGATTAAACGCGGTCTTAAAATGCGCCAGCTCATCGGTGAGTCCGCTCAAGTAAGCCGTTCTTAAAATATCTTCTTTCAATTGCTGTGGGGTTTGTAATTGAAATAGGTTGTTATAATCGCTCTGATAAATTTCATACGCATTTTTATAGGCAATAAAAGCATCATTATACTCTTTATTTTTTTCATAGATGATGCCCATCAAAAGATTTGCAAAAGCATCGCGTTTGTATTTGTTGCTTGACTCATACCGATCACTTAGCTGTTGCAATCGAATATTCAGTCTGCGGCATTCCACCAATGCTTCCTCGGTTTTGTCAAGCTTCAAATAATTAATTGCTTTGTAATAAAGTAAGAGCAGGTGCTCATGATCTTCGCCTTTGTAGCTTGTTACTGTCGGATTGGTCAAATAGGAGGCGGCTTCATTCAAGTAGTTGATTCTATAGTCTTCGCCAAAAATATACGCTTTTTCAAAATAGGCATTACTCTCTTCATACCTACCGAGCATAGAAAGCACTAAGCCATTGTTTACAAAGTATAAGAATTGTTTTTTGCCGCTTGCTTCAGAGGATTGGGATTGCAATGAGCTGAGCGCCTTTGGCAAGTTGCCATTTTCAAATTCTTGATTAAATGTAAAATTTGCTTGATAATAAGTGGCGCAAGATTGAATGGTAAGTAATGCAATAATCGCTATGATTTTTGTGCAACCAGACCTCCGCTTGCTTTTGGCAACCTGCACGCTATTACCTTGCGGGTAGTCAGAGCTCATATTCTGCTTCTAATTCCTGATAAACTTTTTAATCTCCTCTTGCCCGTACCAAACGCGTTTATTTGTGCTCATATCCGTAAGGAAAAGAGTAATTATATAATTTACTACGCGCTTTTTATTGTAAACGTCCGTCTCCGATGTCATTTCGCCAAACAGCATTAGGTTGGCACCTACTTCCTCACCCCATTTTGCCAAGGTAGTCGCAGCAGCAAAATCCTGTTGTTGCACTCGTTCTTCTCGTAGCTTATCTCTAAACTTGTCTGATTCAACTAAATCGGCAACGCCCGAGGTGTAAATCGCAAGCTCCAGTTTCTTGATGTAGTTTTGGGCATCAATATGCTCGCTCGTTTTGTTGAGTACCAAACCCACTATGATAGCTGGTTTTTTATTGAGTTCTTTTCCGTAGGCTTTGAATCTATCGCTGGCAAGCAGGTTTGATATCATCTTTTCCGCAACCTGCCTGGAATCGCTGTCGTTCCATCTGCCACTTAGGTCAATTGTTTCCGCGGGCGCTATTCGTGTTACGGTTCTTGCACAACCAAAAAAAGTAAAGAGAATTAGGATAGCACAACGAATTTTCATAAAAACAATTGTTCAAAATTCTTGCCAAGAAATCTAAGCTATAGATTTTTTAACTGTTGAATTACACCTTTCGGATTGACAGAGGAAAAAACAAAATTGCCCGCCACCAGAACATCCGCGCCAGCCTCTAACAATGATTTTGCGTTGTGTTGGTTTACCCCACCGTCAATTTCAATAAGCGCTTTTGATTTTGATTGCGCGATCAATGATTTCAACTGACGCACCTTCTTGTATGTATTTTCAATAAATGATTGGCCGCCAAAGCCCGGATTTACTGACATTAGGCAGACGACATCAATCGATTCAATAACATTTTCGAGCACTGCAATTTGCGTATGCGGATTCAACGCCACACCTGCTTTTATGCCCAATGCTCTTATTTGCTCAATCACTCGATGAAGATGGGGAGTTGCTTCTTCATGAACAGAAATTACAGAAGCGCCCGCTTTGTGAAAAGCTTCTATGTATCGCTCTGGTTGGACAATCATCAAATGAACGTCCAGTGGTTTTGCTGCATGGCGATGAATTGCCTGAACAACGGGAATACCAAAACTAATATTAGGAACAAAAACACCATCCATTACATCTACGTGAATCCAATCGGCCTGACTTTCATTTATCATCTGTACTTCTTTTTCAAGATTGGCAAAATCGGCAGCAAGAATAGAGGGGGCGATGATTGATTTCATTTAAAAAAGAGCTTAGGCGTAGAATCTAAAATTCAAAATTGTAAAAATTAAAACTTAATGATGCGCGAAGTTAACGATTGAGACAATGACTTTATCTGCACTATGTATACACCCGAAGCCAAGTTTGATAAATCATATTCCACCGGATTTTTTTTCCAGTTTAGCGTAGTTTTTTGCGTAAAAAGCGGCTGCCCTAAAACGCTGAATATCGTCATTACGACCTCTTCCTCTTTAGGTTCCTTGAAAGTAACATTCATAGACGTTTCCACAGGATTAGGGCTTATTACAATTGCTTGATCTAGGGCCGTTCTTTTCAAATAATTTACAACTGCTTTGAAATTCGGCAGTCCGAACCCTTTTTTGTTGTCAGGATTATAGGCCTGATCGGCAGATCTGACAATTGCGTTATAAATTTCCTGCGCTTTTAAATTTGGATATGCTTGCCAAAGGCCTGCCACAAGACACGTTACCAATGGACACGAAAAAGAAGTTCCGCTCCCTTTCACCAGCGAGCCGCTTTGATTGATAAGCGAGGTTGAACTGCCCAACGCGACTACGTCTGGTTTAAACCTTCCGTCCGCAGTAGGCCCCAGCGAGCTAAAACCACTTAATGATTTATCGGAGGTAATAGAACCGACTGATAAAATCCCAGAGGCATCGGCTGGAGGAGTAATGTATTTCCAAGAACTATTTCCTTCGTTGCCGGCAGAGGTGACTACCATCATGCCTTTCGCCAACGCCTTGGAAGCAGCAATAGAGACAATGGCGTTGTTGCCCGTGAGGTCGCTGATCTGGTAGTTCATTGTGGCATCGTCAAATGTGCTGTAACCCAACGATGAGCTAATTATATCTACCCCCAAACTATCGGCACGCTCGGCCGCAAAAAGCCAATTAAACTCTTCAACTCGATACTCCGTTGGCTTATCTTCGGTCAAAAAAAGGAAATAGTTGGCACCTAAGCTTCCACCTACAAAATCTGGGGTTTGGGCTGACAATATCGAAAAAACTTCCGTCCCATGATCGTCATATAGGTAAACGTTTTTACTATTTACAACAAAATTATACTCATATTTTATTTTGGACCTCGCAGCCTGAAACGCGCTCGTTGTATTTACTCCTAAAAAACCTCCATCAAAAATAGCTATGTTAATTCCGTCTCCATTATAGCCTTGCGAATTCATGTCGTCAATTCCTAGCTGCTGAAACTGGACGAGAGAAGGCGCTGCGACCTCAGTAACTTTTTGATCAAATTTAGCAGCTACTCTGCCGCCCAACAAGCGATTTCCGGGGGCAACTATTTCGACTTTTGATACTTCGGGAAGCTGAGAAGCCGCATTAGCTATAGAAGGAGTTGATTCAACCAACACGCAGTTGAGCCAACGAGATGTAAAAAAAACCTTCGCACCGATATCTTTTAACTTATTTACATACGCAGCAGTAACAGGTAGGTCCTCGTCTGTATAACCGATCTGTTGCCTTGTCCTCCGAGCGATACTAGCAGCAGACAAAAATTTATCAGGTTGAGATACGGAATACTGGTTACCTGCCTTATTCTTAAAATAAATGACATATCTGTTTACTTGACCGATTGAACTACCGGATGAAAAAAGCACCAACAAAACGGATAACCTAACTAGCATCACTGGTTTACAAATTGATAGTAGAGAGTTAACAGTATTCAGTCAAATTTGGATATACTGTTGACAATACTTTTTCAAAGTTATTTTTTCTTTTGGATATTGGGGCGATGGAATTAAAAACAAAAGTTAAGGTAAGCAATATTACCAGTCTCAGCGAAGCGAGGTATTGCGCGGGTATGGGTGTGGATTTCTTGGGGTTTCGGTTCTGGAACGATTATGAGACTGATTTAAAACGCTTTACGGAAATAACATCTTGGGTGTCGGGACCAAAATTGGTAATTGAATGCCTACACGAAGAAGATTTTACGTGGGTGGTAAGCAAAAAGATAGCTGCCGATTATATTCAGATAGAGCTTGATTATCTGACTCCAGGGCACTTGGATGGTTATAAGCTCTTCATTTTAGTTCCCGATGTCCCTACCGCTGAGATGATCGACAAGCTCGTGTCCTACAGCAATCAAGGTCATTGTGTTTTAGTTACATTAGAAGGCTTTGAAAACAATAAACATTACCTCAATGGCTTTTCCGTCTTTATGGAAGAAGGCAGAGAGGACTGGCAACAAAACTTGGATACGCTTTTAAATTTACCCATTGATGGGATATTCGTTGAGGGGAATGAAGAAACAACGCCCGGAATTCAGAATTACGATCACCTCTCCGAAATCTTAGAAAAGCTGACGGTCAATGAGGATTGAATTTATACTTGCCATTACTAACCTGACTGATCCATTTGCCGCCCAATTTTTTTGATAAGTTATCCAAATAAACGTCAAGAGATTTGGTCACTGAATAGATATCAGACCCCCAAATATTGCTCAGCAAATTCTCGGTGGTAATTACTTTTTTTGAATTCTGGGCAAAGAAAAAAAGTAGGTCTAATTCAGGCCTTGAAAGTGTAATCTCCTCCCCTTTTATCCGAGCCACGCTGCTTCGTCTGTTTAGATGGAGCGAGCCAATGTCGATTTTGGCAATACTTTTTCGAATAGTAAAATCCTCGCGAAGCACCGTGACTACTTTGTTGGTAAGCGCTCTGAGGCCAATAATCTTTTCAATAAAATCGTCTCCGCCTGTTTCGAAAACGGCTTCCTCATAATAGTGTTCCGATTTCGCAGTAAGAAAAAAAATTGGCGTTTCAGTAAAAAAAGATATTTCCCTCAGTTGTTTACATACTTCAATGCCCGAAAGTTGCGGCATCATAATGTCAAGAATAATTAAGTCGGGTTTAAAACTCAGCGCGATTTTCACAGCCTCGCCACTATTTTCCACGGTCTTTACCTTAAAGCCTTCCTTTTCTAGGTTATAGTCTAGTAAGTCTAAAATATCGGGATCGTCATCAACCGCCAGAATTCTTTGTGCTTTTGCCATGCTTCTAAAACATCGCAAGGTAAAAATCACGTATTACCTAACCTTTAATGAACAATTACACTGGTATTACTAATCGCGCTTTCTATTGAACGTACTTACGCATCATTTTTTCAACTGCCAACCCTGCAACATCCGGAAAACTTATGTCCAGCCGCTTATCGCTATCCAACCATTTTTGAATCTTCTTAAGGTGTTTCTTTTTTACTTTTTTAATTACCGGCACACCTAATTTCTTGAGGGCAGCGGCATTGCAATGTTGCTCGTACTGATTTTTCATCGGCACAACCAATAATTTTTTGTTTAGATGCAATACTTCTGCCGGTGTTTCGAAGCCAGCACCACAAAGAACCCCTGTACCTGACACCACACTTTCAACAAAATCTTGACCACTAACAGGATACACAGATATCCGACCAACATGGTAAGGACTTTTAGTATGTTTAGAAAAAATATGCCACCGAATTTTATTGGAGATGCGCAAAAATAATTCAACCAGTTTTTTATCATCGTATGCCGGAAGGTAAACCGTATAATGTCCGTCATCTCTTACTTTCGCTTCTCTTATTGCACCGCGGATTACCGGAGTAAAAATATTTTTGTCATACTCCTCAAAGTGGAAGCCAACATACTTTTTTACTGGTGCATAATTCTTTATGAGCCATTCACCAAAAGGGTCTATTGTTTTTGGCCGTGGTGATTTCTTTGAGAGCAGCGCAGCTTGGTGGCTTAATGAAACACAATTAACTTCCTTCTTGCGTGCTGCCCAAGCCGAAATTGGTTCAAAATCATTTACTATCAGATCATAATTCTCTACCGGGAAGTTATTTATCTCTTTAATAAGTTCTCGCGAGCTATTCTTCTGGAAAGTCTTAATGAAATTGATCCCACCTGCTTTTCCAAAATAAAAACTTAGCCCTTTGGATTTATACTTTACAGGATAAGGCAACACAATTTCGGCCTGCGCGCCACTTACAAACAGGTCAAGATTTCCGTACTTCTTTAGTTCTGGAATTATATCAATGGCGCGACTGAGGTGACCATTGCCAGTGCCTTGAATGGCATACAGAATATTCATTTTTTAGGAGCTAAGAATTCATTGACAAGATCTTTAAATATCTCATCATTATCCAAGTTATTCTTGAAGCGCTTCGGGATTTTTATAGATTGAGCAAACAAGTCATCGGCATATCGGTATATTTTCCATTGCCCGGCATTGAATTCAAGGGAGGTGAGGTTTTCAATCCAATCGCCCGAGTTAAGGTACATCACTTCTCCTTGTTCGGTAGTAATTTTTCGCATTTCTGGTTGATGAATATGCCCGCAGATTACATAATCATAGCCATTTGAGATAGCGATGTCGGCAGCCGTTTTTTCAAAATCATTAATGAACTTAATGGCTCCCTTTACACTATCCTTCACTCTTTTTGAAAGCGAAATTTTACCTCTGCCCATCGCCCGCAAAATAAAATTCACAAATGTGTTTATCACAATCAGCGTGTCATACCCTATTGCGCCTAGCTTGGCCAGCCATTTCGAATATTGCATGGTTACATCAAACACATCGCCATGAAAAATCCATGCCGACTTGCCATTGAGTGAAATCACCTTCTTGTTATCGATTTGAAAAGAACCCAATTTGAAGCCGGCAAATTTTCTCAGCATTTCATCATGATTGCCCGTGAGGTAAGTAATCTTAGTTCCCTTCGCCAAGAGGCCCGTGATATGTTTAACAATTTGCATGTGTGACTTCGGCCAAAAACGCTTACTAAACTGCCACATATCAATAATGTCACCGTTGAGAATTAATCGTTTAGGCTTGATTGTTTTTAAATAGCGGAGTAGTTCTTCTGAATGGCAACCGTAGGTGCCAAGGTGAATGTCTGAGATAATTACTAGTTCAACTTCACGCCTTTTTTTACCCATCTAAAAGGGTTATTAGAATGTTAAACTCAAAGATAAGCCATAAATGATTATCTGATGTGATTTCAATGTTATGGTAGTATTAACCAAATTTAACAGACAAACCTAAACCGCAAATACTTGATTGTTTCTCCCTGACGTTCAAACATTTCTTCATACTTCGTTTTAATGTCAAAGCACTCGTCTCGCAATTCTGAGGAATATAAATTATGGGTAAATTTAAAATCCTTTATGTCAGAGCGCTGATTTAGTTCTTCTAAGGTAAAATCAAAAAGAGCAGTATTGTCCGTTTTGAAGCGGAAAAAACCATCTTCCTTTAAAAGTTTTTTATACATGTTGATATAGCGATAGCCGCTCAATCGTCTTTTTATATCGCGTTTTCTTGGCCTTGGATCAGGAAATGTAAGCCAAATCTCATCTACTTCTTTCTCTTCAAAGAAATTCTCGATTACCAGAATTACTGTTCTTAAAAAACCAACATTGGAGAGGCCTTCTTCATGGGCAATAGTGCTGCCCTTCCAAATACGATCGCCTTTAATGTCTACGCCAATAAAATTTCTTTCAGGAAACCGCTTGGCCAAACCAATGGTATATTCACCTCGGCCACAAGCCAATTCAAGTGTAATGGGCTTGTTATTCTTAAAATAGTCTTTTCGCCAGTTGCCTTTTATTTTGGTGTAAATCTCCTTTCCTGGCTCTACCACATTGGGCAGCTCAGAAATAATTTTAAAACGTTCTAATTTTCTTTTCAAGTGAAGAGTTATAGGTTTTCAATTTCGGCCACCACAAATGTACTACCACCAACAAAAATCAGGTCTTCCGGAGCTGCTTTCATTCTGGCCTGGTTGATGGCATCATTTACGTTTGGAATGATTACTCCATCCAAGCCCACCGGAATTGCTTTCTCTGCTAATGCCTGCGCTTCCATTGCGCGCGGAATTTTGGCTTGGCAGAAATAGTAGGTTGCATCTTTTGGCAGCAAATTTAGTATTGAGTGTATTTCTTTATCTTTTACCATGCCCCAAACGATGTGTAACTTTTTAAACGATTGTCTAGAAATTTGGCTTACTACTTCTTTAACACCTGCTTCATTGTGGGCTGTATCGCAAATGGTTAACGGTGCACTATTAATCTTTTGCCACCGGCCTTTCAATCCCGTAAGGTCAACTACGTTTTCTATCCCTTTTTTGATTGACTGGCTGCTGATATCAAATTCTTGAGTAATTAATTCTTTACAGACTGCTAACACCCCCAGCATATTCTTTCGCTGATAGCTTCCTTTTAGTTGGGGAATCAAATTTTGGTGGACTAGAAAATCACCTTCGTAAACATCAACTGAAGATGAGTTTCCTTCCAGCCTAAATGAATCAGGAGCAAAAGAGATGGGAGCCTTTTCCGCTTGTGCCTTTACAGAAAAAACTTCTTGAACTTCAGCCTGTTTTTCGCTGATCACAACGGGTATATTTTGTTTTATAATGCCCGCCTTTTCAGCAGCGATTTTAGCCAACGTATCACCGAGTAGTTCTTTGTGGTCCCAACTGATATTTGTAATGAGCGAAACAAGAGGTGTAATAACGTTTGTTGAATCTAATCTGCCACCCAGCCCCACCTCAATTACCGCTATGTCAACCTTACTTTTTGAGAAGTAATCAAAAGCCATAGCCACTGTCATCTCAAAGAACGAAGGCTGAATCAATTCAATGGAAGGTTTGATGCGCTCCACAAAATCGCAAACAAAATCTTGGTCAATCTCAATCCCGTCAATTTTAATTCGTTCGGTAAATTCCTTTAAATGCGGTGAAGTATAAAGGCCTGTCTTGTATCCAGCGCATTGCAAAATGGCGGCCAGCATATGTGAGGAGCTACCTTTACCATTAGTGCCGGCTATATGAATAGCCTTGAATTTCCTTTCGGGATTACCTATTGCTTTGCAAAGCGCAATCGTGTTATCCAAATTCTCTTTATAGGCGGCAGTACCAATGCGCTGAAACATCGGAAGGCTTGCATACAAATACTCTATCGATTGTTGATACGTCATGTAAGAATAACAAAGTGCAAAAATAAAAAAAGCCAATCTCTGAAGATTGGCTTAACGAAAATTCGCGGGTTGTTATTTTCCCAATTTAATAAAACGGTAGCCTACTGAAATTTGAACTACCTGGCTTTTTGCCTCTGATGTTCCCAAAGAGGAAACAATGGGCAGATTTGATCCTGTATATTTATTCACATCGGATAAGCCAATATTGTAACGAGCGGTAATGTTTAAGCCAAAAGGAAGATCCCAGCCTGCGCCTACTGCTAATGATACGTCCGAAGATTTAACAAAAGTCGATAGATCCTGACCAGTTGCGCTTACGTTTTTAGAAGCCACGTTGATTAAGTCGCCTTTCGCGCTTGATAAGAAACCGAATTGAGGACCAGCTTGTAAATTGAGGCCGCCTGCGATATATAATTTAATCATTACAGGAATTGTGATGTAATCGAAACTCGAACTATAATTTTGAGAATTGATGGTAAAATTTTGCCCCTGTCTGGAAAACAATAACTCAGGTTGGATTCCTATTTTGGTCACCTTAACTAGTGCATAAGCCCCAAAATGATAACCCGTTCTGTTATCATAAGTAGTCGATGCAGCAGTGCTAACACTGTTTAAACTAGCAAAATTAAGCCCACCCTTTAAGCCAAGATCGAACCGAACTTGTGAATAGGCAAGCTGAGCCAACAGCGCAAAAGATAGTGTAGACAATAAAACTATTTTCTTCATGATTTTTTTATTTGTGCAAATATAAGGATCAAAGAGAAGTACCCCTATTTAAAAAAGACCGTTTGTAGCAAAATAGCGTTTCTTTAACGAAGTAATCACTCAAATTTAGTTTTTCTTAACCCATCAACTTAACTTTAAATCAATCGAATTCAGTGCATTGAAGTAGCTTTTATTCGAAATCATACAAAAATACCATCAGATTCAAAGTGGGTATCCACTCTTTCTAGACCTCAATGAAGGTTATTTCAGCAGGTTTTTTGCAATTGTTGACAATAACACTTCCACCTCAAAAGGCTTGGTTGCAAAATCGTTCATGCCTGCTTCATAGCATGAAGCAATTTCGCTCTTAAATGCGTTGGCAGTAAGGGCCACAATGGGGGTTTTGTTATTTTGCTTTCGAATCAAGCGTGTTGCCTCCAGTCCGTCCATCACAGGCATTTGAAGATCCATTAAAATCATGTCAAATGATTGCTCCTCTATCTTTTCCAAAGCTTCCCGCCCATGGTTGGCAAGTACGATGTTGATTTGATATCGTTTCAAAAGATTGGTTGCTACTAAGCGGTTCATTTGATTGTCTTCAACCAATAAAATGTTTTTACCTGATAGTGTTTTCATATAGTCGATTGGCATCGGAGCTTCATCTTTTGGTTGATTCGAATGGATTTCAAAGTTGAAATCCATTATAAACTTTGTACCCATTCCTTTTTCACTTTCAACCTGTATTTTTCCCCCTAACAGATTAACCAACTCGTGGGTAATGGCCATACCTAATCCCGTGCCACCGTATTTCCTGCGCATGGTATTGTTCTCTTGGCTAAATTTATTGAAAATCATTTTTATGAAATTTTCCTCCATGCCAATGCCAGAATCCGCAATGATGATTTTGACATGCTGGCTCGTTTCGCTAGCACCCACCACCTTACACTCAACATTTATAAAACCTGCCTCCGTAAATTTAATGGCATTGTTAACAATGTTAAGTAGAACTTGACGGATACGGGGCGCATCTCCCAAAAAACAATTTGATAGCTCATTGTCAACCAAAAAAGTTACCGCCAATTCTTTTTTGGTTATTGATGGTCTTAATATACATTCCGCTTCTTCCATTATCTCTTTTAGATTAAATGGTTTCTTTTCAAGCTCAAAAGCACCTGCTTCAATTTTTGAGAGATCGAGAATGTTATTGATGATAGATAACAAGTGTTGGCTGGCCGTTTGTGCATGCGAAACACTTGTGTTTTGCTCAACGCTGAGTTGGGTATCCATTAATTCACGGACCATTCCAATAATTCCGTTCAAAGGCGTTCTTATCTCGTGGCTCATATTGGCCAAGAATACTTCTTTGGCTTTCGCTGATTTTTCAGCTTCTTCTCGGGCTTTAATCAAACTAAGCTCCAATTCCCTGTGCCCTGTTAAATCCAAATGGATGCCCATGGAGCCTATCATCTGCCCCGTTTCATTATAGCGAGGCGCCCTCCCGATCAACCACCATTTGGCGTTGCCCCATTTATCCTTTACTTCGACCTCGCTGGCAAAAAAATTTAGGGTTTCTTGGTGGGGTTGGTTATTGATTTTGCCTATATGATACAGCGATTCTTCGGTGCGGATAAGGTCGCTGGGTTTTTTACCAAGTAATTCCGCTGTTTGGTAACCGCTCAATTCGCAAAAGGCTTCGTTCGAAAAGGTAATTAGATTTTCGGTATCCAATTCGAGCAATCCTAATTTCATGATCGAAATTATACGCCTGTACTTTTCCTCGTTGGCGCGTATAATTTCCTCAGATTTTTTTCGCGCAGTAATGTCGCTTATAATCCCCGTAAATACTTTATCTCCCTTTTCCGTGTAGTACGAAAATGCGGATGATACGGATTGCCAAATTGTCCCTCGGTGTGGGATTTCAATTCTACTTTCATCATTAAATGGTAACAGCTTCTCGCGGGCCAACTTACTTTTCGTCAAAAACCGATGTTTGTCTTCGGGATGCAAATAATTAAATCCTTGTTCAACGAATTCATTTACCGATAAACCAAGAACTTTTTCGATGGTTGGGCTTACGTATCTAAAACCTTCTGTGCCGTCTACATTAAATTGATACTCATACAAAACCGTAGGCACATTTTCAGATAACGATTTAAACTGCTTAACTCTGTTTTGAAGCTCGCGCTCTACCCGCTTCTGCTCAGTAATGTTTCTCCCATAGATGTTAAAATAGCCTTTTTGAGCAATAAATACGCATACGTACGAATAGGGGCAGTCATTCGAAATGGCTTCAAAAGTCCAACGCTCTTCTTGTATATTGATGCGCGTTACCATTAGTTTCCAAAATTCAATAGAATTGTAAGTGACGCCTAAATAATTGAAAACCTTCAGCTTTTCGGCTGCAGGATTCATCATAACAATTTCCCCAGCTAAATTTAACCGGTACAAGGGATCGGGGTTTTCTTTAGGGAACATAGCTATGTCCTCTACCAACTTTGCGGAATTTTTAAGATCTAGTTTTTGCCGATTTACTGTGGCAACCACTTGCCTTAATTCGCCATTTGTGATCTCTTGATTCTTTAGCACGTGCAGCAAATCAATGAGCGGGTCGTGGAAGGCAAAATCTTGTATTTTCAAATTTGTTTCAGTAATCTGCTCCATTGAGTCAAACCAGGGAGAGCCGATGAATAGCAATTGATTGGTTTCAGTCAGCCATTCAAATTGACCACGTAGGTCTATATTTTTTTCAGTTTTTAGCTTAATCACTGAAAGCTGATTTACTAGTGATTGAAGCTTGGAAAATGTCAATTCATCCAATTGAGGCCGCACTACTCTAAATAATCCAGCAATTGGTTCACCTTGATGATTCGGACAGATTTTTTGTAAGCTTTTTCCGTATGAAACGATAGAGAGTGCCTCATCTATCAAAATATAAAATGGAAATAACTTGTTCAGGCGAGGGGAATCAAGTTGAATCATAAACACACCTTTTACTTACCAGCTCACCTTAAAAATCTCGTGACTACTGCCATTGTCGCGGGTTTGCACCAACTCTATAACCGCTTCTGTTTGGTAAGATTTTGCCAACCCGGTTAATATACCCTTCACAAAATCTTGAAGGCCAACTCGTTTAGAGTGGTAGTGAACCAATACACTGCGCTCTTCCACATCGGTAACCTTAAATTCTGGAGGAGTTAACTTAGGGTAAATTAACATTACCCGATTATGAAATACTGGGAGATTTACTAGGAATTCGAGCAGATTGCTACCACCAGCGGCCATCAGTCCACCGTATTTTTCTTTACTTGTTCTTAGTACCCACCACTCACCAAAAACATGAAGAACACTTCCCACCGAAATGTTCATTTCATCCGAAACTGCTTGAGCAAGTTTGTAGGTTACGTCATCATCATACGGTTCGCTGCTAATAAAAAAATCAACATCTACACCGCTCCTAATTTTTATAGCTTCCCATTTCTCTTCTCCAAAGTTTTCTTTTACTAAATCCTCAATGGCTTTGTTCACAATTCCATACATAACATCAACGTTTTAAGTTTTTAATAGAATTAAGTCTCGTTCATAATGTTATTCAAAACTCGCATAGCACCCTCATTGTAAGAAAGTAACGACCAAAAAGATCTCATTTTTGAAGTCAGAATGGGAGATCGCTTAGCTATAGTTTACAATAACGCGAAAGCTTTGCATATCATCAATTACATTATACAAAGTTAAGCTATTGCCTTTACGATATTTTGCTTTTTTGATGAAGCAGCCAAAAGAACCAGTTGAACAGGCTGTGTTAACAGACGAAAAAAATCCTACAAGATTTGGAGAGGAGTTTCTGAACCCCAGAAAAGACAAGTTTTGAGCTGCCGTCCTCCGCAACCTTCCACTGTTAGCCTGCTTTTTGGGCGAGGTCATGCGAAACGCGTGATGAGGCCTGGTTTTGGCTGAAAGCTTCGCTCGGTATTGTTATAATTGTTAGGTTCAGCAAACGTGTCCCAAACCAAGTAGGATTTCTGGTACAAAGGTAAGGAAATACATAGCCCGATCAACCTTTAAACCGTCTTTTTTGCAACCTTAAACTCTAAGCCGTTACTTTGCACCACTACATAATTATATGATCGTTAACTTTACGCCAGGCCCTTCTCAACTTTATTTTACAGTCGAAGATCATCTCCGACAAGCCATTCGCAAAAACATCGGCTCGCTGTCGCATCGCAGCAAAGAGTTTGAGATGATCTCAAAAGAAGCTACCGAGGGACTAAAGCAATTACTTTCTATTCCGTCTGATTTTCATGTTTTCTTCACCGGATCTGCCACCGAAGTGTGGGAACGGTCCCTCCAAAACCTTGTGGAAGCGCATTCTTTCCATTTTGTAAATGGTGCCTTTTCAAAACGCTATTTCGAAATAGCTGGCCTGCTGGGCAAACATCCCACGAAAGTGGAAGCACAACTGGGCAACGGCTTTGATTTTGAGGTTGACATTCCGACAAACACTGAATTGATTGCCGTAACACACAACGAAACAAGCACGGGCGTAAGCATCCCAAAAGACTTCATCGGCAAGTTAAGAACAAAACACAAAAATGCCTTGATTGTAGTAGATGCGGTGTCTTCCATGCCCTTTCCACAATTTGACTTTTCAATAGTTGATTCGGTATTCTTTTCGGTGCAAAAAGGCTTTGGCTTGCCAGCTGGCTTAGGTGTTTGGATTGTAAATGATCGGTGCATTGCCAAGGCAGCGAGTTTACAACAGAAGGGCATTTCGATCGGTACTTACCATAACTTACCAACACTTCTGGCAAATGCCAAAAAAAATCAAACCCCTGAGACACCTAACGTGCTCGGCATTTATTTGCTCAGCAAAGTGGTGGCAGATTTTCTTGGGCGCGGTATTTCAGCCATACGGAGCGAAACGGAATACAAGGCTGCCTTACTTTACAATTGCCTAGAAAATCATCCTACTGTAAAGCCTTTTGTAGAAAACAAAGCGTGGCGTTCGAAAACCGTCATTGTTGCTGATACCGGCTCGAAAACGGAGGCCATTGTAAAGTTGCTCAATTCGAAAGGATATTATCCGGGTGATGGTTATGGCGAACTAAAGAAAACCCAACTTCGATTTGCCAACTTCCCAGCCCATTCGAAAGAACAATTCGAAACCTTGGTTGATCTGTTAAACCAAATCGATTGACGGTAGTCTAAACTTCATAATTCAAAAATTAGCCGCTTAAAAGTCATTGACTGATAGGGAACTTCTAGACAAGATTAGAAATCCTGAAACCACCAATTATGGTTTCAATATGCTTGTGCGCACTTACCAGCAAAAAGTGTATTGGCATATCCGTAAAATGGTAATTGATCATGACGATTCGGATGATTTAACCCAAGAAGTATTTATAAAAATTCACAGGGCAGTGCATAATTTTCGTGAAGATTCGCAACTCTTCACTTGGATTTACCGAATTGCGACCAACGAATGTTTAAGTTTTCTGGCAAAGAAAAAGCGAAGGTTTTTTCTGCCCCTAGAAGATGTGCAACGCGAACTGGCCTCTAAAATTGACAACGCAGACGGAATTGGCGGAGACGCGATTCAGAAGAAACTGCAAAAAGCCCTACTCAAGTTGCCAGACAAGCAACGGCTAGTTTTCAACATGAAATACTATGAGGAGCTGCAATATGAACAGATGGCGGAAATCACTGGAACTTCGGTAGGCGCACTGAAGGCAAGTTATCACCATGCTGTTAAGAAAATTGAAGATTTTTTGACAACTGATTAAACTTATTTAATATTAATCAATCAAAGGCAATATGAAATTAGAGGAGATAGAGAAGAAAAACATTTTTGAAGTACCCGAGGGGTATTTTGATGCTCTTCCGATGGCTATTCAAAAACGAATAGAAAGCCAAGAACAGAAAACATTTTCATTACCCTCATTTTCGTTTAGTTTTAAATATGCTTTTCCTTTGCTTTTTGTAACGATTGCTACCGTTTTTATTTACAAAAGCTACTACAGTTCAACCTCGACAACAAACTTGCTTGAAGGAGTAAACACTGAAACCTTAGTAGCCTACTTAAGCGAATCTGAAATCACAGAAGAAGAAATTATAAAGTCTGTGAATCATGCCCAATTCGATTTTCAGTCGGCTCCTGCAAACTCCCTAGAAACGATTGATTTTGAAGAAACTACACTCGATAAACTCTGCAAAGATGTTGAAAATGAATACTTTTAAAAAGCTTTTACTTCTGCTGTTCTTAACTACCCAGATAATGGCCTTCGCGCAAGACGAAGAAAAGAGCATTCCGCCTGCCGCACGCCAGAAAATAGAAACCGCAAGAATTGCATTATTGTCAGATCGACTGGCATTAACCTCTCAACAAGCCGAGAAATTCTGGCCTGTCTACCGGGAATACAACAATAAGAAGACGGAGTTGAAACGTGATTTTAATCGGGCGAAAAAGTTGATTGATCCTGCAAAGGGGGATGCGAAACAAGAGCAAGAATTGATTGATTTTGGCTTTACTATAAAACAAAAAGAACTTGATTTAGAGAAAGAATATTCTGGAAAAATTCTTCAAATCATCACACCACAACAGCTTCTTAGTTTAAAAAAGGCAGAACAAGACTTTCGCCAACTTATTTTGGATCAGTTGCAACAACGGAGATTGCAACAGCAGCGTAGGGAAAATTTCAGAGATAAAAATCAACGATTAAAGGAAAATTGAGCATATTTTTAGGATATTGCTCGTTGTGCAGAAACAACTTCTGTTAATACTGACAATTTTTCTTTCTTTCGCTTGTGCTTGGTCTCAAGATCGAAAAACAGATTCTTTACAGATAAAGTTAAAACGCGTTTACTCGGAACTAGATTCCCTGTTTAGTTCCAGTGACTCAACCTCAACAATTGGTTTAATAGAAAGCTTTTTGACCTCGCCAAGGCCAAAAGATAGCTCGAAATTGCTAGTCAGACTCGGGTACAACAGCAATATATCCGCCATGAATCAAACACTGGGTATTAATCAGTTTGGCATCTCACCGGGCATATCCTATTACCACAAATCAGGCCTTTATGCCGATGTTTCGTCCTACTGGAGTAAGCAGTTCGTTCCACCTGTTTATCTTACTATCTTTTCAGCAGGATATTTGAATGCACTGTCCAGAAAATATCTCCTGAATTTAGAGTATAGTTATTTGCTTTATCCAAACCGTGACGACAGTACTACACCTTACACTAATTCATTTACAATCGGTAATCAACTTGACTTTACACCGATACAATTTAGGATCGATTACTATTATTATTTTGGATCACAAACTGCCCACCGGATTTTGCCAAGCCTCGGGCTAACATTCGAAAAAAAGAATGTTGGGAAAATCAAAAGATTAGCGTTCATACCGTCTTTTTCGATATTATTTGGAACCGAGAGTACTCAAGAATATGTGCCGTTGACATTATCTGCTCAACAAATTTTAGATCGGCTGAAAACGGGAGGATCTCTTTACAACATTGAGACCGTTACCGTGTTCGGCCTCATGAATTATTCTTTTACTTTTCCTTTCAGTGCAAGAACCAAGTCATGGGCTTATCAGTTGAGTTATACCTACAACATTCCGCGGGCGTTGCCTGATGAAGAACTTAGTCTTGCAAACACGGGCTACCTTTCGATGAGCATTGGGCGCTATATTAAACTATAATAAGGCCGCATAAAGTTTGTTTGAAAACACGAGGCCTTTCCATACTTTTATCAAATTCAAAATCATACTATGAAGACTCTTTTCATTCTAATAAGCTTGTTGGGTACTCTTATTGCTAATGCACAAGAATATCGCTGGCAGCAGCGAGTTGAATACCAAATGGATGTTCATCTAGATGTTAAAACACATCGCCTAAATGGAATCCAAAAACTGGCATACTTTAACAATTCACCAGATACACTTTCTAAAGTATACTATCACCTCTACTTCAATGCATTTCAGCCGGGAAGTATGATGGATGTACGGTCAAGAAATTTACCCGATCCGGATAGAAGGGTAATAGATAGGATTTTCAAATTGAAAGACGATGAAATTGGATACCAGCATATTCAATCATTGAAACAGGAGGGCAAAGAGCTATCCTACTCAATTTCAGGCACGGTGATGGAGGTGACGCTAGCAAAACCATTACTGCCAAAAAGTAAGGCGGTGTTTGAACTGCAATTCGAAGCTCAAGTGCCTCTGCAAATACGAAGATCGGGCAGGGATAACAAGGAGGGTATTGCTTATTCCATGACCCAGTGGTATCCAAAGATGGCAGAATATGATTACCAAGGGTGGCACGCTTACCAATATGTGGCAAGAGAGTTTCACGGTGTCTGGGGAGATTTTGACGTGAAGATTTCGTTAGACTCAACCTATATTGTTGGCGGCACTGGCGTTCTCCAAAATCCAACAGCGATTGGCAGAGGGTATAAGATGCCCGAAGCAAAACCAGCTCCAAAAGGAAAAGCGCAAGTAAAGATCGTTTCAACTAAACCAATTGACAATCGCCTCTCGTGGCATTTTGTGGCGAAAGACGTTATCGATTTTGCATGGGCCGCAGATCCAGACTACGCGCATGACATTCAACAAGTTCCTAATGGGCCAGAACTCCATTTCTTTTATCAGAAAAATGAAAAGACAATTGAGACCTGGAAGAAAATGCAGCCTTACGCGGTGAGAACCTTTGAGTATTTGAATGAGCATTTTGGAAAGTATCCCTTCACAACGTATTCAATCATCCAAGGTGGCGATGGCGGGATGGAATACCCTATGTGCACCTTGATTTTAGGGGAAGGCCAATTTCGCGGGGTGACAGGAACTATGATGCATGAAGTTGCGCATAGCTGGTACCAAATGGCATTGGCTTCCAACGAAGCATTGTATCCTTGGATGGACGAGGGTTTTACAGACTTTGCAAGTAGTGAAGCGGAGGCCGCACTTTTTGATGAGGCCGAACCGCACAAAGGAAGTTATCAAGCTTATTTTGGTTTGGCGGCAAGCGGTTTGCAAGAACCAGCAAGCCAACATTCGGATCACTATTCTACCAATAGAGCCTATAGTATTATGGCTTATAGCATGGGGGCTATCTTCCTAAATCAGCTCAAGTATTTAATTGGGGAAGAGCGCTTTTATCAAGGCATGAAACTGTACTATACTTCTTGGAAAATGAAACACCCTGAACCCAATGATTTTATAAAAGTAATGGAGAAAGTATCGGGGCTTCAATTGCATTGGTATTTAAGATATTGGATAAACACCACTAAGAAAATTGATTATGGCATAAATTCAATAACCAGTTCAGAATCAAAAACGCTCGTGTCGTTGTCTAGATTGGGGGATTTTCCAATGCCAGTAGATTTGGTTGTTACGTACAATGATGGCTCAAAAGAATTGTATTACATCTCAATGAACGAACTTATGGGCAATAAACCAATGGAATTCAAAACGATGTCACGAATAGAACTTGATTCCTGGCCTTGGGTAAATCCAACCTATACGTTAAAGATAAATCGCCCCACATCAGAGATCGAGTCGATCGAAATTGATCCTAGTCAGAGGATGGCTGACGTAAATAGGAAAAACAATAAAATTGTTATTTCAGAACTTCAACCCTACGTTGATCCGACCAAATAGAATTAAATTTTCTGGCTATATTGCCTTACTTTTTACTCAACTAATGCGCATGGAAAAGAAAGCTGAGATTCAAAAAACAATTTACGACAATGCAAAAAGCCATTTTTTAGGGAATTTTCCAGACTCGCTGCCGATTGAACAGGCTTATGTGCACATAGGGATGTATTTGGGGTGGATTATCGATCAAGAATTATACTCAGAATACTTCGAAGATGAGGCCTCTGTGCAAATTTTTAGGTTCAAAAGAAGAGAAATTTCATGCACTATACTGAGCGAACTGTGGGACGGATATTTAGGCTTTGAACTCTTTAGCAAAGAAGGAAATATGTTTACTTACTATTACTATGGTGGTGGGCTGTACCGTGCCGATTATGACGAAATTTTAGTAAAAGCGTTACCTTCCATCTATCACGTTACCGACAGCTGGGAGAATTATGAGAAAATGACGTCCAGAATTTTGATGAGATTTCAAGACTGGAAAAGATTAGTCGGACGGTAGAGTAAATTACATCTTAATTAGTCTACCACTTTTATCTATCACTACTATTTTGGTCTCCCCTAAATCATCTACGAGTTTAATCGACAATTCTCCAGTCTCTTGAACAAAAATTAGCTCTGCAGGTTTCGAATCTAACAAATAGTTAAAGCTCCAAGCTAACCCATCAGATCGATAAATTTTTGCAACTGATGCAGTATATTTATCTTTTATCTTCCCTTCAGAAAAGATCAAGACAAAGTAAATCTGGTCTTTTCCGTCAGTCTTCGTCAAAGATCTTATCATGGACAGATTACGCTTTTTAAAATTTATTTTATCCACATTAAAAGTAGCACTCACATCTGCAATGCGAGAGGGCGTAATGGTGTAAAAATAGCCCGTTGCCAAAGAGTCGGCCCCGAACTTAAGCCCAGCGGTAAAGTGCTCTTTCTCGATTGACAACATTTGATGTTGCCGCCTCCTTACTGTTGAATCTGAAAAAAGTGGAATTGAGTCGGCTTTCGAAATAATCCAACTAAGTGAAAACTTCCTCCGTTCTAGCTCTTGTTGTTTTTTACTAGCCTCATTCGCGCCATACTCCTTAAGGGCATTTGCCAGCTTTTTGATTACCGATACATCTCCGTATGCTTTGCTAACAAAATCTTGATAGTTCATTGCATCATTTTCAATATCTCTCGTCAAAAACAAGCTCGCCAAACTATCCAATCGATTGGCCTGTCTAAATTCATTTTGCGTTAACAAAAACTTAAAATTTACATCTGCAGAATCCCGCCTCATCTTGTTCTCCACAACAACTGACCCGTATTTTAATTCAGCGACTTTCAGGTCAAAAATAGAAGCCGGAAAGGGGTAACTGTCATACTTTTTCAACTTTGCAACTTCAAACTTTGATATTGCATCCTCTATCTGCTTATTCACCGAAACGGAATCCTTTTTCAATTTTTCGCCTAGCAAATTTAGCTGAAAATCAGTTTTTGTTAGCTCTATACGAATGGGTTCAATATCGTTCGCAATCACATCGGCTGCAGAATTAGCCCAAGCTTTGAAATTCCAAACGGGCACCTCATCTTTCATAAAATCAGAAGTACCCAGCCCATCTGAGTCATAGGATTTGATTGGCACAAATTTCAATACTTGATTGTAACCTGCCTTAACTGTTAATTTCGAAATGGCTTTGTAGTTATCAAATGCAGTTGTAAAAGAGTCATACAAAAGGATAAAATTGTGCAGCGTTTCTTTCGTCTTTTCACTCGATAACAAATAGAATTTATTTTCTGGAAGCCCCTGCTTAACTTCCTGAAACCGTTTAACTGAGGATATATATTTTTGTTCGGCCTGAATAAAATAGTCTTTCAATTTTCGAACATTTTGTTTTCGCTCTTTAACCGAAGCAATCCTTTTTTCGATGTCCAATTTTACGTCCGATAGTTTTACGCCAAACTCGCCTGTTCGTAAATCTCTTCGATTATAAACTTGGTAGTATTCATCGTTTCTCCGGATTTCTCTTTCGTCAATCGTCTTGTTTGCAGTCTCCAAATTAAGTATGGCTGAGT
Source organism: Flammeovirgaceae bacterium (assembly GCA_027487845.1). Classification (GTDB taxonomy): domain Bacteria; phylum Bacteroidota; class Bacteroidia; order Cytophagales; family Cyclobacteriaceae; genus ELB16-189. The sequence continues at coordinate 53,601 of JAIYCV010000048.1, forward strand.
CTGCATGCTGAATTAGCAATTCGGTCTCTTTCAACACGTCCTCTTTTAATGTTTTTTCTTGAAAAATAATGCCTAAAAACAAGTAGGCATTCGGGTTATCATTGTTGTCTTTAATATACTTTTTTAAAAATGGTTCCGCTTGATCATATTGCTTGGCATTCAGCAAAATAATCAAGTCTTTATATTTCACTTTCTTTTGCGCATTCACTAAAATGGCATTTACGAATAAGAGGGAGAACAAAATCAGTAAACTTCTTGTCATTTTCATTTAATAAATTGCTCTAAGTTATGAAATTACTGACATTTGATAAAAGAAAGGAAAATGGACAAGGCTCTCATTTTAATAAAAAAGAATATCAGTACAATTGCCTTTGCAGCACTATTGATCTTGATGGTGACAGGTAACCTTGGCATCGTTACAACCGCGGCACAGTCGATTTTGCTTAAGACTGGAATAATGAATGCCAATGCCGATGTGGTAGATGATACTGAAATTTTTGATTTCAACTTTTCAGTTAGGGATATAAAAGGGAATATTGTTTCGGCTGATCAATTTAAAGGAAAAGTGATATTTCTTAATTTATGGGCAACTTGGTGCGGGCCCTGTAGGGCCGAGATGCCTACCATACAAGATTTGTATAATGAGGTAGATCATGAAAAGATTGTTTTCCTAATGCTGTCTTTAGATAACATTGGTGATGAAGAGAAGGTCAAAAAATTTATCACTAAAAAAGAATTTACCTTTCCTGTATATACGCGAACCACATCGTTACCAGAGCTGCTTCACGTGCCATCGATTCCCACCACCCTAGTGGTGTCAAAGGGTGGGAAAGTAGTTTCAAGAAACGTAGGTACGAATAATTTTAACACTAAAAAGTTTAAAAATTTTCTTTTAGAACAGACGTCAAAGTAAATAAAACTAAGTTTGACGGGTGCTTAGAATAACAGAAACATTCCGTGATCGGTAGGTATTGATATGGTCGCGAAAAATCTTTTCATTAAAAATCGTAACTTCGTAGCCTCAAACTAAAATCCAACCAACATGTTAAAGAAAATTCTAATCGGCTTTGGTCTATTGATCTTGGCCGTGGTTCTATTTTTCGCCTACGCCAGCTTGTTTCCAGCAAGCCCAAGAAAGGAGACAACATTCAATAATAATGGGTTGGATATTAAGGTTTCTTATGGCCAGCCGTCAAAAAAAGGTAGAGTTATTTTTGGCGAAGAAGCTGACAAAGCACTTCAGCCGTACGGCAAATATTGGAGACTTGGTGCCAATGCTGCGACCGAGATCACATTCAGTAAAGACGTGGTATTCGCTGGCAAAGCAGTAAAAGCGGGAAGCTACAGAATGTATGCAGTGCCAGGGGCAACTTCTTTTCAAGTTTCATTAAACAGCGAGCTTGGCGTTAACCTTGCATATCAAGAACCTGATTATAAATTAGATGTGTTAAAAGTGGATGTTGCGACAAGCGCAAATCCTGCCGAGGTTGAAAAATTTGTGATTGAATTTTCTGCCGATGGTACTACCACCAACATGGATTTTATGTGGGATAAAGTAGTTGTAAGGGTGCCCATCACAAATTAAAAGGCCTTGATCAAGTTCATTCAAAAAAGGTGGGTGGCATTGCCACTCACTTTTGTTTTTCTGGTGCTTATCTATTGGATAATAGGTAAAATACAATATCGCTTAAACGTAATGGATGTGGAGGAATATGAGCCTATATCTACCCTTAAAGTCCCGCAACATCCTTTAACAAAAGCCAAGTTCCCTTTTATTGATGTTCATAATCATCAATGGACTATGCCTATTCGAAACTTGGATGGCTTGGTAACCGATATGGATTCATTGAACATGAGTGTGATGGTTAACTTGAGTGGCTTCAGAGGTACACTTTTAGATTGGTCGCTCGATAATGTTCAAAAGCATTATGCTAACCGCTTTGCTGTTTTTATTAACATTAATTTTGAAGAGCTGGACAACAAGGGCTGGCCTGAGAATGCGCTCACCCTGCTTGAAGCAGGAGTAAAACAGGGCGTCCGCGGATTGAAGATTTATAAAAGTCTGGGATTAACAGACGTTGAAAATGACGGAAATAGAATTGCTGTCGATGACCCTCGGCTGGACCCCGTCTGGGCAAAGTGCGGAGAATTGGGTATTCCCGTTCTCATCCATTCGGGCGAACCCTCTTCCTTCTGGAAACCCAAAGACAAGAACAACGAACGGTGGTTGGAATTAAAGCAAGAACCCAGTAGGTACCGCGACCCATCGAAAGTACCTCCTTTCGAGCAAATTATGGAAGAGCAACACCGTGTTTTCAGAAAGCATCCAGAAACAAAATTCATAAATGCTCACTTAGGCTGGTATGGCAATGACCTCGAGACGCTAGGTAAATTATTTGACGAATTGCCCAACGTTTACACGGAGTTAGGTGCTGTGCTGGCCGAACTTGGAAGGCAACCTCGCTTTGCTAAGGCCTGGATGATTAAGTACCAAGACAGGGTAATGTTTGGTAAAGATACCTATGCGAAAAAAGAGTACTACACCTATTTTCGCGTGCTTGAAACCGAGGATGAGTATTTCGATTATTATCGCAAGCGCCATGCCCATTGGAAAATGTACGGTCTTGGATTGCCCGATTCTGTGCTTAAGAAAGTGTATTATAAAAACGCGCTCAACATAATTCCTTCACTAGATAAATCATTATTCCCAAACTAATTAAATATGAGATCGATTGTAATTATCTCCGCCAGTATAAGGACCAATCGCGAAAGCCATCGCGCTGCATTATTCTTTAAAAAATTCATCACAGAAAATAATATCGCGTCCGCTGCGATGGTGGATCTACACGAATTGGATTTTCCTTTGTTCCACGAGCGCCTCAGCCATCAAACCAACCCTATTCCAGCGGCCATTGAATTTAGTAACAACATCCAACAAGCAGATGGCGTCATCGTTGTAACGCCCGAATATAATGGCGGTTATCCTGCCAGTTTAAAAAACGCTATCGACCTAATCTATAACGAATGGCATCGAAAGCCAGTTGGTATTGTCACAGTATCAGACGGTGTTTTTGGAGGTACGCAAGTAATTACTTCCCTTCAATTCACCCTTTGGAAAATGCGCGCCTGGACAATTCCTGCGATGTTTCCTGTCCCAAAAGTTAAGGAGACCTTTAGAGAAGATGGAGCGCCAACGGATGAATCAACCAACAAAAGAGCTCACCTTTTCATGAATGAACTGATTTGGTGCATGGACGCTGTAGAGAAAATGAAAGCGGTTTAAGTTGTAAGCTGCAAGTGGGCCAAGAATCTTAAAAAAAACGAAAAATTTTGACTGGCAGGGCTTTGAAATTCATTAATTGAAAGAGGTCTCCCAAAGTTAAACCAATATTCTGATAACAATAAAATCAAGTAACAACACGGCAACACAACAAAAATCAGCTGTGTAAAATAGCACAAACCGTTGCAATTGATATTTTTAAAATATTTACTAAAAACTTTCAACAATACATTGTAGGGCAACCTCAGCCATTGGCCTAAATCACCTTTCGCCTAACACCTGTTTTCAGAATTAAATTCTGTATTGTCATTAATTTAACCCGCTTTAAGTAGATTTTATCCAGTTTGCATTAGAACCTTGCAGAACATAATTTCGTATCAATGAATGTGAATAATTTTTTAAACTCGTCAATATTTAGACAAATCACTCATAAAGAGTTGGAGGAAGAGGCTGTTAAAACTATGAATTGGATACCGTTATATATTGTTGGAACAGAAGGATTTTGTGAAGAGGTTCGCAAAAAGATAGGCCAGTCTGAAGTCGAAATCATGCCGGGCTATACAGGTGGTATGGCGGAAGGGTACGACTTGTATTGGATGGATGAAACGATGAACATACGCACAATTAAAGAAGCGATAGGCAGCAAACTTGTTTGGAAATACAGGCTTCGTTTTATGGGACTTCAAGATTTTATTGAATCTCAACACGCACAAGCTAACCATTCATCCGCTCTCTCAAAAGAGGAGATGGCAAAAATTGAAGAGATGCGAAGCGTGGCGTAACAAATTTCAGATTCAAAATGTCAGGTTCAGGATTGACCCCTGCATTGATGTTGAATCTTAAATTTTCGGATTAGTTTTGCACGTTCAATTCAAAATCAATGATTGCCGCAGTAAATCTTTCACTTCAGTACGGGAAAAGAGTCCTTTTTGACCAAGTCAACATCAAATTTACGGAGGGCAATTGCTATGGCGTAATTGGCGCCAATGGCGCAGGTAAGTCTACTTTCCTCAAGATCCTTTCAGGAGATGTTGATCCAACCTCTGGAGGTGTGGCCATCGACCCAGGAAAGCGAATGGCCGTGTTAAAGCAAAACCATTTCGAGTTCGATGAAACATCGGTGTTGGAAACGGTTATGATGGGGCACTCCACGTTGTGGAAAATCATGAAGGAGAAAGACGAGATTTATGCCAAGCCCGATTTCTCGGAAGCCGATGGTATAAAGGCATCTGAACTGGAATCTGTATTTGCTGAAATGAATGGTTGGAATGCTGAATCGGATGCGGCTGCCCTGTTAAGCGGATTGGGCATACCAGAATCAGATCATTACCTGTTGTTGAAAGAACTAAACGGTAACCAGAAAGTGCGCGTGCTTCTTGCGCAAGCACTGTATGGAAACCCCGATATATTGATTTTAGATGAGCCTACCAACGACTTGGATATACATACCGTAAGTTGGCTGGAAGACTTTTTGTTGGATTTCAAAAATACGGTGATTGTGGTTTCCCACGATCGCCACTTTCTGGATACGGTTTGCACACACATTGTTGACATTGATTTCAAGGCCATTAAATTGTACACGGGAAATTATACTTTCTGGTATCAATCCAGCCAGCTTGCGCTAAGTCAACGTTCTTCGTCCAATAAGAAAGCCGAAGAAAAGAAGAAAGAATTACAAGAGTTTATTGCCCGCTTTAGCGCAAATGCTTCTAAATCTAAACAAGCAACTAGCCGAAGAAAGTTGTTGGATAAAATCAATATTGATGATATTCAACCTTCCACCCGAAAGTATCCGGGCATTATCTTCCAACAGTTAAGAACGGCAGGCGACCAGATTCTGCAAGTAGAAAACCTTAGTTACAAAAACAACGAAAAAACGCTTTTCAAAAAGCTCGATTTCTTTGTAAATAAAGGTGATAAGATCGCTTTCCTAAGCAATGATTCGCTAGCCATTAGTTCGTTGTTTCAAGTTTTGATGGGTGAACTGACACCTGCAACTGGTGAGTTCAAGTTCGGGCAAACCATTACCAAGGCCTACTTGCCAAACGACAACTCAAAGTTCTTTCAATCGGACGATAATCTAATTGACTGGTTGCGTCAGTTTTCGGACACCGAGAAAGATGAAGCATACATCCGCGGTTTTCTTGGGAAAATGTTGTTCACAGGAGAAGAAACCTTTAAAAAATGCTCTGTCCTTTCCGGAGGAGAGAAAGTGCGTTGCATGGTTTCGCGCATGATGTTAGCAAGCGCCAACCTCTTGATTTTAGATGAACCTACCAATCACCTGGATCTCGAATCCATCACCGCTTTTAACAACTCGCTAAAGGATTTCCCAGGCACGGTTCTGTTCACTTCGCACGATCATGAGTTCACTCAAACCGTTGCTAACCGAATAATAGAAATTACTCCTAAAGGATTCATCGATAAGTTAGTAACCTATGACGAGTACATTAGTGATGATAAGATCACGGCACAGAAGGAAGCACTTTACGCATAGGCTATTTCTTCTTGTCGATAATTCCGTTCATCTGTTTGTTCATTAAGATGGGATTGATGGTTTCAATTCCTGCCTTAAGCGTTGTTTCAAGTTTACTGAGTTGTGCATCCAATTCGCTGGATAACTCGCCAAACACTTTGTAAACACCGGCAGTGGGTTTCCCCTCGCCTGTTTCCAAACTGCGCCTTACCGCTGAAATCCGGTTGCCTAATTTGATTGGGAAATTCAATGGATCTTGCGAACTCCGATTCTTGGTTTGGTACAGCTCTTCTTCAATAACAGTTATCTTGGCAAGAAGCTCTTTTGCAGAAGTGGCAAATGATGGCTCGTTGACTTCTTTCACGCGCTCTTCAACTTGCTTCCTAATCTCGCGAATGCGAATCACGGCTTCATTGGCTTCGCTTTCGCGATCGCGGATCTTCAGTGCCAGATCAAAGGTCTCTTTTATGTCAGCCTCACTTACGCCCGTTATGTTAGGATTCATTTTGATATTGAAAGAATAGGTCTGCGAATAACTACCCGCTCTAAAACGAACTTGATATTTGCCTATCGGTGCTTTTGGTCCGTTTTGAGGACGAGCACCCCAAATAATTATGCCATCGAAAATGGTAGCACCTGAATATCGCAAATTCCATGTAAATGAATTTAAGCCTGCAGCATTCGTTGGCTTTGCCTCGGCTTCGCCCCAAAAATCTCCCGATTCTTTCTTCTCTTCGGCTTTTGTGCCTATAAATTTCCGGACCAGTACGCCATTAGCATCCAACACTTCTAACGACACTGTATCGGTCTTATCCTTCAAGTAATATTGAAAAACAGCATTGTAAGCGCCACGCACTGCATCACTTGGCTGAAAGAAAATAGCAGACTGTTCCATTGCCTTTTGGGTCAACTGCCGCAACGGATTAATATCGTCTAAAATCCAAAAGCCACGGCCGTGTGTGCCCAGCACCACGTCATCATTTTTAACAACTAAATCTCTAATGGGTGTATCAGGCAGGTTTAACTGAAGCGGCTGCCAATTGTCGCCCGCATTAAACGAAACGTACGCGCCATGCTCAGTGCCTAAGAAAAGTAAACCCGGCCGACCATGGTCTTCACGAACGGAGCGAGCAAAATGCCCGTCTTTAATTCCGGTAACAATTTTTGTCCAAGTTTTACCATAGTCTTTTGTTCTGAAAACATAAGGCTGACGATCATCTACCTGATAACGAAATGCCGCTACATAGGCCGTTCCTGCTGCATGTTTTGATTCATCAATAATGGCCACAACGGAATTTTTAGGAAGGTCTTTTGGTGTGATATTAGTCCATGTTTTGCCGCCATTTCTGGTGATATTGATTTTGCCATCATCCGATCCTGCCCATATTGTATTGATGTCATGATTGGATGGCGCTAGTGCAAACACGGTAGCATAAATCTCGGGGCCGTTCATATCACGGGTAATTTCACCACCCGAAATACCAAGTGTTTCTGGGTCTGCGTAGGTAAGGTCGGGACTAATCTTCTCCCAGCTTTGTCCATCGTCTGTTGTTTTCCAAACATGTTGTGAACAGGTATAAAGTACCTTCGAATTTTTAGGTGAAAAAACTATTGGATACGTCCATTGCCAACGCTCTGGAAGAGAACTCGCAGGCTCACCAGAAAAGAATCTAGGATATACCTGAATATCGCGCGTTTGTCCGGTTAATACATCCTTCCGCGTAAGCAATGCCCCTTGACTGCCGGCATAATAAACATTAGGATTGTCGGGATGCGAGGTGATGTAGCCGCTTTCTCCCCCACCCACATCATAGCCCCATTTGCCCAACACATTCATATGATTCCAGCCTTCGCTTGGTATGGCAATGGTAGAGTTGTCTTGTTGCGCACCAGCCACATGGTAGGGAACGTGATTGGTGGTAGTAACATGGTAAAACTGTGTTGTAATAAAATCCTCGGTTGTCCAACTTTTTCCACCATTCACCGAAACACAGGCTCCGCCATCGTTGGAAGTTATCATTCGAAAGGGATTATTTGGATCGATCCATAAATCGTGATTATCACCATGAGGGACGTTGATTTCTGTATCAAACTTTACGCCTCCATCGGTGGATTTCCAGAAATCTACATTTAAGCAATAAACTGTTTCGCGATCCAATGGGTCAGCATAAATTCTTGAATAATAAAAAGCGCGTTGTCTTAGCTTGCGCTCGTCATTGGTTTTCTTCCACGTGGCCCCGCCATCATCGCTTCGGTAAACGCCCCCCTCATTTGCTTCCACGATTGCCCATAAGCGCTTATTGTCGGCAGGCGATACGGTTATTCCAATTTTACCGATAGGTGCTACTGGCAGCCCTGGATTGGAGGTCAAATCGATCCACGTCTCGCCCCCATTTTCAGATTTCCAAAGTTTACATTCTGGTCCGCCTCCCCACATTTTCCACGCTTTTCTATACACTTGCCAGGTAGTAGCATACAGTATTTTTGGATTGGTACGATCGATGATTAAATCGGCAGCACCCGTCTTAGGACTGACAAACAATACTTTCTTCCAGGTATTGCCACCATCTACCGACTTAAACACGCCCCGTTCTTCATTATCCCCGTAAGGGTGACCTAAGGCTGCTACATACACTACATCGGGATTGGTTGGATGAACACGTATCCTTGAAATTGCTTGCGTTTCCCGCAATCCCAACGATCTCCATGTTTTTCCACCATCGGTAGTTTTATAGACTCCATCACCTTGTGTTATACTTCCGCGGAGCTGCGTTTCTCCACCCCCAATATAGACCACGTCTGGATTGGTTTCTGCCACTGCTACTGCGCCAATGGACGAACTAGAGATTTGTCCATCGGTAACGGGACTCCACTCCTGCCCTCCATCGGTAGTTTTCCATAGACCTCCACCGGTAGCACCGAAATAGTATTCATTGATTCTGCCTGGGCTGCCAGAGGATCCCAGTGATCGGCCACCTCGCAGCGGACCAATATTTCGCCACTTGAGTTTATCAAAATATTTGGAGTCAACGGTGGGTTGGGCAACTACGCCTTCTGCAAACACACAGGCAATTAGCAATACCAGTAGTTTTTTATACATACTTATTCGGATTTTATTGGCTCAAAGTAGCCATTTGAAATGAATGTAAAAACAAAAAGAATGATGAGCTATCGGGGGCGTTGCGAAAAGGTCAGTTTTCGATACTACTTTTTCAACTTTTATCAAAAAGCACATTCAACCCAATCGCAGATTTACGGCCAGCGAAATAACATCGCCCACTTCAAACCTGCTTAAAACCGTGCGCACGTAAATATGCGCATTCTTAAGTGAAACATGGAGCAGCCGGTGATCGCCTCTGTATTGTATTTCTTTGATGGTTCCTTCTACCGAACTTTCACCTGGCTGAACAATCCTAAAGTCTTCTGGCCTAAGAATAATAGACCTGGCGTCTGTAACAATTCCGAACTGTTCAATTAGTGCTTTGTTGAGTTCAGAGTATATCCCAAATAATCCAGCCACGTAGGTATTGGCTGGCCGCTTATAGATTTGCTTTGGTGTCCCTTGCTGGATTAGTCTACCCTCTTTCAACACCAGAATATGATCTGCCCATGAAAGGCTGTCTTGCGGATCGTGTGATACTAACATGCACGTGATCTTTAACTTTTTTCCAATGTCAACAATCACAGCTTTTAAGATCTGCTTCATTACTATATCGAGATTGGAAAATGGTTCATCGAGCAGAAGGAGTTTTGGTTTCTGAATCAACAGCCTGGCAATGGCAATTCGTTGTCTTTCACCACCTGAAAGTTCGTTGGTTTTTCTATTTAACAGATGACTGATCTTGCAGATAGAAAATATACGTGCAGATGCCTGGTCGTTCATGGCATTAGCATATTGCAGCACCTGTTCTACCCGTAAGAACTTCGCCAATTCAAATTGCTGTGATAGGTAGGCAATCTTTGGATGGCCAGCAACTAATTGATCGGCAGGACCAATCACCTTTTTACCAGCAAAAAGAATCTGTCCCGAAGTAGGTTGCTCTAGTCCCGCCAATAGTTTTAACAACGTACTTTTCCCCGACCCGGTCTCACCGGCAACAGCTATGTTTTGCAATGACTGCTGAGAGAAGTCGATGGAACGCAATGCCCAAAGCCCGTCCTTCTCAACACCCAATGAAGTAACTGACAACAAAGCCGACATAAAATAAACTTACGATTGAAACTAATCGCAAATATATACTAATATAGAACTTCTTAATTTTTACGCTCACGAAGACCATGAACACGCATCCACTTTTTCAAACCCTTCACCTAGATGATCATTCGGCCACGCCTAAATATCAACAGCTAGCCAATTGCATCATACAAAATATTCAATCGGGAAAAATCAAAAAAAACGAATTATTACCCTCACTGAATGAACTCAGTTTTAATTTAGAAATTTCGAGAGATACCGCTGAAAAAGGCTATAAATATTTAAAGCAGCTAGGGTTGCTTGGCTCAACTCCAGGCAAAGGCTACTATATAAAAAATACTGAAGTGGCGCAGCCACTCAAAATTTTTCTTCTATTCAACAAACTAAGTGCCCACAAAAAAATTATATATGATGCGTTCGTGAAAAAGTTAGACAATAAGGCTACCATCGATTTTTATATCTATAATAATGACTTCTCGTTGTTCAAAAGATTACTCTCCAGCAAGTTAGGCTTGTATGATTACTATGTGATTATTCCACACTTTATTGAAGGTGGGGAAAGGGCGTATGAAGTAATTAACGAAATCGATAAATCCAAGCTTATCTTATTGGATAAAATTCTACCAAACGTCAACGGAGATTTTTCTGCTGTTTATGAAAACTTTGAAAAGGATATTTATCAGTCGCTCGAGCAATCGCTTTCGCGATTGATGAACTATCAAACCATAAAACTTATTTTTCCAGAACATAGTTACTTCCCCAACGAAATTATCAAAGGCTTTGTTGACTTTTGTCAACAGTATGCTTTTAATCACAAAATTGTGCATAACATCGAAGTCGAGGAATTGAACAAAGGCGAAGTGTATATCAATTTAATGGAAAATGACTTAGTCACCCTAATTGAGCGTGCGTTGAAATTGAATTTAGTTATCGGCAAAGAAATTGGTATTGTATCATATAACGAAACGTCACTTAAAAGAATTATTCTTAATGGCATTACAACCATTTCAAGTGATTTTGAATTGATGGGTGAAAAAGTAGCCGACTTGATACTAGACAAGAGGATTGCACAAGAGGAAGTTCCATTTCATCTTACAGTGAGGGCATCTCTTTAAAATTGCAAAAACAATTTTTATAAACTTTTCAGTACAGAACAGTACAGTTACATAACTTTTAAAAGCTATTTTTATCATAAACAGATCGCTGAACATGAAAATATCAATTCAATTTGCCTTATTTCTTCTGGCAATATCCTCGTTTGGACAAAAAGTTATTCCACTTTATCAAGGCTCCGCACCCGGCTCTGAAACTTGGAGTTGGGATGAGCAGGAAAACTCCAATAATTTGTTCAACACGCGCGTGGTATACAACGTATCCAAACCTACGCTCACCGCTTTCATACCAAGCAGTTGGTCATCTAACGGCACTGCGGTAGTCATCTGCCCTGGCGGAGGATTTCAGACACTTTCCATCGATATTGAGGGTAATGACGTTGCAAAATGGCTCAATCAGCGTGGCATCGCAGCTTTTGTTTTGAAATATCGGTTAGTTCGTAGCCTCACGGATGACCCTGTAAAAGAACTAATGGGCAAGATGAGTGCCGGCAAATTGGATGGCGATAATGCTTCTGTGATACCCCTTACTATTGCCGATGGAAAAAAAGCGATGGAATATGTGCGGTCACACGCTGGTGAATTTAACATTAACCCAAACCGAATTGGCTTAATGGGCTTTTCAGCTGGCGGCACGGTAGCCGCGGCTATTGCCTATTCATACACAAAAGAAAATAGGCCGGATTTCGTGGCGCCCATTTATCCATATATGGGCGCAATACCAAAAACGCCACTGCCTGCCGATGCACCTCCGCTCTTTATTGCTGCCGCTTCCGATGACCAACTAGGCCTAGCTCCTCATAGCATCCAATTGTATAGCGATTGGATAGCAAGCAAAAAATCAGCTGAGTTGCATATGTACAAAGAAGGTGGGCATGGATTTGGAATGCGGCAACAAGACTTGCCATCAGATAGTTGGATCGATCGATTTGGAGATTGGTTGGCAGCCCAGAAATTGACCGTCACCGATAACCCCAATCATTGGACATCCAAATTTACTCCGCAGCAACTACTTCACATGAAAAAAGAATATGAACAAAAACAGGCTGGCGATTGGGCTAATCTAAAACGTTTTCAAGAAGCCAACCTAACATTATCTCCACCCAAGCCAAATGAAAACCGAGTTGTTTTTATGGGTAATTCAATTACCGAAGGTTGGGGAAACATTGCGCCAGAATTTTTTGCAGGGAAACCATACATCAACAGGGGTATTAGCGGCCAAACAACTCCTCAAATGCTAGTGCGCTTTCGGCAAGATGTTGTCAACCTCAAACCCAAAGTGGTCGTCATACTAGCAGGCACCAACGATATTGCGGGCAATACGGGGCCGATGACACTACAGCAAACAGTGGACAACATTATTTCAATGGCACAACTAGCGAAAGCGAATAATATCAAAGTTGTTATTTCTTCCATCTTGCCTGCGTTCGATTATCCTTGGAAACCCGGATTGGAACCTGCGGAAAAGATTTTCACCATCAACACCCTGTTGAAGGACTTCGCTAACAAAAATAAATGCGTGTATCTCGATTACTTCACTTCAATGTCGGACGAACGAAAAGGATTGAAAAAAGAATTGGGTTACGATGGTGTACACCCCAACCTTGCAGGATATAAGATTATGGCGCCACTGGCAGAGAAAGCCATAGCAGAAGCTCTGAAGATTAGATAGCTTATTATGCAGATCATTCTGGGCGTACTATTTCATTTTATTGGTGGGTTCGCTTCGGGTAGTTTTTATATGCCCTATAGTAAAGTAAAAGGATGGGCATGGGAAAGCTATTGGATTGTGGGTGGGCTATTTTCCTGGCTTGTTGTTCCTCCATTGGCAGCCTGGTTGACGCTTCCTGGCTTTACCGAAATCATTGCAAACACTTCTTCAAACACACTCCTTTATACGTTTTTATTCGGTCTCCTTTGGGGAGTGGGAGGACTAACGTATGGACTTGGTGTACGCTATTTGGGTATGTCACTTGGCAACTCAGTAGTATTAGGGTTTTGCTCCGCCTTTGGCGCTCTGGTACCTTCCATTTACTACAATTTTAATCCTGCTGAAGGAAAAACAACGTTAAGTGAAATGATCTCAACCTCGTGGGGTCAATTAGTGCTGGTTGGAATCACCTTGTGCCTGCTCGGAATTTACATCTGTGGTCGCGCAGGAATGTTAAAAGAAACCGAACTTTCGGAAGCTCAAAAAAAAGCAAGTGTAGCAGAATTTAGTTTAATAAAGGGTTTATTGGTAGCTGTCGCATCAGGCATCTTAAGCTCTTGTTTCAACTTCGGCATAGAAGCCGGCAAGCCAATGGCAGAAGCCGCAGTAAACGCTGGCCTAAACTCTTTATATCAAAACAATGTGACCTATGTAGTTCTTTTATGGGGAGGACTTACAACAAATTTTGTTTGGTGCATAATTCTAAACAGCCGAAATAAAACCTATGGCGATTATACTAATTCAAAAACTCCGTTATTTAAAAACTATCTTTTCTCAGCACTTGCAGGCACAGCCTGGTTTCTGCAATTTTTCTTTTACGGCATGGGCGAAAGCAAACTCGGTAACGGTGCCAGCTCATGGATACTCCACATGGCTTTCATCATACTCGTGGCCAACGCCTGGGGAATTTTCTTGAAAGAATGGCGAGGCGTAAGTAAAAAAACAAAAGCAACGATAACACTTGGTATAACACTAATTATTTTGTCAGTTATGTTAGTTGGCTACGGTAATTCAGTTAAATAGGGTTATTAGCGTAATCGCTTTTGTTTATCGAGATCAAAAATTTGTCGACTGTAAATTTAGATTGAACAATATGGATTCTAAAAATATGAAAACCTCATTTAAGCACGTAAGTTATTTGTGGGATGACGCAACTGCGCCACCCGATGAAATCGATCTACTTGTTTATAGATCAAACCTTTTAGGTGCAGACCTACGATTAACAAACTATGGTGGTGGTAATACTTCGTGCAAGATAATGGCTGAAGACCCGCTGACAGGCATGGAGACCGAAGTAATGTGGGTAAAAGGATCAGGTGGTGATTTAGGCACCATGAAAAAGAGTGGCCTTGCTGCTCTCTATGTTGATCGACTAAGAAGTCTAACGAAGGTCTACCGCGGTATTGAATTTGAAGATGAAATGGTAGAACTTTTTAGCCATTGCATTTTTGATCTGGCATCAAAAGCGCCTTCCATCGACACGCCCCTGCACGGATTTCTTCCTTTCAAACACATCGATCATCTACATCCAGATGCAGCCATCGCAATAGCAGCAGCAAAAGACGGGAAAAAAATAACACACGAATTGTTTGGTGGTAAAATAGGTTGGGTAGAGTGGCAACGTCCAGGGTTTGATCTTGGTTTAAAGTTAAAAAAATGTCTAGACGAAAACCCAGGCATAGTTGGCATTATGCTTGGATCACATGGATTGTTTACGTGGGGCGACACAGCTTACGAAAGTTACCTGAATACATTACAAGTAATTGAAAAATGTGCCGAATACCTCGCATCAAACTATGGCAAAGCTAGGCCTGTCTTTGGGGGTAAAAAGTTAGACGCATTAAATGAGCAAGATCGCCAACAAAGAGCAGCATTGTTGGCTCCTGTGCTTCGTGGGCTCTGTTCAAGTAAAACCAAGATGGTTGGTCATTTTACCGATGATGAGCGTGTTCTCGAATTTATTAACTCAAATGACCTTGATCGCCTAGCGCCCATGGGAACAAGTTGCCCTGATCATTTCTTGAGAACCAAGATAAGTCCACTCGTTTTAGTCCTTGCACCGGATGAAGACCTTTCAGCAATCGCATCAATCGAACAAAAATTAAGTATTCAATTTGAGGCCTATCGAAAACTGTACGCTGACTATTACGAAACCTGTAAACATCCGAACAGCCCAGCTTTGCGCGATCCGAATCCAGTCGTTATTCTTTATCCAGGCATAGGAATGTTTACCTTCGCAAAAGATAAGCAGACCGCGCGGGTCGCTTCAGAGTTTTATATCAATGCCATTAATGTAATGAAAGGGGCAGAGGCGATCTCGACTTACACTTCACTACCCCGACAGGAAGCATTTAACATTGAGTACTGGCTGCTAGAAGAAGCAAAACTTCAACGCATGCCTAAGCCAAAATCACTTTCGGGAAGAGTTGCTTTTATCACCGGAAGTGCAGGCGGCATCGGTAAGGCCATCGCTAAGAAATTTATTGAAGAAGGTGCCTGCGTGGTGATTAACGATAACGACCCTGATCGCTTAGCAAAAGCAACAGAAGAATTTACAAAACAGTATGGCAAAGATTCCTTTGCGGCTGTATTGTTGGATGTTACAAGTCATAGTCAGGTAACAGACGCATTGACACTTGCTTCTTTATCTTTTGGAGGCGTGGATATTATTGTTAATTGTGCTGGAATTTCAATTTCCAAAACCATTCAAGATCATACCGAAAAGGACTGGGATTTATTATATGATATTTTAGTGAAAGGCCAATTCTTGGTTACGCAAGCGGGTATCGAAACCATGCGCAAGCAAAATTTTGGTGGCGATATCATTAACATTGTAAGTAAGAATGCGCTTGTCAGTGGGCCAAACAACGCAGCGTATGGATCGGCCAAAGCAGCGCAGTTACATTTAAGTCGATTAAATGCGGCAGAGCTAGGAAGTGATAAAATCAGAGTAAACGTGATAAATCCAGATGCCGTTATTTCGGACAGCAAAATCTGGGAGGGATCCTGGGCTGAGGGCCGCGCCAAAGCTTATGGCGTGAAGGTGGAGGAGCTTCCCTCCTTCTATGCCAAGCGCACCTTATTGAATGAAATCATATTGCCCGGAGACATTGCTAATGCTTGCTTCGCGCTTGTTGGTGGACTATTAAACAAATCCACAGGCAATGTAATCAATGTAGATGGTGGAGTAGCAATGGCTTTTGTACGCTAATAAAAAATTTAGTTATGAACCGTGTGGCGTTTAAAATGAAACTTGATCCAGGCCAAGCCGAAGAATATAAAAAAAGACATGATGCACTTTGGCCCGAATTAAAGAAGCTGATAAAAGACGCGGGTATTTCTAACTATTCGATTTTTCTTGATGACGAATCAAATGTACTATTTGCCGTGTTGGACATCCAAGACATTAGTCGGCTATCTGAGTTACCCAATCATACCATCATGAAAAAGTGGTGGGCTTTTATGAAAGACATAATGGATACAAATGTTGATAACTCGCCTGTTAGTAAACAATTGCAAGAAGTATTTTATCTCGATTAAAAAATGGAAATTAGTCCATCAGCAATCCACGACCACAATGATAAATTGTTGTCGACTCACAAAAGAAAGTTGGAGCAAACAGCTGCAACAATACCTGCAACCAATGATCTAATACAAAAGTTAATTGATTTTCAAGTTGCCATTCCCAGTTGGGCACTAGGTACTGGGGGGACGCGGTTTGGTCGCTTTCCTGCGGGTGGTGAACCTAGAAATTTAGAAGAGAAAATTGATGACATTGCATTATTAAACTCATTGAATAAATCAAGTGGCGCCATTTCACTTCATATTCCTTGGGATATCCCAGAGAATCCAAAACACATTAAGGCTTTAGCCACCCAATGTGGAATACGATTTGATGCCATGAATTCAAATACATTTCAAGATCAGAAAGATCAGAAGTTGAGCTACAAATTCGGTTCACTTCAACATGTTGATAAGGCCGTTCGCGATCAAGCAATAGAACATAATTTACAAGTTATTAGCCATGGCGAAAACCTAGGTTCCAAATCACTCACAATTTGGCTCTCCGATGGATCTTGCTTTCCAGGCCAACTTAACTTCCGAAAGGCATTTCAAAATACTTTAGAAAGTTTGGAGCAGATTTACGCAAAACTCCCCTCCGACTGGAAACTCTTCATTGAATATAAAGCATTTGAACCCAACTTCTATTCCATGACTGTAGGCGATTGGGGGCAATCACTTCTATACGCAAATAAACTTGGCCCTAAAGCTTTTACCTTGGTTGATCTTGGCCACCATCTGCCCAACGCCAACATTGAACAAATTGTATCGTTATTATTGATGGAAGAAAAACTAGGAGGGTTTCATTTTAACGACTCGAAGTATGGCGATGATGATCTGACGGTCGGAAGCATTCGCCCTTATCAACTATTCTTGATCTTTAATGAGTTGATTGAAGGTATGGACTCAAGAGGAATGAATCATACCAGTGATCTCGGTTGGATGATCGATGCGTCACACAATGTTAAAGATCCACTGGAAGATTTGCTACAATCAGTGGAAGCTATTCAAATTGCTTATGCACAGGCTCTCTTAGTGGATCGAAGTGCACTTGAACATGCGCAGTCAATAAATGATGTGACACAAGCGCAGGAAATTCTGCAAGATGCTTTTCGAAGCGATGTCCGGCCCTTAGTGGCAGAGGCCAGATTGAAGGCCCATGGAGCATTGCAACCACTTGCTTTGTTTCGTGAACTAAACATCAGAAGCGAACTTATTAAATCGAGAGGTGTAAAAACAATTGCCACAGGCCTTTAGCTTATTTTGTGATCGCCATATTTGACATCGGAAAAACTAATAAGAAGTTCTTCATTTTTGATGAAGCCTATAAAATCATTTTTGAAGAATCGATCACGTTTGCAGAAATAAAGGACGAAGATGGTTTTCCTTGTGAGGACATTCACGCCATTAGCGATTGGGTGCTCGCTACTTTGTCAGCTGCGTTGTCAAAAGTAGAGTACTCGATTCAGGCGATCAACTTTTCTGCACACGGAGCAAGCTTTGTTCACTTAAACGATGCTGGAAAAATCATTGCCTCCCTCTATAATTATTTCAAGCCTTTTCCTGAATCGCTAAAACAAAAATTTGACAGTCTCTATAATTTAGAATCCATTTGTTTGGAGACATGCTCACCTGAGCTCGGAAATTTAAATTCTGGTAAGCAATTGTTTTGGTTAAAAAATGAACGACCTGAGTTGTATCATAAAATCAAGTACTCGCTGCACCTACCCGAATACTTTTGTTTCCTATTGACAGGAAAATGTGTTTCAGGAATAACAAGCATTGGTTGTCATACCATGTTGTGGGATTTTCAAACGCGCCACTATCACCGGTGGGTAGTGCAAGAAGGAATTGACAAAAAGCTAGCACCTATTATTGCGTCCGATCAACTCCTGCCAATTAAACTAAACGGTAAAGAATTAAAGTGTGGCATTGGTCTCCACGATTCTTCGTCAGCACTTATCCCTCATTTGAAATCAACATCTGAACCTTTTTTGTTGTTGTCTACGGGCACCTGGAATGTCTCGCTTAATCCGTTTAATAATTCGCCCTTAACGAATGACGAACTACAGCAAGATTGTTTGTGCTTCTTAACGTACCAAGGTCGTCAAGTAAAATCTTCGCGTTTATTAGGTGGTAACATGTATGAACAAAGAGTCAAATCGCTCGCTGAGAAGTTTTGCGTAGAAGTAACTCATTTTAACTCATTATCCGACAACGCATCGAAGGAATCGGAAATATCAGCGGACAAAGAATATTACACCCTTGTTAGCGAGGTAATTGAGTTGCAAAAGCAATCCACGGATCTAATAATGAACAGCTTCGTAAAAAAAATTATTGTTGAAGGTGGCTTTGCGAAAAACAAACTTTTTCTAAAATTATTGGGTGAGGCCTACCCACACATCCCCATTGAAATAGCATCTTTATCGCAAGCAAGTGCGCTGGGTGCAGCAATGGTATTGCAATAAAAAAAACCATTTTGCCGTGAGCATATCATTTTTTAATTTGGTCTCATTAAATCGCATTGAAGCGCTCTAAACCGAACAGCATGAAAATATCAACGATGTCCCCGGTTGTTAGCCGAGCAAGCAGCACGGCAACTAGAAACCAATTATTAAACATGAAAAAGACAGGTGGATTTTATTCCGTAATTCTAGTTTCAGTGCTGTTGATAAACAATGGTTGCATCCAAAAGACAGCGCAGCAAAATGAGACTGAAGTAAACCCTACGTTTACATTGACTAAGACCGAAAAATTCAAATTCAATTCATTTGTTGACTGTAATATGGCAGAAGCCTGGATTGGAGACACCCTTCGCATTTTCCCTGGTAAATATGGTGAAGACCCAGTTTGGGGAAATGCTAAAGAGCTTAAATACGCAGACGGTATAAATGCCGAAGAAGTTTTTCTAACTCCTCGTGAAAAATTTAAAGATCCAATCATGCCAAAAAATACGCCACCAGGAACGGAGGGGCTTCATGGTGCCGTTTGGTTTGAAACAGTTTATCAAGATACCGCAGATGTAACAGGCAAGACTCTTTTTGGAATCTACCACAATGAGAATTATCCAGAAACCCTTCCATTTGATCCATCCACCGGGCTTGGTTATAAAAATGTGAATTGGCCCGAAGGGTTGCGTGGCCCCGAATCAGCAGCAGCTGTTTGTCGTATTGGAGTGATGAAATCAATAGACGGTGGAAAAAGTTGGACTAACAAAGGCATCTTTATTGAGGATTTGCAACCTCGCATGATTTTGCTTCCACACAATAAATCAAAAACGTTCGCTGGTGGCGTGGGCGATCCTTCCGCTGTGCGTAGTGGCGAATACTTGTATCTGTTCTATGGTGAGTATAGTTATCCAGTCACCTATGATTCTACTAATTATCAAGAAGATACCGAAGCTACTGGTCAATGTATTAGCGTGGCACGCATTAAGGTGACCGACTTAGACAATCCGCTGGGAAAAGCTACGCGGTGGAACGGCCAAGCCTTTGCGGCAAACCATGATGCGGCAGGAACACCCATTCCTTCACTTCAAATTCCACGTAAGGAAGGAGGAGGTGCTGCCTCCATAAAAGGTCAGTATCATTGGGGGCCATCTGTAAGCTGGAATTACTATTTGAATTGCTGGGTGATGTTGATGGGTAAAGTAGAAGATTACAGTTGGCGAGGTAGTAGCATCTATATCTCTTTCAACAAAAACAAGGATTTAGGCAAAGGAGGTAACGCCATGAAATGGAGCAAACCAACGCTTTTGTTGACCAAACCCGGAAGGGTATTGTGGTACCCTGCATTGCAACCCATGAACACGCCAGAAGATATTGCCAACAGAAATACATGCTTGAAACTTGGAAAAAAGGCAAGGTTGTTTGTGAAGGATAGCGAAGCAAATGAGTACAGTTCGGAATATGTGATTGAATTCTCAACAGGCCGTCAGCCCTAGGCTATCATGAAGGTAAAAGGCACATGGGTCGCAATTAGTTTGTTCGTTTCAATGGTCACCTGAAACCAATCCGTATCAACTTTTTCATCCTCACTAAACATTCAGATAGCACTAACCTTTTACACCCAAAGTAACTCCCTCCAATCCTGCTTGCGTTATAAACGGCTGATTATATAAACGTTTGCCTGTTGCCTTGAATAGGGCGTTCGCTACTGCTCCGCCTGTTGGGGGTAGTGCTGGCTCTCCAAGTCCAGTAGGATCAATTCCATTGTTAACAAAATGAACATCAATCTCAGGAACCTCCTTTAATCTTATCAAACGGTAGGTATTAAAATTCTTTTGTTCTGGCACGCCCTCTTTAAAACTCAAACTGCTAAACATGGCATGACCTAATCCATCCACCACTCCTCCCCTGATTTGTTGATGGGCGCCACTCAAATTCACTACAATACCACAATCGGCAGCTACAATAATTTTTTGAAGGGAAGGTTTACTGTTTTTTATCTCTATCTCGGCCACCTGCGCCACATACGAACGATGTGAAAAATAAACACTGAACCCTTGCGAAATATTCTTTTTCTTACCCCATTGCGATTTCTCGGCAGCTAACTCAATCACTGCCTTCATCCGGTCAACATCATATTTGATGGCACCCGTTGGCGTTTTCTTTGCTTTCTCTAAAAGCGACAACCTAAACTGAATAGGATCTTGATTAGCAGAAGTGGCTACCTCGTCCAAGAAGGCTTGTTCCGCATAAGCAAGGAAGTTTGTAATTGGTGCGCGCCAAGCGCCAGTTGTGATGGGCGATTTGTATTCCACTGAATCAATCAACAAATTATCTACTGCACCAGATGGAAAATTATCTTCCCGTGTTGGGTTTCCAGAGTTGATCCCCACTCCTCTCAATTTATATCCAATCAGGTTATTACCAGCATCTAGAGCCGCTTCAAAGCGATAACGCACTGCCGGCCTATAACTTCCTCCAGTCATGTCATCTTCGCGTGTCCAAATCACTTTTACCGGAGCTTTGATAATGCTAGAAAGTTCTGCCGCTTCCACGACATAGTCTGCTTTGAGTCTTCTACCAAATCCACCACCTAAACGGGTTAATTCCAAAGTAATCTTGTCAGGAGCAATACTTAACAATTTAGCCACTTCATTTCTTGCAAAGTCAGGAGTTTGTGTAGGACCTACTAATTCAACTCCGTCCGTTCGCACATGAGCAAAAAAATTCATCGGCTCCATCGGGTTGTGCGGCAGGAATGGGCATTGATACTCCCGTTTAATTATTTTTGCGGCTTTCGCGAAAGCTGTTTCCACATCGCCATCCTTGCGTTTTACAACTGTGTCCTTACTTTCCAATAAATCTTTAAAGAACTTATCATGATCGCTTGAACTTTCCAACGAAGCACTTCCTTCAGGTTCGTACTCTATCTTTACTACTTTACGTGCTTTCAATACTGCCCAAGTGGACTTACCCACAACGGCAACGTTATTTCTGAACTGTACCACATCAACAATTCCTGGCATTGCTTTGGCAGCTGCACTATCAACAGACTTGATTTTCGTACCATAGGCAAATGGTCGCTGTATCATAGCAAACAGCATTCCTTCTCTATAGAAATCCAATCCATACAAAGGTTTGCCTGTAATCATTTGTTGATTGTCGACATTCTTAACGGCCGTACCAATGAGCTTAAAATCCTTTTTATCTTTCAACTTCACATCGGTGGGCACGGCAATCGCAGAAGCATCTGTAGCCAATTCCCCATAGCTAAATGACTTACCTGACTCGGCATGATTTACAATTCCATTATTTACTGTTAATGACGTGGTAGAAATATTGAGTTTCTTTGCAGCGGCCTCCAACAGCATCTGCCGAGCAGTGGCTCCAGCTTTACGCAGCCGTTCCCAAGAATGGGGTATTGCTCCACTACCGCCAGTAAGCTGACGTTCATATTTTTTTGTATCCAATGGCGCTTGAACAACTTTAACTTTCGACCAATCCGCATCCAACTCCTCGGCCACGATCATCGGGAAAGAAGTCTTAATGTTTTGACCAAGTTCAGGATTTGGAGAAAAAATAGTGATGACATTATCAGGAGAAATCGATAAGTAACTATTGAAATTTATATCCCCAGCTAATAAACTAGCTTCATCAATAACTTGTATCGAGGCGGCATTAACGCTTTCCCAATGAAAGCCCAACACCAGCCCCCCGCCAGCGGCAGCCGCCAGCTTCAAAAAATCTCTTCTCGTTGTTTTTGATAATACTGTCATAACTCAATCAATTAACTTTTGGTAGAGGCTAATAAAACGGCTTCACGAATGCGATGATACGTGCCACATCGGCAGATATTACCATTCAATGCAGCATCCACTTGCTCCGAAGTTGGCTTGGGGTTTTTCTTCAATAAAGCAGCCGCAGTCATTATCTGCCCAGCCTGGCAATAACCACATTGAGCCACGTCCACCTCATTCCATGCAGCTTGTAGTGGATGATCCCCCTTTTCAGACAGGCCTTCAATTGTTACAACACTCTTAGTACCCACCGCGGAAATCGGCAATGAGCAAGAGCGAACTGCCGCACTATTAAGATGCACTGTGCAGGCTCCACATTGAGCTATTCCACATCCATATTTGGTGCCTACCAATCCAAGGTGATCGCGCAGCACCCATAACAAAGGGGTATCTTGTTCCACATCGGTCTCGTAAAAGTGGCCATTGATTTGAAGTTTGTAGTGAGCCATTGGAAATAATTTAGTGAAGAAAGATAACAAAAAAGAAGAAAATAAAATTACCCTCAGATAAAACTGTTGGGGAAAGCTTAAGGGATAAAATTAAGCCTCCCACAAATGGAACGATCAGCGAGTTCCTATCTTCGCCAAAAAAGCTTCAATAATCTACTTAATAATCTCTATTTAGAAATCAATTGGAATTCAACACAATCAATTTTCTGTAGATCTTAATATTGTTTGAACCAGTTACCACAATTTGGTACACCCCGTTTGAAAGTTTTGAGACATCAATATCGTCAAATTTACCTGACCTAGAAACGAGTCGTTCACTTAAAACTTCTACCCCTTTTTGATCGAAGATCTTAAAATCAAATTCTTGATTTATCTTTTGGCTAAACTCAAATCTAACTATCTTATTCGCTGGGTTAGGATAGACAAAGGCTTCCAGCTCCTCGCTGAGCTCCCCTTCTTCAATACCCGTAACTGGGAAAGCTTTTACTTCAGGAGATCGAATTAGAGTACTCTGATAAATTTCCTTTGTATTCTTATCCTGCACATAAGCAACTAACCAAAGATTTTTTGAGTTATTTATCTTACAATCTACCAACGGAATCTCAGTAAACGACTCTTTGATAAATGGTTGGTTGGCTGCCCAAATCCGGGTTACACCATCGCCACCTAAAAGTTGCTTTCTTAATACATTTCTAAATTGGCCATCCTTGTTTTTCACTTCAACGTTATTCTCGACCAACGCGACATAAAATAAAAGCGTTGCCGCTCCGATAAAAGATGGCCTTCTCGTAACAGTCAAATCAAAACTGATTTTATTCTGAGCCGTTCCTTGTTTCGCACTTAAACTCAAATCGAATTGTGGATCAATCAACGATCTGGCGTCCAAGTATGATTTTGCACCTGCGGTGCTCGGCCTAAACTTGTTATCCGTTGCACCGTCTGCAATGGTTGCTGGTTGAGTTATGGAAAAGAACGAAGCACGAGCTGCTGGGTCGTTCGGATTATAAAAATTCAAACTATCCAGCCCTGAAAAATTAATATGGTACTGAATAAAATTGAAATTTGATGATGCCGGATCGTTATTTCTCAGTTTGATTTGATTGTCGTAAAGATTGCTCACGTAGGCGTCTTCGTCAACATACACTTTCAAACTTGAATTTGTAAACCGTTCTACCAATACGTTCCGTTGCTTTTCGCCAATAAAAACATTGTCGAAAGCAAATCCATCATAAGTATTTCCAGCAATTGTGGGGTTAGAACCATCACTTGAAAAAGCAATCCGTATCGCTACTTTACCTCTTTGCGAAATAGGTATTGTATCCAAGTTAAACCGTGCATTCGCCCATTCCTTCGCACTGTTTCCTGTCCAACCCGCTCTTAAAAATTCTTGTGACCCTGGATTAGAAGTAATACCGGTTGCATTATACCAGCTAATTCCCTCATCTTTGACACCTATATTTAGCCATTTGCGTTCAGTGTTATCAAAGTATTGAAGAACTGCTCCGTCAATATTAGTTTGCGTGTCAACAAAATAATCAAAGGCAATCATAGGTCGTTTCAAACTAGAGATGTTTAAGCAAGGTCCATTTACAGCCGACTTCTCGTTAATTCCATAAGTCGCAGTTGTGGGATAGAACTTGCCAGTCCACCACGCCTTAGTGGAGGTAAGGGCTCGCGGATTTAACTTACCTATGGTTTTACCAGACGGATTGCTCCATCTCCAGCTTGTATCACTATTTGGCTCGATGGAAACAGGTGTCCAGTTACCATTGGACGTCTCAAAATCCTCTACATAGCCCTGATTCGTTGTTATCGACTTAAAAGGCAAAATAAAGACCTTCTTAGAAATTGCGCTCGTACACCCATCGTTTGTTTTGACCGAGAGTTTGGCGTTGTACACGTTGGGACCAGAATACTTATTTTGGGTAGAAGAAAGAACGGATCCAACTGCTGTTTTGCCGTCTCCAAAATCCCACGAGTAATCGCTTATTGTGCTGAACTGAACTGATGAACTGCTTGTGAAAGTAGTAAGATCCTGATCACAAATTGCAGACCAATCAAAATCAACTATTGGTTTCGGACCAACACGGATTGTTTTTGACGTTTTATTCGAACAGCCTTGATTGGTGGTAACCGTTAAGGAAATTGTTTTTTCACCTGGCTGGGTGCTGCCAACGGGGAAGGTGTAAGAAGGGTTTTGCAGCGAGCTTTGGATACCCTCTCCAAACTCCCATTTCCACGCGGTAATAGAAGAAGGAAATGGTGTAGTATTAATGGTTGACAAATCCCTAAAAGGAATAGCATCGGTAATGCATGAGTTTGCTGCTTCGATGGAAGCACGCGGGCTAGCAAGTATTTTAATGGTCTTGGTTCTTGATGTTGTCGCATTCAAGGAATTTTTAAAGTCATAGCGTATGGAGTAAATTCCAGACTCAGTGCCGTCTGTATCAAGGAAATAATCTTTACCATCAAAAAAAACCAACCTGCCCGGGCTAGAAAATTTCGTGTCGGGAGCCACTCCTTCGGACAAAGAAGGGCTTCCAACAAGCCTTATTCTCCCAATATCAGCACATACTTCAAATTCATCATTAGCGTTCGATGTGAATCCATTTACTATAAAATCAATGGCGGTGCTTTTGACCACGCTGAAAGCTTGAGAGAAGAAATTAGTGCAGCCGTTTGCATCCTGATAGGTATATCTAACAGTATTTATTCCAAGAGCCAGTAGACTAGGATTGACAATAACTTCATCTGCCAACCCCACCGTTGTACTTCCAATTCGAGAGGTTGCAGGAGTGATGCTAAAAAGCCCTCCGCTCTGATTTCCTGTCAACCCGAAAGGCACGTCATTGTCTGCAACTTGATCAATCAAACCAGAAAAAGAAACACGCGGCAAGGGATTAACCTCCACCGAAACATTGCTTGCTAGGTTACTGATGCAGCCGCTGGCAGAAACTGTGAAAGAATAAACAACAGTAAGAGGGAAATTTGTTGTGTTTACAAGAACTTCATTTATTACCTGGCCACTGCTGTAAATTGCGCCAACCAACTGCCTTCCACCTGTAAGGCCATTGTAATTCACTGAACTAAGAGTAATCACTGGATTTGAATTATTCGATCTAACTTGAAAGTCAGTTGAATTTCCAGTACAAATGGAAGATGCATTATTTGTGAGTATTAACGAGGGCGCCTGAGAAACAGTGACAGATGCAATCTGCGTGGCACTTGCTGCGCAACTTCCAACTTGAGCTTCAAAAGAATACTCTACCACTCGATCTGCCACTACAGGGTTTTGCAGCACCTCCGTTATCGTAGAATTATTTGCAAAAACAGTCCCTGGAAGGTATGTGATAGAACCGACCACTCCGCCATAGTTAACCGCCTTCAACCTCATCTGCGCCCCCGCAACCGGGGTATTGACAGTAATTGAAGTTTGACTTCCCGAACAAAGCTGAACGAAACTATTCAAGACTGTAAATCTGGGAGCAGGTTCTACCGTAATTGAAATTGAAGTATTTGCCGTATTGATTGGGCAGGATGGGATCGTACTAGGCGTTGTTACGTTAAACAAATAAGTCACTGTCACTTGAGTATCTGTATTGTTGACAAGTGTCTCATTTACCGAGTTCCCATCAAAAAATACAGAAGTCCCCGCTATCAAGGCTCCGCCACTAATCAATCCGTAATTAACTCCTACTAAATTGATTTGATGTCCCGAAGTGGGGCTAGAAAATTGAAGACTTACCGGGCTTCCGCTACATACTGTTGTTGCGTCAGGTACGACAGCGAAAGTTGGATTCGGATTTACAATAACAGATGCCGTTTGTAGCGTACTATTCAAACAAGTGCCAACAAATCCTTCAAATTCAAAAACAACGGTGGTAGGACTGTTCGAATTATTAAACAAGAAGTTCGTAATGCTTTGGCCATTCGTAAACAACGCGCCAGCCAACAATGTGCCTGTAGCCGCACCATAATTGATTGATTTAAGTCGGATTTGCTCACCTAACACCGTTGAACTAAACGAGATGTTTGCCCTGCTTCCACTGCATATCGATGTGGAAGAATTTGCAACTAGAAAAGTAGGTACTGGATTTACGGTAACAGAAATTGTTTGAACGGCTGGATTTGTGCAACCTGTGGCTGACACTGAAAAGGAATAGGTAACATTTACACTGGTGTTGGTTATATTCGTAAGTGCTTCGGTAATTGATTCCCCATTTACAAAAGTATCCCCTACATTTCGGGTACCTGAGATTCCATTGTAGTTAACAGCCGTTAAAGTAATAACACTGCCTACCGTTGTCGAATTGATTAATATGTTGGTAGGGTCTCCGCTACAGATGGTGGGAGAAGAATTAGTTATAGTTATAACAGGATTTGGAGCGACCGTTACTGACGTGAAAGTGCTCGCACTAGGACCACATAAACCTACCGAGGCCACAAATTCATAAACAACAGTAATTGGCGCATTGGTGGTGTTTAGCAATGTTTCTGCAAGTCGTTGACCATTAACAAAAAGTGCACCAGGGGAAAGACTTCCCACTACCGCACCATAGTTAACAGACTTCAAGCTAATCTGAGCACCAGAAACTGAGCTCGAAAACAAAATATTAGTAGAAGAAGAGCTGCAAATATTAATCGCACCGTTGGCGAGTGAGAAAGTAGGATTAGGATTCACTAAAACACTCGCAGTTTGACTACTAAGACTAGGGCATCCGCTAGCACTCGCTGAAAACGTATAAAAAACATTTGCTGGAAAAGATCCATTATTAGTTAATGTCTCTACAATTGATTGACCGCTGTTAAATACACTGCCAACGGTGCTAGTTCCATCTGTGACACCATTGTAACTAATTGCGTCTAGTGTTATGGTGCTATTCGTTGTTGGCGAGCTCAAAATAATATTGGTACTACTTCCGCTGCATTGAGATGAGTTTGAATTATTAATCGTGAATACCGGTGTTGGGTTAACAAGTACAGTAGTAACTTGTTCGGGACTTGCAGGACAAGCCCCCACAATTGCCTCCAAGGTATAAGTTACTGTAACTGGCGCTGTAGTGTTATTAAACAGCGCTTCCGAAATTTTTTGATTATTCACAAACAATGAACCCACCGTAAGTCCTCCACTTACAGAAGCATACTGGACATTTTTTACGCGTATCTGGGCGTTTGACACATTTGAAGTAATTAATACGTCAACTCGACCTCTATCGCAAATTACAGGAGTTGTGTTTGATAACGAAAAATTGGGCGGAGGCAAAACGGTTGCAGGCACAAATGTGGGAGAGTTTTGACAGCCAAAAGCAGAGGTGGCTACGATACGATAGACAACGGTGCCGGAATTTATGGCATTAATTGAAGTCAAGGTTTGTACAATGGCAGTACCTGATGAACTGGTTGCTCCAGAGAGGTTATTTGCGTTTAAGGTTGTCCAGTTATAAGTGGTCGTGCCAGGAATGTTATTTGAGTTTGTAAGTACAATATTAGAGGCAAGTCCATTACATATAACAGGAGCAGCGTCAGAAACCGCAAGGGAAGGCGTTGGATGTACTGTAATGTTAAAGTTTGCAGGTGAACCTGAGCAGGAAATTCCATTGCCTGCGAACTCGGGAGTAACTGAAACTGTTGATACTAGCGGAGTGTTACCATCATTACTTGCATTGAATAAAGGTATCGTTCCATTTCCAGATGCAACGGCAAGACCAATTAGAGTGTTACTATTCGTCCATCCATAGTCGGTTCCTGTTCCCGAAAAAGAAATGGACGGGCTGTCTGAACCATTGCACACCTCTCGATTTGCAGGTAAATTGATTACTGGAGTGTGATTTACAATAACTGATATGTTCTGAAGGCCGCTGGAGCAACTGTTGGCGGTGGTAGTAAACTGATAGTTAACACTGATTGGCGCACCCGTAGTATTAGTGAGTACTTCAAGCACGTCACCAGCACCGGTATTCGCGGATTGACTAATACCAACAACCGTTGGCCTACTCCAATTAAAAGTTGACCCCACAGTGGCACTTGTAGCAACGTAGCTAAAGGCAGTGCCGCTACAAATGGTAGGAGGTGCCAAAGAGCCATTCAAAACTGGAATAGGATTCACCACCACTGACACATTTTGAGTGCTACCGGTACAACCATTTGCTGTAGCTATGTACTGATAAGTTACATTGATAGGGGCTGTTGTAGTGTTGGTTAATATCTCATTTATATCACCCGAGCCAGAATTGGGCAATTGACTAATTCCAGATAAGAATACTCTACTCCAAGCAAAAGTGGCCCCCACCGTAGCACTTGCAACTGGATAATTAAAGGTAGTTCCACTACAAATGGCTAAGGGGGTAAGCGTGCTACTCAAAACAGGTGTTGGGTTAACTACCACCACCACATTCTGAATGACACCAGTACAAGAATTCGCTGAAGTTGTGAACTGGTATGTAACACTAATTGGACCATCAGTGGAGTTGGTCAAAACTTCATTCACAATACTTGTACCGGAGCTGGCGGCTTCATCAATGCCTACAATAGTTGGCCTAATCCAGCTAAAGCTTGAACCTGAAATAGCACTGGTTGCGACATAAGTAAATATGGTTTCACTACAAATAGCTGGTGGACTCAACGTGCTGCTCAATACAGGTATTGGATTCACCACTACTACCACATTCTGGATGCTACTACTACAACCATTGGATGTTGCAATATATTGATAAGTTACATTAATGGGAGCAATAGTCGTATTGGACAATAGCTCAGTTACATCACCAGTGCCTGAACTTGCCGATTGACTAATACCCGCAACCAACGCTCTAACCCAACTAAAAGTAGAGCCTACGGTAGAACTTACTGCGACATAGTTAAATGTCGATCCACTACAAATAGCTGTGGGGTTTAACGAGCTGCTTAATACTGGGATCGGGCTTACGGTTACCACCACACTCTGAGTAATGCCACTACAACCATTTGCAGTCGTTGTGTATTGATAGGTCACATCGATCGGAGCGGTGGTAGTGTTGGTCAACGTCTCATTGACATTACCAGTTCCCGTACTGGCACCTTGGCTAATACCACCTACAAGTGCGCGGGACCAATTGAAGGTAGATCCGCTTGTCGCACTTGTTGACGGATAACTGAATATTGTGCCGCTACAAATCTCAGGAGGACTTAAGGTACTGCTCAAAACAGGGCTAGGACTCACCACTACCACCACATTCTGGATACTACTGCTGCAATCATTCGCTATCACTGTATACTGATAGGTAACACTGATAGACGCAGTGGTCGTATTGGTAAGTGTCTCATTCACGTTTCCGGTTCCGGAGCTAACTCCCTCGGTAATGCCAGCAACAACTGCCCTGCTCCAGTTAAAGCTTGAGCCCACAGTAGCACTCGTGGCCGCATAATTAAAATTAGTGCCACTGCAAATGGCGGATGCCACTAAAGTACTACTCAAAACTGGTATCGGGTTCACCACGACCACCACATTTTCAATACCACTGCAACCATTCACGGTAGTTTTATACTGGTAAGTAACATTGATAGGAGCCGTGGAGGTGTTCGTCAACGTCTCATTCACACTGCCTACACCCGAATTTGTCGATTCGCTAATGCCCGAAACGAAACCGCGAACCCAACTAAAAGTAGAAATCGCAAAAACGCTCGAAGGAACATAATTAAAAGCCGTGCCACTGCAAATAGCCGCAGGGGCTAGCGTGCTGCTCAGAACAGGGATAGGATTCACCACTACCACAACACTCTCAGTAACACCGCTGCAACCATTGGCTGCTGTCGTGTACTCATAAGTGACACTGATCGGAGCATTTGTCGAGTTAGTCAATAACTCATTTACATTACCTGTTCCTGAATTAGCCGATTGACTAATACCACCCACCAGCGCTCTACTCCAGCTAAAGCTAGAACCTGCCGTAGCACTTGCGGGCAAGTAATTAAATGCCGTGCCACTGCAAATGGCTGGAGGAGCAAGAGTGCTGCTCAATATCGGTATTGGGTTCACCACTACCACCACATTCTGAATGCCACTGCTGCAACTATTCGAGGTGGTAGTATATTGATAGGTAACACTAATTGGAGCTGTAGTAGTATTGGTCAATGTCTCAATGACATCACCGGTGCCGGAATTAGGCGTCTCGCTGATCCCAGACACCAACGCTCGTGACCAAGCAAAGGTGGAACCTCCTGTAGCACTTGTCGCGGTATAATTAAAAACAGTGCCGCTGCAAACCGCTGGTGGCATAACGGTGCTGCTTAACACCGGGATGGGTTTAATCGTAATAGTTATCGGATAGGAAGGGCTTTGAAACGTATTTCCAGTATTTCTCACAGTAAAGGACGCTGAATAGTTGCCTGGAAGTGCATTCGGAGGAACTACAATTGAAATCGGGCTGCCAGACAAATTGCTTGCTGCAAAGGGAACGTCAACGAAACCTTGCATTTCAGCTGTGGCATCAAAATCTAACCTAAAGGCATCCGGACTTCCTATGGTTCCAGAATAAAATAAATTGCCGGATGTTGCCCCTCGGCAAAGGGAGAAAGAAGGATTTGAAATCGTCACATCTACATTGCACACACTTTTTGAAACTCCCAAAGAAACTAAGCTGCCAATACAACTACCAGAACTCGTTTCGGTTATGGTTAAACTTCCTGTTGGTGAAGCATCCCAATTAACGGTTATATTATTTGTAGTCGTACCGCTTGTTTGGACGCCTCCAGAAACACTCCAGCTGTAAGTGCTACCAACTGAGTTGACAACGCTGTAAATCGTCCCAGAAGAATTAGCGCAAACATTTATCGGACCAGTAATTGCCGAAGTGGAAGGTAGCGCGTTAATGGTTACGACAGCCGTCCTCTGGCAACCATTAATATCGGTATAGGTAATTGTAGTTGAACCAGCAGATACACCAGTCACTAAACCTGTGCTGCTAACTGTGGCAATGCCAGGAGCGGATGACAACCAAGGGCTTGAGACAGCGGCTGTACCGCTTCCCGTCAGTTGGCTTGTGCCTGTTCCGCAAATCGA
>JAIYCV010000022.1 GCA_027487845.1 Flammeovirgaceae bacterium
AGTCTGTTGAACTGGTGGCTGTTTGACCTCCAACTGTCACCGTTATTTTACCCGTAGTAGCTCCTGTCGGAACAGTGGTTGTAATGCTCGTGGCTGTGCTAGCCGTTACGGTGCCGGTTGTACCATTAAATTTTACTGTATTGTTGGCGATGGTTGTACTAAAGTTAGTTCCGGTTATGTTTACAGGAGTGCTAACTAAACCGCTGCTTGGGTTAAAACTAGTAATTGTGGGCGAAGTTGCGGTTGTTACGGTAAAGTCTGTTGAACTAGTGGCCGTTTGTCCTCCGACTGTCACCTCTATTTTGCCCGTAGTAGCTCCTGTCGGAACAGTGGTTGTAATGCTGGTGGTAGTGCTAGCTGTTACGGTGGCGGTGGTGCCGTTAAATTTTACTGAATTGCTGGCTATGGTTGTACTAAAATTAGTGCCCGTAATGGTAACCGGAGTGCCAATCAAACCACTGGTTGGATTAAAACTAGCAATTGTGGGCGAAGTTGCCGTTGTTACGGTAAAGTCTGTTGAACTGGTGGCTGTTTGACCTCCAACTGTCACCGTTATTTTACCCGTAGTAGCTCCTGTCGGAACAGTGGTAGTGATGCTGGTAGCAGTGCTGGCTGTTACCGTGGCTGTTGTGCCGTTAAACTGAACAAAGTTATTGGCAGGCGTGGCATCAAAGTTTGTGCCTGTAAGGGTTAGGGTTGTACCCACTGCCCCAGAGGTAGGGGTAAAAGAAATAATGCCAGGTGGAAAAACGGGGTTGTTTCTTATCACAGAAACGGTATTGGTATTGTTGTCACCATTCGCCAACGCCAGATCTGCCTTACCATCGCCATCCAAATCGCCTATCGCAACGGAATATAAGCCTAAACCTGTGGTTAAGTTCACTTTGGTGGCGTAACTAACATTGCCCGACCCGGTGCTGGTGTTCCGTAAAACAGAAACACTGCCGAAATTCGCCAACGCCAGATCTACCTTACCATCACCATCCAAATCGCCTATCGCAACGGACCATGGGTTACCACCAGTAGGATAGTCCACTTTGGTGGCAAAACTGACGTTGCCCGGCCCAGTACTCGTGTTTCTCAAAACGGATAACGAGGCGTTATTAGCATCAGAATTCGCCACCGCCAAGTCCGCCTTGCCATCGCCATCCAAATCACCTATGGCAACAGATCGTGAGCCATCACGAGTAGGATAGTCTACTTTGGCAGCATACCCAATGTTGCCCGACCCCGTGCTGGTGTTCCGGAAAACGGATACGGTATTGCTACCAGCATTCGCCACTGCTAGGTCTGCCTTGCCATCGCCATCCAAATCACCTATGACAACGGAAAATGGGCTTGTACCTGTGTTATAGTCTACTTTGGCGGCATAACTGACGTTGCCCTGCCCCGTACTGGTGTTCCGGAAAACGGATACCGTGCTGTTATTCACGTTCGCCACAGCCAAGTCCGCTTTGCCATCGCCATCCAAATCGCCTATCGAAACGGAATATGGGGTTGAACCCGTGGCATAGTCTACTTTGGCAGCATACCCAATGTTGCCCGAACCCGTGCTAGTGTTCCGGAAAACGGATACCGAGCCGCTACTCCAATTCGCCACCGTCAGGTCTGCCTTGCCATCGCCATCCAAATCGCCTATGGCAACGGAATATGGCTGTAAACCTGTGGGATAGTCTACTTTTGTGGCATAACTGACATTGCCCGACCCCGTGCTGGTGTTCTGGAAAACGGATACCGTGTGGCTATCCTTATTCGTCACTACCAGTTCTGCCTTTTCATCACCATCCAAATCGCCTATTGCAACAAACCATGGGTTTGTTCCCGTGGCATAGTCAATTTTGGGTTGAAAATCCGCCAAGGTGATGTTACCTTTGTTGGGGGTAAAGGTGGGTGTGAAGTTGCTCTGGGAGTAGGCCAATAAGCTAGTGGCGGTGTTTAGCGCGGTAATGGGGGCGTAGGTGGCACCCTTGGGCACCGTAACCGTGAGCTGGGTGGAGGTGGCGGCAGTTACCATGCCCCTAGTTGCACCAAAAAAAACAATGTTATTGGTGGGGGTCGTGTTAAAGTTAGTTCCAGTAATAGTAACCACAGTTCCAGTTACACCGCTAGATGGATTAAAACTAGCAATCGTGGGCGAAGTTGCCGTGGTAACTGTAAAGTCCGTTGCACTGGTGGCCGTTTGCCCACCCACGGTAACAGATATTTTGCCCGTAGTAGCTCCAGTTGGAACGGAGGCAGTTATGCTGGTAGCAGTGGATGCTGTTACGGTGGCGGTAGTGCCATTAAATCTAACGGTGTTATTGGCAGGGGTAACATCAAAGTTAGTTCCCGTAATAGTAACCACAGTTCCACTCAAACCGCTGGTTGGATTAAAGCTAGCAATTGTGGGCGAAGTTGCTGTTGTCACTGTAAAGTCTGTTGAACTGGTGGCGGTTAGCCCCCCCACGATAACAGTTATTTTACCCGTGGACGCACCCGCTGGCACGGTAGTGGTGATGCTGGTAGTTGTACTGGCAGTTACTGTTGCCGTTGTTCCGTTGAACCTTACGGTGTTGTTTGATGCGGTAGCATCAAAGTTAGTACCTGTAATGATAACAGTAGTGCCCACTAAACCGCTGGCGGGGTTAAAGGAGCTTATGGTCGGACGGGGAGTAAAAGTAAAGCCAGCCAAGCTGGTTGTTCCACCTAGTGTGGTAACCGACACGTTGCCGCTGCTACCTGTACCTACCACGCCCGTAATACTGGTGCTTGAAACCACCGTGAACGAACTGGCCGCGGTGCCACCGAAACTGATCGCAGTGGCACCGGTAAAGTTAGTGCCTGAGATCGTCACGGTAGCTCCGCTAGTAGCAGTTAAAGGAGTGAATGAACTGATGGTAGGTGCTGGCGCGTAAGTAAAACCCGCCAATGTAGCCGTGCCTCCCTGTGTGGTAACAGCTATGCTGCCACTAGCACCCGTGCCCAAAACCGCTGTTATGCTAGTGTTTGAAACCACGGTGAACGAACTGGCTGCAGTGCCACCAAAACTGACCGCTGTAGCATCTGTAAAGTTAGAGCCTGTAATCGTTACTGTAGTTCCGCTACCTGCAGTTGTTGGAGTGAATGAGCTAATAGTAGGTTTGGGGATAAAGGCAAAGCCTGGCAATGAAGCCGTGCCACCTGGCGTTGTGACAGACACGCTGCCACTGCTGCCTGTACCCACCACGGCCGTGATACTGGTGCTTGAAACCACCGTGAACGAACTGGCCGCGGTGCCACCAAAACTTACCGCTGTGGCTGCTGTAAAGTCAGTGCCTGTAATGGTTACCGTGGTTCCAGTGCCTGTGTTTGTTGGTGTGAAAGAGCTTATGGTAGGTTCAGGTGCATAGGTAAAACCTGCCAATGTAGCCGTGCCACCTACCGTGCTAACAGACACGCTGCCACTGTCGCCCGTGCCCACTACTGCCCTAATGCTGGTGCTTGAAACCACCGTGAACGAACTGGCCGCAGTGCCACCAAAACTTACCTCTGTGGCACCAGTAAAGTTAGTGCCCGTAATGGTTATTGTCGTGCCACTGCCCGCTCTCGTTGGGGTAAATGAACTAATGGCGGGTCGAGGAACAAAGACAAACCCCGCCAATGTAACCGTGCCACCCGGGGTAGTAACCGATACACTGCCACTGCTGCCTGTACCCACTACAGCCGTAATGGTGGCGCTTGAAACAACCGTAAACGAACTGGCCGCGGTGCCACCGAAACTGACGGCTGTGGCTCCTGTAAAGTCAGTGCCCGTAAGGGTCACTGTAGTGCCACTGCCCGCAGTTGCGGGGGTAAATGAGCTAATATTTGCTCGGGGAATAAACGTAAAGCCCGCCAACGTGGCGGTACCCCCGGGCGTGGTAACAGATATTGCGCCACTGGCACCCGCGCCTACTACAGCCGTGATGCTGGTGCTTGAAACCACCGAAAACGAACTGGCCGCTATGCCTCCGAAACTGACCGCTGTGGCACTCGTAAAGTTAGTGCCTGTAATGGTTACTGTTGCTCCAGGCGCAGCAGTTGAGGGGATGAATGAACTGATGGTAGGTGCCGGGGCATATGTAAAACCCGACAGTGAAGCTGTGCCACCCAGGGAGGTAACCGATACATTGCCACTGGTACCGGCAGCAACTACCGCAGTGATGGTGGTGCTGGAAACCACCTCAAAGGAACTGGCAGCGGTGCCACCAAAGCTTACCGAAGTGGCATCGGTAAAGTTGGTACCGGTAATGGTTACTGTAGTTCCTGTACCCGCTCTTGCTGGAGTGAATGAGGTAATGGTAGGGCGGGGAACAAAGACAAAGCCTGCCAATGTGGCCGTGCCGCCTGGTGTGGTAACCGATACGCTGCCACTGCTGCCGCTACCCACAACTGCCGTAATGCTGGTAGTTGAAACCACCGTAAACGAACTGGCCGCAGTGCCACCGAAACTGACGCCTGTAGCAGCCGTAAAGTCCGTGCCTGTAATGGTTACCGTGGTGCCAGTGCCTGTATTGGTTGGGGTAAAAGAGCTGATGGTAGGTTGGGGCGCGTAATTAAAACCCGTTAGTGCGGCAGTGCCGCCTGAGGTAGTAACCGATACACTGCCGCTGCTACCCGTGCCGACCACAGCCGTAATGCTGGTGCTTGAAACCACCGTAAACGAACTGGCCGCAATGCCACCAAAACTTACCGCTGTGGCACCAGTAAAGTTAGTGCCCGTAATGGTTACTGTGGTGCCGCTGCCGGCTCTTGTTGGGGTGAAGGAAGTTATAGTGGGCTTAGGGACAAAGGTAAAGCCCGACAAAGAGCCTGACCCCCCGGGGGTGGTAACGGAAACACTGCCACTGCTGCCAGTGCTCACCACAGCCGTTATGCTAGTGCTTGAAACCACCGTAAACGAACTGGCCGCAGTACCACCAAAACTTACGGCTGTTGCGCCTGTAAAGTTAGTGCCTGTAATGGTTACCATAGTGCCGCTAGGCCCGGTTGTTGGAGTAAAAGAACTTATCGTGGGAGAAAAAACTGGGTTATTTCGAAAGACTGAAATTGTTGGATTCGTATTACTTGGATTTCCTGCCACTAAGTCTGCAATACCATCACCATCCAAATCTCCGATCGCAACAGACAATGTATATGAAGAACTAGCAGGCTGGACTCTGGGGGTAAAATTAATGTCATCCACACTTGCATTTTTAAAAATGCCTAATGCCCCGGTATTATTACCTGTTACTACGTCTACTATGCCGTCTCCATTCAGATCGCCCAAGGAAATGGATGTAGCAGAAGGGCCTGCATAATAGGAACCCCCAATTTCTAAACTTATGCTGCCAGTACTTGCACGCGTATTTTTAAAAAAAAATAAATAACTCGCATTATTGGTACCATTAATACAGGTCAAATCTGCCTTACCATCAGCATTAAAATCACCTATTAAAATCCCATTTGGGGATGCAAATGAAATTGGGTAGTCAACCTTTCCTGCATAGTCAATATTACCTGCGCCTGAACTCGTATTTTTGAAAACAGAAATAGTAGGGCTATTGCTTGAGTTGATTACCGCTAAATCTAACTTACCATCTCCGTCTAAATCTCCACTTGCAACTGATCTTGGGCTTGAGCCAGTAGTGAAGTCTACCTTGGCAGCATACCTAATGTTGCCGGGTCCTGAACTGGTATTCCTTAAAACAGACACCGTATTGCTTAATTGATTTGCCACTGCCAAGTCTGCCTTGCCGTCATTATCCAAATCGGCAATAGCTACGGAATATGGGCCAGTCCCAGTTGTAAAGTCCACGTTTGAGGCAAAACTGATGTTGCCTGGCCCAGTACTGGTATTTCTTAAAACAGATATCGTGTTACTGCCACTTGAAGCTGCTAAATCTAGCTTACCGTCACCATCCAAATCAGCAATAGAAATTGTTCTCGAGACACTTGTATTAAAGTCAATCCTGGCATAACCAATGTTGCCGGGACCTGTGCTCGTATTCCTGAATACTGAAATTAAAGAAGTACTACTTATACTTGCCACCACCAAGTCTGCCTTACCATCTGCATCTAAGTCACCAATGGCAATGGAATATGGGGATGCGCCCGTTTCGAAGTCAACTTTGGAACTAAAATCGGCAGTAATGATGCTACCCTTATTGGGCGAGAAGGTAGGGGTAAAGTTGCTTTGCGCATAAGCCAATAGGCCTGTGGTTGTATTTAGCACTGTTATGGGCGCATAGGTTGCGCCCGTAGGCACAGTTACGGTAAGTTGGGTGGCAGTAGCATCAGAAACGGTAGCGGCCGTTGCCCCGAAAAACACTATGTTATTGGCGGGGGTGGTGTTAAAGTTAGTACCTGTTATGGTTACTGTTGTGCCAACCGTACCCGAGGTCGGGGTAAAAGAGGTAATGGTGGGCACTTGGGCTATTACAGTTGCAAAACAGAGGAGAGCCAAATAAAAAAGTAAAAGTTTTTTCATACGTATCGGGTGAGCTTGTATTTCTTATAATTTCAGCTTTTGGTAGTTTGAGTTGGTTTATTCGTTGCTATTTTCTTGTGCATCTTTCTGGTCACGTATGCTGTCCAGTGAATAATGGGAGCAAATCGGGCAGCACTATCTCATTTAAGAGGTATTTACTTTTCAATTACTTGGCTTTAAGGGCCCGGGTAACTCTTCAGCGGTTGGGGTTGTTCCCCCATTCTCCGTTTTGCCTCCGCCCAAGAAAACAGCCGCCACCCCAACAACGGCCACGGGAAGGATAATGAAAATTGCCTTTACTTTACTTTTTACCCTAAAAGCCCCTGTAATCGCTTCCTCATTGGCGGTCGAAATTTTAAAGCTATAACCGTTTCCTTTTAAGTTTGACGGCACCGCATATTGAAACTGCTGGCTGTTAGGTATGCCGTTGGCAAGCTGCTCTTGTGGCACCCCGTCTTTAAGAAGACTAATATCTATTTTGTCTGCTGACCTTCCACCCTGCCAGCTTAATGCTATTGACTGG
This sequence comes from Flammeovirgaceae bacterium, assembly GCA_027487845.1. Lineage (GTDB taxonomy): Bacteria > Bacteroidota > Bacteroidia > Cytophagales > Cyclobacteriaceae > ELB16-189. Next base: position 6,990 of record JAIYCV010000022.1, read on the forward strand.
CCTTTTTTAACCGTATTTTGGCCAAGCGGCTGGACTGTGAGCGGTAAAGCCAGCAAGTTGGCTGTTACTTTAATGACAATGTCGGCATCAAAGTCGGCTGGCAGTTCGTTTTTCACTGCCCATACCACGCGTTTATCTTTTCCGGGAAGAACGTTGTCGCCCACATCGCCCGAGAGTTGTGCTAAAGCGGTGGCAAAGTTATTATGAGAACTGCGCAACGAAACGGCAAATTTCTCGTTCGCAGTGCCTTTTATTAGGTCGTAGGTAACTACTAGGTCTTCACCTTCCAGGGCGGCCCTCACGTTTTCAATGGCTTGGCCAAAGCAATCTACCCCTAAAAAGCAGCAGAATAATAGAAATAAACCTCCTTTGTAGTGTTTTGTCATTTGTTTTAAGCGTAATCGATTGTTAACTCGGGCCTGCGAAGTTCAAAAATTGCCGTTAAATTAACAAATCGAAGTTGGCAGATTTCGATCAATTCGTCTTGTCCGCCTCACCCCACCCAAAGGAGTATAAGTCGAACGATTTTCGTTCCTTTTTCGCTGTCTTTGCATAAAAAAACCACCAACCTCTAAGAAGTTGGTGGTTTTCGATGGTCGGGCAGAGACAGGGTGTACCGAAACTCACGCGGTCAAAACCTACTGCACATAGCGTAAGATGATGTCAGAATAGACCAGCATGGTGTCTGAGCCAATGCCAGCCATGCGAAAAGCATATTGCTTGCCGGGCGTCAAGCCTTCAAATAGCAGGCTCTTTGCAGTATTGAATTTGGCGGTCCAAACGGTGGCATCGGTCACTGGCGCGGGGGCACATTCAAATACGTATGATTTAGCACCTTTAATTTTCTTAGCCCCCACCTCCAACGTTCCAGCGGCAGGACCATTTTCTACCGTAAAGTCCTCGGGCTTTGGCAATACCCCCACGGGCGTGGCTGCTTTTTGTATGTCAAACCCTGAGCTGAGTGCAATGGCTTCATTGTTTTGGCAATTGGCTTCCACATACAACCCCAGTAACCGGAGTGAAGCCTCCAATGCCTTTCGGGTCTGGTTCTTAAGGGCTGTTTCCTCTTTACCACCTTTTTTGGCCCCAGCAAGGGCGGCTACATAAGCCGTATTTTTAGCCGATACTTCGGCCAAAGGCGGCACCGGAGTAGGGAAATTCACATTTCCTGTCATACCGTTGATGATCACCTCGGTTTTAGTGTCCAAGTCGTCATCTTTCAATCTACTGAAACCAATAATGATTTTTACTGTTTCCATACGTTTAATTGTTTAAAGTGTTATTGAATAACGTAATAACGACAGTTCATTTTACTCTGTTGTAAAGGAGGTCGTTAAAATTTGTTCTTCCTCGATAAATGGTGTAAACCAAGGGCAAAGCACACTATTTTGGCGTTAAATGGAGATGGTGCAGATCGCAGATGCAACAAAAGCATTCTACAATGCTTCCTTGTTATTAAACATCAACGCATTGTAATATAACAATGTGACGTTGTAGTATTACATTGTAACGATGTAATACTACAATGAATCAAAAGCAATGCAGTTTATAGCATTGTAAGCATTCTCTGGAGCAATGTAGACAAGCAAAAATGCGATGTAATACAACAACGAGTCATTGTACGTTTACATTATCCTCTTGCAGCACTACTTTTTGAAATTGAGTGGGCGTTAGTGAGCGTCAGTAAAGCGGGTCTATGCTTGAGTTTGGTGGAGCGGATGACAACCGTTAAGATCAATCAGAAAGGTAGCTTAGTCATTGGAAAGGGTAAGAGGCTTTTTGCTTAAAACACCCGTTTCTCACATTTTACTATTTCAAGCTCATTAGTTAATGTAATAAAGCTCATTTTCTGTCGATTTTGAGCTGCAAATCATATCTTTATAAGCTTTATCAGTGCGAATGAAAAAAAACTACAAAAGATACGATGGCCCTCATGGTCAATTTTATCCAATCCATTGTGCACATCCAAAGAAATTCACAACGAATTGAAGCATACGTTTAAGAAAATTTTTATCGATAAATTTGAATTTGCTATAAAAACTTATTTCTAAGCCGAAAGCACAATAACCTTACCTTTGCCCTATGGAAAAGGATTTAAATTCGGTTTATGGTGAGTTCTTAAAGAATTTATCCATCCGCGAGCTCAACGAAATGCAACTCGCTTTCATTGAAAAAGCTGCATCAGAGCAAAACTTAATGTTATTGGCCCCGACAGGCTCTGGAAAAACGATTTCCTTTTTGCTTCCTCTCATCGACAAAATCAATCCTGAAACAACAGGCGTTCAAGCCTTGATCGTAGCACCCTCGAGGGAGCTTTCATTGCAGATTGAAAGCGTGTTGAGGGCAATGAAAACGAATTACAAGGTGAGTTGCTGTTATGGTGGGCACGACTTCAAAGTAGAGCAAAATAGCTTGAGTGAGGCCCCCGCAGTGATCATTGGTACACCTGGTAGGTTGGCGGACCACATTTTTAGAAATTCGTTCGATGCAAAAACAATTAAAGTGGTTGTGCTGGATGAATTTGATAAATCGTTGCAACTCGGATTTCAAGAACAATTGGAAATAATTTTTAAAGCACTTACCGGAAGACAGCAACACTATCTTACCTCAGCCACTCGTCTTGATGTATGGCCATCTTTTTTGCCATTCAGCAAACCCGATACGTTGAACTACCTGAAAGACGAGGCGGATTCAAAGCTTACATTAAAGCTACTCCATACCAGCAGCACCGATAAGGTCGAAACCCTTATGCGATTGGTGGCAAGCTTTAATCAAGAGGCGTGTTTAGTCTTCTGTAATCATCGCGATGCGGTCGATCGAATCAGTGCCTTGTTTGATCAGCATAATTTTGCTCATGGCACGCTGCACGGGGCGTTAGAACAAATTGATCGTGAAAAAAATCTTATCAAATTCAGAGGAGGTGCTCACAATGTATTGATCGCTACTGATCTTGCATCGCGTGGATTGGACATTCCTGAGATAAAACACGTAGTGCATTATCAATTGCCTCCACAGCAAGAAGCATTTACCCATCGCAATGGTCGCACTGCGCGCATGCAAGCCGAAGGCCAAGCCTACTTGGTGCTGGCGAATGACGAAACGCTGCCACCCTACATTGATAAAGCAGTGGAAGAAATCAAGGTGAGTCATAAGCTAACATTGCCTCCTCCCCCACTTTACGTTTGCCTCTATATCAGTGCTGGCAAAAAAGATAAGATTAGCAAGGGAGATATTGTTGGCTTGCTTACCAAGAAAGGCCAACTTCAGTCGGATGAAATTGGACTAATCACAACGCTCGATTTCTCTTCTTACGTTTCCGTCAAGCGCGATTCGGTAAAAAAACTGCTTGCCAATATTAAAGACGAAAAACTTAAAAAAGTAAAAGCGAAAATCGAGGTAGCAAATTGAGCTATGAACTTATCGCTCATAGTTAAGAAATGGGCTTTGGGTTACTGATTATTCTCGTATTCGCTATCCACAAGTAAATTATTTCCGCAGGCGGCTGCCACAGCAAGCTGATCACAGCGTTCGTTCTCGGCATGGCCAGCATGGCCTTTTACCCACACAAATTTTGGCCTAATTCTTTTGTGAAGTGGGATGTATAGCTTCCACAAATCGGGATTCGCCTTGTCTTTAAAATTTTTCTTTTCCCAATTCCAAAGCCAACCTTTTTCAACCGAATCAACCACATATTTTGAATCGGAGTAAATCGTAACGGGTATACCTTCTTTCTTGATTGCCTTTAACCCTTCGATTACGGCAAGCAGTTCCATCCTATTATTTGTAGTAAGCCGAAAACCTTGGCTCAACTCCTTTTCATGTTCGCCAAACTTTAAAATAGTTCCATAGCCGCCTGGGCCAGGGTTGCCTTGTGCGGCTCCATCGGTAAAGATTTTAATCATCCGATATGAAAATTACTTTTTATAATTTTTACAGCAATGGCCAGCAATATTACACCGAACACCCTGCGCAATACCGCGAACCCCGACTTGCCTATCTTTTGTTCTAACCACGAACTCATGCGCAGGACAATGTAAACAATCACTAAGTTCAGAATGATACCTGCTAAAATATTCCATTCTTGATACACAACCTTAAGCGAAAGAATGGTGGTAAGTGTACCTGCACCTGCAATAATGGGGAAAGCCAAGGGTACAATCGAGCCTGTGCCTTTCGCCTCCGCATCTTCTTTGATTAAGGTGATACCCAAAATCATTTCCATGGCAATGATAAATATAATGATCGCACCAGCCACAGCAAACGACTCGACATCAAGGCCAAATAGATTAAGGATGGATTGACCAAGATATAGGAAACTTACCATCAGGACTGCCGAAATTATGGTGGCTGCCTCGGCATGAATCCTTCCTTCCCTTTTGCGAATAAGAATAATAGCAGGAATAGCACCTAAAATATCGATTACTGAAAAAAGGATAAGCGTAACCGAAAAAATTTCTTTTAAATCCATAAAAATATTTAGTATGCAAAGGTAGTAAAAAAGAAAAGCCCCAGCGTGTTAAGCTGGAGCTCTTAGAAAACCCATCAACTACTAAAACCTTTAAGAAGACCTGTACGCCATTTCAAAAACGGACTTGGAATGAGGGCCTAGGAAAACCCGAGCGTAAATCCTAATAATAGCAATGCCATCAATGATAAAACATAATGAAGAGATAAAAGCTAACGCCACTTGATCTTCATGGATATGACTGAAGATTAAATCTTCACCTATAAATGTGGGTGTGATAGGAAAACCAGTTACACCAAGACACGCCAACAAAAACAACATACCAATTTTTGGATGCTTGTAGATATGCCCATGAAATTGATTCAAGTCGATAGACCCTTCCAAAATTTTTAATCTCCTTAAACACAAATATCCAATTACTCCGGCTACCGTTATTCCGCTCAAGTAAAGTACATTTTCCTCATAACCAAAATGCTCATTAAAAGAGATTGCCAATGCTATCCAAAAATGATTCAACAGAATTAACACCCAACTGAGTCTTGCATGGATTCGTTCGGTAAAAGATTTAAGCACCATGATCAAACCAACGAATGAAAAAAGAACAGGGAGAGACGCATGTACATTCGCATCAATATATTGTTCATTTGTCAACGCCAAAATACCTAGTACATATGCTGGTATGAAAAAATAGATAACACGTTTTGTTGTTAAGAAATCAAGCTTTCGCCCTGCCCATTTTAACGGATTCCACAAGTAGCGATACATCATCGAATCTAAATTCCATTCTTTTAAACACAAAATATAAAGTGTGTTTCTAAGTTTTACAGGAATAAAGCTCTCCATTGTTTTTGTGCGAGGGACAAAATTATAAAACTGCTCACGTATCAGATAAGTAACTACAGAAGGGGAAACCAGCAATTGATACGTCCGTAAGAATGCGTTTCCAGCAAAGTGAAATAAGGCCAAGTAGTCGAGGCCCAATGCTACTTCTATGAAGATAATCCCAATCTGCGCAATAGAGGAGTACGCTATCTGACTTTTAACGGAAGATTGCACCCGTGCAATGCCAGTAGCAACCAGCGTAGTAACAATGCCTAACAAAACAATGAGTATTCGCACAGATAGTTGATGTTCCCAAAAAGGATAGGTTCTTAATAACAAAAACACACCCAAATGAACCGACAATGAACCATAGAAAATCGCACTTGATGGCGTGGGGCCTTCCATTGCGCGTGGCAACCACGAGGAGAAAGGAAACTGCGCTGACTTCGCTGCTGCGGAAAGTAAGATCATCAATGAAATAAAAATACCTATTAGACTGTGGGTTTGTAAATGCTCGTGTACGATTTCGTAATTATTTAATTTTAGAAAAGTGGTATTCTCATGAAATAAATGGTGCGTAGCCCACATCGCCAGGATCAAACCCACATCGCCAATACGATAAATAGAAAATACTTTTACCGCATTCTTTACCGGAAGATAACGATCTCGGTAAAACGCAATCAATAAAAAGGAAGAGATACCAAGCATCTCCCAGCCGATAAACAAGGTTTCTAAGTTGCCTGAAAATATGATCAGATTATAACCCAAGAAAAAGAATAAAATGGTATTGAAAAAACGCTTGTAGCCTTGCTCGCGGTGCATATAATAGCGGCTATACAGGGTGATTAAAAAGGTCAGTAGCGACCCCACGAAAAGATATACTGCTGTCACTTTATCGAAGTAAAAATCAACAAAGAATTCATACCCTGGCGTGCGGAAGAGAACCAGGTCCTTTAAATCAAGAGTAGGAAATCCTTTTATCACCCATAAAATGGAATAGATGCTAGCACCCAGCAGGTGAAGGCCAATAACAGAAAAGGAGAACCAAGAAATAAGGTTTTCCTTCTTTGCAGGAAGAGCCAGGCTCAATACAAACCCAACCAAGGGTATCAATATGAAAAGTTGTAAGAGAAGTGTCATATCTATTGCCTAAGAAATTAAGTAAACTGGAAAATTCTCTTCACTGGATTCAACAAGCGGTGAAATGTCTGAAACTGAATTCAATGTTTCTTTCAATGGATGGTAATGAACAAACTCACCGTCTTTAAACACAAACTCTGCTCGCGTCTCTGGATTTACTGACACTAAGTTTACCCACTCATTGATGTACCATTCGTACATTTCGGGGGCACGTTTAATAGTTCTCAAAACTATTTCCGGAAAATGTTCTACGATTACTAAAAGTCGAATCGGATCGTGCACCTCAATCATTTGACTCGGTAATCCTGGCCGCAAATCTCCATCAATTCCATTCGCTACGCCAATCAAGCCCATTACATTATGAGGCAGCTTCGTGCCTGCACCTAATTTTTGATTATCGGTACGCGAGAAAAAATACTCAAGGTTAATACCTCCGCAAACAGGCCCTACCGGCTTCATGACGTTAAAAAGAATATCTCCTTCGGGATCTAATTTGTAGTCGTAGGAGTTTAAGAACGAACGCCTATCCAAAAATAAACCACGAGTCAATGATCTTCTGCCAATCACACAGAGAGCATTTGTGGCATGGTTAAGTTCTGGCCTCGGTTCAAACAAAGAGACGGACCTAATTTTAACTTCTTCGTGAATCTTAGCAGCAGTTTTCTTTGTGTCTATTGAAGCAAATCTGCGTGAGCGTTCTTTTGCATTGTAGTCGAGCGCCTGATCAAAAATCAACTTTATTTTTACGTGGGCCGCCTTATTTGCTTGCGAAAGTCTATCGTCATCATAAAAAGCAATTTCATCTCGGGTAGTATCGTGCAACGACCCAACGAACTCGGTAGAGGCAGGTATCTCAATTCCCTTCTTAGAAAGAATCGCTCTTACTTCAGGATGATTGGCCATGTAAGCAAAAACTCTTGCATTCACGGAACCAGCCCGGCCAGAGCATGCGCCACAGTCGTAGGCGGCATAATGCGGATTGTTGATGGTGCTAGATCCATGTCCACAGATATAAACGAGCGGAGCGAACCCTTTTACCAACCCAATACTCTTCAATAAACTTTCCACGCGCACGGCCATTTCATCAACTGCAAAACCAATTTGCAATCCATTCTCTACGTCTTCCCTCAACTTGTTTTCAATGGTAAGATTAGATTGCTTGTGCATGTGTTTAAAGGACGATGCAGTAGCAGGACTCATGGAAGGGCGGAAAATATTAATAAATAATTTCACCGCAGCCCAAAAACCCAGCGTTTGTGATATGAGCCATCCCGTGAAGAAGGAATGCGAATGCTTAGTAAAATGGACATCACGCTCTCTCTTACTGTTATTTCCAACTCCCTTCACCAAGAATTTAGGAGTAACAGGCGCAGGGCATACTTTTGTATAGAACTTTCCTCCTTCTGGCTGGTAGTAGAATTCAGCACCCATAAAGCCTGGTGTTCCAAAGGTTTCGCAGGCCGAATCCAATTTCTCTAAATACCTGCGTAAACTACACTCGCGGTCATCAATGCAAAAAATAGCTTGGAAGCTCCTTTTCTCATCGGAATAGTTAATGATCTTTTCTTGTTTTATACCCGCCAGCACTTCATCGTAAAAACTCCATTCAAATGCTTCTTGAAAAATAGATTTTACTTCGCTTAATTCGGTCGCGTGCACATCAGCAAACAACGGAGTAGGCCGAGTTTCAATCCGAATGCCCAGTGGAGACCAAATCTCTCCGAAACTAAAATCTAACGCATCGATTTCTAAGAGTAACTCAAAATATACTAAATCGTGAAACGATAATTTTTTAAAATCAAGCAACGTGAAGGGCTGATCTTCGATCGTTGAAACCATTCCTGACCAGCCTTGATGAGCAAATTGCTGATCAAACAAATAGTCTTTATAAAATGATTCGTCACCGACTAATATCTTAAGGAGGTGTTCTATTTTATAGGTGCCTTCGCGTAAAATATTTTGAGCGCGTTGGCACTTGAAAAAACTAGCGTACGAACTTTTTTCCATCTCACGAATGGCATCAAGGAAATGCAATTCTTTATTCGGAAAACTCCAGATCGAAATTCCCTGGTCTAGATAGCTGCACAAGATTCTGAACAAAAGCGGGTGCACCATTGAATCGAGGTCAATCTGATAAAGCCTTTTCCAATTGGCACGCAACGATCCTATTCTTGGTTTGGATACAATGCTATACTCTTTCTTTAAAACATTATCTTTCCATTCGCGTAAATGATCGGCCCCCTTCTTTTGAATGATTACTTTATCCAAAATATCCTCTCTAATTCTTTTCCTAATTGCCAATTCTCTAAACTCTGCCAACGAAAGAGAAACACGGTAGCCGAGAATTTCAGATGCTTTTCTAATTGCCTGATGAAACTTAAGATGTTGAAAGGCATGGAGCGTATTGTGATGAATAAAGTCTTTGAGAGGCGCTTGCGCGGGCAAGAAGTGTTTCAAATCGTGCAATACTTCGTGCTCGTTAAACTGAGAAGAATGTTTTTCCATGGTTCTTAGCTGTTAAAAAAAGTATTGGTATTGCATGGTTAGTTGTCCTTTGCGTCCATCACCAACCAGCTCTGTCCCTATTGGCGTATAGGTTGGTCGATCCTGATAATCGAGGGTAATTTTGCTTGTATGGCCTTTTATAAACCAATTTACCCCCACGTCAAACACCGTCATTTGACTTTTTAGCCGATCGTAACTGGCTGATTGCACTGTGGCATAGGGCATTAACGTACCATTGCCTTCGCCCAGTAAATCCTTTTTCAATAGATAACCAACCTGTGTGTAAAAGACCGAGCCAGTGCCAAACATTGGAAAGGCATTGCCGTAGCTACCAGCTGGTGCGCCCGAAAGGGTTGTTCCGTTGGCAGGGTTCATGATTCCGTTATACCGAAGATACCCCTGCCCGTAGTCGGTGCCAAAATAGCCAGCATACGCATTTACAGCCGTTCCTTTTTCCTTGTTGACTGGTGCATCATAAAACAACGCCACCGACCACAAATTCATATTGTAATACTTGCGCGAAGGATCGGTAGATCGATCTGCATTTGTATTTGCACCCGTCCAAGTAGCATTGGCTTGAGTAGTAAAGCCAGCCTCCAAATTCAGTACTTTCTTATTACCCAGATAAGTGCCCGTCATATAGGGTGTAACATGCGATTCTTTTTCGAAGAAATTCCAACTTAATAATGCCTGATATTGTTTGCTGTGATTATCCCACGCAAAGTTCGCGTTGGTTGCGTTAATGCCAGCCTGAGGGAGGCCATTAGAAGTAACAGGAAAAGGGTCACTCAACACCAATCGATAATCTAGTTTCCCCACTTGCCCTCTGGCGTACACACTTAACTTTCGTGAAAATTCGTCTGTTTGATCCACGGTAGCTTGTGCAAAAACAGGTACATCTAGACTCATAATAGTACCTACACTTGGCTGACTGAAGCGGGATAAGCCGTTGGTAATGGTTAACCCAGTACCGATATGCAATTTATCCGAGCCTTTAAATACGCGGTACTCACCGAGTGCATCGTGAAAAAAAACTTGATTTTTTCTGTTTCCACTGTTCGTTGAGTTTTGACCTGCCAAATAGTTAAAATTATTTTGGCCAAACTGAAGATAAAAAAACATTCTATCGGTCAGTTGACCGTACAATTGCAGCCGTGTTCTTCGCAACCCAATATCAAACGTTTCAGCGGTGTTGTCACCCAACACGGTAGTGCCGTTGTTACTGTTGTTATAACGTAACCAAACTTGATTTAAGACAGTAGCTTTGATAAAATGCGAGCCATCTTCATTCAGCTTTAGGCGCAGTTCTTCCAGTTCCTTCTTCGGTTCAGGTTTGGTTTGATCTTGCGCGCAAGACCAAACCGCCATAAAAATCAACCCAATAAATATTGTTATTGTTTTCATCTGTAGTAGTGTTAATAAAATTTACCGAGGCTATTTCTTCCCAGCCCTATTAATTTCTTCCAATAGTTCTTCAGCGAATTTTTCTAATAGAATGATCTCATCCGAATCAAGAATATCACGTCTTTTATAAATGACTAATTTGTTCTTATGGCATTCTACGTGTATTCCGTGATGAATTTCAAAAAAGTGAACTATTGATTCATTGAAGAAATTCCTTATTGCTTTTTCGTCTGTTCCGTATAAGTAATACTTTTTTGAAAAATCGGGGAACTCATGAAAGTCGATGTCCTTTCCGTAGGAAAATTCTGTCAGTTTTGTCCACAATCCCTCGGGTTCAAGCGCAAAATCGGGCATCGAGTGCACCGTCTCAGTTACGTGAACCATCGTTATGTGAGTATCTCTCTTTTCTTGTAACGCTCCTTCTGTTAACGCTAAATCAGAGATGGTTATCTTACCCGCCTCAAGGTACTTCTCCATTAGATTCTCTTCGTAAAGCAACTTGTTGCCCTGTTGAATAGGAAAGTCCTTATACTTCATACTATTTCTAACTTTTTGTGGGTAGAAATTGTACTCATTTGCCTCGGCAAAATCAATCAATTCAACCTGTCGTGAGGTCAGCGTGATCTCCAGTTTATTTGAACCGCTGTCAACGGCTCTTCTTGTAGCAGTAGGATGATCGGAGAACGTTCTTAATTTATTCATGCCGATCAGCGAAATGGTGCCTCCGGTTTGGTGATATTCCTCTTCAAAATGGTGTAGCCCCTCCATAAACGTATGGTCTATCAACTGAGCTGCAGAAAAATTAAAAGTTATGTTCTTCCCGTGGGGTATGCTGTCAAAAGCTTTTTGAAAACCTAGGTAGTTTGAGAATATGGCAGTACCCTTTATTTTAATCAAGTATTGGTCGCCCTGATTGCTTATTTCATAATTCGATTTAAAAAGTGTTTTAATAGGAGCTCCGTTGAACACATGAACTATAAATTTGGTAAGAATTCCGGCTCCAATACCAATTAATAAATCGGTGGCAATGGTTACTATAATTGTAATCACAAAAACAAAAAGTTGATCGCTGCCTATTCGGTAAACTTTGAAAAACTCTTTTGGAGAAGCTAATCTATAACCTACCGCAATCAATAAGGCGGCAAGAGCAGCATTCGGAATCATCTCTATTACTGGAATAAAAAGCAGCATGGCCACCAATAAGAAAAAGCCATGGAAAAAATTTGCCCAACGGGTGCGGCCACCAAAGGAAATATTCGCTGAACTTCTTGCTACTTCTGAAATCATCGGCAAGCCACCAAATAAACTTGCTAACGCATTGCCCGCACCTACGGCTGTAAGGTCTTTACTTGGATTCGATTTTCGCTTCCAAGGATCAAGCCCATCGATGGCTTTAACAGTGAGCAACGATTCCAGACTATTTACAAAAAGGAACATAAATACATACTTCCAAAACACCCAACTACCAATAGCCGAGAAGTCAGCATTAAGACCGATTGTTCCCCAAAAATCTCCGATCTTCACCAAGTCAAACGCTGGCTCTGTTTTCCTAAAATCCATGATCAGCGCCATGGGCACGGTTACCACCAGCACCACCATAGTGGCAGGAATTTTCTTAAAAACCCTGCCTTTAAGCAACGGCATTCCGAAAATGATGATTAGACTTACCACGCCAACAAGGGTAACCCTGAAATCTTCATGAATAAAAGAATCCGGGATTCTACTAAATAGTTCGAGCGGTTCAAGACCTTTTAACGTAGCCGGGTCAATACCTAGTAGAATATGAATTTGTTTTGAAAAGATAATCAATCCAATAGCTGCCAGCATTCCGTGAACAGCCGAATGCGGAAAGAAATCACTCAATGAACCCACCTTTAGTAGGCTCAATCCTATTTGTATTATAGACGCCACCACAATAACACCCAATGCTAGGTGCCAACCCTGCGTGCCGCCTCCTAGTTCAGTTACTGCGCCAGCACAAATGGTAATTAATCCAGCCGCAGGGCCCTTTATCGTTAATTTCGAACCAGCAAAGAAACTTACAAAAAGGCCACCCACCATGGCCGTAAGCACCCCCATAGCAGGTGGAAATTCGCTTGCGCGCGCAATACCTAAGCTTAAAGGCAATGCTAATAAAAATACTAAGAAGCCAGCTAGGGCATCATATGTCCAATTCTGTTTAAAGCCAGCTAGGCCGTCTTTTGGAATATCTATTGTTTTCATTTAATGTATTGATTAAAAAATTCATGCCATTATGAAAAAGCATAAATTAGGTTGAAAGAAATAATTTAAGAACTAATGAGCGAAACGCTTCAGAAAGTTCTCATATCAACAAAAGGCAATGTAATTGATAGAGAGGAGGAGTTACCCGATGAAGTTGATTCTGGGTAATAAATGGGACAACACTCTTTTTAGATTTGTGCTGACTTAAAAACGAAAAGCTAAATTGAAAATCGCAAATAATGGCCTGATCTTTTGAGCGACCGCCTTCGCGTTCACCCTCGTTAATCGATTCTTCAGCAAAAAGAGTAGCCAGCGAAACAGTAGATTGTTTATGATCTTGCAGATGAGTATGCACCTGATCCGTAGAAGTTTTTTCCGCGGAAGCAAAGAAAAAAACGGGAGTAAGAAACTCCACACAGAAGATCAGGAGGGCTAAATATTTCAAGGTTGTACTTGCTCTTACTAGCGCATTCATACGACAAACCTACCGAAAAGATGCCGTACTAATTAAAAAATTTATAGGAATGATAAAAAAATGTTATGGAAACCGTTGTAGCGGCCTATTTTCAACCCATTAGTTGACGCAAACCACGTTGAAACGAAGCGATTAGCTTAATCGATCACAGGTATTGGAGCAGGTGATCTTGCAAGGCTTTTATTTCTTTTTGCTTTAGTGCCGGAAAGTTAGCAATGCGAAACGTAGTGTTTTTATACTCGCCATAGCCTTCGCCTAGTAAATAACCTGCCTGTTTACTTTCGCGCTTCACGCGTTTCACCAACTTCTCGGTCGCGCTTATGGTAAGCACTGTCAACGAGCGCGCCCGCTGATTGTTTATCAAGAATTTCAATTGGGTGGATTTATCAAAATAGGTTTCCCAATCGATGTAGCGTTTTACAAGCTTTTCCTCCACTGCTTTAATGTCGTCCATCTTTTCAAGTACACGCATCAGCAGATAAATTCCCAGCACGTTGGGGGTGTGGGTAGTTTGCGATTGCTGCATCATGGCTACCATGCTGTGGAGGCTGTTATAATGATTGCTTTCAGCTATACTGGCAGTGCGCTCCACGGCTTTTGGCGAAAGAACCATTAGGGCAAGCCCTGCTGGCAGACCAAAGCACTTTTGTACACTGGCAAACCAACAGTCGGCCGCTTTAAAATCTAAATAAACACCTGCCATACTCGAGGTGGCATCCACCGCCACCAATGCGTGCGGGTTATTGACAGCAATCTGCTTTATGCATTTGTTTGAAAGGGCCGTGCCATTGCTGGTTTCATTGTGGGTAAGGCAGATTACATCACTTTCGTGGAATGTTAGGTTATCGGGTGGCAGCACTTCGTTGGCATCAAATGCATACGCATCCGCGGAAGCAACAAGGGCAGCGGTATAGTCGCGCCACTTTTTGCCAAACGCCCCATTATAGATGTGAGTGCTCTTTTGCGTAATCAGCGACTGCGCAATTATCTCCCAACACTCGGTGGCCGAACTGGCAAACAACACGGTGTAGTGGTGGGGTATCCGCAGCTTTTTCTTCAGCAGCCAAACCGTTTGCTTGGTCATGGTGATGAACTCAGCGCTGCGATGATTCATTTCCATGATACCTTCGCGATAAGCCTGCTTTACATACGTGGGTATGCTGCCGTGCACCCTGCTGGGGCCAGGATAAAAAGAGATCATGACTGCTTGAGCAGAAATTCGATGGCCATGGCATAGCCTTCCATGCCGAAGCCAGCAATCAGCCCGCGGCATTTTGAGGTTATCAAACTGGTGTGCCTAAATTCTTCGCGCGCATAAATATTGCTAATGTGTACCTCTACCACGGGGCTGGTAAGGGCACCTATGGCATCGTGAATGGCAACAGATGTGTGTGTGTAAGCACCCGCATTCAGCACAATGCCGGTGGCATTAAAACCAACTTCGTGCAGCTTGTTGATTAGTTCTCCTTCTACGTTCGATTGGTAGTAACTCAACTCAATACCCGCAAAGCGCGTTTTCAATTTTTGATAAAACGATTCAAAGGTTTCGCCCCCATAAATAGTTTTTTCGCGCGTGCCGAGCAGATTGAGGTTGGGGCCGTTGATGAGCTGGATTTTGGCTACTGAAGACATGTTTACTCGATGTTTTTAGTAAAAGTACGGTTTTAGTTAACAATTTTAGCCCCTATCGGCCTTGGCATCACCTGACACCAACTGAAAAGCGCATATTAAATACAGTACCAAAGACTGAGAGATGAAAAAACAACTCACAGACAAAAACAATAGCATAAATTTCAGTAATTTTAATTGTGGCTTCAGCACTCCTATTTCTGCCGCGTCAGGTGTTATCACTTGGTGCCAAAAGGAACAAGAGTTATTAAATAGAATACAAAAGCAGTGAGGTGAGAAACACCTCACAGGGCAGGAAATAAAGAAATTGCATCAGTAATATAAAATCAAAACAAAAGAATGGAGAGTTTAAAACCCAACGGGCAAAGAGCAAAGAATGCAATTATTTTAATATGGCTCGTATTAGTATTCGAGATTGTGTCATTTATTTCAGCATATTTTCAGTACGATCTACTCCGGGTATCTGCCATGGGTGGCGAAATTTCACTTGACACTATTACAGCAAATGAGACCAGCGAGATAGTAGTCGGGTTGCTTTCCGCGATTACATACATTATTTCTGCTGTAACATTTATTCAATGGTTCAGGCGCGCTTACTACAATCTTCATTTGAAAGTAAATTTTTTAAACTATACCGAAGGATGGGCTGCGGGTTGTTGGTTTGTGCCGTTTATAAATTTGTATAGACCTTATCAGATAATGAAAGAATTATACGAAGAGACAGATGAGTTGTTATCTAAAAAAGGTATTAGCGTTAACCAGACTTTTTCAACCACGCTGTTGGGTTGGTGGTGGGCATTCTGGATAATAAATAATTTTGTAGGACAATTTGTGTTTCGTTACACTTTGAAAGCTGAGTCAATAGATGAATTGACCACAAGCACAATTGCTAGTATGATTGGAAATCTTTTAGGAATACCACTTGCATTAATTGCAATAAAAGTGATTAAGGACTATTCGACCGTTGAACCTTTGCTAAGTGAAATAAAAGACGAAGAAGAAACAAAGACGGTGTAAAACCAGGTTTCTGCCACGTGTGCGTACATGACCCTGCAACGAAACAACACAAGTTATTAGCGGTAATAAGAAGAACAGCAAATTAGTTTAAATCGAAATGCAAATCATGACCTTCGAAAAACTAGTTCCAAACATATTCTATGTGGAAATTAATGATGGGCTAACATTCTTTGTTGAGTGTTTAAATTTTGAAATAGGCCACGATGAAATTAAATCTAAAAACCCATTTTGCGTTCTAGAAAAAGACGGGTTACGAATAAATCTATTTGAAAACGCAGAACTAGCAAATGAACATTATCCAGAATTTAGATTGGTAACAAAAAATATTGAAGAAGTTTACGAACGGATTTCTACCTCTCACCCTGAATTTCTTCATCCAAACCTCAACAAAATTACTCTTAGGCCATGGACTGCAAAAGAATTTGCATTGAAGGACAGCCAAGTTTGCGTGATAATTCAAGAGTGGTAAATCATTCTAACGCAGTTAGAAGCGAATAATCCTTGTATTGTATTTCAGAAATCGTATTTGTAGATATCCTCCAGTTGCGAAGTATAATCCATAGTCACAATTTTCTTCAATAACCCGTTGTCCAATCCATATACCCATCCATGCAAAACGGGGTATTCCCTTTCTTTCCATGCTTTTTGTATAATGCTTGTTTTTGCCAGGTTTAAGATCTGCTCAGCGACATTTAGCTCTACCAAGCGGTTTGTTTTATCCAACAGCGAAGGAAGTGCTTCAATTTCTTCTTGGTGAAGGCGATAAATGTCTTTGATGTTTCTCAGCCACTTATTTATCAATCCATAGTGTGTTTTGCCAAGAGCGGCTTGCACGCCACCGCAGCCATAATGGCCGCATACAATAATGTGTTTCACCTTTAGCACTTCCACCGCGTAGCTTAACACAGTTAACAAATTCAAATCGGTATGCACTACCAAGTTGGCCACATTTCTGTGCACAAATATTTCGCCTGGGTTGGTGCCCGTTATTTCATTGGCGGGCACTCGGCTATCACTACATCCTATCCATAAAAAATCGGGCGTTTGCACCTTGGCCAGCCGCTCGAAATAGCTGGGATCAAACATTTTCTTTTCCTGTGCCCACGACTTGTTGGCCAGCAACAATTGTTCTACTTGATTCATGTTATAAATGGTGGAGTTTCGCCAGTTTTGTTGAATTAAAGTTGTTGTGCAAATCTTGTTTTATTTCAATTCGTATGTTCATCGTCTTGGCTGTTAAAATAAATTCATCAATCACATCCAAAATATCATCATCAACAAAAACGGGACGGGTCATGTCAATTATCAAGAAACTGTTTTTAGGTATTGTTCTGAAAAAATTGCGCAGATAACTTTTGTTAAAGAACGTAACATCTTTGATAAACCTGACATAGTAATTCCCACCATCACTTGTAATCATGATGGCAATCTTAATGTTATTTCTTAGTACGAAAAAAACTCCCACCATCATACCGACAGCAATTCCTTTAAGAAGATCAGAAAAGATGATTGCAATTATGGTGACAATAAATGGAATAAATGAATCGGTACCTTTGGCAAATACTTCCTTGAAGATAGAAGGTTTAATCAATTTATAGCCTGTAAAAATTAAAACTACCGCCAATGTAGATAAGGGTATTAAATTGAGAATACTTGGAATAAGCAACACAGAGAAGAACAATAAAAACCCGTGGGCAATGGCAGAAACTTTCGTTTGAGCGCCCGCTATAACATTGGCACTGCTACGTACAATAACAGCAGTAATAGGCAGACCGCCCACAAGCCCGGAAGCAATATTGCCCGCGCCTTGTGCAAATAGTTCTTTGTTTAAAGGAGAAATTCTACGCTGGGGATCTATCTTATCGGTGGCTTCGATACTTAAAAGAGATTCAAGACTTGCAACGATACTAATGGTGAGGGCAACAGTCCAAACCTGGGTATTTTGTAATCCGTTGATGAAATCAGGAAAAATAAAGTTCTTTGAAAACTCGCTAAGATTTTTTGAAATAGGTAAACTGACCAAGTGTTGACTTTCCAATTTCAGCGATGAATCGAAGTAGGTAAGCAAAAAAGATACAAGTGTGCCCACAAGCACTGCTATCAAAGGACCAGGTACATCCTTAAAGATCGACTTCTTAAATGCCTTTGTTTCCCACAGCAGTAAAATCGAAGCGGTCGCCAAGCTAATGACGATGCAGCCAATGGTAAAATCATCAAACACGTATAAAAATTCGGAGAATGTATTGTGACCATCCGCTTGTAGAAATTCTTCATCACCTTCAGTATCTTTATCATAGCCAAATGCGTGGGGTAGTTGTTTTAGAATAAGCAAAATACCAATGGCAGCGAGCATGCCCTTAATTACAGAATTTGGGAAAAAATTACCCACTACACCGCCCTTCAACACCCCAAATAGCAGCTGAAAAACACCTGCCAGTACAACGGCCACAAGAAAAAACTGAAAATTAGCCAGCGATGTGATGGAGCCCGCCACAATAACGGTAAGCCCAGCGGCTGGGCCGCTCACGGAGATTTGCGAACCGCTCAAAAAACCCGTTATTAAACCTCCCGCAATACCAGCTACAATACCTGAAAACAAAGGGGCACCAGAAGCCAACGCTATACCGAGGCATAACGGCAGCGCTACCAAAAAAACCACTACCGAAGCCGCTAGATCTTTAGCGAGTGTCTGGTTGAATTTAATCATTACTAACTATAACATTGGAAAAAATAAAGATTCGAAGATAACCTTTTTAGACTATCCATCGACAAATTAAAATGACGTTTAAAACGATTAGAACGCCCCTTGTTTGGCATCGCGTCCTCCGACTTCGCCCAGAATGGCTTATTAACTCCAAAATGGCATTAAATTGGTTGTAGAATTTTTCAGCTTACATTAGATACTGTGATCATAGCTTGAAAATACTTCGTTTATGAAAAGAATAGTCAATTTATTTCTTCTCGGCTGCTTAGTTAGCTTTTATGCCAGCGCTCAAAATGGAACAACAGAAGCCAAATCACCAAAGTTTATTTATTGCGAATTGGTCGAAACGCGTAAAGCGTTTACTAACAAGGTTACTATTATTGCCAACTTTGGAGATGAGCAAAATTATTGGAAACCAAACCGCATAAAAGACGAAATGACGGGAAAAGTAAGACTATTCAACACCATTATCGATGCACTCAATTACATGGGCGAAAATGGTTGGGAATTAGTTCAGACCTATCCTATCACTTACACCAAAGAACAGAATACCTACCACTGGGTGCTAAAAAAACCAAAAGAATAACGTTATGCGTCTCTACCTGATCAGTACGCTCTGGCAAAAACAACTCTTTTAGTTGACGGCTTCCCCGAATAGATACAATGGCCTGCTTCTTCTTTTGCATCTAATGGAATGCATCGAATGGTGGCCTTGGTTTCATTCTTGATGGCCTCTTCCGTTTCAGCGGTGCCGTCCCAATGAGCCAAAATGAATCCGCCCTTGTCGTCCAATATCCTCTTAAAGTCGTCATAAGAGTCGACTGTGTGAGTTGCTTCAGATTTGAATTTCAACGCCTTTTGGTAGATGTTATCTTGAATGGCATCCAATAATCGTGGGATTTCCTCTACAATAGATGATAATTGATACACCCTTTTTTCTTTTGTGTCTCGTCTGGCTACTTCTACTGTCCCGTTTTCTAAGTCACGTGGGCCAATCGCAATTCTAAGGGGCACTCCTTTTAATTCATACTCCGCGAATTTGAAGCCGGGCTTTTGGGTATCCCGCGAATCGAACTTAACTGAGTAACCCGCTTTTCTTAAACTTGAAATTACGGGTTCAATTTTTTCAGCGATTTTTGACAACTCTTCCTCGTTTTTAAAAATCGGAATGATCACCACGTGGATAGGCGCTAATTTTGGTGGCAAAACGAGTCCCTCATCATCCGAATGCGCCATTATCAAGGCTCCCATTAAGCGGGTGCTTACGCCCCAAGAAGTCCCCCAAACATGTTCCAGTCTGCCCTCTTTGGTGGCAAATTTTACATCAAATGCTTTCGCGAAATTCTGACCAAGAAAATGAGAAGTTCCCGCTTGTAATGCCTTTCCATCTTGCATCATCGCTTCAATGCAATAGGTGTCAATAGCACCGGGAAAGCGCTCCCCTTCCGATTTTACGCCCTTGATCACTGGTAGAGCCATAAATGTCTCTACAAACTCTGCATATACGTTCAGCATCTGCACCGTTTCTTTTACCGCCTCCTGTGACGTGGCATGAGCGGTATGGCCTTCCTGCCAAAGAAATTCTGCAGTTCTTAAAAAGAGGCGGGTCCTCATTTCCCAACGCACCACGTTAGCCCATTGATTAATCAAAATTGGCAAATCGCGATACGATTGAATCCATTTTTTATAACTGCTCCAAATAATGGCCTCGCTCGTAGGTCTCACTACTAGTTCTTCTTCCAGTTTGGCATCAGGGTCAACCATTAACTTTCCCTTGTTGTTAGGATCCGTTTTTAGTCGGTAGTGAGTTACAATCGCACACTCTTTGGCAAATCCTTCTGCATTTTTCTCCTCGGCCTCAAACATGCTTTTGGGTACAAACAGCGGAAAATATGCATTCACGTGCCCAGTATCTTTAAACATCTTATCGAGTGCCTGCTGCATTTTCTCCCAAATGCTGTATCCATATGGTTTTATTACCATACACCCTCGCACATCCGAATTTTCAGCCAAATCGGCCTTTTTCACTAAGTCGATATACCACTGCGAGTAATCCTCGCTCCGGCTTGTAATCTCTTTTGCCATTCTTTAAATACTGGTATAATTATTGTAAAACATTTTTTGGCAAATATAATCTTTGAAGGGTAATGAAAATGGTAATAGTTCGTGTTAAAGAGAAAAGACGATTTTAATAGAATTTGATCTATTATTGAATTAATATTGTTGTGGCTATAACTGAAACAAGTTCTGAACGTTGAATATAAAAAAGGGCTTAGCCCACTAAAGTCATGAAAACAAAATCATTTTTTATTGCAGCTCTTTTGATTGGCGCATCTGCCAGCTATGCTCAGCAGGTAGAAATTGACGACATGTATTTTACTTCAAAGGATCGAGCTGCGCTGAATGCCACCAAACCGGCACCTACGATCAATAATAGTGAGGACGAGGATGCGGTTCAAACTAAGAAAAACTCAGTAAATCCTACTGATAGCTATTCTGGACGGGGAACCAATCCAGAATATACCTCCAAAAATTCGGTTAACTCAACGGTCTCCAAATCAAATCCAACTTATTTCTCGAACAACTATCAACCGAAGTCGGTCAACCAAAACTTGGCGTATCAGCCTACCGGATTGAACAATTTGTACAATTACCAGGGTTACAATAATTATGGAAACAATGGGTTCAACAATTATGGTATGAACTCCTTTTACGGAAATGGATTCAACAACTTTTATTCCCCTTATTCAGCTTATGGAATGGGGATGGGCTTTTCGCCCTACTCTAGTTTTGGTATAAGTAGTCTATTTGGTTGGGGTGGATATGGTTCTTTCGGTAACGGCTTCGGAAGCCCTTACTCAAGTTTCTATGGTAATAATTTTTACGGAGGCGGATACAGTCCATTTGGTTATGGATTTGGATTTGGTTCCGGTTACTATCCTTCCACTGTTATTATTGTAAATAACAACAATGACGTAAACAGCGGTTACGTGCGCGGCAGAAGAGCAGAAAGAGGAGGGGCTGATAGCTATTACGATGGAAATAGAAGCCGAGGAACGGTGGCTGCTAATGGCAATTCAGGAAGCAATGGAGGACGAGTGTCGGCTTCAAATCAATATTATGACAGAAGCTGGAGAAACAACGTTCCGCAAGAAAGTCAAGGTCAATCAAGATCTTACTTTAATAATAGCAGCAATTCTGGATATTCCGGTAACACGAGGTCTTCCTGGGACGGAGGGAACAACCAGTCTTCCTTCGGAAATTCTAGAAGCTCCTTTGGCAACAACAATAGCGGTTTTAGTGGAGGTGGTGGTGCTCGCTCGAGTGGATTCTCTGGCGGTGGTGGCGGTAATGCGGGTGGCGGTAGCTCCTCCGGTGGAGGAGGTGGCGGTAGAAGCCGTAACTAAAGGTCTTACTTCCAAACTCTCAGTTTAATTTTTTATAATGAAAAAAATAAATGAGCTGTTGCTCAGTGGAATATTCTTGATTTTAAATTCTTTTGCGATTGGGCAATCTCTGACCACGTACAAAGAACTAGCACTAAATTTTAGCAGGTTGAACGCAGGTGGAAGCGCTAGAATACAAGCGTTGGGTGGGGCGCAGGTTAGCTTAGGCGGAGATTACAGTTCAGCTTATTCCAACCCGGCTGGGTTGGGCATGTTTCATAAATCCGAGTTTACAGTTACGCCCGGTTTTAACTCCAACAACATTTCGTCAGACTATCTTGGCAACAAAGTAAAAGACTCAAATTCTAAGATTGTTTTGCCCGGGATTAGTTTGGTTTTTCATTCGCCCATAGAAGATAGGGGAAATTTTCTTGGCGGCTCGTTCGGTATAAGTTTTAATCGAACCAATAATTTTAATAGTTCATTTACCTATGAAGGAGTCAATGAAGATAACTCAATTATTGATGATTTTATCGAGGACGCGAACGGATTTACAACAAGCCAATTTGATTCAAATGGTTCTCAGTACGACACCCCTACTGGCCTTTCTTATTTTAACTACTTGATAGATTCTCAAAATAACCTAGATCCGCCTGGTAGCGATAAACTCTATTTTACAGATATAGGGAGCATTCCAACCCAGAGCGAACAAGTGTTTACTCAGGGCTCTCAAAGTCAAGTAAATCTTTCTTATGGCGCGAATTTCGGAGACAAGGTATTTGTAGGATTTGGAATCGGCTTGACTAGCCTGAATTATCAGAGTAAAAAAACGTATACTGAATCGTTTTCAACGGATCGATTTTTGAATAAATTAACTTTAATTGAAGATATTTCTACCAAAGGTTCCGGCATAAATGCAACAGCTGGCATTATCTACAAACCAGAGGACTTCTTTCAATTTGGCGCGTCCATCACTACTCCTTCTGCCTATACAATTAATGATACCTATAAGGCTTCCATGAGCACGAATTGGAAGTTTTTCCCTTATGGAGCTGGCAATCAACCTACTGGCGACATATCTACTTCAACAATTCTTACGGATTATTCATTAGTTACGCCTTGGAAATTTAGCGGTGGGGGAACTTTTTTCATCAAGAAATTTGGTTTTATAACGGCAGATGTTGAAATGTTGAATTATGGAGGTAACAGTTATTCATCTTCCACTACTGGAGTTTCTTTTGATTTTGACAACTCCCAAATTCAAAAGCTGTATAAAACAACAATGAATTACCGAATTGGAGCAGAGTATCGATTAAAAATGCTGCGTTTTAGAGGTGGCTTTAATCTAATGCCTGATCCCTACAAGAGTATTCAAAATGGGGTCGACAATTCGCTGCAGTCGGTTTCCTTTGGCGTTGGGTATAAAACAGCTAGATTTTACATTGATGGAGCTGCAGTCCTGTCTCAAAGCAATTTTTCATATCGGCCTTACCTTGTAAGTAGTAATCTGACGCCACTTGTAACTGCAAAGCAGACCAATACACTTGTAATGGTTACTCTTGGATTTCCTTTTTAGCCGTTTAGTTGGGAGGTAATATCATTAACATTTACCTGATCGCTCACAATTCGGTGATGTGCCTTTTGATAAAATCCCATTCGCTGTGATCGTAAGAACTCAATCTTATCTTTTAACTCCTCTTCGTGTAGGTTTTCAAATAGCGGTCGTTTATTCAAATTTGATTTCTTAATTCTATTGGCAATTTCTTTCGTTGGCACATCCAAAAAAAAGCTTTCACCCGCTTTGTTAATCTGATCCATATTATCAAAAAAACAGGGTGTGCCGCCACCCGTTGCCATTACAAAATCGCTAGTTGAACCACACCATTCCTTCAATACCAACGATTCAATTTTGCGGAAGTAGCTCTCACCTTGCGTCTTAAACAATTGCTGGATTTGTCGCTTTTCACGCATTTCTACTTCGGCATCAAGATCTAGAAAAGGTACATTTAACTTTCTTGCCAGTTCTTTACCCACCGTTGTTTTCCCAGAACCAGGAAGCCCAATTAAAAATATCTTCATTTCAATAGCTCCTCAACTTCTTTTGCACTTGGCGTATCAATGTAATGCCAATTTCCAAGCACCGTTCCGTCTTTCCACAGGGAAATACCAGGATTTGAACGTATTATTGTTTTTAGTACGGTTGCATCCGCGAACGCGAATGGAATGGATAATTGATTTTCATGTCTGAATGCATCCACTTGTTCTTCGCTTGACGAGGTAAGGATCAACGCTTCCACCTTTCCATTTAAAGCGTTGGCCAACAGCCTTAATTTATCACTACTTTCTGTGTTCGATTTATTAATGTCGTAGGCGATGATAAGAAGTTTAGCCCCCTGAAAAGTAGACTGAGTAAGATCTTCTCCGTTCGCACTGGTAACGGAGTAATCTGTTATTTTCGGTTTGATTTCGTCTTCATTCAATACCCTTGAGGAAACATATTGATACCCTTCTTCAGGCAGGAGGTATTTCAATGACTTAACTTCTTCTGCACCTTTTTTGAACGTGTATTCGATAATGGGTTGCGCGGGGGCTATCATTTGTTTGGGTATGTTATTACCAATTTTGTAGGCTCTAAAGTCGATAAAAGGCAAGTGCATCAGGGCATACACCCCAACAAAAGTGCTGATAGCAATAGTTGCGATTATGGCCGAGTCGCCCGCGCCATTGCTAAGAACCTTATCGTAACTCCGCCTGTACCAAAAAAGGTGTAAAACAAAAACCATCAGAACAATGTCTTTCCAAAACGATTGCCAGGGTGTAAGTTTGATCGCATCGCCAAAACAACCGCAGTCCGTTACTTTATTGAAGTACGCGGAGTAAAAAGTTAAAAACGTAAAAAACACCATTAGCGCAAGAAGCACCCAAGTGGTGAGTTCCATTCTCCAAAAGAGTAAAATGGCAACGCCCAAGGCGAGCTCTAACACGATCATAATCATTCCAATCTCAAGCGACCAGGGTATGAAAATTTTGAAAAACGAGCCAAAATCTTGGGCGAACACATCAAAGTACTCTTCCATTTTTATTTCAGTACCGATCGGATCGTTGATCTTGATTAAGCCAGAAAAAATAAAAAGGCCTCCCACAAAAAACCGAGAAAACTGATTAATTAATTTCATCATAGGGCGTTAGTTCCATTTAGTTTGATCAAAACAAATACCGCGTAGTTTATCATATCTTGATAATTCGCTTTTACACCTTCGCTTACTAAGGTCTTGCCTTTATGATCTTCAATTTGTTTTACGCGAAGAAGTTTCATCAAAATAATATCGGTAATAGAACTTATTCTCATTTCACGCCAAGCTTCTCCATAATCATGATTCTTATTTTGGAGGAGGTCAATCGTCTCATCGACAGATTCATCGTAAATCTTTTCGAGCTCTTCGAAGGTCATGTTCAGGTTGGATGAATCCTGCAATTTTAGCTGCATTAGCGCGATGATGCTGTAATTAACAATACCTATGAATTCATCCTTAACGGGGTCATCTACCTTTTGTACGCCATTTTCTTGGATAGTACGGATGCGCTGAGCCTTGATGTACAGTTGATCGGTAATAGAAGGTAAACGCAGTACCCGCCAAGCGGTGCCATAATCTGTTGTTTTCTTAGCAAATAAGCTTTTGCAAGTGGCAATTACATGCCTATATTCGGTGGCCGTTTTATCCATCATAATTGAATGCAAAGTAACGTATTTTCGACCAACAAAACACTCAACCTTCGAGGTAGGATCATGGATCTATCAAAGCCGAAAGTGATGGGCATCCTTAACATTACGCCCGATAGTTTTTATGATGGAGGAGGGTTTTTATCTGTTGATCAGGCGGTTACAAAATGTGGGGAAATGTTGGAAGAGGGCGCTGAGATGATTGACGTGGGTGGATATTCCACTCGGCCAGGAGCCGAGGATATTTCAGAACAAGAGGAATTTGATCGAGTAATACCCGTGATTGAAAAAATAGTTCAGCATTTTCCTGAAACTATCATATCTATAGATACTTTTCGATCATCGGTAGCAAACCTCGCGGTAAGTGCAGGTGCCTGCATGGTTAATGATGTTTCGGGGGGTAACCTAGATGGCAACATGTTTCCCACTGTTGCTTCTCTTGGCGTGCCCTACATCCTTATGCATTCGCGCGGCACCCCTCAAACCATGGCATCTCTTACACAGTATGATAATTTATTAACAGACATTGCTTTTGATTTAAGTAAAAAATTAAATCAACTACATTCTTTAGGTGTTAAGGATATAATAATCGATCCTGGCTTCGGTTTTGCGAAAACAATCGATCAAAATTTCGAGTTGTTAGGCAATCTCGGCTATTTCGGAATACTGGAGAAACCATTATTAATTGGGCTTTCGCGGAAATCGATGATTTGGAAAACACTTGCCATTAACTCAAAAGAAGCCCTTAATGGCACGACCACTTTAAATACAATCGCACTAATAAAAGGCGCAAGTATTTTGAGAGTGCACGATGTAAAAGACGCAGTCGAGTGCGTGAAACTGGTTAGCCGAACATTACAAGGCCAACCCAACAACTAACTTTTCATTATCTTTAAGGAATGAATTTCATTTTTAAAATAGGTTTCCTCGAAATAAGATGGATCGACCTTGTGGACGTTCTACTAGTCGCGATTTTGTTATATCAAATTTATAAACTTATTAGAGGAAGCATCGCGGTCAATATTTTTTTGGGAACACTTGCGCTCTACCTAGCTTTCCTAATTGTTCGGGCTGCTCAAATGGAACTTCTTGCTACTATTCTCGGCCAATTTATGGGCGTGGGTGTGTTGGCAATGATCGTGTTGTTTCAGCCTGAAATAAGGAAATTTTTACTTCTAATTGGGCGCGGCACAGAGCTACGTGGAAACTTCTTTAAAGCATTTTCAAGCTGGCGCCACGATTACCACGATGATTTCGACATAACGCAAGTAATTGAAGCGGTTAAGAATTTAAAGGCAACCAAGACGGGAGCCCTGATTGTTTTTTCGCGCGATACAGAATTAAAATTTTATGTTGAGACGGGCGACACACTTAACGCAGAGGTTGCAAAGCGGTTGTTAATTTCTATTTTTAACAAGAACAGCCCCCTGCATGATGGCGCCATCATTATTTACAAGGGACGGATAAAAGCAGCCCGTTGCGTATTGCCAGTAAGCGAGAACGATCATTTGCCACCAACATTCGGACTACGCCACCGATCCGCAATTGGCATGAGTGAAACAACAGATACCTTGGTTTTGGTAATTTCAGAAGAAACCGGAAGGCTAATTCTAGCACGAAATGGTAGGTTTTTACGGGGACTGAAATTGCGGCAAGTAGAACAAAAAATTCTGCAATACTTACACAAAGAAGAGCCAGAAAAATGGGATGAAGTGCCAGAAGAACCAGAATCAATAGAATCGGTTGAAGCAAAAGTATAGTCCTAACTTTAGGCATCTTTATTTTGTTTCACTAGCGTTCACTCTCCAAACCTATTAATATTGCCTTTCCAAACAACAGTGCATGATAAATCCGAAATTCCTTACTCCGCAACAAATCGTAAATGAACTAGATAAATACATCATTGGTCAGCATGAAGCCAAACGCAACGTGGCCATTGCCTTGCGCAATCGCTGGCGCAGAATGCACGTAGCTTCTGATATTCAGGGCGAGATTGTGCCAAACAATATATTGATGATCGGTGCAACAGGCGTGGGCAAAACCGAAATTGCCAGAAGGCTTGCGAAAATTGCTGATGCACCGTTTGTAAAAGTGGAAGCGTCTAAGTTCACGGAAGTAGGCTATGTTGGTAGAGACGTGGAAAGCATGGTGCGCGATTTGGTGGAGCAATCCGTTAACCTGGTGAAGAGCAGAAAGAAAGAGGAAGTAAAAGAGAAAGCAGCGCTGATTGTGGAAGAAATTATTTTGGATGCGCTTATACCTCCAATGAAAGTAAAGCCAGGCTTTGTGCCTGCTGCTGATAATGGGGAAGCTTCTGGAAGCGATGTCGAGTTAAACGAAAAAACACGCAACCTGTTCCGCGAAAAAATAAAAAGCGGTGAGATGGACGCCCGCAAAATTGAAATTGACGTAAAGCAGAGTGGTGGCGGCAACGTGGGCATGATAGGTGCTGGCATGATGGACGAAGTGTCGATGATGAACTTGCAAGATATGATTAGCGGTATGATGCCCAAGAAAGCCAAAAAGCGAAAAGTAACAGTGGCGGAAGCGCGCAAACTTTTGCTGGAAGAGGAGGCTGCAAAGCTCATCGACATGGACGAGGTAAAAGAAGAAGCCATTCGTAAAGCGGAAGATGCAGGGATTATTTTTATTGATGAGATTGATAAAATTGCTTCTGGCTCCGGCAAAAAAGGAGGCGGACCAGACGTAAGCAGAGAGGGCGTTCAGCGCGATTTGCTCCCCATTGTGGAAGGCAGTACGGTGAACACAAAACACGGTATTATCAAAACCGATCACGTGTTGTTTATTGCCGCAGGTGCATTTCACATTTCAAAACCATCTGATTTAATACCCGAATTACAAGGTCGATTTCCAATACGCGTGGAATTGGATAATCTTACCAAAGAGGATTTTATTCGCATATTAAAAGAACCTAAGGGCGCATTAACAAAGCAATATACTGCCTTGTTTGAAAGCGAAGGCGTGGCCATTACATTTGACGATGAAGCCATTGATGAGGTAGCTCAACTTGCATTTACAATCAACGCAGAAATTGAAAACATTGGAGCACGCAGGTTGCAGACCGTAATGAGCAAGTTACTGAACGAATTTTTATATGATGTGCCCGATAAAATTGTTGAGAATTCTTCCATACGAATTACCAAAGAAATGGTGCAAGCCAAACTTAATGGCTTTATAAAGAATAAGGATTTGAGTGAGTATATACTTTGATTCAAAATTCCAAAATCAAGGTTCAAAATTGATTACCTCTTTCAATTTTGAACCTTAAATTTTGAATTCACAAGCACCTCAAAATCAATATCCATAATTTCATATTTTTCCCATCCCACAAAGTCAAAGTGCCACCACTCGTAGGGGTAAATTTGAAAGCCGTTAGCTGTCATTACATCGCGCAACAATTTTCTGTTGGCCGATTGTAATGGACTACATTTATCATATGATTGATAAGATCGTTCCGTGGCTTCGTCATACGCAGACGGCATATCAAGTTCTTTGCCTGTCTTCAAATCAATCACCGTAAGGTCGAGGGCACAACCTCTGTTATGTTTTGAGCCACGCCAGGGTGGAGCAACAAAGGTCGTATCGCGCAAAGCCGCATAGAATAAACAGGTAACAGCATACGGTCTGTAGCCATCAAATATTTTCAGTCCGAGCCCTTGCTTATTCAATTCTTGCTGTATTTTTTTAAGTGAGGCTACTACTTGCTTTCGTGCAAACGCGGCTGCTATGGTGTAGACTGGTTTTTCAGCAATGTTTTTCGAAGTCGCGTAGGTGATATCAAGCACCACTGAAGGAATTTCCCTTTTAATTTCGACTAATTCATTGTCTTTATTCTTTAGCACAAAATTCTTGTAGGCTTCTAGCGTGTTTATTATTGGAAAAGGACAATTTTGGGAATAAGCAAATTGTGGCGCGGTTAAAGCGAGTGTTAAGCAGACGATGAAAATCCTGTTCATAAGAAGAAATATTTTTCTGAAAAAAAAACCTGCGACTGGAGCCTGAAAGCGCTGGCCTTTTAGCACAAGTTATCCTATTTTATAAAGTTCTCCTATCTTCGCATCCAATTTTATGGACAATAGAGCGCTCTCGAAACGGATCAAATACAGTCTCATCTACTATGGGGTGGTTTTTTTGATTTGGCTCTCCAACTTCCTTCCGCGCAAAGCATGGCTGTCCATTTGCGGATTATTAGGAAGAATCGCTTACTACTTTGTTATAGAAACACGAAAACTGGTAGTTAAACATTTAACATTAGCGTACTCTAAAGAGAAAACCGCAAAGGAAATCGATTATTTGAGCAAGCGTGTTTTTACAATGCTTGGTAAAAATGCCGGGGATATTTTAAGGGCCAGAAGTGTGAAGACGTTAGCGGACCTCGATAAATTTCTGGTCGTTCATGGCATGGAAAATTTTGAAAACGCATCTAAAAAAGGCAAAGGTGTTATTTTTCTTACCAGCCATTTAGGTGCCTTTGATTTACAGATAACAGTGATGGCATTGCATGGATTGAAGCCTAATATTATTGGCACTCCCCTTAAAGATCCGCGATTGAACGACTTGCTATTTGACTATCGAAATGCCTACGGTGCGGTGGCGGTAGAGAGAGGTAAAGAAACCTTTCGACTAATAAAGGCTTTGAAGAGTGCTGGGTCGGTCGCGATACTGATTGATCAGGACACCAAAGTAAAGAGTCGGTTTGTTAACTTTTTTGATAGGCCTGCGGCAACACCTGTTGGGGCGTCCATTCTCGCCATGAAAACGGGTGCTGCTATTGTGCCAACCTATATTTTTTTAGGGGAAGATGGCATGCAACACATGCACATTTTGCCGGAGATTGCTTGGACAGAAACTGGTAATGAAGAGGAGAACATGAAAGTGAATACCCAACGTTATACATGCTTTATCGAAAGTGTTATCAGGGAACATCCGGATCAATGGGTGTGGATGCACGAGCGTTGGAAGACTAAACCAGGAGAGGAGGTACTCTAATGGATAGATTGTTGAATACTCCTACTTTCTTTCTTTTTGTGATCCTCTTTCACTCACAGCTAAGTGGTAGGTGTCAAACCGCGGAATCAATCGTTCAAAGGCATCTACAGAGCACCTCTAAATATTCTTGGCTTGATCTTAATTCTGTTTACGAAGAAGGTAAAGAGACAACGGTTTACCAAACATATAGATTCAAGACTTTTATGAAATTACCAAATCTTATTCGGTCTGAATTAGATTATGGAAATCGAACCTCGCTGGTTGTTATGAATGGAGATGACGATGAACTGCTGATGAAGCTAGGATTTTCGAGACCACTCCCTTTAATGAATCATTCGCATTCGCTAATTAAAAAAGAGCTTTATGGTTTATTTCTCTCAAGCAAATCGGACACACTAATTGACGGCACTTTGTTTCATCGGATCAAAGTGACACAGACATCGGGAGACTTCCGTTCAAATTCAATTTACTTTTTCGATGATATTAATTTCTATTTAACAAGAATTGACTGCATTGATCCGCAATACGTTTCATCCATCGAATTTTCTGATTTCAGGCGAGTAGAAGGATATGTTTTTGCCTTCACCTCGAGAATCAAAAAATTTGGCAAGGATCATTCAACGCGCACGATTGACTTGATTCGAGTTAATGAAGAATTCAAATCAGGCACCTTTGATTCTCAAAGGGAATGACCTTCAAGAGGTTGTGAGTTATGCTTAGAGACCAATTTTAAATCATTCTGTAATTGAAGGAGTGTTATTTATAAAAATTATTTATCCTTAAAATAAAGTAAATAAATAAAAATTTAAACATAACAGTTTGGACTTTTGCTGCTCTAATAAAACCAATAAAACAATGACGCAGAAAAAAGTCCCTATTACAGTTGCTTACGGAGATGGTATTGGACCTGAAATAATGGAAGCCACGTTGGATATTATCAAAGCAGCCGGTGCTCAAATAGAAATTGATACGATTGAAATTGGGGAAAAAGTTTATACGCGAGGTCACAGCTCTGGCATTGAGCCGTCTGCGTGGGATTCATTAAGAAAAACCAGGGTATTTCTTAAAGCTCCCATCACCACACCACAGGGCGGAGGTTTTAAGAGTCTTAATGTTACGATTAGAAAAGTGATTGGCTTATATGCGAATATTCGCCCTTGTAATTCCCTGCACCCTTTCGTGCAAACGAAACATCACAAAATGGATTTGATCATTGTGCGCGAAAATGAAGAGGACTTGTATGCCGGGATTGAGCATCAGCAGACGGATGAAGTAACCCAATGCTTGAAAGTCATTTCAAAGCCAGGCACAGAAAAAATCATTCGCTATGCGTTTGAATATGCCCGTCAATATGGCCGTAAGAAAGTGACTTGCTTCACTAAGGACAACATCATGAAAATAACGGATGGTCTTTTCCATAAGATGTTTGATCAGATTGGCACTGAGTACCCTGATCTTGAGAAAGAGCATTGGATCGTTGATATTGGCGCGGCTAAACTAGCAGATACACCGGAAGCTTTTGACGTTATTGTTATGCCTAATTTATATGGTGATATTCTATCAGACGTGGCGGCTCAAATAACTGGTTCTGTAGGATTGGCTGGATCAGCAAACATTGGTGATGGGTTTGCGATGTTTGAAGCCATTCACGGATCGGCTCCAAGAAGAGCAGGACAAAATTTAGCAAATCCTTCTGGCCTGTTATTAGGCGCTGTGCAAATGCTTGTGCACATAAATCAGTCGGACGTGGCAGAGAAAGTTCATAACGCATGGTTATGTACTCTTGAGGACGGTGTACATACGTATGACATTTTCAAAGAAGGAACTAGCAAACAAAAAGTAGGAACAAAAGAATTTGCACAAGCAATCATTCAGCGATTGGGTAAAAAGCCACATTCACTAAAGGCAATTGACTATTCAAACGCAGTTGGCAAAACGATTGAAGTAAAGGCAAGCCCTACAAAAATTGCAAAAAAGGAATTAGTAGGAGTCGATATTTTCCTTCATGTAAAAGATCGCGATCCAAATAAACTTGGCAATGCAATAAAGGAAATCAGTGCAGGAAAAATGCACCTAACCATGATTACAAATCGTGGCGTTAAAGTTTATCCTGATGGAATGCCTGAAACATTTTGTACCGACCATTGGCGTTGCAGATTTAAAAATGAGCAATTAGAGCCTTCTACTCATAAAGATATTGTGAGTATCTATCAGCAAGTAATGGATGCTGGTTTTGAAATTATTAAGACCGAAAATCTTTACACGTTTGATGGTGTAGCGGGATTCTCAGCCGGGCAAGGCCAGTAACTAAGCCCCATATGACAAAGGAAGTAGTTGAAGTGTTGATTAACGACTTTAACTACTTCCATAGTCAATACAATAGTTTTACACGATCTTCAAAACAGCGATTTCAGAGCCTTCAATGGCATGAGCAACGCTTGGCCATGCAACAGCGAATGGCCTTGCACGAAAATTCAATTGATAGAACGGTAGCTTCTCTTAAAAAAAACAATAATTTCAATAACACGAATTGGAAAGAAGTATCACGACTTTTTGTAACTGTTTATAGAGATCATTTGTGGTATCCAATTGCAATAAGCTATTATAATTCAGTTCTGCGACAGGCCTTTAGCTCAAACGCAGCGGCTTTCATTATCGCACTTCCATCACTTTCAACTTATTCCCAACTTCCAACCGTTTACTCCGTAAAGGAAGATATTCGCACTGCTATTTTACAAGCACTAAAAGAACTTGATTTTAATGTTCCGTTTCTCAATGTTTTCAACGATGTAAAACAGATTGTTGATTTAATTTCCAGATCTATTGAAGGCAAAATTGAATCGTTGGAGCTAAATAAGAATTTGTTCTATCGGAATAAGCATGCGTATGCCATAGGAAGTATTACCAGCAAAGGTCGCAAGCATCCATTGGCGTTGGCGATGGTAAATACAGAGCATGGTGTGTCGTTAAAAGCGGTGCTACTTAGTGAAGAAGAAATAAAAAACATTTTTGCGTTTAGCCGCTCTTATTTTCTGATCGACAGCGAATCCCCAGTCGGAACGTTAAATTTCCTGATGACGACCTTGCCGTCTAAGCCCAAAGTCCAGTTGTTGATCAATATGGGTTTTCAGGAATTAGGCAAAGAGTGTTTGCTCCAGCAACTGAATATAGAGATCCATACCTCCGACCAGAAATTTGATTTTGCTCCTGGCATCCCAGGAATGGTCATGATTGTCTTTTATCATCCCAATAGCAATTATGTTTTCAAGGTAGTTCGAAACAATATTAAACCACCCAAGAATACCTCCGAAAAGGAAGTAATAGAAAAGTATCGGTTTGTAGCACAACATGATCGCGCAGGGCGGATGGCCGATGTTCAACATTTTAAAAACCTTGCGTTGCCCGCAGATACCTTCAGTGAAAAGTTAAAGACTAATTTGCTTAGCGAGGCTGCCGACTCAGTTCAACTTGTAAATGGACATCTGGTGTTCTCCAACTTGTTCATAGAACGGAAGCTAGTGCCCCTAAATCTTTTTATCTTAGATCACAGCCAAAACGAAAATAAGGAAGCCATTCTAGACTTTGGCAATTCTATTAAGGAAATGGTAATGACCAATATTTTTCCGGGCGATTTGCTAATGAAGAATTTTGGAGTTACCGATGAAGGCAAGGTGGTTTTTTATGATTATGATGAGGTGGTAGCACTCAGTGATTGCCGATTTAAGCGATTAAGGAAGCCAACTTACGATGAGGAGGTGTTTGAATTAGAGTACGCTGAACCCGTGTTGGATGGTGATGTTTTTCCCGAAGAGTTGGTGAAGTTTTTAGTGCCTCAAGGAGAGTTGCGAGATTGTTTCTTAGCTAAGCATAGCGACTTTTTACAGTAGAATTTTGGGATTATTGGAAAGAATTTCATTTGAGAGGTGCATTCATCGATCTTCAGCCATATAAGGTCAATATTACCACCGATAACTTTATTTTTTGAAGAAAAAATATTCAAGCAGGGCAATTCCTCAGCTGATTAAAATAAGGCTTATCAGCCCTAAATTTTTACTCCAAGCCATTTCTTTAAACCTGAGGTGACCATACCAAGCAAATGCCATAAAAGTGTTGGATAGAACTAAGAGCAGAATGGTGGTGGCTTTCATTGTATTTTTTGGCAAATTCAACGCGCGAAATTATCGATTTCGGTACAATGATTAATTGATTAGTTTTGGGGCAAATTGAACATGGCAGAAAACACTTTTAAAGCAAATACGGTCAAGAAACCTGAAAAAGAGAGGCCTGAAAAGGAAAAAAAAGAGAAGGTCAAGGGTGAAAAGCCTAAAACGAAACTCTCTTTCGGTTTTTTTAAGGATCCAAGATTTATCTTAGCTACTGGGTTCTTCTTGATATCCGCTGCATTATACTCGTTCGTTGCGTTTTTTTCCTATTTGTTTACAGGTAAAGCAGATCAAAGCGTAATCGAAGCCCTTGGTAACTCCTCGCTGGTAGAGTCAGGCAAAGAAGCCGAAAACTGGTTGGGTCTCTATGGCGCCATCACTTCTCACTTTTTTATTTTTAGGTGGATGGGCATTTCAGCATTTTTGTTACCCCCCCTCCTATTTTTGATCGGTTTTCGTTTGGTTTTCAAACGGGAGCTTGTGCCCATTTTTCCATTTTTCATTTTCGCTGTTTTTGCAGGCATTTGGATTTCACTATTGCTGGGTTATATCACCAACGGAATTTCGGGGGTTACGGAAATTAGTTTCCTTAGCGGAGGCGTTGGCTTTGAACTGGCTCGTTTTGCGGATGGCCTTTTTGGTTTGGGAACATTCCTTATTTTAATCCTGTCACTCCTTATCTTCATCATCTATTTTTTTAACGTTACCGTCATCAATGCATTTCAAGTAAATAACCCAAAACCAATTGGCAATGACGCGTTAAAAGAAAAGGTGAAAGAGAGTGAAGGAGAAATTGCTATTCCCCCGGCTTACACAGATGATAAAGACAATTGGCCAGAAGTAAAGGGAGAAATACCATTTTTAGATACCACAAAAGAGGTTGTGCCAAAGGCTCCTTTGCCTGCCATCAAATTTGAAATAGAAAATAAACTGACTCAAGAAAAACTTGAGGAGCCAGTTTTTACAGTGGAGGAGCCACCAACGGATACAGACGAACTAGCAGATCAATTAGTAGCCGAACAAGGGTTGTTTGATCCAACGCTAGATTTAAGTGGCTATAAATTTCCGACCCTTGATTTGCTGAGCGAATATGAAGTTGGTAAAATTCAAGTTAGCCAAGAAGAACTCAACCAAAATAAAGATAAAATCCTAGAAACGCTTACTAATTTCAAGATAGGCATTAGCAGCATAAAAGCAACCATAGGACCTACCGTTACACTCTATGAGATTGTGCCAGAAGCAGGCATAAAAATCTCAAGAATAAAAAATTTGGAAGACGATATCGCGCTAAGCTTAGCTGCTTTGGGTATTCGGATTATTGCACCCATTCCCGGTAAAGGGACAATCGGTATTGAGGTGCCTAATAAAAACCGTGAGATGGTGAGTATTCGGTCCATGTTGGCTTCTGACAAATTTCAGAAAACTGACAAGGAACTTCCTGTTGCGCTGGGGAAAACGATCTCCAACGAAGTCTTAATTATCGATCTCGCAAAGATGCCTCACTTGCTTGTCGCTGGTGCCACCGGCCAAGGCAAGTCGGTAGGATTGAATGTTATTCTTACTTCGTTGCTATACAAAAAGCATCCTAGTCAGTTAAAGTTTGTTTTGGTCGATCCCAAGAAAGTGGAGATGTCTTTATTCAGCAAAATTGAACGACATTACTTGGCCAAATTACCGAACAGCGAAGAGGCCATCATCACAGATACAAAGAAAGTAGTTCATACGTTGAATTCGCTCTGTATCGAAATGGAGAATAGGTATGAGATGATGAAAGATGCGGGTACTCGTAACTTGAAGGAGTATAATGCCAAATTCGTATCGCGCAAACTTAACCCAAAAGAAGGGTATCGGTTTTTACCGTACATTGTTTTGGTGATTGATGAGTTAGCCGATTTGATGATGACAGCGGGTAAAGAGGTGGAAACACCTATCGCCAGACTCGCGCAATTGGCGAGAGCAATCGGAATTCACTTGGTGGTAGCAACACAACGGCCATCGGTAAATGTCATTACGGGAGTTATTAAAGCTAACTTTCCGGCGCGATTGTCCTTTAAAGTAACTTCAAAAGTAGACTCGCGGACAATTTTAGATACGGGCGGAGCCGACCAATTAATTGGACAAGGAGACATGCTGTTATCAGCGGGTTCGGAGATTATCCGGTTGCAAAGCCCTTTTGTAGATACTCCCGAAGTCGAAAGAATTTGCGAGTTTATAGGTTCCCAACGCGGGTATCCCTCCGCGTATATGCTGCCAGAGTTTGAAGGAGAAGATGAAGGTGGTGCAGCGGCTGTTGATCTTTCAGAAAGAGATTCGTTGTTTGAAGACGCTGCTCGCCTAATTGTAATGCACCAGCAAGGAAGCACTTCCTTAATCCAACGAAAGTTGAAATTGGGTTACAACCGAGCAGGACGCTTGATTGACCAATTAGAAGCCGCTGGCATTGTTGGAGCTTTTGAAGGATCAAAAGCGAGAGAAGTATTGGTTCATGACGAAGCAAGTTTGGAACAATTATTGAATGCATTAAAAGAAAGACATACTAAATCGTAAATTTGCACTTTGAACTTTATTAAAATGAATAAAATAGGTACCACTCTAATTTTTATTTTGCTTTCGCAGATTTGCTTTGCTCAATACGATCCTAAAGCATTGGAGATACTAGATGCGATGAGCAAAAAGTACAAATCGTTTACTGCTTTTGAGGCAAATCTTTCTGTAGCGCTCACCAACGATGTAGAAAAAATTAAGGAGGAGTTTAAAGGAAGGATTACAGTAAAAGGTGACAAGTATAAATTGAGTTTACCCGAGCAGGAAGTAATAAACAACGGATCTACTATTTGGACTTACCTGCCAGACGCGAAAGAAGTAAACATTGATAATGTAGACACAAAAGCAGATGAAGTCAATCCGTCTAAGTTTTATGAAATTTATAAAAAGGGATTTAAATACCTCCAAATGGAGGATATAATAGAAAATTCAATACCCTGCAATGTGGTAGACTTAGTTCCTGAAAAAAGGGATGCTCAATATTTTAAAATCAAGATGAATATTTCTAAGAAAGATAAAAGTGTTTTGAGCTTCACTATGTTTGACAAATCGGGCAATAAGTACAAATACACCATCTCTAAGTTTTCACCCAATGCCAAAATTGACGATGCCGTA
Source organism: Flammeovirgaceae bacterium (assembly GCA_027487845.1). GTDB lineage: Bacteria > Bacteroidota > Bacteroidia > Cytophagales > Cyclobacteriaceae > ELB16-189. The sequence goes on from JAIYCV010000022.1 coordinate 44,813, forward strand.
TTTGCTTTTGACCCCAAGAAATACCCAGGCGTAGAAGTAGTTGATTTGAGATAAATCTAAAAAACTGTTTGTATGACCCGTTTAGAAATATACGAACAGATCAAAAAGAAGCAGTCATATCTGTGCGTTGGGTTAGATACGGATCTCGAAAAAATTCCCAAGCATTTGCTGAAAAATGAGGACCCGGTTTTTGAATTTAATAAGCAAATTATTGATGCTACAAAAGACTTTTGCGTGGCATACAAACCAAACATAGCTTTCTATGAAGCAGTAGGCGCAAGCGGTTGGAACAGTTTGCAAAAGACAATTGATTATATACCACCTGATATCTTCACCATTGCCGATGCCAAGCGAGGTGACATTGGCAATACATCTGCTCTTTACGCTAAAGCATTTTTTAACCACCTAAATTTTGACTCGATTACGGTTGCCCCCTACATGGGTGAAGATTCTGTAAAACCTTTTTTGGAGTTTCAAAACAAATGGGTTATTCTATTGGTACACACTTCGAACACCGGCAGTGAAGATTTTCAACGGTTGGAAACAAGAGATGGAAAGTATCTTTATGAAGAAGTAATATTTGCTTCTCAGCGTTGGACAACACCCGACAAAATGATGTACGTAGTGGGGGCTACTCATGCCGATAAAATAGCTGCTATTCGAGCATTAGCGCCCGATCACTTTTTTCTTGTGCCAGGTGTAGGTGCACAGGGGGGCGACTTAGCAGCGGTATCTAATGCAGGAATGAATGCCCAATGTGGATTGATCGTAAACTCATCGAGGGCCATCATCTATGCGTCAAACGGAATTGACTTTGCTGACGCAGCAAGGAAAGAGGCTCAAAAGATTCAGTTAGAGATGAAAGATCATTTAGAAAAGGCTTTTCATTATTGATTACAAAATACAGGGAGTATGAAGGAATCCTTTCTTCATTACATTTGGCAGTTTCAATACTTTAATAAAGAAGCACTAACCTGCGCTGACGGCCAGCCGCTTACCATTTTTAAAACAGGCATCCAAAATACCAATGCTGGGCCAGATTTTCAATCGGCAAAAATTAAGATCAATGAAATTGAGTGGGCGGGAAGCATAGAGCTTCACGTAAAAGCATCGGAATGGAACGACCACAACCATTTTCGCGATCAAGCATATGATAATGTCATCTTGCATGTGGTTTGGGTGGATGACAAGCCAGTTTATCGATCCGATAAAACACGAATTCCAACACTTGAATTGAAAGGAAAGGTAGACGGATCGATTATCCTTTCCTATAAAGAATTGATGGAAAGTGCCCAGCCGATTGCCTGCCACAATGCACTGCCGTCTGTCGACAGATTGCTTATTTCTTCCATGATCGATAGTTCATTAGTCAAACGGCTAGAATCGAAAGCTGATGCTGTGATGGAAACGGTAAGAAGAAATAATAACGATTGGGATCAAACTATTTTTGAATTGCTGGCTAGGAATTTTGGTTTCAAAGTAAACAGTGAGCCTTTTCAACAATTGGCAAGGTCACTTTCTTACAAAATAGTTCTGAAACAAGCCGATAACCTGGTGCAAATAGAAGCTCTTCTATTCGGACAAGGAGGCTTTCTAGAAATTGAAATTGGTGATGAATATTACCAGTTGTTGAGACGGGAATACAACGTCTTAAAATCCAAGTACTCTCTTTCACCAACTATTAAAAAGGCCCAATGGAAGTTTTTAAGACTTCGGCCCGCTAATTTTCCAACCATTAGAATTGCTCAGTTTTCATCTTTACTTTATTTGGTCAAAAATATTTTTTCGGTTTTAATCGAGACCAACGAAAGTAGCGCATTGAAAAATCTTTTTCTCGTGAATCAATCCACCTATTGGATCGAGCACTACCAATTCAATAAAAGAGCGAAAACTCCGGTTGCTGGGTTAGGCGCATCAAGCGTTGATAACTTGATTATAAACACGGTTGCCCCTATTCTTGTTGCTTTTGGAAAAGCTAAAGACGACCAAGACTTTGTCGATAAAGCGATTCGACTACTGCAAGAGCTTAAACCAGAAAAAAATACTATCATCCGCAAATGGGCGAGCTTAAATGTCCACCCAACAAATGCCTCTGATTCCCAGGGCCTAATTGAACTGTACAACAATTTTTGCGTTCCTAAAAAATGCCTTGACTGCAGAATTGGTGCTGCCCTCCTAAAACCTGGCAAATCGAAACCCTAGGTGGTCTTTATGAAAAGTTAATTTACAAATAGCACTCAACTCAAGCTATTGTAATTTACCTTTGGGTAACGTTTTACTTATATGGAAAATCCGGTTATCATTCTAGGAGCCAACCACCTTGGCCGAGCAGCAAAAGAGATATTTGAAAGTAACAAGGTTGTCGTATATGGCTTTCTTGATGACAATAAGCTGCTGCACACAAAAGAAATTGATGACGTAGTGATATTGGGAAGCACCGATGATGACGGCTTCCTAAAGTTAATTGGAAAGAAATGCGAAGCCTTCGTAGCCGCAGACGACAACCGATTGCGAAAAAGTTTGGTCAAAATGATTCAAGAGGAACGTCATATGCAACCGGTAAATGCCATTCACTCCACTTCTGTTATCTCAACCAAATCGTCAATTGGGCATGGGAACTTTATCGATACGGGTGTGAGTATTGCCCCGGGAGCCCAGGTTGGCAATCATTGCATTTTAGGTGCCAAAGCTATTATAGGCGTAGAAGCCAGTTTAGGAGATTACGTGCAGGTGGGCGCAGGAAGTATTCTAAATGCTGGAGTTACTATTGCAGACGAAGTATTTATAGGTGCAGGGGTTACTATTGTGGCTGGCTTAGCTGTTGGCAAGGGGGCACGAATTGGCGCTGGTTCTGTTGTTGTTTCGGCCATCAAAGAAAACGAGACCGTTTTCGGAAACCCTGCACAACCGGTAAAAAAATAAAGCTGATTTGAAAACTAGCACCGAGGTGTTATTTGTTTAACTTACGTAGCGAAAGGTTAACAGCAAGCCACTGCGTATGCCAAAGATATCAGAAACTGATCTTATCCTGAATCCGGACGGAAGTGTTTATCATCTAAATCTATTGCCAAAGCATATTTCTGATACGATTATTACCGTGGGCGATCCTAGTCGCGTTTATTTAGTCAGTCAGTTTTTTGATGAAGTAGAGTTTGAAATGAATAAACGAGAGTTTATCACTCACGTTGGTAAATTTAATGGCAAAAGAATTACCGTAATAAGCACTGGTATTGGCACCGACAATATTGAGATTGTGCTGAATGAACTGGATGCGCTGGTAAACGTAGATTTAAAAACGCGAGAAGTTAAATCCAGAAAAAAGAGACTAAGAATTATTCGGATTGGAACATCGGCAGCATTACAGGAAGATATACCTCTAGGAACTCACTTGTTCACGGATGTTGCTATCGGGTTGGATAATTTGATGAATTTTTATGATTTTCTGATGGAAGCAGATGAAAAAGCAATTGCAGAAGAAATTCAAAAACACGCCAAACTACATTTTACACCTTATGTTGTGAGAGGTACAGGTGGCCTAGTTGACCAAATTTGTTTTGACATGGTCAAAGGTAATACTGTTACATGTCCTGGCTTTTATGCACCGCAAGGGAGAACAGTAAGAGCATCCATTCGTTTTCCAACTCTAATGGAAGATCTTAATTATTTTCATAAGAACGATTTTTGGCTTACCAACTTTGAAATGGAAACAGCAGGATACTATGGCTTAGCTCGCATACTTGGCCATGAGATATTGAGTGTAAATGCAATTATTGCCAATCGAGTGAAAAACAAATTCTCAAAAAATCCAAATAAGATTACCGAAGCATTAATACAGAAGGTCTTAGAACGAATCTAGGCAGCCGTCATGCTGTCCATCTTTATGATGTGCTTGCCGGCTCGATAAGGGTCATTGTTATAAAAACCTGAAAGAATGCGATGGGCAATTTGCTCTACTACCAACTCATCTTCGTTTTTACCTTCCTTTCCATGCCAAAATACTCGCTGCGGATGTTTCTTCATATCTTCCACATACGATTTTGCATGCTGATATTGTTCTTGTGTAAATGAAATGGTAAAGCAGGTTTTTACTTTTTGTGTTTCCATAGTGTTAACTTGTTTTGCAAGAGTAGTGCCAAAAATTTAATGCTATTTTACTAAAAATAATCTGATTATGCCACCCATCTTGTTCGCCCACGGGCAGGTTCGTCCGCTGTTGGGAAATTAACTAGTTTTACAACCCACATGAGAGATTATAAAATTCATACCCTTGCCAACGGCATCCGAGTTATTCATAATCAAATAACTACATCTAAAATAGTCCATTGCGGTATTATGTTGGATGTTGGCAGTAGAGACGAGACCAGAGACAACCAAGGAATTGCCCATTTTTGGGAGCACATGGCTTTTAAAGGAACCACGAAGCGAAAGTCCTTTCACATTTTGAATCGATTGGAAGCGGTTGGCGGTGATTTGAACGCTTTTACTGACAAAGAGAAAGTGCTTTTTTACGCATCATTGCGTAATGTATACTTTGAACGGGCAGTTGAGTTGTTAGCGGACATCACATTTAACTCCGTCTTTCCTGCAGAGCAAATCAAGCGAGAGCAAAACGTGATTCTAGAAGAAATGGCCATGTACCACGATGATCTTGAAGATTACCTGCAAGATGAATTCGATGACATCATTTTTAAGAATCATCCGTTGGGTATGAACATCTTGGGGACTCAAAAAACAGTCTCTTCGTTCAAAAAGAAAGACTTTGAAAATTTTTTATCTGAGCATATCGATACCAGGCGCATTGTTTTTTCAAGCGTAGGAGACGTAACGATGGAACAAGTGATAGCACTTGCCGAGAAATACTTAGGGGCAATTCCCAAACTGATATCAAAAAAGAAACGGATAAGTTTTAAAGCTTACAAACCGGATGAAGTTGTTATAAAGCGAGATATAAAACAGGCGCGATGCGCCATTGGAAGGCCCGCATTCAAATTTGCAGATGAAAAAAGAAGTCCGTTTTACATTCTAACCAATATACTCGGAGGATCGGGAATGAATTCAAGACTCAACTTATCGCTTCGCGAAAAACATGGGCTTGTCTATTCCATAGCCGCTCAATACGTTCCTTTTACTGATACTGGTTTATTTGTTATCTCGTTTGGAACCGAGCCTTCACAGCTGGAGAAAAGCATAGTATTGGTTAGGCAAGAGTTAAAGAAACTACGAGAAGAGCCACTTGGAAAAAAACAGTTTTCAGAAGCGAAAGAACAGATGCTAGGCCACCTGGCCATATCAGAAGAAAACAATGTGAGTTTTATGATGATGATGGCACGAAATCTGTTGGACTCCGGAAAGATAACTTCGTTAGATGAAATTTTCGATCGAATAAAAAATACAACGGTAGAAACCTTACTCGATCTTTCCAATGAAATGTTTAACGAAGCTACGTTGAGCTATTTGCGCATACAGCCAAACTGATCCCCCAACCAAGTGCGTTTGACAATTCAATAAATCAATCTCCAAATTAACTATGGAATTTTTAGATCCGGCCCTTCAACGTTATGCCGAAAAATCAACTTCCCACGAAAGTGAATTATTAAGGAAAATTGAACGAGAAACAAACCTTTACGTGTTAAAACCACGGATGCTTTCTGGGCATTTGCAAGGCAGGTTTCTTTCTATGATCAGCAAGATGATCAAGCCAAAAACTATTTTGGAAATCGGAACATATACTGGCTATGCCACGCTTTGCCTGGCCGAAGGGTTAGCAAACCAAGGAAGACTTATTACCATTGACAAAAATGAAGAGTTAGAAGCACGAGTGCGAGGTTATTTTATGCAATCAGCCGTTGAAGGCATAGAGTATATTATAGGAGACGCCAGTCAAATTATACCTCCACTTAACCACATGTTCGACTTAGTTTTTATCGATGCTGACAAAGAAAATTATGCCCACTACTTTGATTTGGTGATTGATAAGGTCAATCCCGGGGGCTTTATTCTTGCAGATAATGTATTGTGGAGCGGCAAAGTGTTAGATGGTAAGCCCGACAAAGACACGCGGGCAATAGTTCAATTCAATAAGAAAATAAAAGACGATGTGCGCGTAAAAAACGTTTTGCTACCAATTCGTGACGGAATCAGCATTATGCAAAAGGCCTAACAACAGATTTTCATTTAGTGGTTCAATTTTCATAGTTTTGTGGGATGAAATTTTTCGCAGCCTGGATTTTTTTTATTGGAGCTGCTTCATTAAACGCACAGACTCCAATCGTGCCAGAGCAAATGGAATTTGCTGGCATCGCACTCACTATCCGCGAAGACGCAAGAAAGGAAATCCAAAAAGATGTAAATATGCTAACACAGCATGCGGGTTACTTTTCAGTTAAAGCCACCCGGGCAAAAATGTATTTCCCGATCATCGAAAAAATTCTTGAAGAGGCTGGAATTCCGTCCGATTTTAAATTTTTGGCTTTACAAGAAAGTTCGCTGGTTTCGGATGCAGTTTCAAGTTCAAATGCGGTGGGCTTCTGGCAGTTTAAAGATTTTACGGCCATGGAAATGGGCTTGCGCGTAGATGAGCGCGTAGATGAACGCATGAATGTAATTGCCGCGTCAAAAGGAGCGGCCAAGTATTTGAATAAGAATAACCAGCAGTTTAGCAATTGGATACATACCCTTCAATCCTATCAAATGGGAGTGGGTGGTGTGAAGAAGGCGTTGCCCGAGTTACAAATTGGAGCCACTCAAATGGAAGTTACCTCCAATACATATTGGTATGTTAAGCGATTCCTAGCTCACAAGATTGCTTTTGAAAATAGCCTAGAGGGTGACTCAGAAATGAAATTGATTCCCTACACAACGGCCACCCAAAAAACACTCGGGGAAATCTCAAAAGAACTTTCTGTGGAGGAAAGTACGCTGAAAGAATACAACAAATGGTTGAAAGCCGAAACAATTCCAGAAGACAAACCCTATACCGTAATTGTGCCAGTTGGCAGGTTGAATACAGATTTCAATACACTGTGGCTGGCTTCTCCCCAAAAAAAGGCAGAAGCTATCTTGCCGGCAAGCACCCAAGTAAAAACCGATTCTTTATTTTTTGTTAACGGAATTCCCGCGATTTGCTCAAAAAAGGACGAAGACGCAGCAAAATTAGCAACCAGGGGTAAAATCGACTTGGATGATTTTCTTAAATTCAATGAAATGGAGTTCTCTACGCCTTTTAGTGCAGGTACCATTTTCCTTTTGAGCAAAAAGAAAAACACTACCTTTTCGGAATACCATAAAGTTAAAAAAGGTGAAAACTTCTGGTCTATAAGCCAACTCTACGGAATAAAGATTAAAAAATTGAAGAGGTTTAACGTTCAGGGAAAAAATGAAGAACTTACAATTGGCGAGATAATTTGGCTAGGTTCAAAACGACCTGAAATTCAAGAGATTTCAGAAAACGTGGCCGAATTGAACAATAATGAGACCTTTGATTGGATTCCCGCGAATTCAACTGTGCTGATAAAAAGCACTTCCGACTCAATTCCCGCAAAGGCAATAATCGGGGCGATTGATATTCCGAAATCAGATTCTCTCAGCACTACCACTAGTATAATAAATAGTACATCGCTAAATGTAATTGCATCAAATTATTACACGGTTTTACCGAAGGAAACTCTTTACTCTATTGCCAATCAGCACAAAATCAAGGTGGTTGATTTAGTTAAATGGAATTCGTTAAATATCAACGAAACACTAAAGCCAGGTAAAGTTCTGCTTATTGCCGATCCTAACACTTCCAACACGGGTGTTGAATCAACTAAATCAGGATCAGCTTCAGCTACGGTTCATGAGGTTAAGCCAAGTGATACCCTTTATAGCATTGCTCGTCAATACGGAGTCACCATCCGTGATATTATGGATTGGAACAATAAAAAAGACTTTACGTTAAGCCAAGGAGAGAGATTACAAATTAAGAATAGATAGTTTTGTTTATTTTTTTTAACGATTTCTTACATGAACATTCAATGGCCGACTAATCGGTTTAAAAACCTGACGTAAAATGAATAGATTTGCGTACTTTAATTAACAGAGAATTTATAGAGCGTAATGGACACTTTGACTAAGACTACAGATTTGGTAATGCTCGTTGATGATAATGACACAGATAACTTTATCAGCAAGAGGATCATCGAAATAACCAAGTTTTCAAATCGGGTAGAGGTCAAGAATTCGGGCAAAAGTGCGCTAGATTATTTAAGGGAAAACCAGAACATAATTGAAAACTTACCCAACATTGTATTTCTAGATATCAACATGCCAATTGTTGATGGTTTCGTTTTTCTATACGAATTTGACAAATTCAACGAATTGGTTAAAAACAAGTGTAAAATTATTATACTCTCCAGCTCTGATAACAAGCGAGATATTGATAAAATAGTGAACAATAATCACGTAATAAAATTCATCACCAAACCGCTCACCGAATCCGCGTTAGATGAAATTAGATTAACCAGCATGTAATGTTTTTGATGCTTTTTGGTATTTTTAAGCAAAATACCAAAACATGAAATTCACTTCTTGCAAAAAATTAGCTTCTTTAATTGTCTTTTTCTTAACTACTTTCTGCTCGTTTGGGCAATTTGTTAAAGTAGATTCGATTTCTAACTGGCGAAAATCCTTCAAAGCTGGGTTAAACTTAAATCAAGCCTCTTTCTCGAATAATTGGAAAGCAGGGGGAGTCAATTCAATTGGCTTTACCGCATTCTTAAATTACAAGGCCAACTTTAAAAAAGACAAAAAATCGTGGGACAATGAATTTGATTTTTTGTACGGAATGGTCAACAATACTGGGCAAGGCTACCGCAAAACCTTAGATAGGATTTTTATCGATACCAAGTATGGATCCAGTCTAAACGAAAAATGGGATGTGTTTCTTTCCGCTAACTTGCAAAGTCAGTTTGATAAGGGTTATAAATACGGAACGGATGCCGCTGGGTTAACCACACAAACTCTTATTTCAAGTGCCTTTTCCCCCACGTTCATTACTGCCGCGTTGGGTTTTGAATACCATCCTGTTTCCTATTTTAAACTTCGACTTTCACCTTTCGCACCAAGAGTTACAATAGTGAGTGATGTAAAAAGTCTTGTCACCGCAGACAATCCTACACCTTACGGAGTAGACCCCTCAGAAAATACCCGCTTCGAATGGTTAGCGTTTCAAATGCTGGCTGAATTCAATAAAGACATTGCCACCAATGTAAACCTGAAATGGAGGTACGTAATGTTTGCTAACTACGAGACGTTTGATCTAAAAACAATTGATCACCGGTTAGACGTAACCTTGACAGCAAAGGTGAATAAGTTCATTAATGTTAATCTTGGCAGCATTTTATTGTACGACTTCGACCAAGATATCGGCATTCAAGTTAGTCAGGCGTTTTCACTCGGGGTTCTTTATACCTTTCAAAATTATAAGGACAAGTAAAAGGCACTGGCAAAAACACTATGATTGATATACGCCCGATTCAATTTTCAGAATTAGAAACCCTTCGTAAAATTGCCATCGACACCTATTGGGATACCTTTGCAGATTCAACCACATTGGAGAACAATCAGAAATTTGTTGATGAAGCATATACGCTCAAGCAATTTGCTAAAGAACTCGAAGAACCCAATACGCAGTATTATATGGCTTGGGAAGGTGACCAGGCCGCAGGTTATATGCGGTTGCGATTAAGTAATGAAGTAGAGCAGGAGTTAGGCTCTAATACAATTGAACTACAGCGCTTATATGTGCATACACATTTTCAAGGCAAGAAGATTGGCGTAAAGCTAATCGAACTAGCACTTGATTATGCGCTAGAACATAAGTTTGAATGGATTTGGCTTGGCGTCTGGGAATTTAATTACAGAGCCCAAGCATTCTACAAAAAATTTGGTTTCGAAAGGTTTGGCGAGCATGTGTTTCAGGTGGGCGATGATCCGCAAATTGATTGGTTATTACGAAAAAAGTTAATTCATTAACAATGTCAAAAGAAAAATTTGTTTCCGCTATTAACGCTTCCTACTCGCCCAAAGGTGCATCGATTTATTTGGGAGCTGGTGTGTTGGATGGCGAAATAATTGCTTCCGCAAAAGTTAACCTGCCCTTGCGGATGATGAACCGGCATGGACTGGTTACTGGCGCTACCGGATCAGGTAAGACAAGAACATTGCAGTTATTGGCTGAGCAGCTTTCGGCAGCTGGCGTTTCTGTATTTATGCCCGACATGAAGGGCGATATTTCAGGTATGGCTAAACCTGCAATTGTAAATGAGAAGTTGACCGAACGATCAATGTTTCTTGAATACACTTATGATCCCTCCGGTTTCCCAATTGAACTGTACTCGCTAAGCGGAAAGTTGGGCGCGCAGATGCGTGCAACCGTGACTGAATTCGGGCCTGTTTTGTTGTCCAAGATATTAGAGTTGAATGAAGTTCAGCGTGGGGTGTTGATGGTGTTGTTCAAATATGCGGACGACAAGAAGTTGCCCATGGTTGACCTCAACGACTTAAAAAAGGTTCTTAACTATTTATCGGAAGGAGAAGGTGCGAAGGAGATTAAAGAAGCTTACGGAAAAATATCTTCGTCAACTTCCGGAACCATTCTAAGAAAAATAGTTGCACTGGAGCAGCAAGGTGTTAACCAGATTTTCGGTGAGACCTCCTTTGATATTGATGACCTGTTTGAAAAAGTGGATGGCCGAGGCGTAATAAGTCTTTTGAATGTATCCGATGTGCAAGGTCAGCCAGTGGTATTCTCAACATTTATGCTTTCGTTGTTGGCAGAACTGTATCAAAAGCTACCGGAAGCAGGCGATCTTGATAAACCAAAATTGGTGTTTTTTTTAGACGAAGCGCACTTGCTTTTCAAGGATGCACCCAAAGCATTTATGGATCAGATTGAGCAAGTAATTAGGTTGATCAGATCAAAAGGCGTGGGAATTTTCTTCTGCACCCAGGTTACTACCGATGTGCCAGGTTCTATCTTGAGCCAGTTGGGAAATCGGGTTCACCACGTTATCAGGGCATTTACGCCAAACGATGTAAAAGATTTGAAGGAAACGGTAAAGACTTTCCCACACTCAGAATTTTATGATTTGGAAAAGCAGTTTACGCAGTTGGGAATTGGCCAGGCGTTTATCACGGTGCTTAATGAAAAGGGAATTCCAACGGAGACAGTAGTTACACATCTTGCGCCACCCGCATCAATCATGGGTCCGTTAACTCAAGACGAGTACCAGCAACAACTTGAAAGTTCTGACTTAAATAAAAAATATAAACAAACAGTTGATCCACGAAGTGCGTTTGAAATATTAAACGAGCGCATTGCCGAAACCGTGGCTACAGAGCAGAAGCAGGAGGAGGTTTCAATTCAAGATTCGGCTAAGCCATCTTCCCGTAAGGAAAAGAGTACTTTTGAAGAGATTATGGCATCGCCCATCACCAAGCAGGTTGGAAAGGAAATTGTGAGGGGCGTCTTCGGAATGTTGTTTGGCGCTACACCTAGAAGATCAACAGCGCGTAGACGGTATTAAGGCAGAATTTTTTGGTTGGCTACTTGGCATTATTCATCAAGTATTTCTTAGGGGTAATGCCAAATTTCTTTTTGAAGGCTGCAATGAAATGGCTGGGATTAGAATATCCAATCTGATATGCTACTTCATTTACCTGCAGTTTAGCGGCATCCAATAAAACACGAGCGTGATCGAGTCGGTGGCTCAACAAGAATCCAAAAACCGTGTCACCGTAAATTTCTTTGAATCCCACTTTCAATTGATATTCATTTAAGCCAGAAGCTTTCGCAAGCTCTTTTAAGCTGGGAGGCGTTTCAATGTTTTTAAGGAGATGGCCTTTTGCAAATTTTATTTTTCTTACCGTTTCCTCATCGTTTAAAAAAGGGCAGCTTTCGGTGTCGGGCTTTTTATCTGAAAAATAAAGGCTCAATAACTCCAATACTTTGCCCTGATAATATATTTTCTCGGCTGATTCGCTCAAATGCACATTGAACAATTGGTTGAGCACTAAGTGTAAACTTGAAGGTATTTCGCGCTCATCATAAAATTTTCGATTCGCATTTTCACCAGTCAGAAAGGGAAGCCCATCATGCAAAAAAAGTTTGTGTAGGCTATCCAACGAAATGGTAAGCAGCGCCATACGCGAATTAGGTGCCAAATTCAATTGAAACGGTGTATCCTTTTCGGGATTATAAAAAAAGTAATTCCGTTGCTTTTGAATCTCGCGACTATAATGCGGACTAAATTCAAAAATGGCACTTCCATCTAGGCAAAAGTAAAAGTGGATGATACTTTTTCGGATCGAACTCGCAAAAGTCAACACAGTTTCCCCAGAATTTTCTGCCGTCATGAGCGATAAGTCTTCCTTTTCGAGCAATACCCTAAAGCTACTAACTTGGGTATTTTTTACTTCAACCGTGTTATCAATGATTCCTTCCATAAATTAAAATGACATTTATCATCCTTTAAAATAACCCAAATACGAATAATTAGTTCAAAACTACCAAAATATAATGTTCAAGAATTCATTTTTTTGAATGCGGTATTAATTATCCCTTTTTAGGTATTTATTGAAAGGAAGCTGCCCAATCTTTGCGACCTGAATGAGAAATACCTTCGCACGTTATGGATTGGCAGTTTTGCTTCTTTGTTGGCCAAAGATTTTCTCCTTTGCACAATCCACCAAACCAGACTCGATAAAAACTGAGCAGTTGGAGGAAGTTGTGGTAACCGCCACCCGAAATGAGCGGACAATGGGCGCCTTGCCAATGCCCGTTACACTAATTTCAAAAGCACAAATTAAAACGATGGGTTCGTTGCGGTTAAATGATGTGTTGACCGAGCAGACAGGGCTGGTGGTAGTGCCTCAAGTAAATGGTCTTGGCAACGGCATACAAATGCAAGGATTTAACCCGGATTACACATTGATTTTAATGGATGGCGAACCCATTATTGGGCGATATACAGGTTCTCTTGAGCTCAGTAGGTTAACCGTAGGTAATATCAAGCAAATTGAAATTGTAAAGGGGCCATCTTCCAGTTTGTATGGATCGGACGCGCTGGCGGGTGTGATTAATATCATTACAGAACGGCCTTCTGGAAAGAAAGGTAGTTTCTCTTCGCGTTACGGAACAAACAAAACACTTGATCTTACGGGTGACCTAAGTTTGGCTAATGATAAAGTCGGCTTTTATGCATTTGCTAATCGCTACAGTACTGATGGATTTGACCTTTCGCCCGAGAACTTCGGCAAAACAGTTTCTCCATTTGTAAATTATACATTCGGAACAAAAGTTACTTTTAAAGTCATCAATTCCCTCGATGTCTCCTTGGCAGGGCGACTATTTAATGAAGTTCAGGATTATAATTATGATGTCTCCTCCAATGGAAAATCTACACGTTCTGTGGGAGATGGCCGCGTGAAAGATTGGAATTTTAATCCCGTTCTGACCTACCGATTGTCTTCCCGCGCTAAAGCAACGGCCCGATTATATACCACTCGTTACGCGACCAATTCCATTTATACATTACTTAAAACTTCTGGGGCCGATAGCACCTCTACAATCGATAGCTTTACGCAAACATTTACCCGACCAGAAGTAAATTTCGAATATTTTTTCAATGAAAAACATTTTTCCACAATAGGTGCTGGTCAAACCCTTGAATCCGTTTCTACCCCTCGTTATGGGGACGAAAAGAAAAATCAACAGACCTTGTATGGTTTCGTTCAACACGAGTGGTTGCCAATAAAGGAGCTTACATTAATTGGTGGTGTTCGTTTCGACAAGAATACGATTTATGGAAGCCAACTAAGCCCCAAGTTTTCTGCCCGCTTTCGACTCAATGACATAATCTCTTTAAAAGGTTCGTTTGGTGTTGGTTTTAAGTCCCCTGATTTTAGGCAGCTCTATTTAAATTTTTTCAACCAAGCGGGAGGAGGTTATAGTGTGTTGGGTTCAGAAGTGGTGAAGGAAAAATTAAGCCAATTCGAAGCACTTGGTCAGATACGGTCGTATTTGTTTGATCCAGCTCTTATCGGTAAACTAAATGCAGAAACCTCTACTGCTATCAATCTCGGCTTACATGCAGATTTTTCCAAAAAATTAAAGATGGATTTTAATCTATTTAGGAACGATGTGAATAACCTAATTGAATATCAAATAGTAGCATTAACAACTTCTAATCAAAATATCTACAGTTATCGCAATATTAAACAGGCCGTGATGCAAGGCTTGGAAGCTAATTTTGTTTTTGCTTATAACCACAAATTCTCATCGTCTGTTGGCTATCAATTGCTTTTTGCAAAAGACAAAAATGTCGATGAATTAATTGACAAAGGAGAAATTTTTTGGCGTGACCCAGTCACGTTGGTTACCCAGCGACTAAAGTCAAGTGAATATTTTGGCCTTTATAATCGTTCTCGCCATTTAGGTAATTTCAAGATAATGTACCACAACAAGGAACAAGGAATTGAAGGCAGTATTCGTGTAATTTATCGCGGTAAGTTTGGACTAGGTGGAATTGACGGAAACATACAAGGAGAAACAGTTCCGCCATCCGACAGGAATGGAAATGGAATACAAGATAGCTACGATAGTTTTGTGAAAGGCTATGCGTTAGTAAATGTTTCGCTAGCGAAGCAGCTCAGGCAACTTAGAGTTCAAGGAGGAATAGATAATTTGTTCAATTATACCGACCCAGTGAATATTTCTAACCTTCAGGGAAGAATTCTATATCTAAGTTTAAATGTCAAATTCGTAAAATCAACTAATAATTAATCTATATGAAAATGTTCAGAACGCTACTATTCCTTTCTTTAATTTCTCTTTTGACACTTTCTGGTTGTGGGGATGATACGCCAGTAAATAGCACCGTGGTGGCTGCAACCTACAAAGACCTTAATGCTGACTATGCGCCATTGGTGCTAAACCCAGCTGGCCCTCCAACTCGGCCAGCCCAAAAAAATAAATACACCTTTTTCAATTTCGCCACAGGAGCAATAATTGCCAATACCGACAGCGCAACAACGAAGTGGGATATTGGGTTTCGCTCCACTTCCATTATTTTTAATAGCGGTACAAGTGGCCCAGGTGCCGCAGGCGTAATTGTTCAGAAAGACATTTTTGATGGTGTTACAGTGGCACCTACTGCTGGTTATACAACAGACAACTATAACAAGGTTACCAAGACTGGAACGTTTGCCATCTCCACTTCGCCTTTTGTAGATGGGGTTACTACCACCACCAATAACTGGTGGCTCAATTCTGGTACGAGTACCTCTACTATTATCACACCTATTGCGGGTCGCGTTTTTCTTATCAAAACTGCTGATGGGAAATATGCAAAAATGGAAATCTTGAGCTATTACAAGGGCGCACCTGCTGTAGTTAATAACCTAACTGATTTGGATCGCTATTACACGTTCCGTTATGTTTATCAAGGTGACGGAACTACCAAATTGAATTAGCTGTTGGTTTTCGAGGGATAGACCATGTAGACATAGTCTATCTGCATTTTGTAAGCACATCATACTGTTTCTATGTACTACTCTTTAACATACTCCTATGGCAAAGGCGCACAAAAATGAATTGTCAACATCTCAGTCTGATGGTTTAATTGAGATACTAAAAATCCGTTTTGAGAAGAACATGAACCGACACAAAAGCATTGAATGGGCTAATGTGCAAACCAGGCTTGAAGCTAACTCAACAAAACTTTGGTCGCTCAATGAAATGGAACAAACGGGAGGCGAACCGGATGTTATTGGATATGATAAAAAAACAGGAGAGTACGTTTTTTATGATTGTGCCGCTGAAAGCCCAGCGGGGCGAAGAAGCTTTTGTTATGATAGCGAAGCACTAGCATCGCGGAAAGAAAATAAGCCAAAAGACAGTGCCACCGGGGCAGCATCTACTATGGGAGTCGATATGCTTGACGAGGAGCAATACAAAGCCTTACAGAAATTTGGCCCTTTTGATTCTAAAACATCCAGTTGGTTAAAAACCCCCGATGAAATCAGAAAATTGGGTGGTGCCATCTTTGCTGATTTTCGGTATGGTAATGTTTTTGTCTATCACAATGGTGCTGAATCATATTATGCTGCCAGAGGGTTTCGCGCCTCGCTAAAGATTTAGCCAACAATTGAAGCCATCAACTAAAGTGCAAAAATTGGTGAACGATGCCGCAAGCTGAAACTAGCAACACGCGCTAGATTAGCCTACACGACTTTGTGTAATACCCAAAACGCATCGTACATAATCTCGTTGTTGTCAACCATCTCACGAAGTACCTCAACAAAAAGTTCACTGTCTTCTGGTGACACTGCCTTCTCTAGTTCATCAGCAGGCATTGGTTTTTCAAGCAGATATAAAATCTGGCTTCGATAATCTTCTAATGCGGCTAAATTGTCTTTCTTCCTTTTATCTATACAAACATCACAAACATGACAGATTGCAAATGTATCTTCATCAAAGTAATTCTGAATGAGTTGCATGCGGCACTGATGTGTTTGTTCAGCATACTGTATCACCGCTTCCATCTTACTAAGGTTTAATTGCCTCCGTTCTTCCATCTTTTTACTATCTATGGGCAGGTAATGCGCATCTTGCCGCGGTAACAAGTAAGTAATTTGGGGCATTTCTGATGCTGGCTCATAATCAATCAACTGTAGTTTACGAAGATGATGAAGATTAGTAATTACCTCGTTAACGTCTACATTTAACGCTTTAGCAAGTTGCTTCTCTGAAATAACAGTAAATTCGAAATGAATGGAGGTACCATACATTCTCAGCAATGATTTGACAAGTGGATCAAATTTTTCATTTGCAACTTGAAACTCATACAATTTTGTCTTTTCTACCAGCACATTTAACTTGCTAGGCCTATAAAAACCTTCATTTAACTCAATCAACCCGGCTTCGGCAAGCCTTTTCAAAGCAGGGAATACTGACAAAGGTTTATAATTAAAACGCTTACTAAATTCCTCCAAATTGAAATTATAACTTTCGCCTTTGCTACCTCCCACTGCTAATTGAAAATAATTGGCTAGTGACTGATAGATCTTCTTCAAGAAGTCCAAAGTAGGCTGTGCTTGCAATACATTTTTACGCAGATTGAGACCATCCTGCTCATGATAAATAATAACGGCAAATGACTTCGCTCCATCACGACCCGCCCGTCCCGCCTCTTGATAGTAGGATTCGAGGTTCTCGGGCAAATCCATGTGAACTACAACACGTACATCTTGTTTGTTTATACCCATGCCAAAGGCATTGGTAGCTACTACCACACGCACTTTGTTAGTTATCCACTCTTCTTGTCGTAGTTTTCTATCACTATAAGTTAAACCAGCATGGTAAAATGTACTTTTGATTTTATTCTTTAATAAAACAGCGGCTAACTCTTTTGTCCCCTTGCGCGAACGCACATAAACAATCGCAGAGCCCTTGACTTTGGCTAGTATTTCAAGCAATTTCCTTTCTTTATTTTCCGATCTTCTCACTACGAAAGAAATATTCTGGCGTGCCACGCTTTTTCGAAATAGCGCTGGATTTTTTAGGTTCAACCTAGTAACAATATCTTCCTGAACTAATTTTGTTGCCGAAGCTGTAAGTGCAATAAAGGGAACGGAAGGTATTATTTCCCGCAGCTCAGCAATTTGCAGGTAAGGCGGTCTAAAGTCGTAGCCCCATTGCGAGATGCAATGCGCTTCGTCCACAGCAACTAGACAAACCTTCATGCGCTTCAGTCGTTCCTGAAAAAGTTCGGTCAATAATCGCTCTGGTGAGAGGTATAAGAATTTTATTTTCCCATAGATACAATTGTCCAACGCGATATCAAGCTCGCGATAGCTCATGCCAGAGTGAATTGCAATAGCGGCTATTCCCCGCTTTTTAAGTTCATCAACTTGATCCTCCATTAACGCAATGAGCGGTGTAACAACAATACATAGCCCTTCCGAAAGGAGCGCAGGAACCTGAAAACAAATTGACTTGCCGCCCCCCGTTGGAATAATTGCTAATGAATCCTTCCCTGCCAACACCGCATCAATAATGGATGATTGTGGCTCTCGAAATTGATCGTGATGCCAATATTGTTTAAGTACTGATAAAGCTGTATTCACTCTCTAAAATAACAAAAAATTACCTGATCTAGCTTTTAGAGAAATAAATGATTAATCGGTTCGATCTCAGACCAGTGGAGTTTATAAATTAGCAAAATTCGAAAAAGCTACTTTGCCATTGATTTTAATAATTTCAAGCCAGTTAAACCAAGATGCGTAGTGAGGATATTTTTGTATTGAGGTGAATTGGTATATCCTCCGTTTGCTTTAAAGAACTCATCGAGCATAGGAAACCAATCGCTGTTCAAGGGCATAATAAAACCAAACTGCTCAGCGGCAATGTCTCCTACTGGATGTCGTTTCAACGATTTGCGCTCTTTCATGGCCTCTAAATAGAATGCTACGTCCAAATAAGCGAAGCCATTAGGTTCACTTGTTATCTTCTCAAAGGTTTCTTGACTTGTAGCTAACAGATTGATCTTCATATCAGGAAAATATTTTCGCTTCAAATCGTCAATTCTTTTTTCATTGAGCGTCCCTTTTGCCGTAAATGCTGTCAAATTACCAAACGTTTTTGGCAGATCTTCTAACTTTAATAACGTAGGAACGTTAGGTTGAGAAATAAGAATGGCAAAGTTATTTATGAAGGGAGGACTGAATTTAACTTCCTTCTTACGATCGTCTGTTATTGTTATGTTTCCCAATCCAAAAACGCCTTCTGACGAATTTTTAACCTTCTCATACATTCCTCTGAAGTTGGTTCCATCGCCAACTAATTTCACCTCCACGTCTACTTTTTTCGTTTCATTTATGTATCTAACAAAATCATTGATAATGTCGATGCAAATACCCGTTACCTTTCCACTCTGATCTTTATAAATAAAGCCAGGGGTTTCAACATACGCTACGGTTATAGTCCCTTTGCCTTGGCTCTTAACTGAACTCCAAGAATCACCGCTATAATTTTGAGCAATAGAAAATGTGATTGTGAGAACGAGAAGGATGGGTAGAAGGAGTGCATTTTTCATCGCTTTTAAATTTAGGTTGCTTCAATGTAATAATTATTTCACCAATATTAGCAAACCAAATCACCATAACGATTACCACGAAGGCCTGCTCTTATTGAGAAAGGCACTAATTCCGTTTTTGCAATCCTGAGTTAAACGCGCCTCGGCATTCTTGGTGGAAGCGTACGAAAGCGCATCGTGAAGGTTCAAAGATTGTATCTCAAAAATCATTTTTTTTACTGTTTCCATCGATTGAGTTGAATTATTTTTAACTAGCATTGAGGCGAATTGATTGACTGCATCAACCAAATTTTCACCCGGTACCACGTTGTTTATTAGACCTAATTCCAATGCTTGGTGGGCATTTATAACTTCTCCACTTAGCAACAAAAATTTTGCTCTCCCCTCTCCTATTTTTCTAATTAAAAAAGCCATTACGATGGCAGGGACAAAACCAATGCGCACTTCTGTATATCCAAAATTTGCCGCGGGTGCGGAAAAAACAACATCACAAACCGTAGCTAACCCGCACCCCCCCGCCAACGCATGCCCTTGAACTTGTGCAATGACAACTTTTTTTAATGTGTACACTTGAAGAAATAATTCTTTCAAGTGATTTGAATCTTCTAGATTTTCCGCCAGTGAATTCGTTTGTAATTGTTGAAGATAGGCCAGATCTGCTCCTGCACAAAAGGCATCGCCATTTGCCTTTAACACAATTACTTTAGCAAGTTCGTCTTCTTCTGCCTTTTTAAAAGTAGCCTTCAACTCGGCAACCAACTCAAAACTCAATGCATTTTTCTTTTCAGGGCGATTGAGTGTTATATAGCCGATCCTGTTGCTTACCAAATAATTCACCAGTTCCATACGTATTAGAGTTTTACTATAAATGCATTGTTGATCTTTGTTGAGTAGATAGTGCCCATTTCCTGTTGCCTCTTATTCCATGTACAGCTACCGTCAAAAATCAGTTGCCCTAGGTCCTTTGATCTCAAGCTAGGCAATAAAAAACCGCCATCATTACTTATAACAGTATAATCGGCCTTACAATTTGTGGGGAGTTTCGCACGCTTGTTTTGAATCCATAAAATGGTTCGGTCGTGCCAAACGAAATAGTGAAAATTGGCTTTCCTGTCTGTCGCCATACTTACCGCTTCATTTACGTGAATATTTGTTACCCCAGCCATAATTCTGTTTGAATTAATATGAAAGTGAATTTTATCGGTTTGTTTCACTAGTGCGGAATCAGAAAAAAAATAAGACCTGCCATTCGAGAGAAACTCGAAAGCAGTATGATTGGGTATCTGATAGACTATAAATTGATCTTGATTAACATCGTTGTAAAAATGATGCCATTGAATAGCAGCAAATAGTGCAGCGCAGCCCACGGATACTAGTAAAGGCCTGAATGAACGGTAGATAAAAACAAACGAAATGAAGGTGATCATTGCTAGCAGCAACCAACTTTGAAAAGTGGTAATGTAAACACCATCAATCAAACTGAATGGTAAGCTTTCCACCCAAAATACGCTTGCATTTAATAACTTGATCGTCCATTCCAAACACAAGCCAACAGCAGCACCGATCATTGGCAACGAGCCTACGGTTAACAAAAAAATACCAATCAGCAATACGAACGTAGACAGAGGAATGACAATTAGATTAGAAAACAAAAAATATACAGGGAACTGATGAAAGTAAAGCAACCCCAACGAAAACGTTGCCAACTGCGCGGCAATGGAAACACTTGTTACTTGCCATACTTTGTCAAGCAGCCACGAACTTGGTTCCCATAGGTTATACAAAGGGCGTTGCAAGAAGACAATACCGATGACTGCAATATAAGAGAGTTGAAATCCGACTGACATTACAAGATAGGGATTGTAGATAAGCAAAATAAAAGCAGAAGCAGCCAATGTATTGTAGATATTGGTTTTCCAACCGAGGGGGTTAGCAATGGCTATAAATGAAAACATCATTACTGCCCGCAACACGGAGGGAGAAAGCCCTGTAACAAACGCATAGCCCCAGAGAAATAACAAGGTCAGCAACGCCAACAGCCATCGGCTCCACGCAAAGGAACTTAACGGTTTTAGAAAAAGCATTAGAATAAAATAAATGACGCCTACATGCAAACCACTTACCGAAAGCACATGCATAGCGCCACTTGCTGAATAGGCTCCGAGCAAGTCATTGTCGATGCCATCCGTAACACCTAGCACAAGTGCCAGTGTTATGGCTCGTTCTCTTTCTCCCTTCACAAAATTCTTAATGATGGTGGTAGCTGCCGACCTTACCTGATAAGAGTAAAAAAGTAAACCGCGTTTTACTGTTTGGTCAATTATTCGAACATTTTCTGACTTAATAAATTGCTGGTGATATATGTTTTTGAAGCCTAAAAAACGCTTAAAATCAAATTCCCCGGGATTGGCTGGCGGTCGCACTTCTTCCGGAGAACCTTTAATAATCACTTTATCACCATAGTTTAGAATTGGAATGGTAGACTTTTTCGAAATATAGACTTGAACTTTCCCTTCCGCCTTTTTCCATCCCGAATCAGTTTTTATGTGATCTACTTCCATCAACACTTTCCATGAGTTGATTTTCTCATCTAACGAACTGATTACCTCACCTTCATAGTAACGTATGGGTTGGATCTCGTGCAGCAGGTGATGGGGCTTTCTGGATTCTGTTTTTTGAAGGGCCAATAGATTTCCGGTAAAGAAAATACCCGCTAGTCCAACAACGCCTGCACTGATTTTTCGGTGCTCAGGTTTTTTTAAAAAAAAGTAAATCAAAAAATAAACAACAACCAGCGAGAGAATGAGAACTTTCAAAGAGGCAATTGAAAAAATATCTGATTGATAGACACCTAGCAGGATACCTGTTATAAAAAACAAGCAAATGCGAACCATTACAAAGGGTGTCCATTTGAACATCGGTTAGTTTATCTTTATTAGGTTATTAATCTCTTTAATAAACTGGACAGAGGGTTCATATAAATCAAGAACTGTTTGTTCATCAAAATCAAAAAAGTCGTTATAATCACCCTTTTGCCTTTTCTCAAATAATTCCGAAAAGTGTTTCGCTAAATTTCGATCCATTAATCCAGTTTGAACGAATAGTTGACCGAATTTTTGTCGCACGCCAGAGTGACTTGTGGCTGCCACTCCATTCTTAATCAATAATGCACTAACCGCATAAAAGCAGGCGTAATACATTCTATTTATTGAAGTATTCCAAAGCTTATTGTCTATTAGGATTTTAACTTCCAGAATTGTTTCGTTAGCGCGTTGAAGTCTATAGCTAATAAAATCGTTACCCATAAACTGTTAATCAAAGTAATTTCCCTTCACGCATTACGCTGGCGTAAAAGGGGGTAATTTTATGTTTGGTTGTCCATTCCGCTTCTGAATAAATGATTGGGCTTATAACTTCACCTTCTTCAAATTCTAAGTCGTAGAGTGGGTAGGTTATTTGCCTTTCGTCTTCCAATGTGATTGTAGGTTTGTTTAAGAGAATTAATAAATCCCAGTCCGACTCTTCCTTCATCGTGCCTCTTGCCCTTGATCCATAAAGATAGATTTTGGCAGAAGGATTTTTTTCAATAATTATCTTCTTAATCTTATCTAAAAAGAACTTCTGATCTTTCTTCACCTTGCTTATATTTAATCCTGTTTAACAAATACAAAATCTCCCCCTTCATCGCCCGTATCTTGGATTGTTCCATACTGAGGTACAGTGTGCGTGTTGTTAAGCACAGCTGTTTCCAACGAGAAGAATAGTTGTTTCGCGGTTAAAAACTTCTCGTTATTTTCGTTTAACCTTTTCAATAGGTATTCCATAAACTTGCTTTCATCGGGCACGGTAGAAAGTGTACCGCTCGTCATAGCCTTACGGCTTGGTAACTGATATATTTTGGCCATGGCATAGTCTGTCATTCCCGCATCTCTCGTTTTAAAAATGCTTCCACTGAAACAAGCGTCAGTAATGAGCAACGTGTGTTTGGCTTGAATGCCAGCAATGTAATCGCGCAGGGTGCTGTTGGCAATCCAGTTTGCTTTGTTGTTAATAGCGGCATCGCTGGGCAGCCAATAGCCAACTTTTAAGCGTTCGTCCCAGACGCCATGCCCCGCGTAAAAGATGATGATGTTTTCTTTGGGAGTGATTTTCTTAGATATGTCTTCCAGTGCTTGCAGTATTTCACTACGCGTAGGATTTTTCAGAAGCGTGGTTTGTTCTTTGGGGAAGTTATATTTTCCCGTAAGGGCAAGGTAAAGTTTACTACCATCTTTCACTGGCTGATTGAGCGGCACAAGGCCCGATGAGGCTGAGTAATTTTCAACAGCAATTATAAGGGCGTGGTATGATGGAATACCCGAGATAGTTGGCTCTTCTTTAACAGATTGCTCTGCTAAAATAGGTTGACTTCTTATAGGCTGCTCTTGCACTACCTTACCAGACTCTGAGCCAATCTTAATGCGAGTTGCCGAACTAAGACCAAAAACTTTTGAAATCTTATAACCCACACTTACATGTGTTTCTTCTGATAGAGAAGAGTAAGCAAAAGAAGGTTCGATCTTTATGTGTATTGGATGAGATATTGAAGAGGTTATTGTCCCAGCCTTAATCTTTATAAAGGTGGGCTGTGAAACACCATAAGTTTGTGCAAAACAAAAATAACTTACTATCAAAAATCCTAAACTTAGGAAAAAGGATTTCATTTGGTAATTGGAATATTTTTGATGTAATAATTTCTATGCCCAAAATATAATTTCATCAAGGCAAGCATTGAAATATCGGGTTTGACATCATTAATAATGACAAAACCCTTGTATGGAGCATCCTTTGCAAAATCAATGTTTTCATGCTGTGATTTATTAGTTAATTTCATTTGAGAAATGACTAAAGCCGTAGACTGATCATCTAGTACCACAGAATTATCTTTAACAAATGACGTACTTCGTATTGGATCTTGAGAAATATTAGTAACAGTAAACTCTATTTTCAAACTTGAACCCTCAAAAAAGGTATTAGTTACTTCAAAAGAAAAGAACTCATCAGCGAAAGCCTTCGGATAACCAATCTTCTTACTATTTGCTTCTACCTTAAACACCAAATCCCCATCATAAACAACTAACTCTTTGGCGGCATTCCAAGTTATTTTTTTACCCGCTCCAGGCTTTACGTTGGCTTTTACATCACCACTTACCTGCCGCAGTTCGGGGCTAAAGGTGGTACCGCCATCTTTGGAATAAAACAAACTAACATAAACTGGTTTGGTATCGGTCAGGTCGTAGGTAACAATTACCTCTTCGTTGGTCTGCACGGCCTTTACATTTTGTACTTGTTGGGCTTGCAAGGCAAAGGGCAGCGCAAGAAGGGTAGCAGAAAAGAACTTCATAGATACTATTTTTTTACAACGAATATACTGAATTTATTACAACCGCGGAGGTCGCTGAGAAACGCGGAGCAACGCCTCTGCAAACCTTCGCGTGCTTGGGCTATTCGACATTTGTAATGTCGGGCGACAGAAAAATTGGATTTAAAATCCTTCTGTATCTAGGTTCGCGATTACAAATCGCGAACAGCCAGCGCAACGCCTCTGCGAACCTTCGCGTGCTTTGCGGTTCATAAAACTGATCAGGGAACCCTTGCCGCTAGGGATCGGGAGGTTTTCGCCAACCGGGGAAACCTTGCCGATCGGGAGCGGGAGACTTTCCCCAACTAGGGAAACCCTGCCGATTGGGAGTGGGTTTTTATAAACGTTCCCTTATCGAAACGGAATTTTATTCTGTTGAGAACACTCAAGGAGCAATTGCACAGAATTTATTCCGTTTTTTTTAGAAGCACGAAATCGCATTTTCGCATTCTGTTGCTGCCGTTGGCGGCAGGGTATTGCAGTTCTGCAATGTGGTGTCGCTAGGGGCAGGAGCACCTTGCAACTGTGCAATGTATTGCCGCTCCATAACGGGAACACATTGCAGCTTGGCTTTTTGTTGCCGCGGGTGACGGCAGCCAATTGTCAACCTGCGAAACCCTGCCGTTAGGGAGCGGGAGGATTTTCACAAAATTTTATTTTGAAAAATAGCTCGTTTTCAAAATAAATAGCTTGTTAAGATGAATTTATAGCCTAGTGGGTGCAATTAGCTAAACTTCCCAGGGATTAACTAAAACCAGATCGCTCACATTGCCAAAGTCTCTTATGTCCCTAGTAATCAGCGTAAGGCTGTATTCAAGAGCGTTGGCCGCAATTATGGCATCGGGTAGCTTTATTTTAGGATCCTTCCTGATATTCTTATTTTTTGCTCCAATTCAATTACAAGGGCATCCTTGATAAACCTATTCAAAACGTCTATGTCTTTTTCCGTAGAACTTCTCCAGCACAACAATTCAATTTCTGTAATAGCAGAAATACAAGGGTGGGACACTTTTAACTACCTCATCCATGAACTTCTCCGCATTGCTTGGGAACTGCCATTGTAGATAATAAATGGCAATGTTTGTATCCCAAAGGTATTTTAGCCCATCCGTTTCGCAGCTCATTTAATTGACTTTCGATATCATTTAGTGATTGCTTGCTCATCGCTCCTTTATATAGCGTTGCCCAATCTGGTGTGGCAGTAATCACATTTTCTTTTCGCATTCTGATGAGTTGTAGCAGCTCTAAGTCATGCAAAAGATGAATGGCTTTTTCGTTAATTATGTCAATCGTTACAGTTTGTATCATTTTTTATTAATTAGATATGCTATTTTTTATTAATTAGATATGCTATCAAATTTACGGTAATGCCTTATGTTAGACAAACGCTGTGATCTGTTAACAAAACCCCTGTCAGGCCGGTAACCCGTTTTACTAAAATTCAAAAAACTACTTTGTTGGCACATCCTTCCTGTAGGGCCTCAATGGTTTCTCGCGCTGTTCGACATTTGTAATGTCGAACGACAGATAAACAGGATTTAAAATCCTTCCCTATCTAGGTTCGCGATTACAAATCGCGAACAGCCAAATAATCTTTGCGTGATTTGCGGTTTATTGAATCTTGAATACTCAATTTTTCTGATCCTTCTGGTAGGCCTCAATAATTTCGCGTACCAGCTTGTGCCTCACCACGTCCTTCTCGCTCAATTCAACAAACCCAATTCCTTTCACTCCATTTAAAATTCTTACCGATTCGTTCAACCCCGAGGTTTGGTTGCGCGGTAAGTCAATTTGGGTACTGTCGCCCGTCACAATCATTTTAGAATCTGGCCCCATGCGCGTGAGAAACATTTTCATTTGCATGGGTGTAGTATTTTGTGCTTCATCCAATAAAATAAAGGCGTTGTTGAGTGTTCGTCCACGCATATAAGCGAGTGGTGCTATCTCAATGATTTCGCGCTCCATATATTGCTTTAACTTTTCCGAAGGCACCATGTCGTTGAGGGCATCGTAAATAGGGCGCAAATAGGGATCTATCTTTTCTTTCAGGTCTCCCGGAAGGAAACCTAAATTTTCGCCCGCTTCTACAGCCGGCCTCGTAATAATAAGTTTCTTTACCTGCTTGCTTTTCAACGCACGCACCGCCAATGCCACTGAAATATAAGTTTTTCCGGTTCCGGCAGGGCCTAGTGCAAAAACCAAGTCATTTTCTTTAACTGACTGAACGAGCTTTTGCTGATTGACTGTTTTTACCTTGATGGGGTTACCGCGCGTGCCATAAAGTAGCACTCCGTCTACATCATCAAAAATCAGATCTTGTTTTTCTTGCGTAATATATCCTTTTACGTTTTCCTCGGTAATTCTACCAAACTGATGAAAATGATCGATCAATGCTGCGAGTATATCCGAAATCTGGATGATGTCGGTAGTTTCACCTTTCATTAGTATTTCGTTTCCACGGGAAATGATTCTGCTCTTGGGGAAAGCGGAAGATAACTGAAGAATATTTTTGTTGCCCGCTCCCAAAAAATCTATCAGGGAGATATTCTCTAAAACAATGCTTTTTTCGATCAATGATGTAATTGGTTGAAATGAATTAATTTTGTCAACAAAAATAACAAATCTAGCGCAGCATAAGTTGCGCAATTATTAAGTTTAGAATGGCGATAGTAACCTTACTTACCGATTCAGGAGAAAGCGATCATTATGTTGCCGCCATCAAAGCCAAGATCTTTAGCATTAACCCGGGCGTACGAACCATTGATATTACGCATAAAATTGCTTCGTGCGATATTGCCCATGGGGCTTTTGTTTTGAAATCGGTTTTTCGCGATTTTCCGAAAGGCACCATTCACTTAGTCGGTGTAGATGCTACCGGAAACAGAGGAGAAAGCTACATTGCACTGCAATTAGAAGATCATTTTTTTGTAGGGGCAGACAATGGCTTGTTTGGGTTGATTAGCGACAAGATTCACCAGCAATGCGCAGAGATAAACGTCATTAATCCAATTCTTTCCACTTTTCCTGAAAAAGATGTTTTAGCACCGGTAGCGGTGAAGCTGGCTAGTGGTGTTGCCATTTCTGATTTGGGTAGACCGATGCCGACATTCAAAAAGATGATTGGCCGCTTTGTGAAAGCAACAAAAAAGCAAATTGTTGGGCACGTGATCCGAGTGGATAGTTTTGGTAATTTGATTACCAATATACCGAGAGAAGATTTTGAAATTTTAAGTAAGGACAAGACCTACACCATTCAATTTGGTGGCGAAAAATTCAGGCGTATTCATACTCAATATAACCAGACTGACCAAGGCGACTGCTTTTTGGTTTTCAACAGTTTGGATGTATTAGAGATAGGAATCTATAAAGGCAACGCGAGCGAACTTTTAGGATTAACGTACGATAGTGTTGTGAATGTAACGTTTGATGAGTAGGTTTCAACACTTCCATTTAGAACATAATCTCTTAACATAAAGCCATCGCCTAATTGTCGTTAATGTTTATTTCGGTGGGCCGTGCCTCCGAGCGCTTTCTTTTGCTGATCTCAAAAAATAATCCCAGTTGAAAAAAATCCCTGCCTGTTTCATCGGTTAACTGATAATCAAATTGATATATGTAACCAATCTGAGAAGTAATCCTTTTAGAAAGGCGATAATTAAAAGCCGTAGAAAGCCTAACTCTTTCAAAATAAGGTATTCGATCAGTAAAAAAAATCTCATTGCTAATACTCAACTGGTACGGCTTAAATCCATCCATTTCCTTACCAAACGGGTAGGAAATACCGAATCTATACCTGAAACGATTCTTATAACCATCACTGGTAAACCTAAATTCAGTTCTATACCGTTGCTCAATCTTAAATCTACCTAACCTTTGAAACAAACTGATCTGAGGCCAGAGCCGTATCTCATCATTTTTCTTTGGCAACCCAAAATTGCCTTTTTCTGAGTAGGTTTGATAAGAGCCTGCTCCAATAGTGATGCTTAAACTCTTACTAAACGAATAATTCACCCCACCTTTATACTCATAATAATGGAAATTATCATAAAACTTTAAGGATCTCACCTGCCCTTCACCAAACGCACTTACCTCGTCATTGAAATTATACTTTACGTTTAATATGCTCCAGCTTCCCATTCCAATCTGTTGAGCGTTGCATAAATAAGGCACAACACTTAACAAAAAAAATAAAACAGTTTTATCTTTCAACCGCATGTGACACAGATACAAAAATTAAAAAAAGTAGATTAAATAATATTAGCTAACAACTAACTTTGGTTGGAAAGATAAATAAATCACAAGTGATTACAAGAATAGTGAGATGGTCTAATAAATCCGGACACAAATATGACATAAATTTGTGTTTCTATGGAAAAGAAAAACCGACCTCGTAAGTATGATGATCAGTTTAAACAAGAAGCTCTTCGTCAAGTAG
>JAIYCV010000020.1 GCA_027487845.1 Flammeovirgaceae bacterium
GCCTCGGTATACCGTTCCTGTTCGTCAGTACCGGAGTTTGTAGTCTCGCTTCCTTCAGTGCTTGCTTCACAGCAAACCACCTTGCGACTTACTAATTGGCATTACCAACTTGCCAATAAAGGACTTACACCCTCTGGAATAATTCGGTATCTTTCGATACCTTCGCCCATGCTGGGCGCACACAAAAGCTTGTGGCAAGCGGGCGGGACTGTGCGTCATTGAAGTCTGTAGTTCTTTATTTATCTTTGTCACGGTGGACAGGACGAATGTTTTTATTTGCCCGCCTTCCACAAGCTAACCGTTGGTGGCAATGCGCCCTCGGACAATGACGACTAATCGGACGGAGAAAAAAAAGAATTTGGAATATGTAAAATTTGTGGGTACAGCGGACAATTAAGTTTCGAGCATGTACCCCCCGACAAAGCATTCAATCACCAACGACATTATTATCAAATAGAGTTTGACAAGTTAATTGAAATAGAAGACGACTTCTTGGATTTGTCCATGGGTCAAATCTATGAGAAGGGACATTCAAAAAAGAAGCAAGGTGGAATTGGGTTTTATAGTCTTTGCGAGAAATGTAACAATGACACAGGAAGTTGGTATGGACATGCATTCGTAAGTTGGGCATGGCAAGGCATGAGTATTTTACAAAAAGCAAACGGTCGACCTAGTTTGTACTATCACACCAAGAACTTCGACAAATGATTAATAAGAGAAACGGACATATCAACATTTCGCGAGAGATAGAGTTAGCCCCAAACGACTCTTTTGAAAAAATTATAACCTTCGACTTGGAGAAATTCAAGTGGTGAGAGATCTGAAGAATGGCTACAAATGGTTGGACTTGAAGAACGTAAGAATCGACAGCGAATATTTCATCTTTTCATTTGGATTCTATAATGAGGAATTCAAAATGCTTGACTTCGTTGTCGCCAATAAAAAATTTGACTTGAAAGAAACTTGGGACAACTGGACTGAGGAGAATGAAAGAACTCAAGCACAGAATTGCAAAAAATGGGTTTCTGATAAACTTGGCCATGATCGACATTTTTCTTGGGGACAAGTTTCCGCGGGACTTGATTCTAAGAGTGGTTCAAGTTCAATTTTCATCAAATACGAGACAGCAAAAAGAGAATGATCTCTATCGGACATTTATTTACGAATATGGCCGCAGCAGCCAACAACAGCTTGTGGCAAGCCACCTGGCTCCGTGGGCAGTGAACTGAAAATCGATTAAAATTCAGTAGAAAGGACATTTTTTAAAATTTCACTTTCCGGACAACTTTCCTATACTTGCCACGTGGACAGCACGTCATATGTAAAATCGTTGCAGGCAAGCCTTTTATTTGAGACACTTTTTATGAAGAACGTACTCCTTTTATTCTTTTTGATATATACCATTGATTTAGTCGGTCAAAATCTCTCCAAAATATCGATTGAAAACCAGCGACAGGATTTCGAGATATTAAGAAAAACGATTGAACAGCTTCACCCTGACCCCTATAGATATACAAATAAAGCAACATTTAACTCCCAATTTGACAGTGCACATAATGAAATTCAAAATGAATCAACGGAAATAGAATTTTATAGAGTAATTGCTCCTTTGGTAACACAAATAAAAAATGGCCATACTTTCATATCGCTTTCAGACGCCTATTACAATGGTATTTTGTTGTTGCCCTTGAAGCTTGTCACGTTTCAGGAACGAATTTATGTACACAGGGATCTTTCAGGCAAAAATAAGGAGATTGAGGGCTTTGAATTACTACAAATAAACAATGTTCCTGTCAAAGAGATCATAAAGAAAATAATCCCATATATACAAAGTGATGGGTTTAACGATGATGCGAGGTACAAGGCTGCAGTTGAGGACGACTTGGCGTATTATTACAGCCAAGTCTTTGGAGATTCGGAATCTTTCGAAGTAGCGCTAAAAAATCAAAAAACTCAGACTCTTGTATCAAAGACTATGCAAGGAATTTCTGATGCGCAATTTATAGCCCGTTATCCTCATAATACATCTTTCCCTTGGTCTCTTCAAAAAATTGACACGTTAAATGCTGCATTACTTAAGATTGGATCACTTGACAATTTCGTTCGTCATGACAATAAAAGAATATTTTTTAAAGACTTTTTAAAAAATTCATTTGATGAAATCAAAAAATGGAAAGTTGACAATCTCATTCTGGATTTGAGATATAATGGAGGTGGAGAATTAAAAAATTCTATTTTATTATATTCCTATCTGGCCAATGGTCCATTTCAATTTTCAAAAGAAATTGAGATATCTTCAATTACAAAGCCAACTTACATTCAATATACAAACTACGACAAGGCTATTAAATTTAATCCTATAAAGTTCAAAAATGTTGTAAAAAAAGAGGAAACCGTTTTTTATCTTAAGGAACATTTTTCAATGATCAAGACCCCACCCGCTAATAATTGCTTTAAGGAAAATCTATTTGTAATCATAAGGAATACCGCATCATCTGCAGGATGTCTGGCCGCCTATATTCATAGCAATAAAAGAGGAACAATAATCGGGGAAGAAAACCGGGATAACTATACAGGTTATTCTGCCGGTGTTCCCGTGGTACTTACTTTACCTCATTCTAAGATCAGGATAAATATTCCACTAAGGAAATTTACATATGTTACTGGTAAAGATACGGGTAGGGGAACTATTCCTGACCTACCAGTTTCGATGAGTTTTGAAGACTTTTTTAACGGACATGATACTGACATTGAACATATTTTAAAATTGATCGATAATAGAAAATAAGAACTAAGAATCCGTAGGGAGAGGCTGCAGGCAAGCCATGACATCTCCGCAGACAGTTTGGTCAATGACTTTAAGATTTTTTTTCGCTAATAGTTCTGTCGACAAATCTTACGCGGACAGTTGTAGCCAAACAACAGTTACTTTCTATTATCTTGTCCTGTCACGATACTTCGATAGCTTTCGTAGCGGCTAAGGGCAATCTCACCCAACTGCACGGCTTGTATAATCTTACATTTGGGTTCATTTAAATGGAGGCAGCTTCTGCTGAATTTACACTCCATCCGCAAGTCGCGCATCTCCGGAAAGTAGTCTGAAACCTCTTGCTCATCCATATCCACAAACCCCCACTCTTTTACCCCCGGTGTATCAATCACAAATGTCTGTTCCTCGAGTTGAAACATTTCAGCAAACGTGGTGGTGTGCGTTCCTTTATTTGAGAACACGGAGATCTCTCCTACCTCTTGTTTTATTTTTCCCGAGAGTCTGTTTAACACGGTAGACTTGCCCACACCAGAATGGCCTGCAATCAACGTTACTTTGTTTTTTAGCAATGTAGATACGAATTCAAGAGGATCGTCTAATGCCGAAATGCTGAACACCTGAACACCCAAACTGGTGTATAAACTGGCAATATGATCTTGGTCTTTGGCCTCGTCACTATCAAGCAAATCTTTCTTGTTGAAAATTAATATCTGTGGGATGCGAAACGATTCTGCACTCACAAAAAAGCGATCTATAAAACCCAAAGACGTGCGAGGCTGTTTGGTAGTGGCTAGTAAGATTACCTGGTCTACGTTTGCCGCTAATACATGACTAAACGAAGACTTTTTAATGGATTGCCTAACAATGTGGTTTCTCCTTTCCAGGATTTCCGTAATTACACCGCCCTCCGACTCCGCATCCAAAAGAACATGGTCTCCCACAGCAATGGGGTTTGTTTCTTTGTAGCCCTCCAACTTTAACTTGCCTTTGATACGACACGTCAGCCGTTTGCCCTCCGTTAATACTTCATACCATAATCCGTTAGAGCGGGTTACCAATCCTTGCATTAGAGTAACATTTTTTTGCAGTAATTAACAATCTTCTCCGTGGCACCTATATTGTCTTCCACATAGTGGCGATTGACTTCACAGGCTAACAGAAAGCTCTCTGGAAACAATACAAGGTGTTCGTATTCTTTTCTTAACTCCGTACAACTTCCGATTCCAAAAGCACCACCCTTGCCAATAAGGTCGTTTGCCTCTTGAAACCGTGAATAATTTTTATTCCCAAAAAAAATAGGAATTCCAAAGGCGGCCGCTTCCAAAATGTTGTGTATCCCTTTTCCGAAACCACCACCAACATAGGCAAACTCACCGTATTGATATAGCTGACTTAACATTCCGACATTATCAATGATAAGCACTTGATACGGTTCCAGCTCAATTGCGTTGGTTACGTTGGAAAAACGAATCACTTTTCCGCTATTGGAATTTTCGATTTGGTTTAAAAAATTCTCCGTTAGTTCATGTGGGGCAATGATAAATTTCAATTGATCCTTTTGCTCGTTTATGAATGGAGCCAGGACGTTGAAATCCTGTTCCCAGCAACTGCCAACTACCATTACTTTTTGCGAGCCCTTGAAAGCACTAGCTTGCCATATTTCCCTCGGATTTTTACTTACTTCGTAAACGCGATCTAAACGAGTATCGCCCGTTATGGTAACGTTCGTGATGCCGATCGACTTAAGAAGTTCCTTTGAAATAGTATTCTGAACAAAGAAATGAGAAAAGTTGGCGAGAATAGTCCTGTAAAAACCACCGTATGGTTTAAAAAATAATTGGTTGTCTCTAAAAATACTTGAGATAGAAATTAGGGGTATCTTCTTTTTCGTTAGCTCATTCGAATAGTAAAACCAAAACTCGTATTTAATAAAAATAGCGAACGAAGGATTAACCGTGTTAACCCAATTACGGGCATTTGCTGGCGTGTCCCAAGGCAAATAGAAAACCCAATCTGCGTGAGCATAATTTTTTCGTACCTCGTACCCAGAAGGCGAAAAAAAAGTAAGGAGTATTTTATGGTTGGGAAGTTGATCTTTTAAGCGCTCGATCACCGGCCTCCCCTGTTCAAATTCACCCAATGAGGCAGCATGAACCCAAATTATCTTTTCCTCACTATTTTTAAAAGCAGTATTCACTTTTCGCTCCTGATTTTTTCGGCCACTAACAAAAAGCGTTGCCTTCGGGTGAAAAAAGGACGCCATCCAATAGAGAAAGGATAACAAGCGAATGGAGAATCTGTAAAGTATCAAAGCCTGAATAAGTGATCAAATATAACTCAAAACCTTAAAAAGGGTTCTAAACTCAAATCTCAATTGAATAGCGAATTCACTTTTTTAACCTTATTTTGCATCCTGAATTCCACACATTCCACAATAAAACAAAACAATCATGAAACCCAACGTTACGCTATTAATTGCTTTTTTGGCTGTCAGTGCAAGTGTTTTTGGACAAGATGAGGTGAAGGCACTTATCAGAGGGAGCGGTAGTGATGCCGGATATTTGCTAAAAGAATTCATGAGCCCCGCGCTCAAAGTATCTAATATTGGCCTCAATCAAGGCTGGTATAATACGGCTGGTACCCATAAAAAATTTGGCTTTGATGTGACCGTTTCTTCCGCATTTGTGAGTGTACCGGAAGCTGACCTTTCTTTTAAAGTCGATAACACAAAGCTTACAGATGTTCAATTAGTCAATCCTTCCAACGGAACTGTACCCACTTATTTGGGTTCAGATCAGGTGTCCCCTCAGTTTCGATTAAAATCAGATCAAAGCGCTACGTTTACTGCAGAGGGAGCGAACATAAAAGATAATAGCGCAGGCTTTGCCCCTATACCTGTAGTGCAAGCTGGCATTGGCTTACCAAAAGGGAATGAATTAAAAATACGCTTTCTTCCTGCCATTGACATTAGCTCGATGGGGCTCGTCAAAAACAAAACCACGGTAACGCTAATCGGAGCTGGATTGGTACACGATATAAAACAACATATACCCGTAATTAGCCAACTCCCTTTCGATCTCTCAGCGTTTGTTGGTTATAGTAAATACACGGCTGAGTCTGAACTTGACAACGGGAATTCCGCGAACGTATCTAGATTCGAGACAAGTGCTTTCACAGTGCAAGGGTTAATATCTAAGAAATTCTCGATTTTAACGTTATACGGAAGCTTGGGCTATAACTTTGCAAGTGCTAAAATGGAAATCAAGGGAGTCTATAAAGATGCCGGTACCAGTTCAAATCCAAAAACAATCAACGGCTCGGAGATCGCACCTGTTAATATATCTTCAAGCGGACCAAGGGCAACTGCTGGCTTTCGCCTGAAGCTTTTGATTTTTACGCTACACACGGATTATACTTTACAAGAATATTCCACCATAACAACAGGTTTTGGCCTGAGCATTAGGTAAGCACTTATTTCTTTTCATTTTCCTTTGTATGAAGGCGTGCGTTTTTCAACGAACGCTTTCATACCTTCTTTCTGATCCTCTGAGGCAAAAGTTAA
This sequence comes from Flammeovirgaceae bacterium, assembly GCA_027487845.1. GTDB lineage: Bacteria > Bacteroidota > Bacteroidia > Cytophagales > Cyclobacteriaceae > ELB16-189. The sequence goes on from JAIYCV010000020.1 coordinate 6,333, forward strand.
ATAAAAACTTTTTCGCTCGAAAGCGAGGCCTTCTTCTAGGTGTGTTTCAAACGAACGGTTCACAGCTTCCTTTGCTAATTGCACCGCTACGGGTGAATAAGCGGCTATTTCTTTCGCCAGCTTAATGGTTTCCATCATATATGTTTCCAAAGGGAAAACGTGATTTACCAGTCCATAAGAAAGGGCCTCTTGCGCAGAAAGGAATCGGCCACTTAAAATCAGTTCCATTGATTTGGCTTTTCCGATTGCTTTGGTCATCCGTTGCGTACCCCCCGCACCTGGAATGGTGCCTATTCTAACCTCAGGCTGGCCGAATTTGGCAGTTTCTGACGCCATAATCATATCGCAGGTCATCGCCAATTCACAGCCTCCGCCTAACGCAAAACCAGAAACGGCAGCTATAATTGGCTTTTTGGTTAGTCGAATTTGATCCCATGTTCTAAACCGATCTTCCATCACCATTTCAATGGCCGTTTTATCTGCCATTTGCTTTATATCCGCACCCGCGGCAAATGCTTTGTCGTTTCCCGTAAGGATAATAACCCTAACCGATGCGTTGGCATCTAGCATCGCCAATGCAGCTCTTAACTCTTCCATCAGTTCATGGTTAAGCGCATTTAGTTCTTTAGGTCTGTTTAATTCAACCAACGCGACAAATGGCTCAATTTGCTCCTCTACTTTAATAAAGTTCATGGAAGTGTTTTTTGTTGACTAACAAATCTAGTAGTTATTAAATAGGATAAAAAAAACGAGATACTTTCGCATAAAAAAGATGACTAAAATTCTGTTTGTTTGCCTTGGCAATATTTGTCGTTCGCCTTTGGCGGAAGCAATTTTCATTCATAGAATTGCGCAAATTGGCAAGGGTGATTTATTTGAGGCCGACTCATGCGGAACTTCTAACTACCACATCGGGTCGCAGCCCGATTCAAGAACAATAGCAAATGCCCGCTCAAACGGGGTTCGTATAAATCACAAAGCGCGGCAATTTTCTATTACCGATTTTGACTCTTTCGATCTGATACTTGTTATGGATAAAAGTAACCTTCGCAACATTCAAAGCATCAGCAATAAACCAGAGCACCTAAAGAAAGTAGGATTGCTGAGAAGTTACGATGAAAACAAAAAAGCAATGGAAGTGCCTGATCCTTACTACGGCAATGAATCAGATTTTCAAGAGGTGTTTAACATCTTGAATTTTTCGATAGAAAATCTAATTCGCAAAGAGTTTAATCTTTCACCAAGAGCTGCAGAGTAGACCGTGACGATTGTTCAAGAATAACGCCTTGTTTGTTTCTATACTCTTGATACACCTTTTGATCGTAGTTTTTTATGGTAATGAGCCTTAGCCCCGTATTGTAATACACTTCAAAAGATAAGCTTAAATGCTCAATCAATTTTAGGATTTTGTTTTCTCTAAAATCAACACAAAACGAAAGGGAAATGGCCGAGTTTTGCATTACGTTTATCTTCACATTATGATCAGCAAGTGTTTTAAAAATGAATCCAAGCTGGTCTTCATCAATAAATGAATAGTCGGTGACCTTGCAAGAAATCAAACATTGATTTTCCTTAAATACAACAAGTGTGGGCAACTGCGCCACATGGCAATCATGAATTAATGTGCCCGGCAGTTCCGGATTTGTAAAGCTCTTTACATAAAGTGGGATTAGTTGATTAGCCAGTGGCTTGATCGTTTTTGGATGGATTATCGAAGCTCCATAGTAGGTCATTTCTGCCGCCTCTTTATAGGGAAGTTCTTCAAAAATAGTTGCCGAACTAATTTTTTTGGGATCCGCACTCATCACACCGGGCACATCCTTCCAGATTGTAACCGATTTTGCTTTTAAGCAAGAAGCGAAAATGGCAGCCGAAAAATCCGATCCTTCTCGCCCTAAGGTAGTAGTTTTGCCTTCCGTGTTTGATCCTATAAAACCTTGCGTAATGATGGTATTTCCATCTACTAGAGCCGTATCGATGTTACGCTTAGTAATGTTCCAGTCTACTTTCGCTTCTCGATAAACTGAATCGGTAGCGATTATGTTTCGAGCGTCTTGCCATTTTATTTCGTTCGTTTTTTTTTGCAAAACGTGATACAAAATCACGGAAGAAAGTACCTCACCCAGCGAAACCACCTGATCGTATACTTCATCAAAGTCGCCTGACGATTTAGCGGCATTCTCCACTGCACTGAAAAGCGTATCAACTTCGTTAAAAATTAAGTCGTTTGGCTCAAAGAGCTCTTGAATCACTGCATAGTGAAGGGCTTTAAGTTGGCTCAATTCATTTTCAAAATCCTTATTTGCATGCGCCAGACTCGCTATTTTCTCTAATGCGTCAGTTGTTTTACCGATGGCAGAAACAACTACCAATTTCCTTTCGGGATAGGAAGAAATAATAGCAGCCACATTCTTTATAGCAGCTGAATTTTTGAGGGACGCCCCTCCAAACTTGAAGACAATCATAAAATTGATTACAAACGTTTGTTTGGTATATTTGCTTGTTTTTCGGCCACAAGATAAAATAAATGATAGAAGCCTCCAGAATAGCTCATTCAATTGGTATCACACTCGATCGATTTATAAAAAACAATCAAGATCAGTTTCAGTTTGCCAGCGGGGAACTCTCTCAGATTTTGCGCGATATTGCCTTGGCATCTAAAGTGGTAAACCGCGAAGTAAACAAAGCTGGTCTGATCGACATAATGGGGCCAATAGGAACAAGTAACATGGGTGGAGAAAGTCAACAGAAACTTGACATTTTAGCAAACATTCGATTCACCAGAGCACTGACCAAGGGAGGCGAAGTGTGTGCCTTGATTTCTGAAGAAACAGAATCGTATGTTGACTTAAACAACGAGGGAAAATATGTAATTGCGATTGATCCGCTTGACGGCTCATCTAACATTGACGTAAATGTTTCGATCGGCACAATTTTTTCGGTTTACCGCAGAAAAACACCGGTTGGCATGGCTATCACTGAGCGGGATATCTTGCAAAAAGGCTCCGACCAGGTGGCCTCTGGCTATATTCTTTATGGTTCTTCCACGCTGTTAGTTTACACAACCGGGCATGGCGTAAATGGATTTACCTATGAATCGACATTAGGGGAATACTTTCTGTCACATCCTAACATGGAAATTCCAGAGGACGGGAAAATGTATTCTATCAACGAAGGCTTGAGCAATAGCTTTAGCGAAGGGGTTAAACAGTACTTAAACTATTGTAAAACAAACAACTATTCGGCTCGATATATTGGATCACTGGTAGCAGACTTTCATAGAAATTTATTGAAAGGAGGCATTTACATTTACCCAGCTACCACACAACATGTGCACGGAAAGCTTCGACTTACGTATGAATGCAATGCGCTGGCTTTTTTGATAGAGCAAGCTGGCGGCAAAGCAACAGATGGACTAACAAGAATACTTGATATTGAACCAAAAGATTTGCACCAGCGGACACCTTTTTTGGTGGGCTCAATGAAAATGGTAGAAAAAGCAGAGCAACTTTTAAACACAACTTAAATTGAAACAGATCTACGAAAAATATACCCCACAAGACCATCAAGTTTGGCAACTACTATTTGAACGCCAAATGAAACAATTGCCTGAATTAGCTTCACCCGCGTATTTGGCGGGAATTGAAAAGGCGGGTTTAGTAGGTGCTAAAATCCCCGATTTCGTTGAAATGAACGAACGTTTAATGAAAATCACTGGCTGGCAAGTGACGGAAGTTGGGGGGCTTATTCCCAATAAAGATTTTTTTGAGTTGTTGGCAAGAAAAAAATTTCCTTCCAGCACATGGCTTAGAAAGTTAGAACAGCTAGAATATTTGGAGGAACCAGACATGTTTCACGATGTCTTCGGGCACGTGCCGTTGCTAACCAATCATGATTTCTGTGGCTTTTTAAAAGGCCTTAGCGAGATTGCGTTACAAGTTATTGACAGTGACGATGCAATCGAAAATATCTCTAGAATTTATTGGTACACGGTTGAGTTTGGATTAATCAAAGAAGAAAAACTATTAATCTATGGAGCAGGAATTCTTTCATCGGGAGGAGAATCTATGTATTCGCTGAAAAGCAAAATACCCACTCGTTTACCTTATGATGTAAAGACCATAGCGAACACTCCGTATATCAAAGATAAATTTCAATTACAATACTTCGTAATCGAAAGCTACAGGCAACTATTTGACTCCCTTGGCGAGATAGAAAAAGAAATTATCAAGTAACTTTATTTTTCTTCGGTTGGTGCTTCAACTTCTTTAATGGGAGCTGTTAATATCTCTGGCACCTGTTGAAGGATGATTTGATACCATTTCACCAGCTTCTTAATATCGGATACATAGACGCGGCTTTCGTCATATTCTGGCAAAACAGATTTGAGAAAGGATTTTAGTTCAGTTGGATCGGATTCAGAAGTAAGCCCAATATCGTTCCCAAAATCTTTGTGTATTTTTTGAAGCACCTCTTCTAACGATACAGTTCCTTTTTGAGTAGTAGTATAAATTGAAATCTCCTTTAATAAAGAGAGTTTTTGCGAAGCCGCAGCCACAATCTTGATTTTAGCTTCGTCAAGAGATTCTAGTATTACACCCCCTTTTGTTGGTTTCAATACCCTAAAAAGACCCCCTTTCCCGCTAATTGCCGCTATTTCTTGTAACTCCATAGATTGATTTTTACAGCGGCAAAACTAATCAATTTTAGGTTGAGCCTTGATTGCATCCCCAATAAAATCCAAGATCTCTTTGCGCCCGGTTTTTGAAACAGTAGAAGTCAGAAATATAGGCGGCAAGGTTTCCCAGATTGAATTCATTTTTTCAAAGAATCTTTTTTTGGAAAATTCAAGCTCATTTCGCTTTAATTTATCGGTTTTTGTAAGAACAATCGCCAATGGCTGACCGTGCACGCCAAGCCATTCGATAAAATCGAGATCGATCTTCTGGGGTTCTAAACGCGCGTCTACCAAAATAAAGGTGCAGTACAAATTCTCGCGCAGCAGGAGATAATCTTCAATCATTTTGCCAAAACTTTCTCGCAATTCCTTATTAGTTTTCGCATAACCATATCCAGGAAGATCCACCAAATACCATTTCTTATCGATCTCGAAATGATTGATCGTCTGTGTTTTACCAGGCTTTACAGAAATTTTAGCAAGCGATTTCCGGTTTGTTAGTAAATTGATGAGTGAAGATTTCCCAACGTTAGATCGACCAATAAATGCAAATTCGGGTTTATTAGGAACGGGGCATTTCGCTACTACCGTGCTGCTTATTAAAAATTCAGAAATTTGTATTTCCATCTAGATTTAGTTAAAGTATTAATTGAAGTAGAAAATGGTAATTGAGTAAGGTTGCGATAATTGAAGATTTTTTTAAGTTTTACTTTTTATAATTTTTTATTAAATTGCACGTCTGGAAGCTATTTTTAGGTAAGGTTAAACACATTTTTTAATATGAACTGCTGCCTCCGAATTTTATTTATGGCCGTTTGGCTGGTTTTATCAAGCAAACTTGCTTTATCTCAAGCGCAGGATAAAAAATTAGCGCAAGAATACTTTGAACAAGCCGAAGATGTGCTAAAAGAAACGAAAGCGATCGACCAAGCGCGCGATCTTTTTGTTATTGCGGCCGATACCGACACGACCAATCTAAAGGCAAATTTCGAGGCTGGTTACACGTATATTCATACTGTAAACAAGGAATTAGCCACAAAATTTTTTCTACGTGTTTACAGACAAAGCCCGAATTATCGATTTGAAATTGAATATCGAATTGGTCAAGGCTATCAGTTTGGCTTGCAGTTTGACCAAGCAGTTAAGTATTACAAAATGTATAAAAATAAAATTTCTAAAAGCACAGCAGGAATAAGTCAAGGTATTCCTTCTTCGGCTGATGTAGATAAGCGGATTACTGAATGTTCGAATGGCAAAGAATTCATCGCGAATCCCAAAAACTATTCCATCATTCACATGGGGGATGGAATAAATTCTGAATTTGACGACTATGGGCCAGTAATTAATGAGGACGAAGACGAAATGATTTTCACCACCAGGCGCAGAGAAGGCAACACAAACGAAGACGTGTATGAAGATAACTTACCTTACGAAGATATTTTTATCACCAAAAAAGTAGGCAAGAAATGGAGCAAGGCCGAAAATATTGGCCCCACGGTGAATAGAAAAACCAATGAATCAAGCATCGCCCTTTCTGCCGATGGAAAAACACTCTTAATTTATCATGATGAGGGAAATGGAGACATTTATGAATGCGAGCTTCAAAAAGATGGAACGTGGGGCACACCGGTGCCTTTGCCCGATGTAATCAACTCTTCCTATAAAGAATCATCTGTATCGTTAACCAAAGACGGAAATACCCTCTACTTTGCCAGTAACAGACCCGGTGGTTTAGGAGGTTTGGACATTTATGTATGCACAAAAGACAGTAGAGGTAATTGGAGTCGTGTAAAAAATCTAGGGCCTTCCATCAACAGTGCCGAAGATGAAGAATCACCTTTTATCGACTACGAAGGCACTACGCTGTATTTTAGCACAAAAGCCAGACGAGGTATGGGAGGCTATGACATTTTCAAAAGCCAATTTGACAAAGATAAAAACGAATGGAACGAACCTGTAAACCTGGGATACCCTATCAACACCCCCGATGATGACGCGTTTTATGTAGCAACCAAAGATGGCCAACGAGCTTATTACGCTTCTGTAAGGGAAGACGGCCTAGGTTATCAGGATATCTACATGATTACAATTGGGGAGGAGAAAAATGAACCAACTCCGGTACCTCCCACGATTGCAGATAATAGCAAGGCAGACTCATTGGCCGCTGCAGAAGCTGCTCAAAGAATCGTTAAAAAAGACCCCATTGCAAAACCGGCCGTTGAACAGCCAAAAAAAGAAGTAACAAAACCAGCGGTGGCCAAGGTGGAACCTAAAAAAGAAACGACCACAAAACCTATCATAAAAAATGAAGAACCCAAAAAGAAGGAGCCAGCAAAAATAGAGCCAATCAATTACATCGTTCAAGTGGTTGACGAATCCACCAAAAATCCGTTAGACGCAAAAATTAAACTGCAAGGATTTAAGGACAATATAATGGTAGGCGTAAGTTCACCTTCTGTTGGCACCTATGAGTTTTCTATCACCTCTACGAAGCCAAAGCAATATCGCTTATATGTAGAAAAGGAGGGCTATTTGTTTGTAAACGAAGCGTTAAATATAGAAGGAGCGAGTGCCAACCCAAAGAAACTAACTAAAACGGTGGCGCTTAGAAAACTCTCTGTAGGGTCAAGTTCTATTCTTAAAAATATTTATTTTGATTTCGACAAAGCGCAATTAAAACCAGAAAGCACCACCGAGTTGAATAAACTCGAAGCACTACTGAGACAGAACAACAATATGGTAATCGAAATTGGAGGGCACACAGACGTTGTCGGTTCGAGAGCGGTAAACCTAAAATTATCTCAATTGAGAGCCAACGCGGTGCGCAGCTTTTTGGTAAAGAAAGGGATAGATCCAAGAAGAGTGCAGGCAAAGGGTTATGGTAAAGACCGACCGCTTGCCAGCAATGATGATGAAAAAGAAGGCAGAGAACTAAACCGGAGAGTTGAATTTAAAGTCTTAACAAATTAATTCATTTCTTTTCGTCATTTTTGAACTATTGAAAGGGGGTATGGTTTAATCCATAACCAATCAAACAACCATGACAGTAGTTCCTTACAAAACTGATATTGATTCGAAAAAAGATCAAGTCGCTAAAATGTTTAACAACATCAGCGGCAGGTATGACTTCTTAAATCATTTTCTCAGTGCTGGCATCGATGTAGTTTGGAGAAGAAAAGCAATAAAATTGCTGAGCGAAGTTCAACCAAAAAATATCTTAGACGTGGCGACAGGCACGGGGGACTTCGCGATTGAAGCATTGCAGCTAAAGCCCGAAAAAATAATTGGGGTTGACATATCAGATGGTATGCTGGCGGTTGGAAGAAAAAAGATGATGACGAACGGTTATTCGGATATAATTCAACTAATACAGGGCGATTCAGAGAATCTTCCGTTCGAGGAAAATAAATTCGATGCGGCCATCGTTGCTTTTGGAGTGCGCAACTTTGAGAATTTGGAAAAAGGGTTAAGTGAAATAATTCGGGTTTTAAAACCAGGCGGAAAATTGGTGGTGCTAGAATTTTCTAAACCCACTCGTTTTCCTTTTAAGCAAGTGTACATGCTTTATTTCAAAGCAATTTTGCCCCTAATTGGCAGAACAATTTCAAAAGATAAATCTGCTTATACGTATTTACCAGAATCTGTAGACGCTTTTCCTGACGGATCAAAGTTTACCACTATTCTAAAAAAAGTTGGCTTTAATAACACGACATGCAAGCCCCTAACATTTGGCATAAGCTCGCTCTACACAGGCTCAAAGTAATTCTAATAGGGTTTACGTTGTTCCTGCCTTGGCTTTGCAACGCACAAACTTATAATTGGGCAAAGCAAAACAATCCCTATTACGAGCGAAGAAAGATAAGCTATGGCTTTGTAATAGGTATTCATACTTCAGGCTATCAAGTAAAGTATTCAGATAAATTCGTAACACCGAAATTTGATACCCTTCATTCAGTGATGGCTCCATTATCTGCGGGTTTTTCACTCGGTTTTCTCGCAAATCTAAAACTGTTTGAGTACCTCGATTTTCGACTGATGCCAAAAGCGGCATTTTATAATCACAAATTGATTTACAATTTTACAAACGACACTAAACGCGAGTTGCTCATCGAAACCACGATGGTTGAACTGCCGCTGCTTTTCAAATATAAATCTCAACGCAGAGGGAATGTACGGATGTATATGGTGGGCGGTGTTACCCCTGGTTTTGAGCTAAGTAGCAAAAAAGACGACAGCACGATTTCTTCAAACCTACAAATTTACGGCACCAACATGAGCCTCGATGCCGGATTGGGTTTTGATTTCTATTTTCCATTGTTTAAGTTTTCACAGGAAATTCGGTTTTCGCAAGGCATCTCAAACATTCTCGGAAATGCGCCAGGTATTTATAAAGATCCCATCAACAAGCTTAATACCAACACTGTATCTGTATATTTTATCTTTCAATAATCTCGCATGAAATCGCCATTGAGGTGCGCTACAGCAAAAGGACTGATCATCAAGAGCGAAAAAATATTAACGTATGACTAAAAACCGCATTGCCCTTATCACAGGCGCTACTTCAGGCATTGGCGAGGCTACCGCAAGGCTGCTTGCAAAAAACAATTTTTCTTTAATACTGTGTGGCCGAAGAGAGGATAAACTGCAATCGCTAAAACACGAATTGACTGCTTTAACTTCCGTAATCACCCTCTGCTTTGATGTTCGTTCAAAAGAAGATGTTAAGAAGCAACTGAATTCTATCATTGAAGAGTGGAGAGAAATTGACGTATTAATCAATAATGCGGGAAATGCACACGGCCTCGACCCCATTCAATCTGCCAATCTAGACGATTGGGACGCCATGATTGACATCAATGTAAAAGGGTTGCTTTATGTTTCAAGAGAGATACTACCTGCAATGGTAAGTAAGAAGAAGGGACATATTGTTAATCTCGGCTCGATAGCGGCAAAACAAGCATATGCCAATGGAAGTGTGTATTGCGCCAGTAAAGCAGCCGTTGATTCCATTACCGAAGGTATGAGAATTGATTTAAACCCTTATGGGATAAAAGTTACGTCCATACACCCAGGCATGGTTGAAACAGAGTTTTCGCTCGTGCGTTTTAAGGGAGATAAAGAAAGGGCAGACAGTGTTTATAAAGGGTTGACCCCGCTCTCGGCAAATGACATAGCAGATGTTATTTTGTATACACTTAATTGCCCACCGCATGTAGTCATTGCCGACTTGGTGATATTGCCCCTAGCGCAAGCAAGTGCAACTGTTGTGAAACGGAGTTAAGCATGGTAATTCAGTAGCCGCGAAAATCCAAAATCTATCCTTTTTTAGCGTGCCTCCCCTACCACTCGGTAGTTTGAGTGACTAACCATGAAAACTCAAACTTTTTCCTGCAGCCCCGCATCAGAATAAAAAACAGTCTATGAAGAAATTGACTTTCGTTCTTTTCTTTTGTTCGCACTTTTGTTTTAGCCAAGTAACCATTAGGGGTAAGGTGGTGGAACAGTCGACTCGAAAGCCGATCGCTTTTACAAATATTGGTATACAACATACTGGGGTAGGTACACTGTCAAACGATGATGGGACTTTTGCCCTCCGGATTCCCGAAAATCTTAAAACCGATAGTGTGATATTCTCTGCGTTAGGTTATTCAATTATTAAAACACCGATTCAGCGTTTACAAGATGTTGATCTAATTATAGAGTTGAAAGAGCAAGTAGTTCATTTGGGTGAAGTAGTGGTAAAAAATAAAAAAGACAAGAATAAAAAATTTGAGTTAGGCAATTACCGAGTAGGCGGAGGCACATTAGAAACCGATACTCTATATGCTGGTGCTTCTGATGCATTACTCATTGAAAATACAAATCCAACTCTAAATGATTTGCAATTTCCAGTTTATCTCGAAAAAGCTAACATTAGAATTTATAGAAATAATCTTCCTTCATTTAAAATTCGCATCCGCCTTTACGCGGTGGATAGTTTGAGCAAAGAACCAGGCAATGATATGTTCACTCAAAGTATGGTGCTAGAATCTTCTATCAGAAATGGATGGCTAACTTTCGATTTCACCGCTTATAAATTCGTTATCGACAAACCTTTTTTTATTTCCTTCGAGCGCATTCTCACAAAAACAGATCGTGATCTGATCGCAAAAGGCTACCAAGACTTTGTACGCAAGCATCCCAACAAACTAGAAACAGATACAGTTGTTTTTGAAGGCAAGAAAGTAGTGAGTCAAAAATTGAAAGGCAGCGGCATTGATTTACCCGGCACTTTCATAGCGATTTCAACCAACAGAACAGCGAATGAAAAATTCAGCTGCTATACGCGCAAAACCAGCTTTGCAAAATGGGAAAAAGTTAGGGGCATTATAGCAGCCACCGTAACGCTCAGCAACCAACCTGCGCCTTCCGCCCCAGATAAATAATCTCCCCTTGTTGTAGACCAAATTTTTCAGCTTGTGCTTTCGCGAAATCACTTGCTTCGGGAATCAAGCCACTCTGTGCAATTCGTTTCGGATAGTCCTTGCCAAACAATCGCACATGGTCATCTTGCCCGAAAATTCTTTCTCGTTCGCGCGGATTTGTAATACTGGCGTCCTCAAAGGTAACATCAGGAACGGGCGAAAAAAAAGGCACTTGCATAATAGCCCACCCACCTGGTTTTAAGACTCGTTTTATTTCACTCATAGCTTGAATATCATCTTTTACATGCTCCAGCACATGGTTGCAAAGCACGGCATCAAAGTGGTTTTCCACGAAAGGGATTTGATGAATATCCATCTTTACTTTGGCCAGTGGCGATTCGATATCTGCTGTGACATAGCCGGCACCATGCTGCCTTTCAAAGCGTTCCATAAAGCAAGGCTCAGGGGCTATGTGAAGTACATTGAGTTGGGCGGAGAAAAAGTCTGTTTTTTCTTTTAGATACAGCCAAATAAGCCGATGCCTTTCCAAGCTTAAACAGTTAGGGCAAAGTGCATTGGGGCGTGGATTAATCCTCCCGTAAGGTAAAAACTGCCGGTATTTATGTTGGCAAATAGGGCACTCAACTTGACTGCCAGCATAGAAAATACCGAGTGCTTTTAGCCCCACACCGCTAAAAAGCTGAAGGTATTTGCGGGGAATAAATCGAATTAGGAGGGAAATGACTTTCTTCATGGGTTGCAAAGGTAGAAGTTACGCGCTACTTGTTACATGTAAGTGATCACCAATTTTACTTGGCTAAAATAGAAACTTCGCCCAGCAACGGAAATTTGTTATCGTCTAAAACTTTCCTTGCGCCTGCTTCATCTGTATATTGTCGTTGCATAAAACCTAAAAAACCTGAATCCTCTGCCACAACAACAGTCAACACTTTGGTCTGATGCCCTCATAGCCCGGGCACGCGAAGGGGATAAAACCGCCCAAGGAAAACTAGTGCAAGTTTGGTATAAGCGCATATACAACTTTGCTTACAAGTTCTTCTTCGACCATGATTTGGCGATGGAGGCCACTCAGAAGACGTTTATTTCGATGCATCGGAATATCTCGAACCTTCAAGACAGTGGCCGGTTTAAGTCGTGGATTTACACTATTGCAGTCAACTATTGTAGGGAAGAGGCAAGGAAGAAAAAGGTAAAAAGATCAGTGTCGCTCCACGATTTGAGGCCCGGTGAAGCAGAAGAGAGTTATCGGTGGGAAGAAAGTAAAATGCGTCACGAAAACCCTGAGCATCAACTAAGGCAGTCGGAGTTATCTGATCTGTTACAAAAATGCCTGTTGGAGTTAAGCGATGAACAGCGAGAAATTGTGGTGATGAAGGAGTATGAGGGGCTTAAATTCAGGGAAATTGCGGAGGTTTTAAATCTTTCTGAGAACACAGTAAAGTCTAGGCTTTACTATGGCCTAGATAATTTAAAAACGATATTAGCAAAGCGAAATATTACAAAAGAAACAGTCAGTTATGAGCTATAAACCAGACGAAACCGTCATTGTGTCGTATCTCTATGGAGAGCTGGATTCAGCAGAAATGGACAAAGTGAATCAGTATTTTCTTAACCACCCGGAAGAGTTAAAGAAATACAATTCATTGCAAGAGACCCAAGCAATTATTAGCAAGTTGGAAGACAAGGAAGTAATTGCACCGCCTATCTTCATGGATGACCAAATACGCACAAAACCTTTTTGGGATTCGATCTATTTCAAAACTGTTATAAGTATTGCCGCATCGGTTTTTCTTCTATTGTTAGCGGGTAAATTTCTAGGAACTGAAATTAATGCCAGTAATGGCGAGTTGAGAATAAGCTTTGGCAGAAAAGTAGAACCACCCAAAGAAGTAGCGCAATTACCTATTTTAACGCCTGCGGAAGTTCAAGCAATGATTAACCATTCGCTAGAGAAAAACAACGAAGTGATTTCTACAAACTGGACGGACAGCCAGAAGAAATTAAATGAATCGGTTAAGACAAACCTAGCGATCAACTCAAAGAAAATCGATGATCTTATGAAAAATACTTCTCAGGCTTCGCAAGAACAAGTTAAGCTATTTGTTTCCGGGCTTCAGAACGATAATCTCAAGCTGATGAAAGATTATTTGCAGCTCTCTTCAACAGAACAAAAAAAATACGTAGAGAATTTATTGGTCGATTTCTCGAAGTATTTACAAGAGCAACGAAATCAGGACTTGAAACTTTTTCAAACAAGGGTAAATAGCATTGAAAAGAATACAGACTTATTTAAGCAGGAAACTGAACAAATTATTACCAGCTTGATTTCAAATTCAAGTGTGATAAAAAAACAAAATAGTTATTAGAAACGAGACATAAGACATTAGATTTTAAAATATACCATTATGATAAGAGGAACGAGAATTTTTACATTGGCTGCTGGAATAGTAGTAGCGTTTATTGTTACTGCCACAGCTCAGACCAAAATAGACGAGCAGCGCATGCAGCGCGATATTGAAGTAGCTGAAAACATTTTAACAACACTTATAAAGCAAGAGTTTTCCAGAAGGAATTTCTTTCCGGTCGAAATTACAGGCGAGTACAGAGAGGGTCATGGCGTAACGTTTAGGTTGCCCGAACATATTAGCGGCAACATGCATATGTTTATGAATGATGATTTCGAAAGCCCTAACATCATTATGAACACAGGCCCCGGGAATTCGTTTTCTTATTCTATCTCAGGTGATGCCATTGTTAATCCAGAACAAGAAGAGGCCATCGCAGCCGGAAGTAGAACTCAGTCACGAACGTCACAAAAAACTCGGTCGCCAAAAAGCAAGAAATCCGTCTCCGATTCACTTGAGCAAACTGCAGATCAAAAATTTATTCAGGCAGCTAAAAATTTCCTAACCGATTACGGAGATTTAATCAGCCAACTTCAACCCAACGAAAAAATTATCATTACCAATCGCGGTGATAATCAAAATCCATGGTTTACTTTCCAAGGTCTAAACAAACAGTCACTCATTTCAGTGGAAGCGCTAAAGTCAGACTTAACGCAAGCTAAGCTGGGAAAAATAACCCGCGATCAACTCCTTGGAAAAATCAAACTTGTAAACAGCGAGGTTTCCGACAAGTTAGAACCTGACTTGGAACTACTTTCAAGTATTTTCAGCCGCCTATACCAGCCCGACTTATCAAAAACATATTTCACGCAGGGCAATATTTATTACGAACGTTTGAAAGATTATGGCGTGGTATTTTATATGGAAACTTTTTCTAGCATGCAAGGCGAATTCTACAACCACTATACGTTGCCCGCATTAGGAATGGATGACGTTGATCAGGTTACCCGCGACAAAAAAACAAAAGAACTTTACCCTGCTTTTGAAAAGGAGTTAAAAGATAACTTATTAGAATATGGAAGGACGTTGAAAAGTTTAAAAGATCAAGAAAGTCTAGTTTTTAACGTAAAATTAACTAGGTGTAAAGAATGTGGAATACCGTCATCGTTGGAATTAGCAGTGAAAATGAATGACCTAAAAGAGTATGGCACAGGAAAGCTTAGTAAAGAGACCGCACTTTCAAAAATAGTGGTTAAAAAAGGGGCTAACCAATAATTTTAAGATAACCGTTTCGTTTAAAATGCTGGCAACTTTGTTAGATGCCTACATTTTTTGTAACTTAATTTTTACTTTCCAGTATTAGTAAGATAACGCAACAACAATAGATGAAAACACGATTAAGATATTCTACATCCCAACGGAATGATTATCTGCTTGGCGATTCCCAAGCTTTCGTGATATGACCTTAAAAAAAAATTGCATATGAAATCGCCATTAAGATTCTCTACACCCAACAGCATGATAAGAGGTTGCACGTCTCAATACTAATGTCTCACTACTCATTACCAATTTAAACACATGAAACGAAACCTTATCATTGGAGCAGGCGTACTCGTATCACTCATGGCGCTCTATTTCCTTTTCGGGAATAACGCAGCCTTAGAAGCTTCCGACATTTATGCGGAGGTAAAAAAGGGAAAGTTTAAAGTTGAAATAGAAACAACGGGAGAGCTAGAAGCCAAGAATTCGGTTAAGATTTTAGGACCCTCCTCTTTAATGAATTTTGATATCTACCAAGTTACTATTCAAAGTATCGTGAACGAGGGAACGGTGGTAAAAAAAGGAGATTGGATTGCAACGTTAGACAGATCCGAATTCCAAAAGAAATTCTCTGCCAAGCAAATAGAGTTAGAGAAAGCCAAATCGAAGTTCAACCAAACGCAATTAGACACCACCTTGCAAATGAGGTTATCACGTGATGAGCTAATCAACCTAAAATACGGAGTTGAGGAAAAAGCCATCATCTTAGAACAGTCAAAATTTGAGCCTCCCGCATCTATAAAGCAAGCCGACATCAATCTTGAAAAAGCGAAAAGAGGCTATGACCAAGCACTCGATAATTATAAAATTAAAAAAAATCAACACATAGAAAAAATGCGTGAAGTTTCTGCGGAACTACGAAAAGTTCAAAACGAAATGGATGGAATGACTACCGTGTTGAAATCATTTGATGTGTTGGCGCCAGAAGACGGAATGGTGATCTATGAAAAGGGATGGGATGGAAAACCTATTAAAGCGGGATCTCAAATACAAATGTGGGAGCCGAATGTTGCTTCGTTGCCTGACCTTACAAAAATGAAATCAAAAACCTACGTGAACGAGGTAGACGTTCGCAAAGTAAAAGCCGGGCAAGAAGTGAACGTGGGCCTTGACGCGTATCCCGACAAAAAACTTGCTGGCGTTGTAACAAGTGTTGCCAATGTAGGCGAACAAAGGCCTAACTCAGATTCAAAAGTATTTGAAGTATCCGTTGAAATCAAGGGTACCGATGCCACCTTGAGGCCCTCCATGACAACCAGCAACCGCATTTTAACACATGCCGTAGATAGTGTTTTGTATATCCCGCTTGAAAGCCTTCATAGCTTACACGATTCGATCACATTTGTATTTCTCAAAGATGGACTAGACATCGTGAAGCAAGAAGTCATCGTTGCCGAATCGAACACCAATGATGTTATTGTTACCAAGGGCGTAAAGGAAAATGACAGGCTATACTTATCAATACCTGCCAGCGCACAATCGCAAGACGTCAAACTCCTTCCAGAGTTAAATGGAAAGAGAAATAAGAAGGAAATAAAGAAAGAAGAGAATCCGCCATCTACAGCCGAAGCAAAAAGTCCTACCAAGAGCTAATCCTAATTGCATCATTAACAATTATTGCAAATGAAGTTAAATGCTCTTTTCTCCCAACGTTCCATTGCCAATTTATACATTGCCATCAACGCTGTATTGGTGAATAAAATCCGTTCACTCCTCACAGCACTTGGAATTATTTTTGGCGTAGCCGCTGTGATTGCTATGTTGGCCATTGGCAATGGTGCACAGCAAGAAATAATCAATCAAATAAAACTAGTAGGCGTCAATAACATCGTAATCAAGCCAATTGTTGAGCAGAAAGAAGAAAAACTGCAAGAGCAGCCGGGAGGACAAAAAGATAAGAAAAAGTTTTCACCCGGGCTCACGATACGCGATGTAAATAGCATAGCCACTATTATTCCGGGTATCAACACCATAAGTCCGGAAGTTATACTTGACACCTATGTTTTGCGCAATGGACTAAGGCGATCGGCCAAGTTAATCGGTATTGAAAGTGCCTATTTTGATATTTACAACTTTACTTTACAGGAAGGCCAATTCTTTAATGAAGATCAAAAGAAAAAAGGTTCACCTGTGTGCGTTATTGGTTATGGCATAAAGACAAAGTTTTTTGCGACAGAAAACCCCATCGGCAAGAATATTAAAATAGGATCTAATTGGCTTACCATTATCGGAGTTCTTACCGAGCGAAAGCTGACATCTGCCAGTATCAGTAAGTTAGGTATCCGAGATTTTAACATGGACGTCTACTCTCCTCTTGAGACAATACTAATCCGTTACAAAGATAGAGATAAGATCACTACTGAATCCATACGCTTGGCAGCCTTAAAAAGCAGAGGAAGAGTATTCAGCAATGAAACAGATGCTGCCAAAGAAGAAAAGAAAAATTACCATCAGCTTGATAGACTCGTTATACAAGTGAAAGAAACTGCAAAGCTGCAATCTGTAGCCGAAATAATTTCTCGCTTACTACAGCGCAAACATTATGAAGTGATTGATTACGAAATAGAAATTCCTGAACTATTATTAAAACAGCAGCAACGGACAAATGATATTTTTAACTACGTGCTAGGTGCCATTGCCGGTATTTCATTATTAGTTGGGGGAATTGGTATTATGAACATTATGTTGGCATCTGTGCTAGAGCGCACCAAAGAAATTGGATTAAGGCTTTCTATCGGTGCCAAGAAAAGTGATGTAGTACAACAATTTTTATTTGAAGCCATCATGATTAGCGTAAGTGGAGGCATCATAGGTGTTATACTTGGTGTGTCAATTGCCTTTGGCGTGGCTACCATTGCGCATATCCCCACACTCATTACTCTCAGTTCCATAGCGCTGTCCTTCGGTGTGGCGGCCTCCGTTGGATTAATTTTTGGCATTGCGCCAGCACGAAGAGCAGCTCAACAAGACCCTATCACTTCCCTGCGTTATGAATAAAATAAGTTTAGCTTTATTAGGAGTAGTAGCCGTGGCTTCACTTAGCTATGGCCAAAATAAATTTAGCATTCAGGATGTTATTGAACGCGCCCAGCAACAATCGCCTGATGCCAAAGTAAATGAAACTACAAAAAAAACAAGTTACTGGCAATACCGACAGTTTAAAGCAGGCTTCAATCCTCAATTGATACTGGCTGGAAATGCGCCTACTTTCAGCCAACGCTACCAGCCCGTAACTCAGCCGGATGGATCGATCGCTTATCGAGCTATCAATCAAACAAATCCAGGTATGAGCCTGTACCTTCAACAGCCAATTCAATGGACGGGAGGAACAATCTCAGCCTACACTACGCTGAATTATTTTAATGACATCTCTTCAAACGCAAGTCAATGGAATGGAACTATTTTTAATATTCAGCTTTCGCAGCCGGTTTTTGCTTTTAATCCATTTAAATGGAATCAAAAGATACAGCCTTTGATTTTTGAGGAATCTAAACGGAGTTTTGTAGAGCAGAAAGAAGCCATTTCAAGCGATGCAGCAGGCAGATTTTTTGATGTCTTGAAAGCACAAATAAACATACAAATTGCTAAGTACAACCTTGCCAACAATGATACCATTTATAAGATTGAGCAAGGTCGTTATAACATAGGCACCACTTCAAAAGACAAGCTCTTGCAAGTAGAGCTCCAACTGCTTCGGTCGCGCCAAGATGTGGCTCAGGCTAACTTAGACTTTCAAACCTTTAGTCTCTATTTACGAACGTTCATTGGACTTAAAGATGGAGAGAGCTTTCAGTTGATTCTTCCAGAGAACGTCCCCGTTTTTGATGTATCCGTTGATGATGCATTAAAATTCGCTAAGCAAAACAGAAAAGACTTTATTGCCTTTGAAAGGAGACGACTAGAGGCCGCACGCGATGTAGCGCAAGCAAAAGGAACCCGTTATTCATCTACCCTGAACGCACAATTCGGTCTAAATAATTCGGCACTTACTGCGCCTGACCTTTACAACAATCCTCAGCGACAACAGGTGGTGAATGTGGGATTTCAAATTCCTATCTTCAACTGGGGCAGGAATTACGCAGCTATGCAAACTGCTTATGCCAACAAAACTCTAAATGATTATCTCATTGACCAAAATGAAATCAGGTTTGACCAAGAGATCATCACCCGAGTAAATCAATTCGAGCTTTTGTGGCTTCAGATAGAAATTACAAAGAAATCGGACGAAGTTGCGCAAGAACGCTACAACGTTGCTCAAAACAGGTACTTGATCGGCAAAATTGACATTACCAATTTAAACATTGCGCTGAAAGAAAAAGACGAAGCAAAAAGAGCATATGTCGAAGCGCTGCGCTCCTTTTGGGTAGCCTACTATGATTTGAGAAGGCTTACGCTCTATGATTTTTCAGAGAAGCGACTGCTTTACAATCAAAACGATTAAATACCCGTGTAGTTAAAAGGCGTAATCGATTTTAATTTTATTTTCAACTCTTGCGATACAGAAAGGGAGTCAATAAAATCTGAGAGCGTTTGTTGTGTGATCTTCTCGTTCTTTCTTGTTAATGATTTCAATGCTTCATAGGGATTGGCGTAGCCCTCTTTTCGAAGAACTGTTTGTATCGCCTCTGCTACCACCGCCCAGTTATCATTTAAATCTTTAACGATAGCTTCTTGGTTGAGTTGCAATTTTTCCATACCCTTAATGAGTGATTTCAGGGCAATGAAAGAATGCGCGATGGGCACACCGATGTTTCTTAACACAGTCGAGTCCGTTAAATCGCGTTGTAGCCGTGAAATAGGAAGTTTCGCTGAAAGATGTTCATAGATGGCATTGGCAATCCCGAAATTGCCTTCTGCATTTTCAAAGTCGATGGGGTTTACTTTATGTGGCATTGCCGATGAGCCTACCTCACCTTCTTTAATTTTTTGCGTAAAGTAATTCATGGATATGTATTGCCACATATCACGGCTATAGTCAATCAAAATGGTGTTAATGCGCTTTAAGTTATCGAACAATGCCGCTAGGTTATCGTAATGTTCGATCTGGGTAGTAGGGTGACTGCGAGTCAATCCTAATTGAGCAACAAACCGATTGGCGAAATCAACCCAATCAATTTCCGGGTAGGTGATGTAATGTGCGTTGAAATTACCGGTCGCGCCACCTACTTTAGCCGAGTGAGGAATTGTTCCAAGAAGGATCAATTGCTTCGTAATTCGCTCCGCAAATACGTGAATCTCCTTCCCCAATCTAGTTGGCGATGCAGGCTGTCCATGGGTTTTGGCTAACATCGATACGTTTGCCCAGGTAAGATTTTGTTGCTCTAACTTGGATACTAACTCGTTCAATTGCGGAAGAAATTCATTTTCTAACGATTCTTTCAATAATAGAGGTGTAGCTGTATTATTGATGTCTTGTGAGGTGAGACCAAAATGTATGAATTCTTTGAATTCTGAAAGATTTAGTTTGTCGAACTCACGTTTCAAAAAATATTCAACCGCTTTTACATCGTGGTTAGTAGTCTTTTCTATTTCTTTAATTTCCAAGGCCTGCTCTTCCGTAAAGCGTTCATAAACAGATTTTAATGCTGGTATTTTATCTGCTGGAAACGAGGCAAGTTCAGCTAACGGAAGTGCAGCCAATGCAATAAAATATTCAACTTCAACGAGCACACGGTAGCGAATAAGACCGTATTCAGAAAAGTAAGGAACTAATGGTTCTGTCGCTTTAAAATATCGTCCATCAACAGGAGATATGGCTGTAAGGGTATTTAACTTCACAATTACATTTTTAATCCCTCAA
This sequence comes from Flammeovirgaceae bacterium, assembly GCA_027487845.1. Classification (GTDB taxonomy): domain Bacteria; phylum Bacteroidota; class Bacteroidia; order Cytophagales; family Cyclobacteriaceae; genus ELB16-189. Next base: position 26,901 of record JAIYCV010000020.1, read on the forward strand.
AATTAAGCAAATAAACCATTCTTGTTTTTTCTCTTGAAAGAGTGAAGAGTTGATTACCGACCTTAGAAAATACTTTTATACAGTTTTCTAATTTCGATTTAACGTTTTTTTTAATTTAAAATCGAATACTCGTAAAGGCTGGCATTATTAAGATTGGATAATTGACTCTTAATTCAACGCTTCCTAGTGTGTTTTTTCGATTTCTCCTTTCAGACTCACCTCAAATGAAAATGCCTTTGTCATTGCAAAATCTAACATACTAGCAAGTTCAATTCTTTTAATCGCCCTATCTTGATTTGCCAATTTATACTGACCTTCAAATTCCTGCTTAAACCTTTGAAAGGCTTTGCCTTTTAGAATGCAAAAGTTTGAGGTGTTAGTAAAATCTAGTATCAGTGCTATGGCAATTTCTCGTGAGAGTTTTTTAGTTGAATCAATACTTTTAAATTGAACCGGTTGATAACCCCATTCGCTTAGGCATCTAGTCAAATCGGTCATTGTAATCAAACTATCCGGATAGAAGAAAGTTCTGTTGGCCCATGCTCGTGGTTTGCCAACGCCTCTCATCAGGCCTGACAGACCTACGCGCTGAATCGCTTCCCAATTAGGATTATCTGTCTTCACATCAACATAAGGCATTAGGTAGCATTTCTCTTGCAAAAGTACTTTCTGGAGTTTTGTTACACTAATGGATCGAGGTTGCTTTTTCTTTTGGATACTTTCTGCTGCCAAAACGCCTGCTGCTTGCCCTGTTAACAAAACACAGGGCTGCAGCCTCGTGCTTCCATTGGCAAGATTGGATACTGAAATTCCCTTATCGCAAACAATTAGTGCATCCATTTTCTCTGGAATTAATGATCCTAATGGAATGTTAAAAGAAGGTATATCAGGGAAATTAATAGAAGGAGCATCTCTTACTTCATCATGATGGTGATCCAAAGGATAATCGCCCACGGCAATTCCCGTTTTGTACAGCGTTAGTTTTTGATCTAGTGGTTGGGCAAGATGATTTACGTTTAACCTTACAACTCCACGCAATCGTCTTCCTTCGCGATGATACGGTGTAAGTGCTAAGCTATCCATTGTTCCGAATTCATTAGAAAGCCCAATATTCTTAAAGCCTAATTGAGTTTGTATAAAATAGATAAAACCAAGTGTTTTTAGTTTGGCATTTGAAAGAGCTTCAGTGCGCAATAAGGGGGGCGTTTCCACCACATTTGCATAATAGTCATTCCCATAAGCCGGCCAATTAATCATGAATTTGTTATGCGGAAGTCTGCCGTACTCAAGCATCTGCTTTGCATCTACATTTTTCGGCTTCCCATCCGGGCAAGGGGCTTCATTACAACTGCAAAAGAATCTTGTAGAATCGTAATTTGCTGGTCTTTTTATTGTCTTATTGGCGGTTACTCCAAAATCTTTTAAGATAGCTACCCAAGTCAGATCTTGCACTAAATTAATCTTTCCTGGTGCCATTGCTTCATTAGCGTAAGGTCTATCTTCCATGCCAAGGTCATAAGCAGCACCCGCATTAGAAAATACATCTCCGAGATCGGTCGCATCTATAGTAACTTTTGCCTTGATTGCTAAAGACTGCCCTTGATGATTTTTAAAAATTGCACCAATCAGTTTATTTTCTTCTTTCAGAACGTGATCGAAATACCAGCCATTTAAGACTTTTAGCTTCCGCTCCTTAGCTGCCCATGCTTTAAAAATACTATCACCAACATGTGGCTCAAAACAGGTGTTACTGACCCAACCGGTGGCTAGATTTTGTGTTTTATAATGGCTATACAAAGCCTTTCTAAATTCTTGCCACATGCCACTAGGTAGCTGATCATTGCCATCTGTACAACTTACACCAGCCGCAGTAAGCATACCTCCAAGCCATCCAGTTTCTTCCACTATAATTGTTGCTACACCCATGCGTGCGCTTTGGATTGCTGCTGCAGTGCCACCAGTACCCCCGCCCACCACCAATAACTCAGTAACAAATTTTTGCTGGGCAAAAGAAACGAAACTGATTAATTGCAGGGCAAAACCAAAACTCAAAACCTTCATCTCCCAAACTGATATCATATAAAATTCATATTAATAAATATGGTGCTGTATATAGTTTTGACAAGCTTACAACAAATATAGCTATGTGAACTCTTTTAAAGAAGGGCAAATTATTTTTGCACCCGTCAGGATGAGACTGTGCTAAAATAGTTACCAAGCGCAACAATGGGTCTTTTTGTCGTTTGTCTATCGGTAGAGTTTTCATGCCAAAAACGATGGCAGTGTTTTGTGGAGGATTAGTGATTGAAGAAAGCGGCTGGATGGCAAATCTCTGCGTTAACATGTTGTTAACACGAACGATTAAAAACCATTTCTTATTTTTGTAGCCTAAAAAACTATTGTGAGGTTCTTTTTGGCGTTTGTATTCTTCCTGTTATCAACTTTTACCTTAGCCCAAAACAAACCTGGCAAGCCACTTTCAATAAAAAAAACAACTGCCCTTATTACGTTGGATGGCCAACTAAATGAACCCGACTGGACTTCTGCCGACTTAGCAACAAATTTCTTTCTGAACTATCCCGTGGATTCGCTCCCACCTACTTTTCAGTCAGAAGCAAGACTGGCTTTTGATGATCATTTTCTTTACATCTCATTTGTTTGTTATGATGACAACAAAGCCGACATCGTGCAGTCATTGCGAAGAGACATCGACTGGTCATTAAACGATAACATAGGTATTTACTTAGATCCTTTCAATGACTACACCAATGGTTTCTTTTTTACCATCACCCCCTTTGGCGTTCAATCTGAGGGAGTAATATCCAATGGCGGCCAGGATGGAGATGGCTCATTTAGCAATAGCTGGGACAATAAATGGTATTCGAGTGTAAAACGATCGCAAGATAGATGGGTGGCAGAACTTGCTATTCCTTTTAAATCCTTTCGCTACAGCCATACCAGCAGCGAATGGAATGTAACCTTTTTGAGAAACGATGTGAAACGCAATCAAATTTCCAGTTGGATAGCAACGCCCATTCAGTTTATTCCGGCTTCTTTTGGCTATACGGGTAAATTGAAGTGGGAAACTTCAGCACCTCATGCTGGCGCAAACATTTCGCTGATACCTTATGTTGCGGGTGTTAGCTCTCAAGATATTGAAAAAGGGGAGTCCTTAAGTACCACCACATCAGCAGGACTGGACGCCAAAGTAGCTGTTTCGCCCTCGCTCAATCTGGATCTTACCATTAACCCCGATTTTTCTAACGTGGAGGTAGACCAACAAGTAATCAACTTAACTCGTTTTGAGTTTCAGTTTCCTGAGCGGAGGCAATTCTTTCTGGAAAACAGTGATTTGTTCGCCAGTCCTGGCTTCCCCGATACACGCCCTTTCTTTTCACGAAGAATAGGACTGGCGTTAGATTCCACCGGGTCAGCGAAACAAGTGCCCATTCAATATGGAGCGCGCATCAGCGGAAAAATTGGGAAAAATTGGCGAGTGGGATTGTTAAACATGAAAACCCAAGAAAAGGAATCGCTGGGGCTACCTTCTCAACTTTACACCATGGCCATTATACAACGTCAGGTGTTTTCCCGCTCCAATATCGATTTCTTTATGGTCGATAAGCAGTCGCTTGGGCTGGGCAAATATCAACGAGGAAAATTCTATCAGCGCGATTTGGTGAAACGGGTAAACCAGGATACGGTGTTAAATACCTACAATCGCGTATTCGGTGTTGATTTTAATTTAATCACTAAGAGCAATAAATGGAGTGGAGATATATATTATCATCGTTCTATAGATGCGTTCAACACAGATAAGAACTATTCGACAGGCGCATTTTTGGGCTACAACACACGGCACCTCGGCATATTTGCAGCCAATAATTTAGTGGGGAAAAATTTTATTGCCGAAACTGGTTACGTGCCGAGCCTAGATGTGTATCCCGGTTACCTAAGCGGATTTGGGAGAGTGGAAGGAAAGTTCTATCCTTCAAAATTCAATATTGCTACAATGGGGCCTGGGGTGGAAATCAATTACACCATCATTCCTGGAGGCACACTTACCGACAGGACAATAGCACTCGATTATGCCATTAATTTTTTAAATACAACAAATGTTCAATTTTCTGCCACGCGCATTTATCAGCTTCTACCCGAAGATTTCAACCCGCTCTACCCACGAGGCGAAATCCCTTATTTAGCAGGGCAGCAGTTTAACTGGAATGAGTTTAACGTTCAGTTCAACTCTAATGCACGAAAAGTCATAAATTATTCCGTTCAAGCATCGGGGGGCGAATTTTATACGGGCACCAGACAGAGCTATGGAGGCACACTAAATTATCGCTACCAGCCCTATGGAAGCCTTGCCGTAACCGTGGATTACAACAACTTGCAACTGGGCGCACCGTATGGAAAGGCTGAGTTTCTTCTTGTTCGGCCTCGGTTAGATTTCACGCTTTCTACAAAACTATTTTTAACAGGTGTTGTTCAATACAATACTCGATTTGACAGTTATAGCATGAATGCCCGACTCCAGTGGCGCTTTAAGCCAGCGTCTGATCTATTCTTGGTTTATAACCATATGGAAAACAAATTTCCACAAGATTCGAGATCGAACACGCAGGCGTTGGTTATTAAATTTACCTATTGGCTCAACTTATAAATTCAAACTCATCCGACTAAATAACTTGCAACTGGATTTGAGTAAATTTGCATAAAACATATAATCAATCATGGCATTCGGCTTATTTAAGAAAAAAGAAAAGAAAGAGGAGACTCACAGTGGTCCAAAGTATCACGAGCTAAAAGTGAAGGCCATTGTGCAAGAAACGAAAGATGCGATCAGCGTTGTGTTTCAACAACCATCGGAAAAAATAACATATAAATCAGGGCAATTTTTAACACTCATCACTTCCGTAGATGGCAAAGAAGTAAGGCGCGCCTATTCGCTTTGCTCCTCCCCTTTTGTGGATGAGGATTTGGCCGTCTCCGTAAAACGGGTGGACAAAGGACTGATGTCTAATTGGTTGCCCGACAACTTAAAAGTAGGTCAGGCCATGAAGGTGATGGAGCCGATGGGGCAGTTTACAACAGAATATGATAAGAGTAAAAAACGACACCTTGTGTTGTTTGCTGGCGGCTCTGGCATAACACCCATGATGTCCATCATAAAAAGCCTATTGAACCAAGAGCCAGACAGCGTTTGCTCATTAATTTATTGCAACCGCGATGTTGAAAGCATCATCTTTAAAAAGCAGTTTGATGAGATGCAAATCAAAGACGAGGGGCGGCTGCACGTAATTCATATTCTCGATAACGCCCCCATGAACTGGCAGGGTTACTCTGGATTGTTGAACAAAGCGTTGTTAGAAAAATTATTTGAGCGCATTCCCAATTGGGGCATTGAAAAGACCACCTACCTTATGTGTGGGCCAGAAGGCATGATGAAAAATGTGGAAAGCCTGCTGGCAGATCATGGAATACCAAAAGAAAAAGTATTTAAAGAGAGTTTTGTTGCAGGTGTGCTCGATAAAGAAAAGAAAGAAGTAGGTAACGACAAACCCAACGGATCGCACGAAGTTACCATCCGCTACGATGGCCAAGAGTATAAAATCACCGTGGACGCTAAAAGCACCATTCTAGAAACAGCTTTAGACCAAGGCATTGATTTGCCTTATAGTTGCCAAAGCGGCCTTTGCACCGCTTGCCGCGGAAGAGCCATCTCTGGAAAAGTGAAATTAGACGAAGAAGAAGGCTTATCTAAAACCGAACGCGAACAAGGGTATGTGTTAACGTGCGTAGGCCATCCGCTTACCGATGATGTGGTGATTGAGATTGGGTAGACTTTTTGTGAGTAGCTTTCAACAATACGTTATCCCGTTTTAAACCATTTGCAACTCTTTCATCGACTCGCTAAAGTAGTTCTGGGTGTGCATCAACTCAGTAGGTGTGCCAGATTTTACAATGGTTGAATTTTCTAAAATATAAACCCGGTCGCAACGCTGGGCTGTCTTAATACGATGAGTTACCAACAGTATAGCCATTTCCTTTTTAGCCTTTTGAAGTAATTCTAATATGAAGTTTTCGGTATGCCGATCCATGGCAGAGGTGGCTTCGTCTAACAATAACAGTTGTGGTTTACAAAATAGCGCACGCGCCAACACCACCAATTGTCGTTGCCCGCCCGACAAATTAATACCTTCTTCCCCCAGCAATGTGGCATACCCTTGCGGAAAGCTCTGAAAGTAGTTGCCAAAGCCGTGCGCTTCACAAAACTCAATTGCTCGCTGGTATTCCTCTATCTTATCGCTTAATGTAATGTTATAGAGTAAGCCCCCATTAAAAATTTTTAATTCTTGCGGCACACACGCCATTTGCCTTCTCCAATCTGATGTTGAAAGGCGTTGTATATTTTGCCCATCCATTTCAATTGAACCTGTTTCGGGTGGGTAAAATTTTTGGACTAGTTGCAACAAGGTGCTTTTGCCACCACCGCTCTCACCGAGCAACGCAATCATTTCACCTTTACCAAATTGGAGCGATACATTAGTTAAAATTTGCTTTCTTCCGGGGAACCGAAAGCAAACATTGTTTAACTTAACAGTGTGCAATGGTGGGAGCTTGCCCTCTGCGGTGTCAGCTGTTTCCGCTGCCTCCTCTTTTTCGATGGAGGTAAATTCAAACATACGATCAAAAGCAACAAATGCCTCTTGTATTTGAATGTTAGAACCTACTAGACGATTTATTGATGGCACTATATTACCAGCGATACTAATTAAAGCTACCATTTCGCCTAGCTTCATCTGTTTTGAAAGAACCAGCCAAGAAGCACCAGCAAATACCATAATTTGTATAAGCACTCCAGTTACTTCTGAAACAAAGCCAAATTTGTATTGAACCTTATTTAAAGCAAATATTCGTTTTTGAAATTCACCATAAACTAACGAGTTTATTCTTGCAAAGAACGGTTGTTTATTCAAAAGTTTTATGTCAGCTACTCCTTGCATGGTATCAATAAAGTTGCTCTCGGTTAACGCTTCGCCTGCCATCACATTCTTTTGAAGATCGACAATAGGTTTATTGAATCTGATCAGCATCCAATAATATACCGGAAGTATGCCTACTAAAACAAAACCTATCGGCAGTGAGTACCCAAAGACGAACCCTAAACAAATTAGTACCACCAACAGGTCGATGATAATAGTACCAGAAACAACTGCCAACGCTGATTGAATACGTCTAGTGTCACTCATTCGAGTTATCAATTCCCCAATGTTGCGAGTATCGAAAAATGATTTTGGTAAGACCAACAACGTGTTGTAAAAAAATTGAACGATGCGGTTGTTGAATGCCACTGCTTGTTGTCCCATAAAAAAGCTGCGCACATACCCAATGCCACTGCGCGCTAGCATAAGCAGTGTAACCAAGACAATACTTAGCCAAAACTTCTGAATGTTTTCTTTAGGCAAAATATCATCTATCAATTTTTGCGAAAAGATTGCAGTGGTTATACTTAATACCGAAAATGCAATGCCCAACACGAGGGATACTAAGAGAATAGGAAAGTCATCACGTACTAAATCAATTATCCATTTTCTCTTTAAGTTTTTTAGAATCTGATTCTTTTTGAAGGATTCGTTAGGTGTTAATTTTAAAAGTGCTTTCGACTGCCAGATCGAATTTAGCTCGTCTTTACTGAGTTGAATAATGCCTTTGGAAGGATCGCCTATTGTGATTATATCCAGCGTTGAGCTTGGGTAATATACTACATAGTGTTGCAACTTGTTTTCAATAACTACGTGAAGAATTGACGGCTGCTTTAGCTCAGTTAAATTATGAACTCCCTCAGCCTCCAGCCCCTCGGCATCAAAACCGAGTTGCTTTGCAGCTTGAAGTAAACCCAATAAGGTGGTTCCTTGTTTTGAAGTGCCGCTTAGTTTTCGAAGGTTTTCAAGGCTACTGTCCCCTTCGTGGTATTTAAGTATAGAAGCAAGGCAAGCTACCCCACAGTCGGATTGATCGTGTTGCAGCACAAAAGGAGTTTCTTTCATCTTATAGATTTATATTCTTAAATTCGTTAACCACCCTTTCAATCAAATTAACAACATCCACCTTGTCTTGGTCATTTTCAAAATTGTGCTTCATTCGAGCCAAGTTCTGACTAAAATCGGAATTGATTACATCCGACACCAGTGCATCCAATTTGATCTCTGTCAAGTTATTGATGTTACCTCTCAGCCCTAAGCCATGATAGACTACCCTGGTAGCATTTCCATTCTGATCCCATTTGCTATTAAGTGGTAACGCCAACATGGGCACTTTATGATAGATGCATTCAAGCACGCTGTTAAGACCCGCATGGGTTATCATCATGGCAGCACGACCCAACAAAAACTTTTGAGGTACACTTTGAAAGGCATGAATATTTTTTGGCAATACGCCCAACGTTGTTTTATCAAAATCCCCAAGTGATAAAATCAAATGTTCTGACCTTTTTTTGAATACGTTGACGAGTTTTTTATAAAACCCTTCACGCCTGGTAAAATGTACCAATGCCAAGGTGCCAAGCGAGCAATACACAATCTTAATGTTTGGTGGCAGCGTTTCAAGAAATTGACTGAATTCAGTAATTCCAGATTCAATTGAATTATTTAAACATAACCCTGCGTGAAATTGATGGAGTTGCCTCTTTCTATTAGGAAAGTCAAAAGAAGCAGGTGAAAGAATAACTTCTTTTACGTTGACTATACCATATTGAAATGTTTTTCTTTTCAACAGTAATTTATCAAAGTCCTTTATCTCATTAAAAATTCTTTTGGTAGTTGCATAATGGCTGTCGCCTAAAAAAGTCCCAACTGAGAATTTAGTCTTTAGGTTGTATCTCTGCCATTGCCAATAGATTTGTAGTTTCGCCCACCAAGTTGACCCATCCTTTATAAGTATATGACTGGTAAGGGGTGGCGTATTGTCTTGATAGGTTGACAGCATCGTCTGAAGTAGCACCACTTTAACGTGTTCTTTTATGAACCAATAGTTGTAACTTATGATGGCATCCAACAGGACAATATCAGGTTTTGTTTTGTTGATCGCTTCAATAAAGAGTGCACCATTGTTTTTAGCAAAGATGACTTCATTGGTAGTAAGCCTTTTCGCGCACCGCTCCCAAAAGCCACCCTTAGCCATAAGCGGATTGTCGGAGCTGAATAATACAGTTGGTGATGATATGTAGGTGAAGCCATTCGCTGTAATAGTACCCATTTGCTCTGGTGTGGCAAGATAAACAACCGAATGCCCCGCCTTTACTAGTTGATTGGCAATAAAAAAAGAAGGGTTAAGATGGCCTATGGCACTGGGTATCACCATTACTATTTTCATGGCAGGTACTTAACGATAGCCTCTACTTTAGCCTCCCCTTTAAATTCTTTTATCAGCTTGCGGTCTTTGCCATAAATGAAGATGTGAGGTAAAAAGAGCGACCCAAAGGTATCAAAAACATGCTCTGCATTTATTTTAGCGAAGTGTACGTTAGGCAGACTATCAATATCAAAATCTATTGCTGTCTTCTTAATTGTGGCTAGGTTCTCTGAGGACATCAAAACAATGGGCGTGTCAGCAAACGCTGATAGCTTCTCCTTTATTTCTCTTAATTCATACTTACAATGATCGCAACTGGAGTTGAAATGAATTAGGACAATAGTGGAAGACGAAGGGAGATTATAAGCAACACTATCCAAATCAACCAATGGTGCATTGGGCAACGTTTGAATTTTAATGCTTAGCTCCTTCTTTTTAACAATCTTCTCGACCAGAATATACATCAAAAACAATATGACAGAAATTAATGATACTGCACCTGAAAGCTTCCCCAAAAACAGTAGCGATTATAAATAGAGTTTAATCGTTAAAATTGGGAAGAAATGAAAACAACAAAATTCAATGAGAGCCAAATCGTGGGCATCCTCAAACAGCAA
>JAIYCV010000010.1 GCA_027487845.1 Flammeovirgaceae bacterium
TATTTGCGCCAGGCGGGGTTGACGTGTAGTTCAAAGTTTTGTTATCTTTATTCCGCTTCGTGTGTGGGACAGGACGCAGTTCCAAATTCCCGCCCGATCGCAAATATTAGCGTTGGCGGCCATTACAACGAACCGACAGATTGAGTGTCTAACGATAAAACGACTATGAGAACCTGGACAGTAATTATTTCATTCGCATTATTTGGACAGCTAAGTTGTTCAAACGAGGACTTGGATATTGAGTCTTTCAATGACGACTCTTCAATAACGACACTAAACGGGACTTGGAAGGTACTTTCATTTGAGAACTATCCTGACAACATTCGGGAATTTAAAAACCAAGAGAACTCGAGAGGGCTCGAAACTATCATAAATTTTGACGACACTAAAGACCCAAACGAGTTATCGGGGACAAATACCACCAACACAGTTTCTGGACAATTTGAATATAAAGGGACAAGGAAATTTAAAGTTAATAGTTACGGGACTAGTGAAGTTGTTCAACCTATTTGGGCTGACAAGTTTAATCAAGCCATTATAGACGGAGAAGTGAATTTTAAAATCAACGTGACAAGACTTCGAATTTATTACGACAACGAAACAAAAAGTGTTACCCTCACTAAAGAGTAGTGTGACAAAAGTAACGGCCGCCAACAATGTATTTGCGTCAAGCGGGGTTGACGCGTAATCCAACGTTTTCGTATCTTTAGTGCGTTCGGTGTCGGGGACACCGCGCGGCTTCGGAAGCCCCGCTCGAACGCAAATACTCACGTTGGCTGCAAGCGCAAGGGACTACTAACAAGTTAAAGATGAGATTATCAGTTTTGGTGCTTTTAATTTTGCTGACAAGCTGCGGACGTGTGACAAAGTCAGACAATAATAGCGTTGAAAAAAATGAAGACGGCTTTGCAAGTGTTTACGACACGCTCCAGAAAATAAGTCTGCCGTTAAAATGGGATCCGACTGTTTGGCGTGATTTAGCGGCACTGCATCAAGACAAATACGGAATAACGAACAACGACTGGCAATTTACTAAGCATCCTTACGGAATATTAGCGGACAAAGAGAGCTATAAGGCGATCATTTTTATCTCCCAGACGGAGACTGGATCACCTATTTTAATGACAATCGGTAGAGATCAAAATCCTATCGACACCTTGGACATCCTCGGTGACTGGGGAGGAAACGACCCGAGTTATGGTGTTTCAGAAATAGCAGAGATAAATTCGGATTTGTCAATAACACTTTTAGATAGTATCTCCTCATGGGAGTTAGACGACAAAGGAAATAGGCTTGAAGACTCTAAAGACTTAAAAATCAAACTGGACAGGTATAGAATATTGGACAACGGAAAAATAAAGAAGACCAATTGACGCGCCAGCAGCCAACAAAAGCTTATTGCAAGCGGGCGGGACTGTGCGTCATTGAAGTTTGTAGTTCTTTATTTATCTTTATCTCATTGGACAGGGCGCAGGTTTTAATTGCCCGCCAGCAATAAGCTAAACGTTGGCAGCAACACCGTTAAGACAGATATAGCGATGAGAAAAATTATTATTTGGACACTTTTGATAATATTAATTGGGAACGGACTTTGGTGGGTGAAGAGAACTATCTTCAACGGAGTGACGAAGAACTCAATTAGTGAAAATGGTTTTAAAGCAAAGTATTTCAAAATTGACGACAGTATAAAGAAGACAGCGGTGATAGCACTTGGAGGAGACGAATGGTGCGATTTCTGGTGCGACCGTTTAGCGGGTAATGGGCATATTGGAATGTCACTCAGCTATTTTAATCAGGAAGGATTGCCAAGCAGAATGGAGGAAATTCCGCTTGAGTATTTCGAAAAAGCAATTGACTGGTTAAGATCACAACCAGAAGTTGACACATCAAAAGTCTTGGTTATGGGGAGCGGAAGAGATGCAGAGCTTGCATTGTTGCTGGCATCTACATACCCCGACAAAATACATGGAGTAATAGGTTATTGTCCAGGTTCGGTTCATTGGTCGAACACTGTTTTTTCATGGAATTCAGATGAGATAAAGCCCTCATGGACTTTGAATGGACAAGCAATCCCTTTTATAAAGATGGAAAAGATAAAAGGAGGAGTAAATGAAACAATAGATGGATTGGCTTATTGGAATAGCGGACTTGACGACACATTACAGGTTAACAATTCGATAATTAAAGTAGAAAACGTAGCGGGCCCGATTTTATTAATAACCCCGACAGACGACCAACTCTGGCCTTCTTATAGAATGAGTAAAATGATAGAAAAAAGATTAAGGAAATATGACTTTAAATACAAAGTTCAGAATATCCAATATGAAAATGCCGGACATCGACTCAGACTGCCCCTTCACAAAGCATTGACGGCAGAACAGATTGACATTGAAATTGACGGAAAAACATATGGTTGTAACCTCGGAGGAACACCGATAGGGAATTTCAAGGCGCAATTGGACTCAAGGGACAAAGTTGACGAGTTTGTTTACAAATTAAGCCTGAGATGAACGGTGCAGCTGCCAACAAAATGTTTGCGCAATGGTGGGGTGACGTGTAAGTTCAAAGTACTATCTTCGTTCACCGTTTGGTCACGTGGGACAGTGAAGCGTTTCAAAGTCCCACCACTGCGCAAACACAAACGTTATGCACCATTTTAGAGCGGCACGATATGAGAATAGTAACACTGACGATATTATTTTTTGTTTCTACAGCTTTGTCAACTGTCGGGCAAGACACATTTCTAGACAAAGGAAATTCCTTTTTGACCAATAAACAGTTTGATAGGGCTGAACAGGTTTTTAGAGAAGCTATCAAATCGGACACGTCTAACCTGATTTATCAGTGCCAACTTGGACTGACGTTGATCCAAGCAAAAAAGTATAGTGATGGAGAACAAGTGCTTAGCAAAGTTCTAAATGTAGACGCCAACAACGTTGCAGCTATTTGGTATAGTGGAATAGGTAATTTTTACAACGCGCAGGACAGATTGGCAATTCGGCAATTTGAAAAGGCACTGACTTTACTTGATAAAAAAAGCGGACAGTATTACTCAGCGAATTGGTTTATCGGAAAATGTTATGCGAATTTATTAAAAAATGAAGGGCTAACATATATCGAGACTGACCGCATGTTTGAGTGCTATAACGAGTATTTAAGGCGTCAACCAAATGCGGAGGACGCCCCAAAGATTAGAGAATACGTAGAACGAAAAAGAAAAAGGCGACCTTCGAGTAACGTAGAGGTTTGGAGAGATTTATAGAATGACGACAGAGAAGAAAAACGGTGCATAACAATATATTTGCGCCAGGCGGGGTTGACGTGTAGTTCAAAGTTTTGCTATCTTTATTCCGTTTGGTGTTGGGGACAGGACGCAGTTTCAAATTCCCGCCCGATCGCAAATATTTACGTTATGCACAATGCCGTGGGACGATTTAACCCCAAACACCTAGAAACTGTAGACGACAAAAAGATGGACTTCAGCAAAGAGACTAAGATTGGAGTTATTGGACTTGGTTCAATGGGACAACCTATTGCGGACAACATTATAAAGGCCGGCTTTCAGGTCGTTGTTTCCAGTAGAACCAAGAAAACAGTTGAGTACTTTAAAAACAAAGCAATAATTGCGAAGTCACCTTTAGACGTAGTAAATGAAGCAGACACAATTCTTTTCATCTTGCCGACAGATAAAGAAATTAAAGAAATTGTATCAGGCGCAAACAAAGGACTCAGACGTAAGACGTTGATTAATCTTAGTACAATCTCTCCAAAAAGCTCGATTGAACTTAGCAAGATTGTAAAGAAGTTTGGCGGAGAGTATTTTGAATGCCCTATTTCTGGTTCAAGGAAACCTGCCATTGATGGAACTCTACTACTACTTACAGCAGGTGCGACTGAAAAACTAAACTCATTAGCTAGCTTGTTTAGTTCGTTTAGTAGTAAGACAGTTCATTGTGGTAAAATTCCAAATGCATCAAAGATGAAGTTGGCAAACAATTTACTGTTAATAACCATGTTTAACGGCCTGATGGAAGCAGTAAATTTTGCAAGACAGATCGGACTTAAGGAAAAGGAATACTTAGAGATGATTGACTCAGGACCAATGTCTAACGCTGTATTTAAATCAAAATATCAAAAAATACTGGACAACGACTACAGTGCGCAAGCACCGCTCCGACTTGTGTACAAGGACACTCGTTTGATCTGTGACTTGGCAAACGAATGTGGAGTCAAATTACCTCTTTTTACCAATCATAGAAAACTTTTAAAGAAGGGATTTGACAGTGGACTTGGCGACCTTGACATTATCTCGATAAAAAAGGAATTAAAAAAGAGTTAGGTGAATGTGGCACATGTGCATAACAATATATTTGCGCCAGGCGGGGTTGACGTGTAGTTCAAAGTTTTGTTATCTTTATTCCGTTTCGTGTTGGGGACAGGACGCAGTTTCAAATTCCCGCCCGATCGCAAATATTCACGTTAGCAACAATGCCGGACCACCCGAAAGCGGCTCTCTAAAATACCTTCTGACAACTCAAATTTCTCAGCTTATCACGGGTGACAAGGACGCTTTTCATTGACGACCTTAAAAAGGGAGTTCCCACCGCACGGCAACTTAAAAAGATTCTCGCCAGCGCTTTTGGCACTTGCCATTGCCGCACATACCACCGCGACACCAAAGCAAAAGCAAGAGCCAAACCATACCACACCCAAATAAAATTAGCTTGCTGCTCGACCTCCGATTTATAAAAGTGTTTTCCATTAAGTATTCTCTGAATTGAGCTAAATGGGTTATCTTTAAAGGACGAAGAACTTACTAGTCGTTCACAATGCCTTGAATGGAATAATGTTAAGCGCAATGAAAGTAATCAAAGGACAAATGCTTCAACGAGCAGGAGAGCTAAATACGAAAGTTTTTGGCGTTGAAACCGGATTGCTAAGAAGCTACACCATTGACGAGAAGGGGAAGGAACACATTTTTGCTTTTGCTAGTGAAGGCTGGACCATCGCAGACCTTTGTGAAGTAACCGACCCATCCGAGTTGTTCATTGATGCGTTGGAAGACTCTACCATCACCGTTATTGATAAAGAGGAAAGGAAAAAGCAAGTTAATATTAACACGATGGTGAAACGTATCTTTGTTTTACAAAAAAGAGTCATTATGTTGATGAGCGCTTCTGCTTTGGAGCGCTACAAGCATTTTTTAAAAACTTACCCCAATATTGTTCAAAGAGTATCGCAAAAAATGATAGCCTCATACCTAGGAGTAACTCCCGAAGCCATAAGCAGAGTTAGAAAAGAGCTGTCCAAAGCTGAATAATACCTCATTTCTTGATCTAGATCAATGCCCAGCTTTTCAAGGGGTATCACCTTTGTGTCATCAATTTTGTGGTAAAGCCTGTTTTTAGTGTCTAAAAATTCAACCATTAATTATGAAAAATTCACTGACTAAAGTTCGTGATGTTAATAAAGATAGCATGGAAAAGTACGTCCGGCTACTCATTACATCCTACGGAAACTACGCGAATTACTTCGTGCATGAAATTTTCCATCCTTCATGGGATAATTATTTTTATTGGCTCATGCACGCTTACAATCGTCTTTGGTCTATTTTTCTAGATGGGAGGCGGTCTTGATAGCCCGACTAAAGTATTCACTCAGTGCATCTAAAATTTTAAACAGACAAAATGAAAAAAATAGCAGAAAACGTATTCCAAATTCCACTGATGCCAAGAAGTGGAATCAATTGTTATGTAATTGATGATATTCTTATTGATTCAGGCATCAGAGGCTCAGGCAACGAAATTTTAAAAGCAATTAAAAACATTGCTATAACCAAGCATGTTCTTACTCATGCTCATGCCGACCATCAAGGCAGCAGCGACTTTATATGTAATGCTTTAAACATACCTCTTTGGACATCTGAACTTGAAAAGGAGAATGCAGAATCAGGTAAGGTTACTTACGAATACCCGAATCGCAATAGTCTGATCGCACGGTTTCAACAAAAGTATTGGGCGGGGAATGGGCATACTGTATCACATCTGCTTAAAGAGGGTGACGCAGTTGGAAGTTTCACGGTGATAGATACACCGGGGCATTCAAAAGGACATATTTCTTTTTTCAGAGAAACAGATGGAGTTATGATAGTTGGGGATGTTCTGGTAAATATGAATTTGGTCACTACAATTGTTGGGCTACATCAACCTCCAGATCTATTTACAACAGACAAGAAAAGAAACATTAAATCCATAAAGAAGATATGTGATTTAAAACCAAAAGTACTTTGCTTTGGACATGGACCTGTTTTGTTTGACAATGGGGAATTAGAAATTTTTGTGAAGAAAATCTGATAAAGAACAAATGCACGAGCAGCTTTTAAAAATAGTTCGGCTACAGGGCAAAATAACTGACTATGATATTAGCCTTTGTAAGGAATATTTTGAACCTGTACTATTCCCTAAAAACAGAATTATTGAAGAAGAAGGCAAAATCCCTCGATACTTGTATTTTGTCGTTTCCGGTTATATGCGGCTGTTTAGTTTCAATGATAACGGTGACGAAATAACATCACATATTAATTGTCCCCCGGGCTTTATTACATCCTATTTTAATTTTATCAACAGCACGATAGCTACTGATAATCTTGAATGCATTACAGCGTGTGAACTCTTAAGAATAGATAAAATAAATTTAGATCTTTTAACCTCAAAAAGTGAAAACTTTAAGGATTTCAGTATCATGGTATTTCAGCAGTCAATCGCATATAACGAAAACCGTTCAAAAGAATTGGCTACGTTAACGGCCGAACAACGCTACCAAAAGCTACTAGACAACTACCCTCAAATTCTACATAATGTGCCTCTTCAATACATTGCGTCCTTTCTGGGAATGAATTCAAAAAGTTTGAGCAGAATTCGAAAGCAAATCATTAAGTAACATTTGCGAAGTGCGTTCTAGGAATTAGTAAGGAATTTTGCGTCATCATTTTAAAAAAAAGAATATGACACAGAAAAATTTAGCATTAGTTACGGGTGCAAACGGACACCTGGGCAACAACTTGGTTAGGCTTCTAATCAATAAAGGAATTCCTGTTAGGGCTTCCGTTCGCAATATCTCCAATAAGGAACCTTTTGTTGGTTTAGATTGTGAGGTTGTTCAATCCGACATTACAGACAAGCAGTCCCTGACAAGGGCATTGCAAGGTGTAGAAACGTTTTATGCCGTTGGCGCAGCTTTTAAGCTTTGGGCAAAAGATCCTAAAAAGGAAATTTATGATGTAAATATTCAAGGAACCCGAAACTTAGTAGAAGCAGCGGCAGAAGCTGGTGTCAAAAAAATTGTATATGTGAGTTCAATTGCTGCATTAAATTATGCTCAACTGCCAACAAAGGAAAGTAATGGACATAATCCTGACCGAAGGGATATGTACTATAATTCAAAGAATGATGGCGAGAAGCTGGCATTTGAGTTGGCCAGGAAACATAAGATTGAGTTGGTAGCCGTTTTACCATCGGCAATGATTGGCAGCGAATCATTCGGCAGTTTAAATGTTTCGTATAATGTAATTGACTTAATTCTTAAAAAGAAGATTCCGGTTGACACTGGTATTACCCTTAATTGGGTAGATGTAAAAGATGTAGCCGAAGGTTGTTTTTTGGCGGCCACAAAAGGAAGGAATGGCGAACGGTATATTTTCGCTAACGAGAAATGTACCTCTATTACAGATACCACTAAGATTGCGCAGGCACTACTTCCTGAATTGAAAATAGAAATACCTAAAGCAGTTCCTAAGTTTATGCTTTATTTGATTGCCTGGTTTATGGAATTGGGAGGTAAGCTAAATGGCAAAGCACCTTTGCTAAGTGTAAAAGACATTGCCATGTTTTCTGGCTTGCAGCAGGATTTCGATATATCGAAAGCGAGAAATGAGTTGGGTTTCAATCCTAAACATCCTGATGTAGCTGTGAGAGAGGCGATGGTGTACTTACAAGAAAAAGAAAAGCGTTTTGCCCGATAGTATAATTTTATAACTAGTATAGACTAAGTGAGGTACAAGGAATAGATAGAGTCTTTATAAGTCTATTCAAATTCTTGGTTAGTTTAACTAATCGAAATTCAACTTCCCACGTGCACCACGCTGTCTAATACTAGCAACCAAACAGACATCAGATAAGCCTATGGACACCGAACTAATTCTTCAAAATATTAGCCGACATATTCAGCTTGACAAAACTGAAGAAGACTATTTTGTTTCGCTACTTCAAACAAAATATCTAAAACGGAAAGATTTTTTATTAAAGCAAGGCAACATTTGCAGAACTGAAAACTTTATAACTAAAGGCTGTTTACGGACTTACACTATAGACGATAATGATTTTGAACATATCGTAATGTTTGGCACAGAAGATTGGTGGGTTGGTGATCTATTTAGTTTTATAACTCAAAGCCCTACGGACTTTTTTATTGATGCACTAGAAGACACAGAGATTATACAAATATCAAAAGCTAACCTTGATAGACTATTTGATAGAGTTCCAAAATTTGAGCGCTTTTTTAGGTTGATACTTCAAAACGCTTTTATTGCTCAACAAAATCGTATTAATCAAAATCTTTCCTGTACTGCTGAACAGCGTTATTTAGGCTTCATTAAAAAATATCCTCAACTTGAACAGCGACTTTCTCAAAAACAAGTTTCGGCCTATCTTGGTATCACACCCGTATTTTTAAGTATGCTTCGCAGAAAATTATCTCGAAAGTGATTTATTAAAGTACTTTAATTTTTATCGTTTTCATTCTCTGTTCTTTTACATCATAATTTAAAAGAAACAGAAAATGAAAATGGTAATTATTTATCACAGTGGGTATGGGCACACAAAAATTGCTGCCGAACA
Source organism: Flammeovirgaceae bacterium (assembly GCA_027487845.1). Lineage (GTDB taxonomy): Bacteria > Bacteroidota > Bacteroidia > Cytophagales > Cyclobacteriaceae > ELB16-189. The sequence goes on from JAIYCV010000010.1 coordinate 8,895, forward strand.
TATCCAAAAAGGAGCTTTAAGAGAATTAGAGCAAGTAACCCTTTTATCAACGATTGAAGCACAAGACAATTTTGAATTGTTGCATCAAGCAGAAACGTTAGTTTTTGGTAGCCCAACTTATATGGGGACAATCTCTGCCGATTTCAAAAAGTTCATGGAAGCAACGGGCAAATTTTGGTATAGCCAAAAATGGAAGGACAAATTTGCTGCAGGCTTTACCAACTCTTCAACTTTAAATGGCGACAAATTGAACACGTTGCAACAATTGTCGCTTTTTGCTTCACAACATAGTATGCTTTGGATTTCAACAGGCATTCTACCAAAATTTGAAAACGATAGACAATTGGAAGAACCGAATGGGCTTGGAAGCTATCTAGGACTTATGACGCTTTCTGACAATTCAACAAAGGAAGTTAATGTCTTAAAGGGTTTAGAAACAGCCGAGCTTTTTGGAGAACGCATTGCACAAATCACAAAACAATTAAAACAATCTAAATAAATAACAAAATGAAAAATAAAATATTTGGTACAAATAACGATTTTACTGGTTTGATTCTACGCCTAACACTAGGATTAATTCTTTTACCACACGGTGCACAAAAAATGCTTGGGATGTTTGGAGGCTATGGCTTCACTGGAACGATGGGCTTTTTTACAGGAACAATGCACTTGCCTTGGATTATTGGTTTTTTGGTAATCGTTATTGAATTTATCGGGGCAATATCTTTGGTAACAGGTTTTGCAAGCCGTATATGGAGTGTATTGACAATCATATTATTTACTGGTATAGTTTTGACATCGCATCTCGATAATGGATTTTTTATGAATTGGTTTGGTAATCAGAAAGGTGAAGGGTATGAGTACCATCTCTTAATAATTGGTTTATCTTTTGCCCTATTCATAAATGGAAGCGGAAAACTTTCGGTTGATAAAGTCATAACTAAAGGGCAATAAAAAGCGAACTACAAATCGGGTGATTTTAGAGTTCTCTGAGGTATTAACACTTGAAAGTAAAAATTGGCATTTATAATTTGACTATAGTGATTAAACATCAATCAAATCAAAACAGTATTTTCTGACAAACTATAGAGACCTACAAAGGTCTCTGTAGATGGAGGAATGTATCCGAATAGTACCAAAACACTAATTTCTTGATCTAGATCAATGCCAGCTTGTTTAATGGGTCTCATCTTCGCATTATAAACAATTTAAAAAAAAACAAAATGAAAAATGTAAAATCAATTATTGCAGCAACACTTTTAGCTGTTGTTGTCTCATTCGGTGCTTTTGCACAAACGGCTACGAAAGTGATAGCTGTAGTTAATCAAGCCAATTGGTGCTCCGTATGTAAAGCAAACGGGGAAAGGGCTATGGGTGCATTCATGGAAAATAACAAAGAAGGATCAATTTCTTTAGTTGTAAATGATTTCACCAGCGAAGAAACGATTCAAGCATCTGCAGCAGGGCTGAAGACCAATGGCCTCACCGAAGCGATGAAGGATTACAAAGCTACAGGAGTAGTATATTTCTTCAATGCCAAAACTAAAAAACCGATTACACAGGTAACAGTTGCAAACTCCAATGAAGAAATTGCTTACGTAATAGGCGAAGTAAAGAAAGCCGTTAAGTAAAAAAGGGGGAGGGGAAGTGAAAACAAAATTTTGTTTTCACTTCCCCAAACCATTTTAGAAATTATCAATCATTTAGTCAAAGACATAAAATGATACAGATAATGGATAAGTATAAAAATAACTCTTCGGTTCTAACTCAAGGAGTTAAAGGTAAGTTTAACAGTCTGAATAACTTGATTGATGAAGAACCCATTATGAAATTGAAAGGAGTTAATTTAATATCTGCCGCTGTTGCTCCCATTATATATTTAGCTAAGCTGGCTGCGAATGCAAAGTCCGATTCAAAACTATGAGTATCCTAGCATTTTTTTTCATTGGCGGTTTAACCTTAAAGGGTGCAATAATTCTTATCGACTCATCGATTAATCGATTGAGTTTAAAATACGATAGCAAGACTGATGTACATCCCGTTATTGAGGGGCATGATGAGTTCACTTCAGGAAATAAAAGAGAAATGCAAGTTGTTTCCAATTTCTCAAAACCATTGGGTAAGCAGATACATTTAAGGCTTCAACGAAACCCATCCAACCACGAGGTTCAACTCGGAGCTTAATTTTTGATTGCTCGTTTTCAATTCTTTGCCACGTCCTAGTAGGTAGAATATTACTCTTAAACAATAGAGTAGATCTGGATCAATTCAGATAGTGTAATGGTACCCCTAGGTAACACCTTTTAAACTAAATGGAAGAGGCATATCCATTTTAGGGTTTGAATTAGAAGCCAATTGCATTTTCATTTACGACACTACTCAAAGTAAGTTTCAACCAGCGTTCTATTCTAATAGAAATCAAAGAGGCCACTCCTTTTTATTATTTCTAACTGGGTGATTTTAGAAAAACCATTTGGTATTAATAGTAAACAAACACATTAAATAAAATGAAAAATAACTTTACAATAAAAGTAGTATTGCCCGGCCTCTTTTATTTATTTATGACTACGGTTACTGCACAGAATCTAAAAGTTGTGAGTCCACAACTTTTAGAACTAAGTATTGATGAAGACTATTTGAATTATCGTGGAAGTGGTACGGATCGCTATTATACGGCCGGTATCGAATTAACATATTATTTCAAGAAGAGAAAAATAACGCAGCAACATTTGGAACCGGTCGGAGAATTATCCAAACTTCATTTTATCTCTTTAAAGCAAACAATGAATACGCCAAGTATTATTTCAACTAATCGGGTTCAAAAGGGTGACTATCCATACGCTGGCGTGTTGTATGGAACTTATGGCACTATTCATTTTAGCGAAGTTTCCAGAACAAGATTTACAAAGGCATTGTCGGTCGGTACGTTGGGTCCTAAAGCCTTTGCAGGCGAAACCCAGGCTTTTGTTCATGGTTTAATTAACTATACAAAACCTGAAGGATGGGACACTCAAATAAAGCGTGAACTAATGTTGAATTTTAAGGCTAGGTTTGATAAAGGGCTAGTTTCTTTCACCAACAAATTCGATGTTATAACTACTACTGAATTAAATGTAGGTACCGTGTATGATAATGCATCAGTAGGGTTTATGGTAAGATTTGGGAAACTAAATTCCTATTTCAGCAACTTTAACTTAATAACCCTAGGGGATGAAAATACGCACAAGCAATCCTTATACATTTTTGTAAATCCGAGCATTACGGTCGTGGGATACAATGGCAGTTTGCAAGGAGGGCTAAGTGAAGGAAGATTAGAATATACCAAAGACGATTACATAGTTTCTTCAGACGATATTAACAGATTACTTTCCAAAGTGATATTTGGTGTTAATTTCGAAAGTGGAAAATTTTCAGCTTCAATTTCGCAGGTTATTCAATCCGCAGAATTTGCAACGGTTCAACATCATGAGTACGGAAATATTTCGATAGCATTCCTTTTATGATAAAATGTTTGAAGAGTGTAGCGCAAAAGTATATTCTCTTAAGCTTCAGCCTGAGTTTGAAAAAGTTAACCAAGGCCGAATCGCACCAAAACATACACTTCTTGATCTAGATCAATGCCTGGCTGTTCAATGGGTGGCATCTTTGCATGATGAACGCTGAAAATAGTTTTATATGATGACAATAAAAAAACAAACCGATCAGGAAACATTTTTGGGGCTAAAATCGAAGGATTCCATGGCCTACGAAGTTCTTTACAAATTTTATTACCCTTCCGTAAAGAACTTTATCTTAAAAAATAGTGGCACTGAAGATGATGCGAAAGATATTTTTCAAGAAACGGTTATCGTGTTATTGGAAAAAGTGCCCAAAGATGATTTTAATTTAACCTCTTCTTTGAAAACATTCATCTTTGCTATCAGTAGCAATCTTTGGTTAAAGCGATTACGAGATTCGAACAAAATGGTTAAAACCGAAGTCGGAGTTTACGAAAAGTACCTAATAGATTATGAAGAAGCAGAAACAGATGTAAGTCATGCCAATACAAACCGGTTAGTAAAGGTTTTTAAAGTAATGACCAACAAATGTATTACGCTGTTAAAAGCAATATTTTATGATGAGAAAAATATTGACACCATTACAAAGGATTATGGCTACACCAATAGACACAATGCACAAAATCAAAAGTTCAAGTGTTTAGAACAAGCAAGAAAAGGAGCTGATAGTTTGAATTAAGTCTACCGTTACAACCTATTTTAAACTCAATTGACAAAACAGTGCCCTTTTAACTGGATTGGGCTTTGATGCAGTATCCAGCTTTGAAGAGTAAAATTGATAAATAGCCCATGAGTGAAAAGAAAAACATATTTGCGATTATTGGAAGTGCAAGCTCAAATTCTACAAACCTTAAACTCATTGAAATATTTGCAAGGTTATCAGAAAGTGATTTTAGACTGGTCATTTTTGATGGCCTAAAAAAGCTTCCACATTTTGACCCTGAGCTTTCAGCGAAAAATCCACCACAACTTGTTGTGGAGCTTAGAGATGCAATAAAGAAAGCAGATGGGATAATTATTTGCACACCTGAATACGTTTTCAGCATACCGAGCGGATTAAAAAATGCAATTGAGTGGTGCATTTCAACAACTGTTTTTGCTGATAAGCCCACTGGATTAATTACGGCTTCTGCTAACGGAATAAAAGGCCACGAAGAGTTGCAACTTATAATGAAAACGGCAATGGCAAAATTTACAGATAAAACAACTTTGCTAATCCAGGAGGTGAAAGGAAAATTTGATGTGGACAATAATTTAACTGACAATAAGATTATTGAAAATTTAAGCAATCTGATTAAAGCACTTAGAGGATTAATTAATGAATAGTGCTTGGTTGAAAGGTTCCATACTCGACTAATTTAAAATCGTTGCGAAGCTAAATTGGCTAGAAAATAAAATAGATGTTTGGCACTGATCATATTAACCAAATATCCCCAGTAGCATCTTGTTAATAAAACGAATCGTAAAATTAGTTTGTTTTTTTATTTGGCTACGGGTGATTTATGCAAGCCTTAGGTATTAATAGTATTCTAAACAATTAAAATAAATAAAATGAAAAATGTAAAAACAATTATTGCAACAACACTTTTAGCTATTGTTGTCTCATTCGGTTCTTTTGCACAAACGGCTACAAAAGTGATAGCTGTGGTTAATCAAGCCAATTGGTGCTCTGTATGTAAGGCCAACGGGGAAAGGGCTATCGGTGCATTTATGGAAAATAACAAAGAAGGTTCAATTTCCCTATTTGTAAATGATGTCACCAGTGCAGAAACGATTAAAACATCTGCAGCAGGGCTAAAGACCAATGGCCTCACCGAAGCGATGAAGGATTACAAAGCAACGGGTGTAGTATATTTCTTCAATGCTAAAACTAAAAAGCCGATTACACAGGTAACCGTTGCAAACTCCAATGAAGAAATTGCTTACGTAATGAGCGAAGTAAAAAAAGCCGTTAAGTAAAAAAGTGGTGAGGGGAAGTGATAGACAAAATTACGTTTTCACTTCCCCAAACCTTTTTAATAATTATCAATCAATTAATCAAGGGCATAAATGATACAGGAGTTAACAGATAATGATTTTAGCGAAGTAGCACTTTCATCACAAAAAACAGTATTGGTAAAATTTGGTGCTGCATGGTGCGGTCCTTGCAAGAAATTAGTTCCCGTTTTAGAAGAACTAGACAAGGAAATTAATGAGGGAATCGTAATTGTGACAGTTGACGTAGACAAGAGCCCTGAGACCGCTTCAAAGTATGGGATTATGAGTATACCCACAATGATATTTTTCAAAGATGGTATCATAAAAGAACAGTTAAAGGGATTTATATCAAAAGCAGTGATAAAAGGGAAATTAGAAGGATATTCCAATTAAAGCCTTGGCATCGGTATTCTTTAAAGCCAGACAGCTTACAGTTGACTAGTAAGATGAGTCTGAAGAGAAACATTCCACAACTATGATAAAATGAAAAAGATACTCTTTATACTTTCCTTACTAATTACACAATTTTCTTATTCACAGATACAGCAACCCGTAAAGTGGAGGGCAACTGTTAATAATATTACTAATGATTCTGCTACCATTTCATTCTCGGCAAAAATTGAAAAGGGATGGCATATTTATAGTCAGCATATTGATATAAAAGATGGCCCGGTTGCAACCGGTTTTAGTTTTACTTCAAATGACAATTTTGATTTAGCCGGTGAAACATCAGAGGGAGAATCTATAGAACATACAGAACCTGCATATGATAATCAGGTGCTTTCCTATTTTTCAGACAGTGCCTCATTCATCCAAAAAATTGCTTTAAAATCTGCCAATAATTTTAAATTATTATCCGCTGTTACCTACATGGCATGCAGCGATAGTATGTGCCTGCCGCCCGAGACAGAAGAATTCGCAATAGAGATTTCTCAGAATAATAGTTCAACAAACAATCAAATAGGCGGCACTTCTTTATGGTACATTTTTGTTGGAGGCTTCATTGGCGGCTTACTTGCTTTGCTTACACCCTGCGTGTTTCCGATGCTTCCATTAACAGTCAGTTATTTCACCAAACAAAGTAAGACAAAGGCAAGAGGTATTAAAAACGCAATCATTTATGCTATTTCTATTATCGTTATCTATGTAGTATTAGGTTTAACAATCACACTCTCACTTGGACCTGATGCCCTCAATGCGCTTGCAAGCAATGGTATTATGAACCTTGCTTTCTTTATTATTTTTGTAGTGTTTGCCATTTCTTTTTTTGGTGCATTCGAAATCAGCCTGCCTTCTAAATGGTTAAATGCTTCGGACAGTGCTTCATCAAAAGGCGGAATACTTGGTATATTCTTTATGGCGTTCACGCTTTCACTTGTGTCATTTTCCTGCACAGGTCCAATCATTGGAAGTTTATTGGTACAGGCAGCAGTTAATGGAAATGTTGCGGGCCCGGCAATGGGTATGTTTGGTTTCTCGTTGGCTTTAGCATTACCGTTTGCACTGTTTGCTGCATTTCCCGGCTGGTTAAATTCATTGCCAAAGTCTGGCGGATGGCTCAATTCTGTAAAAATTGTATTAGGTTTTATTGAATTGGCTTTGGCATTAAAATTTCTTTCCAATGTAGACTTAGCCTATCATATAGGTTTTTTAAAACGAGAGATATTTATTGCTTTATGGATAGTTACCTTTTCATTACTGGGACTTTACTTGTTGGGCAAACTTCGTCTACCACACGATGATGAAAATAAATATACCTCAGTTACAGGGTTGATATTTAGCATCATTACTTTCTCTTTTGTTGTTTACCTGATACCTGGCATGTTTGGGGCACCATTAAAATTGATAAGCGGGTTTCCACCACCATCATTTTACACCGAAGGATGGAACCTGCAAACTTCTAATCAAAAACCCATATTTAAGGAGGCGTCAACCAGTACAGTTAATGATATACAATGTCCTCACAACTTAAATTGTTTTCATAATTATGAAGATGGATTAGCGTATGCCATAAAAGTAAACAAACCAATCATATTAGATTTTACCGGTTGGAGTTGTGTAAACTGTCGCAAAATGGAAGACAATGTTTGGAGCAATCCAACGGTTCTTAATCTGCTAAACAATGACTATGTTTTGATTTCATTGTATGTAGATGATAAAACCGAGCTTCTCCAATCTGAGAAATATACTTCAGCAATAACCAACCATAAAATAGAAACAATTGGGAATAAATGGAGTGACTTTCAAACCACCAATTTTCAGACAAATTCTCAGCCTTACTATGCTTTAACCAACCTTGATGGAGATGTTTTAAATACCCCCAAAGGGTATGAACCAGATGCGGAAAAATATATTGAATTTTTAAGAGAAGGAATTAAAAACTTTAAAGAAAAATAGTATGTCATTAATGAATAGGCAGCCGATACAATGCATCATAATCGGATCTGGTCCGGCCGGTTATACTGCAGCGATTTATGCAGCAAGAGCGGGATTAAACCCAGTGTTGTATCAAGGATTGCAGCCTGGTGGTCAGTTAACAACAACAACTGATGTAGATAATTATCCCGGGTATCCTAAGGGTATACAAGGTGAACAAATGATGGACGATTTTAAAGAACAGGCTCTGCGTTTCGAAACAGACATTAGGTATGGGGTTGTTACCAGCGTAGATTTTTCAAAATATCCGTTTGAAATTCAAATTGATGAAAATGAAATATTGCTGGCAAAGTCTGTTATTATTTCAACAGGAGCTTCTGCAAAATGGCTCGGACTGGAAAGTGAACAACGCCTGAATGGACATGGAGTATCGGCCTGTGCGGTATGTGATGGGTTCTTTTTTAAAGGACGGGACGTGGCAATTGTTGGTGCAGGAGATACTGCTGCGGAAGAAGCTACTTATTTGGCAAACATTTGCAGCAAAGTATATATGATTGTTCGCAAAGGCAGCATGAGAGCAAGTGCGGCAATGCAAAAGAGAGTAATGAATACCTCCAATATTGAATTATTGTATAATAGCGAAACAATAGAAGTACTGGGTGACAAAAAAGTTAGTGGAGTATTGATACGTAATACCGAAACGGGCGAAGTATTGCAAAAGCCCATCGAAGGTTTTTTTGTTGCGATTGGCCATACGCCAAACACAGCCGTATTCAAAGGACAATTATTACTAAGCGAAAATAATTACATCGTAACAACGCCTGGAACTTCTATCACAAGTATAAGTGGAGTATTCGCTGCAGGCGATGTGCAGGATCATGTGTACAGGCAAGCAGTTACCTCCGCAGGAAGTGGTTGCATGGCAGCTTTGGATGCGGAGAAATATTTAAAAGGAATAGCCGCTTCTTTATTTTCGAGTGGGTGATTTTGCTCCCTCGTCTGGTATTAATATATATTAAACAAATAAATAAATAATTTAAAAAAACCAAAAAATGAAAAAAATGAAATTAGTTATTGCCATTGTATTTGTGGCAACAAGCTTTAGTAGCTTTGCACAAATGCCGGAGCATTCGGCCAATCCAAAATTGATAGCTGTCGTAAACAGGGCAAATTGGTGTGCGGTATGTAAGGCAAACGCAACGAGGTTTGGAGCTGTTTTAATGCCTTATTCAGCAAAAGGTGTGAACATTTATTTGAATGACCTTACCAACGAAACTACAAAAGAGATTTCTAAACAGGAATTGGAAAAGGCAGATGTTTTTGTTGCTGTAAATACAATCCCTCGTCAAGGAATGGGAAAAGTTTTAAAAGCTTGCAGATTAGTAAGTGACAAAAAACAAACACAAGATGTATCAGGTATAGTTACATTCATAAATCCAAAAACGCATAAACAAGTAAAGCAAATTAGCATTGCGGAATCAGATGAAGTAATTACAAAAACAATTAATAGCCTTCTAAACTAAAAACCATGAAAAAGCAAACAAAAATTATCTTAACTATTATTTCTGTTATTTTAATGTCAATGTGTACTTATTATTTCTTTGGATAAATAAAATTAAGTGGGATTAAAAACGAGCCTAACAACTTAAATTAATCATACCAATTGAATCTTACCAAAAGCGAACTACAAAATGGTTCGCTTTTTTACTTTCTAGCGGGTGATTTAGATGCGAGGCTCGGTATTAAGTATTATAAAACAACTAAAACCAACAAACCATGAAAAAACAAACTAAAATCATTCTTTGCTTATTATCAGTAGTATTAATGGGAATGTGTACGTATTACTTTTTTGGGTAACCTTTTAAATCAATTTAATCATGAATGAGTCAATAAATATCTGGGGAATCAATGAATACGAAGGAGATGGAGTCACCTGCCCCATAGTTCCAGCAAACTTACCTTGGTATAAAAAAGTAGTTTTAACATTTTTTAGGTTTGGGGTATGCCCAATGTGCATGACTATGAGTGTAACATATAAGATTGCTCAAGTATTGGGTCTTAAAAAATTGATGAAAAAAATGGGGAGTTAATTCAATCAAGAACGGGGTAGCCATTTAGCCACCCCCGTTTTTATTACCATTAGGTTTCCCCAATACAAGCAAGTGAGCGGACTGAAGCATCTTAAATAACTTACTTGATTTTTGTATAAAAAGTTATGGGGCAATTTTAAAAGAAGATTATGAAATTAACTAGACAGTACTCAGCGCAAACTATGTTGGATTTGGAGGGGGTGAAATCAATTTTGAGGGACAGGTATGTGTCTATTATAGAAAAAGGAAATGTAATATTTATTGTGATTGATCAAGCAGGTACAATTTGCTACGCCAGTGATTATGTGAATGAGATCCTTCATTACTCATCCGAAGAGTTGGTTGGCAAGAAACTAGTTGACATGATTGAACCGATAAGTATCTCCTATTTTAATTCCACCATTCAACAGTTACTTCTGGATGGAAGCGAACCAGTTGATATTAAGGACCTCGGCCTCTACTGTGTGGATTGCCAGCGGCATTACTTCGATGGCATGATCACCTACAGCGAAATTTTTCCTGAAGCACACTACATCATTTATCTGCATGATGTAACAAATAGAAAGGTCAAGGAGGAAAAGCTGACCCAAATGAATTTGGAATTGGACGGCTTCATCTACAAAGCCTCGCACGACTTGCGTGCACCACTGGCTTCGTTAGCTGGTCTTATTAACCTAACGGAAAAATCTATCTCCATCGAAAGCAAAGAGTATTTAGAGCTGATGAAACGAAGCGTGAAACGTTTGGATCAATACATTACCAAGCTCGCACACTATACCAGAAACGGTAATCTGGGGCTTGAGTACAATGAGATAAATTTTAAACTGGTGCTAACGGATATTATTGAGGCGTATAAGTTTCTCCCCAATGCTGACTGTATCGATTTTAGGATTTCGATTGATGAAAAGCGACATGTTCACGCTGACCTATTCAGATTGCAACTGATCTTGAACAACTTGATTTCAAACACCATCAAATACTATAATCCTCATGAACCCAATCCGTATGTGGAGATTACTGTGGTGGCCGATGCTAAAAAATTTGAACTGATTGTGAGCGATAATGGCATTGGCATTACCGATGAATACAAGGGTAAAATCTTCAATATGTTTCAGCGAGCCACCACGCAGGCGCATGGCTCAGGCATTGGGCTTTATTTGGTGAAAAAAGCATTGGTCAAAATGGAAGGAAAAGTGGAAGTACAAAGTGAATATGGGCAGGGGACAGAATTCACTTTAACAATCCCCAATCATGTGGACGATTGCCTTAAGCTATAAAGAAACCCTTTTTTTATCAAAATAGGATTTGAAGATTAAGTAAAGGCGAAAAAGCAGGATGATATTGTACTGGCTATTTTAAATGCATCGAGCAATTGCGTATCCTCCTGACGATTAAATAACTGGGGGTTACACTGTTTCTGTAAATACGGTTTTGGATCAAGGAGAATTGCTTTCCGACCGCTGGCCGAAGGATTAATAAACGTGCAATTTTATGATGTCAGCAAAATTAGGTCTTACAATCGTAAAACTCTCATCCATTTATTGGAACTCCTTCAAGATGTTACATAACGATCTTGAAGAAAGTTTGAGCAATCCATCAGTAGAGTATTTCAAAGTCTACTCACCAAGGTTTTATGAGTTACTGATTCGGGCGTCTACCGAGTTTGAAAGGGTTTGCTAAGAAAAAAAGTGGTAGACCAAAAACCAACGAAATCCCAAAGGCCTTTACAATCAAGGAGTATTGCCACCTCAATAAACATTTCGAAAACAAACTTGCTAAGGTTAGTGTTAATTATCTTTTTCCCGAACCATTATTTGTAAATCCATTAGAACAATGAAAAAAAACACATTCACTAGATTGGCATAAAAGCTATAGCAACGTTAAGCACAACCGAGTAGCGAGTTTTCACGAAGCCAATCTCGAAAATGTACTAAAGAGCATTGGTACATTCTTTACCATACTCGATGCGTTTGATATTTGCCCACCTGGTAGATTTTCATTTCTACAATCGAAGAGCCTAAACGAACGGATTAAGAGTAACGAAAAGTGGCCAGTCGTTTTAAAAAAAGGAATATTTGTCGGAGTAAAATCTTTTCTAAAACCGCTTTTTTAAGGATTTATCTAGCAATTCCACTATTGACTGGAAGAAAACTTTAGCCATTCCGCAACAGCAAAACAAAACGAACGTTTAAAGCATATGATATCTGTAAAGTAATTCTGCTTGAAAATATCATCTCTCGTTTTTTGTAATGTTTCAACTTTTAAATTCAAAACACAATGGCAAGTACCACAGAAACAGGTCACGCTAAAAATGTAGCGACCTTCGAGGATCTCATTAGCTATTGTACGGGCTACGGAGCAACGTACAATCCGAGCAAAGCGGCATTACAACTGCCAGCTTTGACAACCCAGTTCACTAACGCAGGGGCAACTTTGCAAGCAGTGAAAGCCGCTAAAACTGGTTACGACAATGCAACCAACGCACGGGAGTTGGCTTTTAAACCACTCAAACCATTGTCAACTAAAATCATCAATGCGTTGGCTGCTACCGATGCGGAAGAGCAAACAATTGATGATGCCAAGACTACAAACTTTAAAATTCAAGGAAAGAGGGCAAAGGCAGTCGCAAAACCCGATGCAAAGGCGTTGGCAGCGGGAGCAGAACCCGTAAAAACGGCTTCCACCTCGCAACAGAGCTACGACAAAATGATAGACCATTTTGCGCAGTTGATTGAAACACTAACAGCCGAGCCAAATTACCAGCCCAACGAGCCAGACTTGCAAGTTCCCACGTTAACCGCCTTGTTGACAGACCTAAGAACTAAAAACACGGCCGTAATCAACGCCACCACTTCGTTGAGCAATGCCCGTATTCAGAGGGATGAAGCCCTTTACGCCACGGACACTGGACTTGTCGACACAGCGCAGGACGTAAAACAGTATGTTAAGTCCATCTTTGGCGCAACAAGCCCCCAGTACAAGCAAGTGAGCGCGTTAAAGTACACAAGGCCAACTACTGACTAAGAAACTGGCGACATGACTTGCGAAGCTGACAGATAATTTTAGAAAACAGGCGGGACGGTTTAGAAATCTCCCGACCTGTTTTAGTAATAGAGCATGTGTATTTAGTGTTCTCCCACCTGTCAAAAGAATTAGAGCATACGCAAAAAGAATTAGAGCATCTGTCAAAAGAATTGGAGCGTACGTAAAAGGATTTGTAGCTTATGTAAAAAGAATTGGAGCTTCTATCAAAGGAATTGGAGCAGATGTAAAAAGAATAGGAGCGTACGTAAAAGAGATTCTTGCAGGTTAAATGACGAAAGGACAGAATTCGAATAGGGTTCACCCGCAAATTGGCCGACCCTAGCGGCACACATGCCAAAGCCCGCACAAACCCACCCGCAAAACCAAAGCTTAGGCATAAGTGCCGCACCCACCCACCAATATTGGACAGATTAGTAAGACCAAACAACAAGATTAGGTTTGGTTGCCCCCCGCGCTCTTAGCGTTCACCGACAAATTAGGTTCGACATCACCACTTGCCGTGTGACGTGCCGACAACGCGGGACGTTGACCTTTAGCCGAGGGACGAAAAAATGGCACTGTTGCTAACAATAAGTTTGCGCAAGGCGGGGCGGACGTGTGGCTTGCAGGGTTCGCGTTTTTTTAGTTCATTTATCTTGTGGACAGGACGCAGGTTTTAATTCCCGCCCTGCGCAAACTTTAGCGTTGGGTGCAATGCACTTACGACATCACGGCAGACAAATCGAACTACAGACTGACAAGAAATATTTTTAAGGGGAACGTATGCTGAAAGTTATAGGTGGTGCAACGACATTGTTTTACACAGTGATTGACAACAGACATATCATAACCGGGAATACTACGCATTTGGTTGACGGACAACTCGCAGAAAAAATAAGCGGACTTGCAATTTGTAGGTACGTCAACGACTCAGGATATTACCTTTTTGGTTGCAATGATCAATGGGACTCGATTACGGACACATATCATGAAACAATTGAGGATGCAAAAGAACAAGCTGAATTTGAGTATACAAATACAATTGGGACATGGAATGAAATATGAAATGACTGATGAAAACGGATTGACGCTGGACGCACTGCACCCAACAAAAGCTTATTGCAAGGGGGCGGGACTGTGCGTCATTGAAGTTTGCAGTTCTTTATTTATCTTTATCTCGTTGGACAGGGCGCAGGTATTAATTGCCCGCCAGCAATAAGCTAACCGTTATGTGGCATTTTGGAGACGAGCAACTATGAAATATTTTTTGATCCTACTTTCTGTGACTTTGCTTTTAATGACTTGTCAAACTAGAAAAACTGACGACCAGCAGTTAATTGACAAGTCACAAATTTTACTCAGTGACACTTCTGTCATTGCAATTCTTCCCTACGACACTTCAAGACACTGGATTTTTAGCGACTGCGAACAATCAAGCATCTCTGCTAAAGAAATGGACGAGATTGAAGTGATTCTAAAACAATTCGTTGACGACTATAACATAAATAAAGAGACACAAATCAACTTAACAAGATACAAACGACAATATATCGCGGTGACAAACAGGAATGACCAAAAAGAAGTTTGGATTAATTTTTTCTGTAATCAGGGGAGCAGAAATTGGAAGGAAGAATTAGTAATCGTAAAGGACGGAGGAAATTGCTATTTCAACTTAAAAGTAAACTTGGCGACACGAACTTTTTACGACTTAATTGTAAATGGAGAAGCCTGAAAAAAAAACGCCACATAACACTCGCTTTATGAAATTGCGGGGTGAAGTATTGCAGAAAATTTTTATCTTCGTTATTAGGTTTTGCATTGTGGGATAAAGCGCAGGTTTTAAACCCGCAACTTCATAAAGCGAAATCGTTGGTGGCAATTATTGATAAAGTGAAGAGCTATGAATAAAATAACGATGATTTTTTTGTTGGTGGTGATAATTTCGTGGACAGACGGAGTCTGCCAGAAAGACAATAATCCAAGGTATTTTGGAGAACCAATATTGACTGACACTCTTTCAACCATCTTCATTCCAACACGCTACAATCAGGAATTTTTGTCGACAAACAAGATTGCATTTTGGAGTGACTACTACGCAAATATTGTAGTCTACAATTTCAAGGTAGATACTTATAAAAAATTGTTCGATACGGACACCTATATCGAAGGACTCCAATACGGAAGCAATTATAGATATAGGACAACAAATGACGATAAAATCAAAAACCTAACGAGTAAATGGATTTTGCTCTTGGTCAAGAATAAGGACTATAATAGGAGTGGCAGGATTGATGAACACGACCCGTCAACGCTATTTGCTACAACAACAAAAGGAGAAAATTTAAGACCTCTAACTGACGAGAGCGAAGACGTTGTTTCATTTGACGTCTTTGATGGGCAAGGTTTTGTTATGCTTAAAATCAGGCGAGATAAGGACAAAGATAGATCGTTCAAAAGTGAGAGCTTCTATTATAAGAAAATCGACCTGAATGACCTAAGCTTTGGTAAAGAGATTGAGTTAAAATAACTGCCACCAACAAAAGCTTATTGCAAGCGGGCGGGACAATGCGTCATTGAAGTTTGTAGTTCTTTATTTATCTTTATCTCGTTGGACAGGGCGCAGGTTTTAATTGCCCGCCAGCAATAAGCTAAACGTTATGGCCAATTTGCGGGACGAGTGTGCATCCCCAATTTCGGTGACGACAAATTAGTAGCCGACTGACTTCTGCTCGCTGACAATTCATCGGCATTCTGAGGACTTTGCTTCAA
>JAIYCV010000040.1 GCA_027487845.1 Flammeovirgaceae bacterium
CAACCTTATTGCTGACAAGTTGCTCTCCAGCAGAGCTTGATTCCTCTTCAGGCTGACGCGCTAATTTTAACAAATTATCGCATCAAAGTCACCAACTATTTTTCAGTACATTACCTAAAATTGCAAATTCTGGGTATCGGTAGGGCTGAAAACCAATAATTGCTGCTAAAAAAAGCGCTTATTTTGAGCTTCTTGGTTTATAACTTTTTTAAGTACCCCTTCACATAATCTTCTGTTCCCTCTTCCAAACTATAAAATGGCTTTGAGTATCCAATCTCCTTAAGCTTATTCATATTGGCTTCGGTGAAATACTGATACTTATCTCTTATATCGGCTGGAGTGTCGATAAATTCTATGTCTTCTTTCTTACCCATTGATTTAAAAACAGCTTTTGTTAAATCAAGAAATGTTCTGGCTTTACCAGAACCCAGGTTATAGATGCCCGAGTTTTTTCGGTGGTGCATTAAAAAATAACAGACTTCCACCACATCTTTTACGTACACGAAGTCGCGCATTTGCTCACCGTCTTTATAGGCAGGATTGTGCGATTTGAACAGTTTCATTTTCCCTGTCTTATTGATCTGGTTATAAGCATGCCAAATGACGGAGGCCATTCGACCTTTATGAAATTCGTTGGGTCCATACACATTGAAGAACTTCAAGCCAGCCCAAAAGAAAGGTTTTGTTTTTTGTTGCAGCGCCCATACATCAAAATCTTGTTTTGATTGCCCGTAAGGATTTAATGGTTTTAAGAGATTGATGTTGGTTTCGTCATCATCGTACCCGTTTTCGCCCAATCCATAAGTGGCTGCCGATGAGGCATACACGAGTGGTATTTGATACCGAATGCATCGCTTCCACACGCCTTTTGTATATTGGGTATTCATCCGCGTAAGCAGGTCAACATCAAATTCTGCGGTATCCGTCTTCGCACCAATGTGAAAAATGAATTCAACCAACTCATTGTTATTATCTAGCCAATCCATGAAAAGATCTCGATCAACGAATTCCTGCACTTTTAACCCCTGCAGGTTTTTTGATTTTGACGGCACGTCAAACTTGTCCACCGCAATAATGGCATTAAAGTTTTCGGCATTTAATTTTTGAATAAGGTAACTGCCAATAAAACCTGCCGCGCCTGTAACTATGATCATAACCTTTTTTTTGCAATTTAAGAGAAAGCAATTGGTTAATTGCCATTCAGGTATCACCAAAAAGTGTATCTATATTTGTGGAATTTATGATTTACGTTAGCAGAAAAGAGCATTTCAACGCAGCGCACAAGCTTTATAATCCGGCTTGGAGCAAAGACAGGAACGTGGAGGTATTTGGCCCTTGCGCGAACGAAAATTGGCATGGTCATAATTTTGAATTGATTGTAACCGTGGCCGGAAATCCCGACCCAGATACTGGATTTGTGATTGATCTAAAAAAGCTAAGCACGCTAATCCGTAACGAAGTGGTAGAAAAGCTAGACCACAAAAATTTGAACCTCGATGTAGATTTTATGAAGGATAAATTGGCGAGCTGTGAGACACTGATTATTGAAATATGGAAAATACTGGCTCCCGAAATTTCCTCCATCAGTAAGTTTGGAAAGCTTCACGCCATTCGCCTGTATGAAACACCTCGCAATTACGTGGATTATTTTGGCGAATCATCAACCGCTTCCGCGCGATGAAGTATTATTTGATTGCCGGTGAGCGCTCTGGCGACCTTCATGGCGGAAACTTGCTCAAAGCACTAAAACCTCTTGATAATTCCGCGCATTTCCGTGGGTTTGGAGGTGACTATATGCAGGCAGAAGGCCTTGACCTAGTGGTTCATTATAACCAAATGGCATTTATGGGCCTTGCTGCATTGGTTACAAACGCCAAAACTATTTATGACCGAATTAAATTTTGCAAAGCTGATATTCTGATGTATCGCCCGGATGTTGTTGTGTTGATTGATTACGGAGGATTCAATCGAAGAATAGCGAAGTTCTGCAAAGTCAATGGTATACTGGTTTTTTATTATATATCGCCAAAAGTATGGGCATGGTACACGTCTCGTGCGTGGGAGCTTAAACGCAATGTGGATCGGATGTTTGTAATCCTGCCGTTCGAAAAGCAGTTCTTCAAACAGTTTGATTTCGAAGTGGATTATGTGGGTAATCCAGTGTTGGATTCAGTGAAAGCATTTGTCCCAGACCGAGACTTTCGAAAGAAAAATGATTTTGCAGAAAGCAAAAAAATAGTGGCGTTGCTTCCAGGAAGCCGGAAGATGGAGTTAAAGAGAATGATCCCGGTTATGGCCGAGGTGGTGAGAATGAACCCACAATTTCAATTTGTTGTGGCTGCCATTGACACATTGCCCCAAGAACTTTACGGGCCGTTAAGGACTATTTCTTTTGTCAAATTTGTCTATAACTCTACCTACGATTTGCTAAAAATTGCTGACGCAGCAATCGTTACCAGTGGAACGGCAACGCTTGAGACTGGGCTTTTTAATGTACCTCAAGTAGTGATATATAAAGGAGGTAAGTTAGAAATAGCTATTATTAGAACGTTGGTAAAAGTGCCCTTCATTTCGCTTATCAACTTGATTGCGAACAAGCCAGTTATAAAAGAGCTCATACAACATGATGCGCATTTTGACGCAATTGATGCTGAGTTAAAGAAACTTCTATCCGATGGACAATATCGAACATCAATGATCCAACAATATGAGTGTATCTACCAAACACTCGATATCGGTTCTGCCTCTGAAAATGCAGCGAGCTTGATGGTCAAATACCTTTCTAAACAAACGGGCGTTTAGATAAGTCTTAAGACTCTACCCATCGTATCGTCAGCGTCTCTATTGTATTCTATACAAGACAAAATAGATTGTATCAGTTGATCGATATTATCGCGATCGTAACCAAATTTTATTGCAAAAAGATTACATAGCTTCATTTCTTCTTCGTGGATAGATTTATCCACACACATCATGTGCACAAGGTCGTAGAATTGATGAAATCGTTCTTTTTTATTTGAAGGAATTTCTAATTTAATGTTTTTTTGGTTACGTCTTATTTGTTCTAGCTGCTTTTCAGAAATCCCATTTCTTTTAGCAATAGATTTTAATAAGCTCGATTCCACCGCAAGAAAGTCTCCATCGGCAGCTGCCATTTCAATGAGGTTCTTTATATGACTTTTTGCAGTTCCCCCGCCCTGCTTAAACGCTTTCAAAAGATCTAATAAACTCATTGTCGTTAACTTAATTTTACGAAATCAAAAGGGAAACGCGTTTCATTGTTTCCGTTGCATTTTGCCCATTTTTTATATTTGCTCGAATTATCTCCAACAGATCTTTGATACGATCGCGCTGATAACCAAATCTAATGGCGAATAAATTGCAAAGTTTTGCTTCCTCAGGGTGAACATCATTGTCAATACTCATCATCTGAACAAGATCATATAATTGCTTAAATCGTTCGGTTTCATCTTTAGGAACTTCAAACTTAATACCACTTGGGTTCTTGCGAATATCTTTGAGCTGACCTTCTGATATTCCATTTTGTTTGGCAATACTCTTCAATAAGTCAAATTCCAAATCTATAAAATTGCCATCGGCCGCAGCCATTTCTATCAGGTTCTTCATATGGCTTTTTACGGTGCCCTTGCCTTGCTTGAAGAGATTTAGTATTTCTGAAAAATTCATATCGATAAATGTTATTGAAAAATCAAATATGCTTTAACCAATTATGATCGAAACTCGCTTTCTGGTTTTTTGAACAAGTTGCCCCTTTTTTTATAATTGCCCATATCATGTCATTTAATTCCCTTACACACTGAAGATGGTATTCGAAATGGACTGCAAAGCTCAGCCCCTTTAAAGTGCACTCGATGGTCGATAATCATTATATTAACAAGGTCGTATAAATGCCGAAATTTTTCATCACTATTTTTTGAAATTTCGAATTTAATATTACTCGGATGCTTTCTTATGTCGCTCAAGTGAGATTCAGATATTCCATGCTCGTTGGCATTGGGTTTTAATAGATCATATTCCTTGTCCATAAAATTTCTTTCAGCCGCGGCCATTTCGACTATATTTCTCACACGCTTTTTGGTCACTCCATTTCCTTTTTTTATGACTGAAAACAGGTCTGAACAGCTCACGATCTTGGGATTTAGGAAATAAATGTAAAGATTTTTTTTAGTTAAAAAAATCAAATTTTGGTACATGTTTATTACTTTGATTATCTCCGTTTTATCAAACGACCAGGCCTTAGGTTCGTGTGTTCTCCGTTTTGTAGCACCTGACCCCCATTTACAAATACGTGTATCACCCCTTCGGCATATTGATGGGGTAATTCAAATGTGGCCAGGTCTTTCACCTTCTCAGGACTAAAAACGGCTACATCAGCATAATTCCCTACTTTTAAAAGCCCCCTATTTTTTATATTCAGATGGGTGGCTGGCAGCAAAGTCATTCTTCTAATGGCTTCTTGCAAACTCATAATTTTCTCATCGCGCACATATTTTCCTAATAGTCTGGCAAAACTGCCATACGTCCGCGGATGAGCACCGTCATTCATATTTGCTCCTTCGGCAGCTATGGAGCCAGCATCAGAGCAAATGCTTACATAAGGCAACTTTAGCATTCGTTTTACATTGTCCTCAGAGATCAGGAAAAATATAGCAGGGATGGATGACTTATCTGCCACAATTAGGTCAAGCATTGTCTCGTCCGCATTTTTGCCATGAATTCGCGCTATTTCATCCAATCGTTTCGCTTTGTAAAGTTTGTTCAAGGAATCTTTTCTGAAGCCCAAGAGCATCACATTTTTAGGATCTGAGTTTTTGGAAGGTATACCGAGCGCCAAATCGGAGAGTACCTTTTTTCGGGTTATGGGATCAACCAATCGCTTGCGCATCGCTGCCGGACCACCGTCTTGCACCCAAGTGGGTAACCTTGCAGTAAGGCTCGTGCCACTCGCGTTGTATGTATACATATTGGCCGAAATTTTCAATCCGGCTTTCTGAGCGCTATCTATTTTCGCGATCACGGTATCAATCTTATTCCAATTCCAAGGTTGATTAATCTTTAGATGATAAATCTCTGTTGGTATTTCTGCTTCGCTTGCAATTCTCAACGTTTCGTTAATAGCTAACAAGATTTTGTCGCTTTCGCTACGCATGTGGGTGATATACATCCCGCCATAGCGGGATGCTACCTTGCTCAATTCAATCAACTCCTCGGTGGAAGCAAAATCAGCTGGCGCATAAATAAGCGAAGAACCTAAGCCCATAGCGCCCTCTTCCATGGCTTGCTTTACCAGCGATTTCATTTTCTCCATTTCTTGAGTGGTTGCCTTTCGGTTGGCGTTTCCTATCACATACGTGCGCACTGTAGTAGCACCGACAAACGAAGCAAAATTAGGGCTCACACCAAGCTTCTCTAAATGTCTAAAATACTCGCCTAGCGACCTCCAAGGAGCCGACTTTGTAGCCTGCAACTTAGGGCCTGGGCTCCAGCCTTCGCCAAATACTTCAAGCGTAACGCCTTGTTTTATATCACTCATGCTACGGCCATCTTTGAGCAAACTACCATCTGCCCAGCTAAGCATATTTATGAATCCGGGAGAAACTGCAAGCCCAGTTGCATCAATTACTTTTTTTGCTTGATCGCGCGATAAATCGCCTAGGGCGGCAATTGTATCGCCATTAATGGCAAGATCCGCTTTATACGGCTCAGATCCCGTTCCATCGAAAATAGTTCCATCCTTTATCAGTATATCAAATTGCCGGGGGTCTTGAGGAGTTCGGCAGGCAAGAAATAATGAGACATAAACTAAAAGGCAGAGGAATAAAAAAGCGCGAATCATGGCTAAAGAAAACGAAAAAGAACTGGCTTTAAAAGGCAAAAACAGATTCTTTTACAAGGTTGATTATATTTGAGTAACAACAAACTCAAGTTTATGGATATCCAAGCAGAGAAACTACAGCTAATTGAATGGTTGGCAAAGCTTAATAATGCAAATACACTAAAACGATTTATTGCATTAAAAAAAGAAGCTGAAAAAGATTGGTGGGATGAGCTTAGTTCATCTGAAAAAGCAGAGATTGAAGAAGGACTTGCGCAAGCTCATCGTGGTGAAGTTACAACCCATCAAGAAGTAATGTCAAAATACGAGAAATGGCGTTAAGTTTAGTTTGGACGAAACGAGCTGTTAGAGGCTTTGATGCATACCCAGAGTTCCTCCAAAAAACAGGACGCCATAAAAATGTTTATCGTGGCCCAATGAACAAGCTGACTGTTATTACGTATCGAGTAAAACCACGGAAGCAACAAATTGAAATAATTAATGTTCGAGGCACAAGGCAAAAACCATTGAAATAGACTTTAGGCTATATGAACAAACGCACTTTTCTTAAAAACATTTCTGCATTTGGCTTGGCAGGATTAACTCCGTTAGAATCCTTTGCCAATTGGATGAGTATGCATGAAAATATTCCTGTCGATGAGTTATCGAAAGATGAAGACTTTTGGCTTGGAATAAGAAATGGATATCGGCTTAAGCCAGATTACATTAACCTAGAAAATGGATACTATTGCTTTCTTCCGCAAGAACTTCTGGAGAGTTATTTAAACCATGTCCGTGAGGTAAACTATCAAGGCTCCTACTATATGCGAACCGTCCAGTTCGACAACAAGAAAAAGATTGCAGCACGGTTGGCTGAATTGGCAGGTTGCTCAACTGAAGAACTAATTATTACCCGCAACACGACCGAATCGCTTGATATGGTGATAGGTGGTTTCCACTGGAAAGAACGTGATGAGGCCGTGATGGCCGAACAAGATTATGGAGCCATGTTGGATATGTTTAAACTTGTCGAGAAAAGATTTGGTGTAGTAAACAAAATTGTTTCGATACCAAACAATCCTACGTCTGACGAAGAGCTAGTGCAACTCTACGCGAATGCCATTACTACTAAAACCAAGCTGCTAATGGTTTGCCACATGGTGAACATTACAGGTCAAATTATGCCGGTGCAAAAAATTGCCGACATGGCGCATAGTAAAGGTGTGCAAGTACTGGCGGATGGCGCTCATGCCTTTGCCCATATTCAATACAAAATACCAGATCTTCATTGCGATTATTATGCTGCCAGTTTGCACAAATGGTTGAGCGTTCCACTCGGTGCGGGAATATTGTATGTAAAGAAAGAGAACATACCTACGATATGGCCTTTGCTTGCAGATGGCGAGCCCGATGAAACTAAAATTGGCCGCCTCAACCACATTGGCACGCACCCTGTTCATACTGACTTAGCCATTGCCAATTCCATCGACTTCTATTTAAAACTTGGGGCCGAAAGAAAAGAAGCGCGACTGAGGTTTCTCCAACATTATTGGACCTCTAGAGTAAGAGGCGTTACTAACCTAATTTTAAACACACCGGAAGATAGCAAGCGCACATGTGGTATCGCCAACGTAGGCATTAAGGGCATGAAACCGGGTGACATGGCAAAAATTCTATTAGAGAAATATAAAGTGTATACTGTAGCGATTGATGGCGCAAATGTTCACGGTTGCAGAATAACACCGAATATTTATACAACTACCCAAGAGTTGGATGTATTTGTAAAGGCATTGAAAGAGATGGCTGCATAATTAAAATCTAATTATGAAAAAACTAATCGTATTGATCCTGTTATTTACCGCTTGCTCTAAACCACAAGAACAGAAGCAAACTCCGTTTCCAATAGTTGCCTCATCAGAAAATGATTGGGTAGTTTATGAAGGCAGAGTACGAGATAAGAAAGGGCACGTAATTGATATTGAACTTTCGCTTGAGCAAGATGCAGTTGGCTTAGAAGCCGATTTCAAATTGAACATAAACGCCAAAAACAATAACTATCAAACAGCGTTCGCCCCCACCGGCAAATATTCAATTTCTTATGGATTTCCAAATCAAGAAAAAGGTATAACGGTCGAATGTCAAGCGAAAGGTAATCCAGCAAGCGAAAGTTTTATAAAAGAATTAAACAAAAAAATCAAATTCCCTGAATTAGCCGATGGTGAAAATCTCTTCTTTCTAACCGAAAATTCAGAGAAGTTAATTCTTACCGATTCACATTTTAGTCCGTTGATCAATTCATCGAACGCTCTTTACCATCGGTCAAACCTCTTTACAGCCGAAGGTTATGTAACTGCCGATTCTGTTACCTCAGAATTTTTTGAACGAAACACGAGTGAAAAATGGGAACTTGCAAAATTGGTTGAGTATGACTCGATAAAAACTACTTACCAAAAACTTGCTACTGAGAAAAATGAAGGCATCTATTTGAAAGCGCTAGCCTATTCAATTGAAGATTTAGACTCAGTTAACATATCGCATAAATCAATAGTTATCAAGAGTATTCTTCGGATGGAGAAAAGTTCTCTTAAAAATAGGATAGATTAGATTTCAAAAATAACTCATGCCAACAACTTTCAATTACGGAATCGATACACTTTCAATTAGTACTTGCATCGCTCTTGCAAAAGGCGAAATAAAAGGAATTCTCAGCACGGAAGCGCAAAAAAAAATTATCAAGAGCCAGCAACATGTAAAAACGATCGTAGAAAACAATAAAACAGTATATGGTATTAATACTGGTTTTGGCATCTTAGCCGACAAACGAATTTCCGAACAAGACACACAAACACTTCAACATAAAATTCTCCAAAGTCACAGTGTTGGTGTTGGCAATGCCATTCCACCATTCATTGCCAAGTTGATGCTCATTACAAAACTTCAATCGCTAGCACAAGGCTTTTCGGGAGTGCAATTAACAACCTTAGAACGGATACTCTGGCACATCGAAAATGATATAATCCCAGTGGTTCCCGAAAAAGGTAGTGTAGGAGCCTCGGGCGATCTGGCACCTTTAAGTCATCTGTTTTTGCCACTTACTGGCTTAGGTGAAGTATCCGTAAAAGAAAAAATTGAACCAACTCCTGCCATTCTAAAATTTTACAATCTTAGTCCTCTAAAACTAGCGCCTAAAGAAGGGTTGGCTTTAATTAATGGTACTCAGTTTATCCTTGCGCATGCAGTAAATGCGCTCTATCAAATGCACAATTGCCTGGAAGTTGCCGACATCATTGGCGCCATGAGTTTAGAAGCACTCACCGGAACAAGCGCTCCTTTTGATGCACGGCTACATGCACTTAGACCCTTTCGAGGAAACCAACTAGTAGCTCAACGAATGCGAATGCTGTTGAGTGGCTCCAACATTATGGAAAGTCATGTGGACTGTGGCCGGGTGCAAGACCCCTATTCACTCCGTTGCATCCCGCAAGTGCATGGCGCAAGTCGCAATGCCTGGCATCACCTAAAACAACTCACAGAAATTGAATTGAATTCAGTCACAGATAATCCCATCATCTTTAATGAATCTGACACTATAAGTGGTGGAAATTTCCACGGGCAGCCGTTAGCGCTTGCATTAGATTATAATTGTGTGGCAGCCTCTGAACTAGGCAACATTTCAGATAGAAGATGTTATCTCTTGTTAGAAGGTAAATGGGGCTTACCTGTTTTATTGATGAAGGATGTAGGATTAAATAGTGGCTTCATGATTCCACAATACACAACCGCTGCGTTAGTTACAGAAAATAAAACACTCTGCTTTCCTGCTAGTGCGGATAGCATACCAACTTCGTTAGGGCAGGAAGATCACGTAAGTATGGGAAGCATTAGTGGAAGACGACTCAATATGATTATTGACAATCTGGAGTATATTCTGGCAATTGAACTAATGAGTGGTTGTCAGGCAATAGAGTTCAGACGTCCACTAAAAAGCAGTGAGCTTTTAGAGTTTGCTCATGACCGAGTTCGCAGCTATGTGAGCTTTGCCGAGGAAGACCGAATTTTTGCCGATGACATCAAAAAGATAAAAGCAATTATTCATGACTTGTCATTCGTAAATGATGTAAACAATTTTGCTGTTTCTAAGAATATAGATTTAAATACGGGTTATAATGAATTCAAACTTTAAAATTAGGTCGATATGAATACAACGATAGGTTACGATGTCAACAAATACAAAACTCCGACAGGGTCAACGCTTTCATGCAAAGGCTGGATTCAGGAAGCAGCCCTCCGTATGTTGTTGAACAATCTCGATCCCGATGTGGCAGAAAAGCCAGAGGAACTAATTGTATATGGAGGCCGTGGCAAGGCTGCTAGGAATTTTGAAAGCCTGGATTTGATTATCAAAGGACTCAAACAGTTAGAAAGCAATGAAACGTTACTGGTGCAAAGTGGTAAGCCCGTTGGGATTTTGCAAACACATGAAAACGCGCCACGTGTGTTGATTTCCAATTCACAATTGGTACCGAATTGGGCAAATTGGAAACACTTTGATGAACTCGAACAAAAAGGGTTGATCATGTACGGACAGATGACTGCCGGCAGTTGGATTTACATTGGCTCGCAAGGGATTGTGCAAGGAACATATGAAACTTTTGGAGCTGTTGCCAATAAACATTTCAACGGCAGTTTAAAGGGCACTATTAGCGTAACTGCTGGCCTTGGCGGGATGGGTGGCGCGCAACCGCTGGCCATTACCATGAATGAAGGCGTTTGCCTCGCAGCCGAAGTGGAAAAATGGCGTATTGAAAAGAGGTTAGAGACCAAGTACATTGATGTGATGGTGGAGGATATTGACGAAGCGATAGATGTTGCCTGGCAAGCCAAGAAGGACGGTAAGGCCTTAAGTATTGGTGTCATTTGTAATGCAGTGGCATTATTAGAAAGGTTAATTGAGCGTAATTTAATTCCTGATGTACTAACAGATCAGACTTCGGCACATGATCCTTTGATCGGCTACATTCCTCATACACTAAACATAACGCAAGCTAATGTGCTGCGAAAAGAAAATCCAGATGAATATGTGAAGCGAAGTTATGAAAGCATGAGACTTCACGTAGAACTTATGTTGGAATTGCAAAAGCGCGGAGCTATTACATTCGACTACGGAAATAACATTCGCGCAAGAGCAAAAGAACAAGGATTGCAAAATGCTTTTGATTTTCCGGGCTTTGTACCAGCTTATATCCGCCCACTTTTTTGTGAAGGAAAGGGACCGTTCCGCTGGGCTGCATTAAGTGGCGACCCCAATGATATTGCTGTGACCGATGAAGTAATCAGTAAGCTGTTCCCTGAAAATAAGGGGTTGCAGCGTTGGTTAACGCTAGCGAAAGAACGCATTAAGTTTCAAGGATTGCCCGCACGCATCTGCTGGTTAGGTCAGGGTGAAAGAGAGAAAGCCGGGCTAGCCTTTAACGAGCTTGTGCGAACAGGTAAAGTAAAAGCCCCCATTGTAATTGGGCGCGATCATTTAGACACTGGCTCGGTGGCATCACCAAATAGGGAAACAGAAAGCATGAAAGATGGCAGCGATGCAATAGCCGATTGGCCGATCTTAAATGCGTTGGTTAATACTGCCGGGGGTGCTAGTTGGGTGAGCCTCCATCATGGCGGAGGTGTCGGTATGGGTTACAGCATTCATGCCGGTATGGTGATTGTGGCAGATGGCACAGACGAAGCAGCAGCGAGATTGAGTAGAGTATTACGCAATGATCCAGGGATGGGAGTTATTCGTCATGCAGATGCCAGATACGAGGTTGCTATTGAAACAGCCACAACACACAGTTTAGATTTAAGGCAACGTCTTAAGTGATGATCACATTATTCAAAAATATAAAGCAGTTAGTCAATGTTCGTGAACAAAATGAATTGTTGAGAGGCAAGAGTCTGGCTAGCTTACCGACATTAACCAATGCGTGGCTATTAGTTGAAGACGATCGTATTACCGATTATGGCCCGATGGATAGCATTCCTGAAAATCTTGAGTTAGTTAAACAAATTGTTGATGTAAGCGGATGTTTTATCTTACCTGCATGGTGCGATAGCCACACCCACATTGTTTTCGCTGCTACCCGCGAAGAAGAATTTGTAGACAAAATCAATGGTCTCGGCTATGCTGAAATTGCGGCAAAAGGCGGTGGTATTTTAAATTCTGCCAATAAAGTTGCTGCAGCCAGCGAAGATGAATTGTTTGCAAGTGCCTGGAACAGGCTCGAACAAATCGCTAAGACTGGAACAGGCGCGGTGGAAATAAAAAGTGGTTATGGTCTCACTACCGAAAGTGAATTGAAAATGCTTCGCGTAATAAAGAAGCTAAAAGAAAAATCAAATCTGTCAATCAAGGCAACTTTTTTAGGGGCACATACTTATCCGCAGCAATATAAAAACAATCATCAAGGGTATATTGATTTGATTAAAAATGAAATGCTGCCCGTCATCGCCAAAGAAAATCTTGCCGATTACGTGGATGTTTTTTGTGAGGATGGATTCTTTTCGCCAGAAGAAACAATGGAGGTTTGCACTGCCGCGAAACAGTTTGGAATTAAAACAAAGTTACACGCCAATCAATTGCATTGTTCGGGCGGTGTACAAGCGGGAGTTAATTTAGATGCCGTTTCCGTAGACCATTTAGAAAGTATGGATGAGGATGCCATTGAAGAGTTAAGTAAGTCAAACACCATTGGAACGCTTTTGCCCAGTGCTGCCTTCTTTCTTAGGATGAATTATCCCCCGGCAAGAAAACTAGTGGAAGCGGGTGCAGCTATTGCCCTTGCTACTGACTTTAACCCCGGCTCCTCTCCTAGCGGAAATATGAACTTGGTGCTTTCTCTAGCATGTATTCAAATGCGTATGTTACCCGAAGAAGCAATCAACGCGGCAACCATAAACGGTGCTTATGCAATGGAACTAGAGAAAGAAGTGGGCAGCATTCGAAAAGGTAAGTTGGCGAATTTGATAATTACGAAACCAGTTAGCACACTCGCCTACTTACCTTATTCTTTTGGCGAAAATTGGATTGAACGGGTTATGATAAAAGGAGAGTTTGTATGATAGAAATACGATGAAACATTTTATTCCATTTACCAAAACACAGCTCAATGAACTTGTAAAAAAAAGAGCGAATGAAACAAAATTTGGTGAAACTATTGACGTGCCACAAGGCGAGTCAATCGGTTCATTCTTGAAAAATACAGATGCCAGTTTTGTACTTTTCGGGATCGCGGAAGATATTGGTGTGCTTGCTAATTATGGAAATGCGGGAACGGCCAAAGCATGGCATTCCTTTTTACCTCCCTTTCTAACTATTCAGGCGAATGACTTTACCCAAACTAATCTTGCAATAGTTGGTCATTTCTCTTTTGATGAACTCAAAGAAAGCATCAATAGAAATTCCATCAACGAAGAATCCAAAATCCAAGAATATAGAAATGCTGTTACAACAATAGATAGTGAAGTTGCCGAACTTATTCAATTGATTGTTTCTCATGATAAAATACCCATCATCATCGGTGGTGGGCATAACAATTCATATCCCATCATAAAAGGCACCTCGCTAGCTTTAAAGTCAACCATCAATTGCATCAATGTAGATGCTCATATTGACTATAGACTAGCCGAAGGGCGGCACAGCGGCAATGGTTTTCGATACGCCAAACAAGAAGGTTTTTTGAAAAAATATTTTGTAGTGGGCCTTCATGAAAATTATATCCCGCAGCCCATCTTAGAAGAGATAGAAAAAGATGTCGAGGTTAATTTCATTACCTACGAATCGATTTTCATCCGACAGGAAAAAAACTGGCAGCAATCATTAGAAGAAGCGGCTCAATTTGTTGATAGCAATTCTACCATTGGATTGGAACTAGATTTGGACGCGATCGAAAACATTTCGTCAAGCGCAATGTCTCCTTCTGGTATTTCTGCGCTCGAAGCAAGACAATATGTTTCAATCATTTCATCCAAAAGCAAGATCGCCTATCTCCATATCTGTGAGGGAATCCCATCAAATGAGACATCGGTCAAAACAGTTGGTAAACTCATTAGCTATTTAGTAAGTGATTTTTTCAAGTCATTCCATTCCTAAGTTGTAGTTTTTGCGCACTAAAAAATTATTTGCCGTATCTGTGCAACCTCTGGCAATTTTGTGAGTATCTCTAACATCCCATATTCAAAGCAGGGCCAACCATGATCAAAAACTACTTTAAAATTGCTTTCCGCAATCTCATCAAACAAAAAGGGTATTCGTTTATCAATATTGCAGGACTCGCCACCGGTATGGCGGTTGCCATTTTAATTGGGCTTTGGATCTGGGACGAACTATCGTACGATAAATATCATAAAAACTATAACCGCATTGCCCAAGTATGGCAACACGTTATCTACAACGGAAATGTTGGTTCGCAAATGGCCAACCCTGCTTTAATGGGCGAAGAAATACGGAACAACTTCGGCAGCGATTTTAAATATGTCTTGCAGGCTTCGTGGAACAACACTCATATTTTAACTTCCGGTGAAAAGAAATTCAACAAAGACGGCTACTATTTTGAGCCACAAGTAACCGAAATGTTGTCTTTGAAAATGATCAAAGGAACAAGGGGTGGCCTAAAAGAACCTTATTCCATTTTACTATCGGCCTCCACTGCCAAAGCCTACTTTGGTGAGGTCGATCCAATGAATCAGGTGATTCGTATCGACAATAAATATGACGTGAAAGTAACGGGTGTTTATGAAGATTTGCCTTACAATACCTTCTTCCGAAATATGAATTATCTCTTGCCCTGGGAACTCTATCTCATCAGTAATGAGTGGATCAAGAAAATGGAGAACCCTTGGGGTAGCAACTTTACGCAAACATTTGTGCAGGTGGCTGAAAATGCTGACATGAGCAACGTGTCCGCGAAAATAAAAGATGTAAAATTCAATAAACTAAAAGATGAAGGCGATCGGAAATACAGGCCGATTGTTTTTTTGCACCCCATGAGTAAATGGCACCTGTACTCAGAGTTTAAAAATGGAAATAACATTGGCGGCCGCATAGAGTTTGTCTGGCTGTTTGGCATCATTGGCGTTTTCGTATTGATGTTGGCCTGTATTAATTTCATGAACTTGAGCACGGCTCGCTCTGAGAAAAGAGCAAAAGAAGTCGGGATCAGAAAATCAATCGGTTCGGTGCGAGGTCAACTTATATATCAGTTCTTCAGCGAATCGCTGGTGGTAGCCATTCTTGCCTTTTTTGTTTCGCTTCTATTTGTTCAATTGATGTTGCCCGGGTTTAATCAAGTGGCCGATAAAAAATTGGTGTTGCCATGGCTTAATCCCATCTTTTGGATTTTAGGAATTAGCTTTAGCTTGCTCACCGGAATAATAGCAGGAAGCTACCCAGCGCTTTACCTTTCATCGTTTAATCCGGTGCAAGTTTTGAAAGGCACTTTTCGCGTAGGTAGATTCGCCTCGGTGCCGCGCAAAGTTTTAGTGGTGTTACAATTTACTGTTTCCGTTACCTTAATCATCGGTACAATCATCGTCTTCAACCAAATTCAACACGCAAAAAGCAGACCAATTGGGTACGATCGCAATGGCCTGATAAGTATGTTCATGTCCACAGAAGATATTCATAAACATTTCGATGCTGTGCGCAACGAATTAAAAGCGTCTGGTGCTGCCTTGGAAATGACAGAATCGGGAAGCCCAGTAACGCAAGTGTGGAATACCAATGGGGGCTTTGATTGGAAAGGTAAAGACCCAAGTCTGGCAGTGGATTTTCCAAACAACGGAGTTACCTATGAGTATGGAAAAACAATTGGATGGCAATTTAAAGAGGGCCGCGATTTCTCAAGAGATCACGCAACGGACT
The DNA here is from genome assembly GCA_027487845.1 of Flammeovirgaceae bacterium. Classification (GTDB taxonomy): domain Bacteria; phylum Bacteroidota; class Bacteroidia; order Cytophagales; family Cyclobacteriaceae; genus ELB16-189. Next base: position 15,744 of record JAIYCV010000040.1, read on the forward strand.
CACTGGCCTTTGTTATCAATGAAGCGGCTGCCAAATTTCTTGGCTTCAAGAACACTATTGGAGAGACATTGACATGGGAAGGCAAACCCTATACCATTATCGGCATTATTAAAGACATGGTGGTAGAGTCACCCTACGAACCAGCAAGGGCTTCTTTATTTCATATTTCAAGAGATGGCGGAAGCGTTATGATCGTGAAGATAAATCCTGAAATGAGTTCGCGAGAAGCATTGTCCAAAATTGAAGGTGTCTTCAAAAAGTATAACCCCGAAGCTCCCTTTGAATACAAGTTTGTAGATGAAGACTATGCCCGCAAGTTTAACGATGAAGAGCGCATTGGCAAACTAGCCAGCTTCTTTGCCGCGCTGGCTATCTTTATAAGTTGCTTAGGCATATTTGGCTTGGCGTCATTTGTAGCTGAACAAAAGGCCAAAGAAATTGGAGTTAGAAAAGTATTGGGCGCATCGGTGTTTACACTGTGGAAAATGCTTTCGCGCGATTTCATATTACTAGTAACTATCTCTCTGTTAATTGCCATCCCTAGCTCCTTCTACTTTATGAGCGGCTGGTTGAGCAAGTATGAATACCGAACCGAAATATCGTGGTGGATTTTTGTCGTTGCCGGAATGGGAGCTTTGTTGATCACCTTGGCCACCGTGAGCTATCAAGCCATTAAAGCTGCATTGGCAAATCCGGTGAATAGTTTGAGGACGGAGTAAGTGGAGTAATTGATATTAAGGCGCAAAACTTTTGATCGCATTTGGTGATTAAAAACTACGGATAACAAACTAAGTGTACGAATTCTGAACTCGTTCCTAACCATCTTTGTTGGTTACACGATTCGTATTCAACCATGGCAAAAAACCTTCATGATATTCCATTATCAGTTCTTGATCTTTCCAATCTTATTCAAGGCGATTCCTCCTTTGGAGACGCTTTCAAACGCAGCCTTCGGTTTGCACAACAAGCAGAGGAGTTAGGTTATAATCGATATTGGTTTGCAGAGCATCATAATATGGAAAGTGTTGCTTCAGCCGCGACTGCGCTTCTTATTGGCTATGTAGCGCAAGGCACGTCAACCATCAGAGTGGGCTCTGGCGGCATCATGTTACCAAACCATGCCCCACTCATTATTGCCGAACAGTTTGGTACGCTTGAATCGTTGTATCCAGGCCGCATTGACTTAGGCTTGGGTCGCGCACCAGGCACTGACCAAGCGACAGCATATGCATTGAGAAGAAATTTACATAATGATGTGGATACTTTTCCCAACGATGTTCTTGAACTGTTGCAATACCTTGGCCCTGCTGACCAGCAAGGAAAAGTGAGAGCGATTCCGGGCGTAGGAACCAATGTGCCTGTTTGGTTGCTTGGCTCAAGCACGTTTAGTGCACAACTGGCAGCTAAGTTAGGTTTGCCATTTGCCTTTGCTTCACATTTTGCTCCTTCTCAATTATTTCCTGCGTTGCAAATTTATCGGTCATCGTTTAAGCCATCGGTGTATCTCAACAAACCTTATGCTATGGCTTGTGTAAATGTTATTGCTGCTGATACTGATAAAGAAGCTCATTATTTGGCAACCTCCGCTTATCAGCTTGTGCTGGGGCTCATTCGCAACAACCGAAAACCATTGGCTCCGCCCACAGACAACATGTTATGGAGTTTGGAAGAACAAGCCGCTGTAAAACAAATGTTCTATTATTCTTTTGTTGGAGGTAAGGAAACACTTGCCAACGAACTAACAACATTTGTTGGAAATACTGACGTGGATGAGATTATGACCACGACTCACGTGTATGATATGAATGCCAAAATTCGTTCGATGGAAATTACCGCAAGCTTGTTTAAAACAAATAGATAATGACCGATTCCGATAAGAGCTGATCCAACATTAATTGATACTTTTCAATTAGTCATTCATTCGCTATTTTGATTCTATAATCCTAGGTCTTGTCTTGCCTTTACCATTGCAGCATCAATTAGTTTTCGACTGAATCTTCTGTCAATTCTAATTTTCTCAATATCAGCATAATCAAAATATCCCATCAAATGAAGTCTAGCCAAAAGATAGAGGGTACCGTTAAGTCTAATATTCATATTTGTTGCAACACCACGGGCATCCTTTTCATCGAGCGTGCAAGTAATATTTCCCTCTTCAACTTTAAGATCTTGTTGGATTTGTTTGTACTGAGCAATAGCTTCTCGCTCTCCTTCATCAATCTTTCTGTCTGTAGCCAAAATAGCCATAATATCAGACTGATATGTCTGGCATTTCTTAAACCATTTATTTTCCTCATAAAAATTGAGCAAAAAATTTAATCGATTATCTGAATCAACTTTTAGAAACTGAGCTTCTACTGTGATTGGAACATAAACCTCATTAAAAATTTGATTGAGATATTTGATAGAATTCAGATGATAAAAAGTAATTAGGACAGATGTATCGATTACGGTAATCATTTCTTCCCACTTTCAGACATGAAGGCAGCTAACAACAAAAGCCCAAGACCTACGAGGAGGAACGCACCGAATGAATCAGATTCTTCATTTTTTGCTTTTGTTGACATTGGCCTTCGTCCATCTGCACTCGGTTTCTTCGATCTTGTTTCAGTTAATATTTTATTAATTAACTTTTCGGGTCTATCCTCCTTGTGGTCGTACTCAACTTCAACTACTCCTTTTAGTTTTAGATTTTTTCCAACGTCTTTATCGTAAATGACAATAATTTTCCGTTTAAGAGTTCTAGCATAAGTAATTTCCTCTCTTACCGATTTAGATAAGTTTCGAGTAGAAAAAACAATAAACAGGTTTGAATCTTGAATGCGTTGTTTGGTTGCATCCTTTAACGTTATCGAACCGATACGATCAGGAAGTGAAATGTTTAGACCATATAAAGAACCAAGTGTCTGTAAACGCAATGCTAGACTTTGCTCAGAATTCACGCTTGGATTGTAAGAAACAAAAATCTTGTTCATTCTATAAAATTAAGCAATTCATTAATTCAATGACGTCTAAATTAGTTAAGTTAATGTTTTCACACGGTTCAAGTAAAATATTTCATCATAACTTCTTTGTCAGATCGAATTATCCAAGAAAACGCTCTCTTGGGCACAAATAGTGACCCCGGCAGGAATCGAACCTGCATCCTCAGAATCGGAATCTGAGATTCTATCCATTGAAATACGGAGCCATTAACTTAGCTAGAGACAAAAGTACTCAAAGAGTTTGATTTGCCAATCACGCAATTGCAACCAATCGATTTCATTTGGATAGTTTTCACATCAACCAATTCTCCAAATTCGCCACCAAAAATTCGTTGCCAAAATCAGACTCCATTTTGGAGATCGGTGGTTACTTCAACAAAATCCAATGGTATTTTTGTGAGGGGATCAACGGCATAATCCAGTTGACCAAGAGATAGGCAAGGGCTTCAGGAATATTCAAAAATTCAATATGATATACTTCATAACCTCCAAATTCAGTTTTACTTATCCTTCAAAGAGTCGCTTTTTCTGACAAAATAATAATGTTAATTTTGATGATGGTGCCAAATTCAAATCAAAAACCCTAAGCTAAGAACTTGATCACCGCATGAAAAAAATTTACACCATTGCTTTTATCTACTTATTAGCCACATCGCTTTATGCTCAATGTTGGCAAACAGTTTCAGCCGGACGCGATCATACCATAGCCATTAAACCTAACGGTACGCTGTGGGCGTGGGGGTATAATGGATATGGTCAATTAGGAGACGGAACAAAAGTTGAAAAAACAGCCCCTGTTCAGATTGGAGTAGATTCAAACTGGAAAACTGTCTCAGCGGGCAGCAACTCTTCGCTGGCCATAAAAACGGACGGAACACTGTGGGCGTGGGGCGACAATTTATTTGGCCAATTGGGCGATGGGTCATACGCAAATGTGAGGTTAGTACCTACAAGAATTGGCACAGATAGCAACTGGAAATTAGTTTCAGAGGGAAGTCAATACGGCCTTGCAATCAAAACAGACGGCACCCTTTGGGCCTGGGGTGATAACACTTTTGGCCAGTTAGGTAATCAAGCGGTTTTTGCCATTATACCAAGGCAGGTGGGTGTAGGTTCTGACTGGGCAGCTATTTCGGCTGGTGATGTTCATACCGCGGCAATTAAAAAAGACGGCACTTTGTGGGCGTGGGGATTTAATTCCTATGGCCAGTTAGGAGATGCAACCACAACTTCCAAGCCTACCCCTACCAAAATTGGTTCAGATACCAATTGGCAATCAATTGATTGTGGGAGTGAATTTTCTTTGGCTATTAAAACCAATGGCACATTATGGACCTGGGGCAGCAACTATTTTGGTAAACTGGGCACTGGCACATTTGATGATAAGAATGTTCCCACACAAATCGGCACCAGCAATAACTGGAAAAGCATTTCAGCTGGATATTATAATGCGATTGCAATTAAAACTGACGGGACATTATGGGGCTGGGGAGAAGTTATTGGAACAAGCAATGATAGGAGAAATATTGCAACACAAATTGGCACAGACACCGATTGGCTTACGCCATCAGCTGGTGAAAGGCACGCATTTGCCTTTAAAACAGACGGTTCACTTTGGGCGTGGGGAAATGGCAACTGGGGTAAACTTGGCGTTGGCTCATATCTTGACTTTTCTGCGCCCCAGCCAGTAACAGCGCCAGCGCCAAGCGGTTCGATAAATCAATTTTTTTGTAGTGCTACTACCATCAACGATTTAAAGGTAATTGGATCAAACCTTAAATGGTATTCAACCCCAACTGGTGGCGATCCGCTGCAATTAACCACGCCTTTAGAAAACGGAAAAAGTTACTACGCAAGTCAAACTGTATCTGGCTGCGAATCTGCAACTAGACTAAATGTAACTGTTTCGGTTAATTTACTACCAACCCCTCCACCACCAGGGCCTTCTTCAACAATCTTTTGCGGCCCTTCTACTTTGAATAACCTATCCTTAGTCGGCACCAATATTAATTGGTACGCTACCAGTGCAGGTGGTGCACCATTACCTTTGTCTACAACATTAGTAGATGGCACTCATTATTTCGCCTCCCAAACTATCAATGGGTGTGAGTCGTCATCAAGATTAGAAATAGTTACCAACGCAGAAATAACCCCCGCACCAACTTACATTGCCTCTATCAGAGAGGTTTGTGGCGAGTTTAACATCTATTCAGTATTCTCAGTGCTCTACAATCCTGTTTATTTAACCCCAACCGGGGGTTCAAGAATCCCAATTCAAACTAAAGTTATTGATGGAAATACATATTATGTTTCAGAAGTTGGGAAGTGTGGCGAATCATTGGCACGTACCAAAACAGTAATAAAAATTAATAGAACACCTTCACCTATTAGTTTAGCCAATGAGAAATGGATTTCTATTTTTGCTGGAGACGATTTTTCGGAGGCTGTAAGAGACGATGGAACACGCTGGTACTGGGGGAGTAATCTCAATGGTAGCGATATTCCGAATCCTGTACGTTCAAGTGATAGTTGGCGTTTTATAACTGGCAATTCTGATAATACAATGGGGATTCAAACCAACGGGACTCTCTGGCTGAACAATAGACAGGTAGGCAACCAAATAGACTGGTTGACTATGGCTTCCTCATGGTCATTTAACACAATTGATCGTGAGTGGAGGGAGCATTATAGTGCCATAAAAACGGATGGGACTTTATGGACTTGCATCGCTATAACCAACGGGCCGTGGATTGATAAATACTTTTGTTTGTGACATACTTTTGAAACTCGCGCTTACTAAAATCAATACAAGAAAAGCTCTCTTCTATAAATATCAGATATGCTCTTTCTTGTTCTTCACCAAATCATACATCAACTCGCGAGCGCGATGCAGTTGAGCCTTTACCGTTCCCAGCGGGGCTTCCAGCTCCACCGCTATCTCTTCATAAGATAGTTCATGAAAATATCTCAGTCTGACTAACTTCTGATACTTGGCAGGCAACATATTCACAAAAACTTGAATAATCTCTTCTTTTTGGGCTTTTATTGTCTCCTCTTGCGGATCCAGGTTTTTGTCCTCCACATCAATGGAAACGGAATCGCCATTGTCGTCTGTGTAGGTATTTTCAATACTGAGCGTATTAAGCTTCTTCTTACGAATGAAGTCAATTGTGTTATTGGTGGCGATCCGGAAAAGCCAGGTGCTGAACGTAAAATCCTTTTTGAACTTAGCCAGACTGCGAAATGCCTTCGCGAATGACTCAATGGTGAGATCCTCCGCATCGTCAACATTTCGCACCATTTTTAAAATAACATGGTAAACGGGGCGCCTGTAACGCTGCAATAATTTGGCGTAGGCTTTCTCATCACCGTCCACGGCCATATCAATAAGCCTAAAATCTTCTAATGCCTTTGACGAAAACCGTTCTTCTACTTCTTCCATTGTACTTTTTTAGCTACTAACGCAAACCAGCCCGCTACAAGATAGTAAAAGGCATAAATAAAATCTAAAAAGGGCGTTTTCCATACTTCAAAGTCCACACCTACGCCCTTAGATGCAACACGGAAGAGAATAGTTAACAAAACCCACCGAAATGCCAGTAAGGCAAGCAAAACATAGGCGTGCGAACCAAAAAAGAGGCTCGGCAAAACAAAAAGCCAAGTCGAGACCAGCGTAAGCATAAAAAAGCCAAGCAGTAATTTTGTTTCGGTGCGATAAAATTTTCCGACCGATAAGTGCCTTATTTTCTGATAATAAAAATCTCGTATTGTGGTTTTAGGAGTTGAAAAAGTAACCGTTTCGAACCCCAAGGCAATTTGGGAGTTGGTTTTAGTAGCGTGTTGGTTTACAAATAAATCATCGTCTCCGCCAGTGACGGTCAAGTGTTTATTAAAACCCTTGTTATCCAAAAAGAGCGACTTTCGGTAAGCCAAATTTCTGCCCACACCCATATAGGGCTTGCCCAATAGTCCAAATCCTAAAAATTGAACCGCGGTGAGCAGCGTTTCAAAACGGATAAATGAATTAAGCAACCCTGGAAGTTTCTGGTAAGGGCTGTAGCCCACTACAATTTGAGCTTCAGGAGTAAAATGTTCGCTCATGCGGGCGATCCAGTTGTCGTTGGCGGGTCTGCAATCTGCATCCGTAAGCAACACCCAATCGTATTTGGCGGCCTTTATCCCCAACGTAATGCCAAATTTTTTGCCGTTCATGGCCTCAGGCTTGTTGGTTACACGCACCATTTTCAAGCGGCTATCGTGTTGGGTGGCTTCCAGCAAATAATCGTAAGTGCCATCGTTGCTGCGATCTTCGACAACAATTAACTCAAAAGCCGGATGATTTTGCCTAAGTATGACAGGAATCAGTTCTTTCAAGTTTTCTTCCTCATCGTGGGCGCACACAATCACAGAAACTGGCTGAACCGTGGTTTTAATAGCCTTTCGTTTTTGCAAAAAGGCGGCCAACAATGCAAGCAGATAAGCGATTTGAATTCCTAGAACAATAACACTAAGAAGGGTGATTACTTGCAAAAAAGTGGTTTTTGGGGTTTTACCACAAAGATAAAGCAATGCACCGAAGATGAAAGAAGGGTGGGGCGTAAAGCTATAAAAAAGCTGACCATTCTGACCACCTAGCAGTTATCCCTAGTTAGCAAAGCAAAGTTTGAGGTTGGCTTACACGAATACAAAATAGGACGTTTGTTTACCACTATTTTTCAGTCAGAGGCCAACCAAGCGAGCACTAAATTGGCTTTAGAAAATATTGATTTTGCGGAATTGGAGGGTGACACTAAACAGGAATAAAGACTTGGCACCCAACGAAGTGTTATTTCAAAAGCTCCTCGATTTTACCAAAAAAAACGTCAAGGTCTATAAGCTTTGATTGCACTGAGTAGCTGCTACTTTTTTGCCACACTTTGAAACTCTTCTCTTTCCATGGAATTGGGATTGCAGGACGTTCTTCGTTTGAATACTCAGCTAACCAAAGCGGATATTTGGCGAACGTCTCGTTATTGAGATATTGGTTAGCAAATGCTTCATCCGTATAAATCATAGGCACACGACCAATGTTTCTTTCCAAATGATTAAGGAACAATAATAAATCAACCTGAATTTTTGTAGGCGAAGGTTGCACTCCGAGAGGAAGGCTTTCTTGCTCAATATCGACAATAGGAGTAATTGCATGAGGCTCGCGCCCTGTAACATCCAGAAAAAATTCTGCTTGCCTGATGGGATCATCTCCTGTGTGAAAAAAATGGTAAAACCCCCAAATAACTCCTTTCTCCTTTAGGAACTTACTATTGGATGCAAAATCAGGGTCAACATAATCAATGCCTTCGCTAGCTTTGCAAATTGCAAAGGAAATACTGTCCATCATGTTTAAATCAGTTAGTATGTTCCCATTCCATTGGGATAGGTCAATACCATAATGTACCTGGGATTGAGTGGGCTGCGCCCCAGAAGTGGACGGCAAAAGTACGTGTGCCCTAAGTTCTCTTAGGTTGCTTCTTATCTCCTTGTGGCTTTCCAGTAATTGGAGGAGCTTATTTTGGTGATCTTGTATTCTACTACGGAGGCTAAAAAAGAATCCAACTAATGCAAGCAGTATTATCGATGTTAAACACACCGTAATTATTGACATTTTGGATCCTTTAATTTTTAAACCCATTGATGCCGTTGACATATCCTTTGTAAGTATAAAACCACTAATTGTTGCTTTTGCAATCAAATCATAGGTTTCATGTTCGAAGAGTACACCTTTGCAAAATAGCTTTTTATCCTTAGTCAAAATGGTGTCGGAGGCAGACAAGCAGTCTCCAAAGGAATTCAAAACAATCGGATTTGTATTAGTTGGGGGTATTTTGTCAAATGAATCCTGCAAATAATAAATAGGCATTTCAGTGCCGTTTGCAATGGGATGAAAAGAAATATACCCCTCGTTGGCAAGGTACTTTAGAAATGAAAAAAGGTTGAGAAACTTACTTATTTCTTCTCTTTTTTTGGCATTATCAATGAATGATTGATTTCCTATAAAAAACATAGCATACCTTGACTGCGCATTTAATATCAAGGCCTTAGCTGCATCTCGTCTGAAAAAAAATGAACTCAGAAAACCAATCATATCCATACTGATACCAGGCTGAAGGGATGACAGTTGTTGCAATATTTCTTTTTCCCAGTTGTTAAGATCTCTCATGATGATTAGAATTTAAAATTGCAATTGTCAATGAGGCATCTGTGCTCTTAGAATTTTTTCATACCCCTCTACAACTTTTCTTAATCCTTCTGTTTCCTTTCTGGGTTCCAACACTACCTCAAACTCTGTGAAGTATGAAATTGCATTGGCCGGAGTTTCAGATAATAGTTGAGTTCTATTAGGGAAACTTATCATAAGTCTGCCATTTTCTTCCTGCACTTCAAGCATCGTTTTAAAACGCGCTTGCGAAATTTGTGTAGAGGGCATTGGAATCAATGTGATAAGTGGAACATTGACATAATGAGGTTTTACACCCTCTTCGGTATTTGATGCATATTCAAGTTTAACCGTTTTAGGCATTAAAGTTTGTGTATTGAAGGCCTTCATATTCTTCGAATCGCCTCCAGAGTCGCCACTCAGTGCCCGGCTTGCTTCCTCTAGTGATTTCTTGACATTTGCAAATGAATCGCGCCCGGGTCGTGGGTTATTGAGGAGATCTTGAGTTGCTTTTAGCGCTGAATCAACAGACTCTTGCATCGCAGCAGCCTGTCCCGAGTCCTCAAAGTATTCACTAAAGAGATCAATATTGCGCTCCGAAAGTGAATTATTGGCAGCAATAACGGCATCGTGTATTGCTTTAATAAAATCATCAAAACCTATCATTATCTTAAGATTTAAAAGGTTTTTGAGAATTTGTAAATTTGCTCTTTAAATTTTCAAATTCACCTACTGCTTTGCGCGCTGCTCCGATGCTATTTTCCTGAATGCCAACTTGACTTTTACATGTTGGGCATGAAAACTGCACCCCTTGCAGCAAGGCGCTTACTTCTATTTCTATTTTACTGCCCGATTCACAAACGGGACACTTTATGGAGGTTGTGTAGCTCATTGTTAAGGAGTTTTTATTGTTCATTAATTTCGGTTGGGTGAATTGATTTGGAATACAGTTCAATGATATGCGTTATTCCAACTGGCAAGGGCAGACTACTTGCCTTGATGTTTACCAGTAGGTGAGCATCTTCTGACTGATCATCTTGCGCCCCTGCGTTGGGATAACTTTTTTTCCGAGAACCTATTACGCCAGTTAGCACGGCACTGCGTTCATTTTCCTCTTTTCTGGCATAGTGCGATTTGATCTCCAGTGCAAAATCCAATTCCAAACTCTCAACACCAAGAGAGTTAATTGGGATAATCGTAAGCATGGGCAAATCGAAATAGCCAGTCACGCTTCCTATTTCCGTCTTCTTTGTCTTTACATAGTTTTTTGTAAGTGACATTTTGATCATCACTGCGTGATAACCTTTTTCATCGTTAGTGAAACAATGAGTAAGAATAAAATTGGCTTGTTCGCGCGCCATCATACTATTGGCTCTTGCAGTCGCCACAAGCGGGGCACCAATCATATTATCTATGTTGATCCCCTGAAATTCGTTTGAGAAAGAGTTATTGGCCATATTTCCTTTTTTAATTTTCCGGGGGGACTTGCCCCCCGGAAAAATTGATTAACTATTGTCTTGCACCACCCGAAGCTGGGGCAGCTGGAGCTGGCATGGTGATCGGCTGAATAGCATTAGCAAATGCTTCAATAATCGTGTTCACACCTTTTGGAATAGGCAGTTGCCCTGCGTGAACTTTGATTGTGTATTTCGCACTATTGCTTGCTTGATAATGCGTGCTGTGCGTCTGCGAATCCTTATGATCATAGCTAACACTTCCGTGAACCGTTACCGAAACAGGACCCCAGCCTATTTTCGCTTCAAAGCCACCGTTTCCGCTACTGCTATTGGAAGATGATTGCGAAGTGTCATCAGAGGAAGACGATTTCACATTCATTTCAAATTCCACGTCTACATTATCTACCCCTAAGGAGTTGATAGGGATGATAGTCAAAACAGGAAGGTTAAAAGAGGTAGTGAACTGTTTGATACTCGTTTCTACTGCAGGAGTTGCGGTAGCATCGCCAGGGGTTAAAACCCCACGCGTCAGCGTCATCGAGATCATGATGGGATCATAGGTGGTTACGGCACTAGCCCCCGTACCAGTAGTTGTTTTGTTAAAACCATTGTCCAAGATGAACTTTGTTTGCGTTAGTGCCATTGCTGCATTAGCGTTCGCTGACGCATTTAATGGACCAGCAATGAGTGAATCCAACGGCAAGCCCGAAAATTGCTGTGCCATGGAAAGTAATTGAGGTGAATCTGCCATACTGTTATAAAATAATTAGGTCTTACTCATGAGGCTTTTCAGTTTCCGCCTCCTGCTAAAACATCCTGAACAGGATCAGGCCGTTTGTTTTGCCATTCCGGATTATGGCAAAGTGGGTTCTGCTCCACTTTGGTTTTAAAACCTAAGGCTTTACTCGCTAACGAGCCACGTAGCTGCTGATGTCAGCTTATTGTGCGCTGCATCTAACTGACAATAGAAATTTCTTTTACTTTCTGACCCAGATCCGACTGAGAAGCATTACATGTAGTAAGAGAAATACATCTCTGCGCAACCTACTACGTTTTGCTCTGTTATGCCTTTTGGACAAATCGGACGAGTTGGTTTTACGTTTGAAATTTTTCTTCTCGGTTTCCTTATGAAGTTCTGTATGTGCTAACCGCAAGTAGCTCCTGAAATGTCTTCCACCTGCTTTGCCAATTTCGATTACTATTATATTTTGCCTGGTAATTGGATCGAGCACCGAGTTTAGCTACATTAATATCAATGTTCTCTATTATGTCCGACATTACGTGCGCAGAATCCTGACTACATATTAATTGGGCTGTGTGTGTGCTTGGCATATTGTACGTTTTATTTTTTTACCTACTCTATAATTTAGGCTTTTCGGTTTCCGCCTTTTTGTTTTACTGACTTCCTCTCTTCTTTACAAATAGGGATAGATAATTGCTCTGTTCATTTGACCGTCACCAAAACGTCACACGCGTTTAGAGCTGGCTTTGAAGCGTCCTGCCACGCGTTGTACGCCTGCTGAATAGCTGCCTGCTGTGTTGCTGTAACTACCGTTTGTGCATAATCATAGACACCATTGGCTGGTCTTTTTTTACTAATACTTACTCTGAATGTTGCCATAAAATTGTTAGTTATATTTCCTACTCTTTTGGCTTTTCGGTTTACGCCTCCCATTGAAATGATTGAATGGGCTCAATCGCATTTTGAGTTCTGCTCAACTTCTAAGTTTAAAATACCTAGTGACAAATCTTAGATCATGCGGTAGTTGGGCCCCGGATCCGCGGCTTTATTTTGGTTGATATTAAGTCTGTTAACGATCAGTCTGGCCGCTGGCACCCCATTCGCTACAAGACGATTAATAGAATCAGTTACTGCATCTGCTATCAAATTTGCGCAGTCACCGTGCGTAACCACATTGTTTCTTTTGTAGTTCTGAGTATAGCCTGTTGGACCATACGTAATTGTTACACTTCCCCAAGGCATAATTTGAATCTTTTAACTACCTACTCATTTTGAATCTTTTAACTACCTACTCATAAGGCTTTTCGGTTTTCGCCTCCTGTTGATTACTGAACAGGAACAGTTCGTTTATTTTAGTGGGTTCAGCTCCACGTGTCTTTTAAAATAGTTGGAGAGATCACCTCCGATGCGCATCATCTTTAAGACAAGTCAAAGGTCAGGCAACCCATTCAGCGAAACATCGGCACAACGGGGTATATTGAGAAATACTACTTTTTAGGTAGAAGGCAGCTCTCTCTCAGTTGATTAGGCGAAGTATTTCAGGGCCTTTAAACCAAAAGAGGTAAAAACGTAAATACTACTTTTTAGGTATTGCGCTTTTTAAAAAGGCCTCTACTTTTAGGACTTAAAATCTAAAAACTTATTTTTAACTTAAACTTTAAAAAAATGGCAAATCGAATTATTGTAGCGACCCTTTATCAAGGTACTTACAAAGAGACCAACCGCAAAGCAGCAACCGCTTACATGCTTAATGTTAGTCCAAGAAATTTTATAGCAAATGGTGGTGACCAAGTGTTTTTAACTGTTAATTTGGATTCTTCTGTAGCAAGTGGTGGAGGTTCTATATCAGGTAAAATCACATGGAATAACGGGAGTATTAACCCTTTTTCGAAAACATTCGCTCTACCCACTGTACTTAACACCCCCACACTTATTGGAATTCTAAAAAAGGTGAAGTCAGAAAGTTCTGATAAAGCCGAATACACCTTGAGCATAACCTATAATGACAATACATACTCTGAAGACCCAGAAATGCAGATTGAGTCTTAAAATCTAATTTTTGGACTATATTTTTGCGATGATAATTATCGGGTTTACTTTGCCCTGACAAATTTGATAAATGAGATTTGTCTTTTTTCTAGTACCCATGTTTCTTGTAAGAACAATTAGTTTTCAGATAGCTTTTTTATGTTGTGCCTGCTTGATTGCTAAGGCACAAAACCAAGAACTGGCGGACAGCCTTGCCAAAATTTATCATCAAGGAAAACTTGGGGATTCTGCTAAATTGGAATTACTCGCAAAGTTATCTTTTAATGAAGTTAGCGACCTTAATTTAGCATTAAAATACTCTGAGGAATTAATTAACCTGGCTAAAAAAAGGGGTAATAATTTGTACCTACATAAAGGTTATTTTCGCAAAGCAAATAAGAAAAAACTACTAGGCGATCTTGAGCAGGCATTGGAGGCTTATTTGAAAGCCGCGGATGCGGCCACGAAAGCTGGTTATGATGCGGGTATAGGAAATACCTACAGTGCCATTGCTTCGGTTTATAGGGCAACGAATAACCATAGCAATGCCATGCTGCATTATTATAAGGCAATTGCAGTCTTGAGCCAAGGCAATAACGCCCTTGGTTTAGCGACTACTTTGTTAAATGCGGGTGAAGCCTTGCGCAAACATAAGGAGTATGATTCCGCACTACTTTATTTCAAGGAATCAGCCACCTTATTTGAAAAAGCAAATTCATTCACTGGCAAAGCATACAACCTCGGCAATGTAGGCATGGTGTATGCCAGTTTGGGTAAAAATGAGCTGGCAGAAAGAAATCTAAATGAGGCCATCCAACTGTTGGAAGGATTAAAAGACTACTACCCTATTTGCTCTTACTTTATTTCCATGGCCGACATTTATCTTGAAAAAGGTGATTTGACCATTGCGCTGAATTACGCAGGCCGCAGCTTAAAGCTGGCTCAGCAACACGGCCTGAAAGAACAAGCCAGCGAAGCCAGCCTCAAGCTTTCGCAGTTGCACGAGCAAGCTGGTAACACGGAGCAATCGTTAAAATATTACAAAGACCACATTGCTTACCGCGATAGTGTGAACAACCTGGAAGTGGTGCAGAAGATTGCTGATCAGCGCACCCTGTTTGAAGTCAGCCTGAAGGAAAAAGAAATTGATCTTCTTCAGCAAGAGAAGATCATCCACAGGGTCTACATACTGGTTGCGTTTATTCTGCTTTTGTTGGCTGTGGTAGTGTTGCTCTACTTCCGTCAGCGTTTTATACATACGCGCCTAATGGCCGACCACCAGCGAAAACTAAATGATGAAAAAATTGAAAACCTGCTAAAAGAACAAGAGGTTAGGGCTATGCAATCGCTGGTGGTAGGCAGGGAAGAAGAGCGCAAGCGCATTGCACATGACCTACACAACCACCTGGGCAGTTTGCTGGCCACCATCAAGGTGAACCTGAACGGCATACCTGAACGTAATATGCCCAACTTTAACACCATTACTTCCTTGGTCGATCAGGCATGTTCCGATGTGCGTGGCATGTCGCACTCCCTCAACATGGGAATATCGGAAGACTTCGGTCTGATCCCTGCCCTTAAAGACTTAGTGGCTCACCTCGGGCAATCGGGTGATCTCGAGGTGGAGTTCAACGCATCTGTGGCGGAATGCCAATTAGATTCCGCTTCCGAAATCGCCATTTACCGAATCGTGCAAGAGCTGGTAAGTAACGTACTAAAACATGCCAGTGCTTCCAAGCTATCCATTTTGCTCACGTGTTTTGCTGAAGACAACTTGGTAAACATTTTGGTACACGACAACGGCAAAGGGTTTAACCTTCCGGAAAACGGAGAACCTTCTACCGATGGTATGGGCCTTCATAGCATCCGGCAAATGGTAAAGCAGCAGCAAGGAGAGATCAACTTTGATAGCAACCCTGCCAGTGGCACTACCGTAAATATTGACCTGCCCATTTCAAACAGTGTATCCTTACTATGATAAAGGTGCTAATAGTAGATGATCATGCATTGTTTGCCGAGGGCATGAAAGCCATGTTTAAACCCGATGATGACATTGAAGTGGTAAGCCACACCACCAATGGGCACGAAGTGGTTTCCCTATTAGAGGCTGCACCAGTGAATGTGATCTTAATGGATATTGACATGCCTCTTATTGACGGCATAGCCACGATGGAATTGGTCAGAGCGAAGGGAATTACCACGCCCATCCTCATGCTCACCATGCATCAATCTATGAAACAAATAAAGAAAGCGTTGGAGAAGGGTGCGCAGGGGTATATCCTCAAAGACGCTAACAAGCCTGAGTTGGTCGAGGCGATAACCACGGTTAGCCAGATGAAAAACTATTTTCATCCAAAAATAAACGAGCAGATATTCGATTACTTGCGTGGAAAGAGAACCTCAAAAATGAATTCTTCCGAACTATCTGAGCGGGAAATTGAGATCATCCGCTGTGTTGCTGAAGGGAAAAACAGCAAAGAAATAGCCAACCAACTTTACCTAAGCGAGTTTACAGTAAAAACCCACAGGCGAAACATTATGCATAAGCTGCATGTAAAAACCTCGGCCGAGCTGATACATCTGGCTTCGGAGAAAGGAATACTTTAAGCCATTTTAATTTGCCTCTTGCTGGGGCTTAATGAGGTGCGTTTTTCATTCTCTCATTAACGCATATTGCCCTCCGCCTTGTTTTAAAATCATGGTTTTAGCGGTGGGGTTAAACTCTAACACTATTCCTGCCTGGTCAAATTTGAAAATATCTTTGTCGGTGGCTTTAAGCGGAAACGAAGGTTGGCCGGTGGCTTGCGCAATTAAAGTAGCCCCGTCTTTTGTTATTGTGATTTTTAAGGGAAACTCCTTAGCCGAATAAATACCAAGGTAGTTATCTAGGTCTTCTGAAGTAACAGCGTAGCTTTTAAAATCAGGAATGTCATATGGCTTATTGTAAACTGCACTTAACACGGCAATTGAAATGTCATTGTTGTTAAAATTTGTTCCATTTGAAACTAACGCATAAGAAACAGTATTCTCGAAGTTTGAGAATATAGACGAAAACCCATCGATTCCGCCTGTATGGCCATAACCAATTTTATCGTAGAAAGGAATTTGAAAGAGTCCATTTCCATAGTGGTCGATTGAGCTTTTCATAAAATCAAGGTTCTCGCTCTTCAATAATTTACCTGCAAACAGAGCATCACTAAATTTTACTAAGTCACTTGCTGTTGAAACTATCCCCCCTGCTCCTAGCGGAACTGACATATCGGTTTCTGGCTCTTGCTTCCATGTATTCAAATAGGTGTACGATTTACTCTCATTGTTCGAAGTATTGATTTTTCCACCAAAATAGGTGTTTGTTAATCCTATTGGCTGAGTGATGTGCTTAGTCAATAGTTTTGAGTATGAGCTTTTTAAAGTCTTTTCAAGAATGTAGGTGAGCAAAACAAAATTTGAATTACTGTACGATGACTTTGTGTTTGGTTCAAAGTCAATTCCGCCTTTGGCTATAACTTCGACCATCTCTTTCTCTGTCTTGGGTTGCGTGTTCCAAGTCAAATATTCTTTATCATCCGTAAAGTTGTGGATTCCGCTTCTATGATTAAGCAAATTCTTTAGCGTGATTTTATCTGAATTTTTAATGGTTGGAAACCATTTGCCTATCGTTTGGCTTAATTCCAATTTTTTTTCTTCCACTGCTTTTAAAATCAACACCGTTGTAAACGTTTTTGAAATAGAACCAATTCTATATTTTGATTCCACATTTGCTTTTACTTTGTTTTCCAAATCAATGTAGCCGAGCGATTTGGTGTAAATGATTTTACCATCTTTTGAAACCGCAACGTTTCCCATAAACTTATCTCTTGTTTCAAGCGCATTGAAGTAACTATCCAACTTGGCCTTGTCAACGTCTTGTGAAAAGCCCTGTTGGATAAAACATCCAATCAATAAAGCGGCTACTATTTTTGGTGTCATTTGCCTATCGTTTTTCGTTAAGTGAATTGTTTTAAAAAAGATGCCAACATTACCATCTTATATTCAAAGATAGAAATATATGCAACAGCAGTTATGTTCATTCTTCCCTTGCTGTTCGACAAGTTAGCGAAGCGATTGTAGAACTCAGATAAAATCCGATTTCTAATCGATCTAGTATTCCGCTAGTTCTAACAAGCCTTTGTGAACTCCATACAATTGGCTGCAACTACTGTATAAATATTCTACCTCTTTTTTCACTATCCTGCCCCAACTGGTTGCATAGCTATGAACCATAGCGCAACTATAAATAGCTTCTCGTTGGGATTAAAAATCCTTCTCTATCTGTGGTTCGACAATCATTTCCTTAACTTGTCGAACAGCTGGGAAAAGCACAAGTATTAACAGCAAGTTTTTCATAAGGTTACTTTTTCTTTAACACGATTTGCTCTGCTTGCTTAGCTACAACCTGACTAAAAAACTCGCGGAGATTTGGATATTCTTCTTGTGTGAAAATTGATTTGTTAATACTCAAGCTACTAGTGATGCTAATTGTATTAGGCGTTTGTGAGACACTAAAAATATATTTTGAAGCTTTTTCAGGTAAGTTTATTATTTTACTTTTAGGCAATTCATCTATGAAATAACCTTCAGGAATTGTGAACTTTGCGATGTAAACATAATCAAACGAGTGTCCAAAATCAACTGGATAATTTCGTGTTTCAGCTTTGAAGGGATTTTCGATTTTCTGTCCGATTATAAATGGATCGAAGTATATTGTTTGGCCTCCTTCCGTTACATGCTCGCTAATCTTAATGTTGTGAATCTCTTTGAAAGATTGATCTAGTTCATTTACATTTTGAAAATCACTTTTTGAAAAAGTGCAAAACGAACTATTTGCTATTCTCTTTATATACTCCTTTTCACCTTTACCTAGGTATTCCTTCCTTGCAGCAGTTGAGTTGTAACCTGCCCGCTCAATTTTTATACTTCCATCAAATACCCATTCCGTTGTTGCTATTAAATCAGCATTAAAGACTGTTCTTGTTTTGAGCAGAGGTGCTAATTCTATCCATTGAAAACCTTCCCGATTCACGCGAAAGCCTCGACCATTTAAGCATTTTTCAGGCAATGTTCCAAAAGGTAAGTATTTGTCAGTAGCATCCAACAAAAACATCTTTTCTCCTATTTTTACTTCACAAACCACATAGTTGAATTGCGTTGATAATGGGTTGGATTCGCGAACAAATCCATGGTCGCGGGTGCTCAACAACACTGGATAAACCTGAATACCAGCCTTCTCTAATAAACTAGCAAGTAATAAGTTTATCTCAGCAGAACTGCCCTTTTTTTCCTGGATCGTTTTCTCAGGATCGTTCTCAGGATACCTCCTTTCACTCCCTGTCCAAATAATATTTGTTTTTACATAATCGTATAAACGAATTGCTTGATGTTCTTGATTGGTGATGCCCGATGTTAGTTCTTCAACTTTACCTCTAAGATTATTTACTACAAATACATCGTTTGCTATTCTATCCCAATAAGATTTTGCAATATCTTGCCAGCTTCCCATGTAACTAACAATGTCACTATTGGGAAATTTGATCCATGAAAGCTCAAAATTGATTTTAGAAATATAGTCACGTTCAGAGGGCATATGCGGTTCTGCTCTAAAAGAAGGGACATTTTTTGCAACCCAGCGAAATCTGTTTTCTTGGTAAACAACGTTCTCTTGGTCTAATGCGTTATATATCGATCGGCTCGTTCTGCTGCGAATTGAACTCAGCGCTATGGATCTTGGTGCACTTGTAGTCTCCTCAGTTTCTATGGGAATATAGCCTTGCATGAACTTCTCATATTTAAAGTACTGCGGGATATTGGCCCTATATTCTGACCATCTCGTAGGAACTGTTGATTGAAATTCCCAGTCCTGAAAATTAAAGAAAAAATTGGCCGAGATTTTATAAGATAATTCTAATACAGATCCTTCTTTCACATTTGTCCAAGCTACTTTAATTACATTGAAGTTAGCATCATATTTTTCTTTAAAGAAAGATTCACTGGTTGCTTTCGTTTCCGAGATTTTACCGTTTTCAAGGTTATAAGTAACTACCTTTAAGTTGGATATTTTTTCTTCTTGATCGGAATCGTGATAAAGTGGGATGCTATAGTTGGCCAATCTCAGACCTTCCTTGTTGATTATTTTGACTCTTCTAATTCTTTCGAAACTGAGATTAAAGCCAGTCGTTTGGTTAAAGTCTATGCCTGATTGCCCATAATCAACCAACACCACCGCTTCTGCGGAAGAATCCAACGGGTAGATTTTCATCTTCATGTCCTCCATTGGTATGTCTCCAAATTTAATTGGTGCCTTCTGGGCATAGCTGAAAATGCAACTAGTCAAAAGCAAGAGGAGAATATTTGTTTTCATTGGGCTAATAAGTTTTAAGAAAAGTAGTGTTTTTTTTAAATTCTACATATAGCAGTGCTATCATTTCCAAAAACGGCTAACAAAATTTGCGCAACTTTAGCTCGAGCGGGCAAAGTATTTCGGTGAAAGTTGTATTCAGTTAATTTTAACGGGCCTTGGCGCTAAGACCAGTCGGGGATGGTTTTATATTTACTCGAGCGCCCGCATTTGGTTAGTTATACTTTCTGTTTCTACACTTACGGTGCATACTTTTTTGAGCAGGTCTATTACGTGCTCTTTATAGTCTGCAAATTTGTAAGTGTTGAACTTCTCGGCAATGGTTGGGTCAGCAATTTTTGACTCTTTAAATTGATCCAGTATAATTTCCACTGCTGATTTATTACCCAGTTTATATTCCCAAGCTTCTCGCGGAATACCCGAAAGGGTGATTGACTCATCTATGATTATTAAGTTACTTTCCTTATCTGCTTTTAGTCTCAACTTTGGATTTGTAATGCCTTTCGTAATTATCTCTTTTAATTTAAAGGCGGGAACTGTTTCAAAGTTGAGATGCAAATCAACCAAGGCTTTGCCCCAATCTACCCATTTAAAGAAGTTGGAATAGAAAGGGATTTTCGGAAAGTCTCGCTTTAAATTCTGACCGTATAGTTGCAGATAGGCAGGATTATGAAGCACTGCATACACATAGTGAAAAATATCTTGTTTGGTAATTAACTTGCCTTCAAAGTCAGGTTTTCCTTTTTTCGGTTTAGTTGTAACGCTTGCAGTTTTATAGTGCTCTCTGAATTTATCAAGTGCCCAATCAGTAATGTTGTCTACTGGCTTCCCTTCGCTATCAAATACTATTAGAGGTATACATTGACTGTCGCCTGTAAAATGCAAGTCCTGTATCGTGTTTCCAACTAACGTATGAAATTCCTTATTGTTACCAGCTGAATTTATTGCCAAATAAATATTTTCATATTTGTGATTGAAGATATTCGGCCATTGGTAGGTTCGGCCATTAAAATTCTTATCAAAGTATAAGTACCTTTTTACAAAGGGTCTGTAAAGCGCTTGAATTATCTTTTGAGATTCAAACTTCTTTATGATACCTCTATCGCGATAGGCATCCAAATCTGCATCCCATTTTATACTGTGTTTATCTTTGAACTTCGCATCGTCCAATGTTTTCTTATAAACATCAATAAAGAATTGCATTTTCTGCTCAACTGCTTCTTTTGAAAAATCGTAAACCCATTCATCTCTTTGCGTTTTTAATCCGGCTGAGAATGTCTTAAATATTGCTTCTTCTGTATTTCCACTTTTTGCATTTTTATCGATAAGCGGTAATAGTTCATCAAAATCGTTTTCTGATTGATTGATCCAATTATTTTTTTCATCTGGCCTTATCAATTCAAATTGAATGTCTTTCAATTTGTTTTCTGTTATGTATGCAAGTTTTTCCTCTGCTTTAGCATAGTCTTCTATTTCATCATAATATACTTGGCATCCCTTCTCATCCTCTTTCTTCACAAAGAAATAGATGGCTACACCAACTCTTATCTGGTCTAAGAAAACGTTGCCACCTTCTTTCCTTCTTCGTTCTCCACTTGTGCGCGCATTGCCCTTTAAGTTTATGATATATACATGGTTAAATTCGTCACCAATTACTTTTCTAAAACCGTCAAAGGTGTTGCTATCAATAAACGAGTTGTTTGAAACAAAGGCAACCACACCGTTCTCATTTAGCCTATCCATAGCCCAACGGATAAACCGTGTGTACATATCGTACAGAACAATTTGGTTTTGCCCTTTGCCGTATTGGATAAATGTTTTCTTAATTCTTTCGTCTATTTCGGTATAGCCGCGGTTAGAGTTTTGAAAGTTATAGTTCTCTTGCTTTGCGTTGTAAGGTGGATTGCCAATGATAACCGAAATCTTCTTTTCATTTTGTCTTTTAATACGAGCTGAGTTTTCGGCACTTATTCCAAACATTGAAGTCTGCTTACCTTTGAAACCAAATCCCATGTTATCCAAGGTATCTACAAAGCAGAGGCTCTCAAACTCTGCGTAGGTGTTCATCTTCTGCTTATAGGTAAACTCAATATTTAAGTTTGCTATGTAGTAGGGTAGAATGGCTACCTCGTTTGCGTGTATCTCGTTTTTGTATTTGTACGCTAGCTTGTTGGGGCGTATGTAGTCAATAATCTCGCAGATGTAGGTGCCAGTACCCGTGGCCGGGTCTAGTATCTCTACGTTTTTATCTTCTAAAAACTTGTTGAAGTGTTTGTGCAAAAGATAGTCGGTGCTTTCTATCATAAAGCGCACAATCTCGTTGGGTGTATAGACCACGCCCAGGCGGTCGGCTGCCTTGGGGTTGTAGCTCTTGTAAAAGGTTTCGTATACTACTTTTAAAAACTTTGCTTTTCGTGGTGGTCGGCAATGCCTGCTGCCGCTGCGTTCATTGCTTGGTAGTAATGTTGAATAGTGCCTAGTGCTAGTTTTCGTATGCTTCCCGTGAAGAACGTATCTAGTACTTTTTCCAGTTCTTTGGCAATGTTGTTTTCGCGGTGGAAGTGTGGCTCGTCAAAAATAGTATTGAAGATGTCAGCAGTAAGAATGTGCTGAATCATCATTTCGTTAATGTCGTCTACCGTAATCAGTGGGTTAATGGCTTCCTTGCAAAGTTCGTGGAACTCATCGCGCTTAGCCGTAAACTTTTTATTGGTCTTTGCCTGTGCTTCTATAATGCCGCGCAAGGTTTCGGTAACTTTTGGAACGTCTTGCTTAAATAGCTCAATCGCCTTGCGGAAGTTTTGTACTTCGGGGCGTTCGTAGTTAATAAAGGTGTTTATTATCCTATGCAAGGCTTCTTCGTCTTGCATGTCCGCTCTTAGTTTTTCAAAGCCACTTTGAAACAAAACAGCCGTCTTGCTATCCTCAAAAAGGATATTGTCTTTAGGGTAATCTTTGGCAAACTTTTTTCTGATCTCTTCATTAATATCGTCCGCTTCGTCTTTGCTTTCCCAATAGCCCCAATCTTGGCGCAGGCTGTCTTTTAGTGTTCCATCAGGTGTTACGTTTTTTCCTTTGGCCGTGCGGATGGTTATTTCAGGGATGAGGAGAAGCCCTTTTTGCTTTGCGTATTCGTTCAATAAATTCTGAAAGGCCGTGCGTATGGCGGTTTCCTTTTTTGTGCCGCCATAGTGCATTATTTTTTCTACTTCTGCCTGATATTGCTTAACGGAGTGGATGCTCATTAATATCGAAAATATATACTCCGTAAGGTATGTTTTTATTCTTTATCGTTCAATGGAAGGGGGCAGGCTCAACTAGATGAAATTGACTGAACCCGAGCGGACGCTCGAAAGTTTGAGGCCTTAGCGGATGATAAGAGCAGTGGGGTGTTTATTTCTGCTTAAATATTTGTTCGTTTTGAGCGTCAAATGAAGCGTAGGTCACGGCAGGAATCGTCAGATTATCCAAATCTTTTGCGGTTAAAAGACTAGTGAATTGTTTGATACTAAGTTTTTCTTTGCCTACTTTTTCCCAAACTAGGTAGGCTTTCCTGCATAAAGGCCCAACATATTCATTATCGTTATAAGGCATAGGTACGGAAACCACACTAACATCAACTGGAGCTGAAAATATTACAGGGTCAGGGCCAACCATTCGGTTCATTGCTTTTAATATTTCGTAGGTCTGCTTCATAAGTGTTTCAACATTTTCAATACCTAACCCTTTAACTACACTTTGGTCTGGCAACTTATCTGGTTGTTGTCTACCTTCGTAACAGCAATCAAGTAACATCATATGATTAATCTTTGCTTGCTGAAATTTTTCATGGATATCCAAGGGTGCAATTCCATATTTACTCCATTTCTCCAAATCCAATAATTCAGGATTTTGAACAAAATTCCCTGGTGGTAAAAATAGACCTTCAAACTGCGGACATGAAAAACCATGCCCTGCATAATAAAACACTATAAAGGGATTTTTCTTTTTATCATTCTTGACTTTTAAGACTATTTCGTCTACTGCTTTAAAAAACTCATGCTTTAGCAATAATTTATTTGCCTTTGTTATAATGGTTTTACCGTATACTGCGCCAAAACTATCCAAAAGTACAGCCATTTTATTTGCGCTTGTTTCTGCGGCTTCAAGATTTAGCAATCCATTAAAACCTGTGCTATATTTTTCATATTCAAGGCTATAATGGGCAGATCCTATAATTAAATAATAAACTGTGGCAGATTGTTGTGCATTATTGTTAAAAGTGACAACAAGTAGGAAAATTAATAATAGGCACAATTGTTTAGTCATATAACAAATCCTGTTTTTTCTTTAGTGATGTGGATATATCTCTCATCAATTGCAACGCTTTTGTCTTTAAATGTATTTCAGATTTACGCCTCAGCTTGAAATCGTTTATTGCCGTAAGAAAAGAAACCATTTTTTGTTCCACCAGCGAATCCTCTACCACTACCATAGCTGAATAATATAAAAACTCAAATCTATTCTGCAAGCTATCGAAGGCCTGTTGGTCACTCCTTTTTATTATTAATTCACCAATTACATCTGATAATTTGTTATAAGTTTCCAGTCGCTTTTCCCAAAGCTTTCGCCTAAATTCAAGCGTTTCATTAGTGCGCTGTTCATATTGAAAGGCAATAATACCCCACACAAAACCTCCTGCTGCAATTAGAGCGGTAAGTATTTTTGATACATTGTCGACATAAACACTCCAATTATTGTTGTTAATCTTATTACGGCCTTGCATTATAATTCTTCTGTTTCCTCCAATCCTTTTATTATCGCTCCGCATAATAATAGTACTCTGTAGTTTCTTGGATTTTAATTATGCCAGGTATTCTTAGTAAGAGAACTTCTTTATCCTTTCCGTTTATCTTTTCTTTATAAACTAATATTTCATAATTGATTTTATCTATTACCATAAAATATTCCTCAGGGCCTTTTTCTATTATTAAGTAGGCGTTTTTAATATTTTGATTTGAACCACAAGTTTGCGCAAAGTAGGTTTTGTTCGTCTTGTCGAATATGATAAACGCAAACTTACAATCAGACAAGGGCTGAATTCTATAACCCATACTTAATTGGCTTTTATTGAATACCCACCGCTTTTTGCTACCTCCTGTTAAATCATTTTCAATCTTACTAATCCCCTGAGCACTTAAGGTTATCGAATGGTAGCCAATTATTAGAGTCGCTAGAATTTTCTTACACATTATGAAATTGTTTAGTTGTTAGCTCTACATTTTTCCTTACTTCAAAACATTAATTCTAAGAAATCCAAAAATTAAACTCTAAAGCACTCTTCATATCTATCTACGAGATTAAGTTGCGTTAACTTAACATGTAGATAAAGATGAATTATTTTGCGTTTTAAAAATCCAAAAATTACGATAGCAAAAAAAGTTTTACCAATTAGGCAAATAAAAAAAACTATGTTTGTGAACTTTACGTGACTACCAAAAGCATCTATTTGAAAAGTACCAAATAGTGGTTGTATTACTGCGTAAACTGGGAGAAGATATAAAATACCCCACCTAATTACTATAGGCACCCTAATAACGGTTGTGTATTTTGCAAAAAATTCCATTGCTATAAATCTTGAAAACAATAGGAACATTGCAAATCCATTAACTATCCCAGCAATTAATGAAAATCTGTTTGCAATGAAATCTGAAGGCTCGTAAGTTAGTCTGTTAAAATAAATAAAATAAGCTATCGTATACCCTAAAAGAATAATCCAAACAAAATGAAAATACAAACTTCCTAAATAGTTTGACTTATTGTTTTCGTCAACGGTCCAAGAATACAATACCAAAAAAGATACATATATAAAAAGAGAACTAAGAAGATTAAAAAAGTCTTCTGCTATTTTAAGTGGGATATGGAATTGGTGTTTGTCATTGTAATCAATCAAATAGCAAGCATAGACTAAAATCAAACTTAAGGAATAAAAAATAACGTTTTTACATAATTGCTTTGTTAACAAATTCACTCTAAAGTTATACCAATCAGCATCACGTTTTTTAATTATTTCTGAGTCCAACACGATATCCATAAACTTAGTTTTACTGTTCTCAATTTCCTCGTCATCTGATCCCCTGAAATTAATTTCGTAGTTGTAAACCGAAAGGCTGATTGTTAAAAAGATCAATATTACCATATTAAACATAGCCAAAAGTATTTTGATATTTTCAGGTGATAAATTTGTGAAATTCAATTTCACTTCGGTAAAAAAATAAGTTAAAATCGGAACAAGTATTGCCAATACAACTTGAAATAAGTTCTCACCTTTCTGATACCATTTTTTGTTTTTCATACTAGCTACTTTTTTGCTCCAATAAGTTTGCGATCTTAACGCTTAATTTTGCCACAGCTGGTTTTGTCACCAATCAGAAATTTACATTTTACCCTCGTTGGCGCGTGTTTTGCATTTATTTCCTCGTAGAGTCTCTGCCTTACTGCCTTAGGACTCTGCGTATTTAATTTTTTTGCTTCGTTCTTCATTTACAGTTTCTGCTTCCGTCAGAGTCCCCGCCCCCAATTCCAAGGCGTTATTAAACATAAATAACTTTCGACACCAACTTTTACATGATCTACGACAACGGTTGGCACCTGCTTTATTATAGTATATGCCTCCGCAGCTGGTGAAATTAATACGTGTTCCAATTTTTCTAAAGTAATTGCTTCATCTGCATGAAATACCCAGTTGGGGAGTTTCACCACTGACAATGGGGTTTCTAAGATCATCTTTTAATAATTTTAAAATGTCTTTTGTTTTAATATTAAAATCAAGTCCAATACTTGAGACCGTACCATTAGCAGAAAGGTATTTAACAACACTGGTGTCAAATTTTATCTACTATTCAGTGGCTGTTGAGCATAAACGTTAATTGATAATTTTAATAGGAATGCCAGTGCTAGGATGTTCAAGACTTTAGATTTTTTTTTCATATTAGCTTGTTTTTGTTTTTTTACACATCAAACCTGAATGACATAAATCTTTGTTGGCTGATGAGTGATTTATTCAGAAATTTTATTTTTTTCAAATTCACGAATCATCTTTTCGATATTTTCTTTTTTGAACTTTAGACTTTGGGAACTCTTTGCTTTGTCCAGTAAGGAGATTAATTTGTCAACATAATTATTGAATGCTTGGTCAAAAGGTTTTTCGTCTATTCCTTCTGAGTTAACCGAAGATTGATTGATTAGGGCAACTATATTAGTCACTGGTTTTAAATTATTTATGGTAATGTAATCATCTAGCTTAAGATTGTCCTTTTCTGTTCGTTTAAAAATTAAATCTATTTTTTGCAGGGGATCTTGATTTTCCAATTCTTTAGAAATCGATTTTGAATAAATTGTATATTTTGATTCGAATTTTTTAAGATCACCTTGAAAGGTCTTGAGCTCGTCCCTAAATTCAGATGACACGACATCAAGTTCATTATAGAAATCTGTATAAGGCCTGATGTCATTCAAAAAGTCATTTATTGTAGTTTGTTTAATTTCTTTTTCCTTTTTATCTACAGCTTTCATCAATATATTATGAGTCAATGTACCAATGGGGTTCGTATTAAGCAATGTAGCAAGAACAGGTGTATTGGTGATTCGATTTATCACATCAAGAAAAGCCTTTTTGGAGCTGGTATTCATATCTTTTATTAAAAGATTTTCACAGCTTTTTTTCACGACAGCCTGGAAGCTATTTCCTAAATCATTGTTTGTTGGATTATTCAGGCCAGAAGCCAAAGTGCCTACTATTGTTACTTTTAGTAGTTTGTCTAATTGAGCTATCTGTCTTTTCACTTTTTGTATATCGTTAAAAGCTCCAAGAATCAATTCATAATTGTTTTCATATAACTTTCTTTGTCGTCCTATATTTTCAGCTCTAGACGAGGTCAAATCATCCTTTATTTTTTTGTTTTCATTCTTTAATATTTCCATCTGGCTATGGAGACTGTCATATAGCTCTTTTAGTTCTTTAAAGCCTTTGTCTGTTTTGTCAATATTTTTTTGTGTTGCTATAATAGCTTGTTCGGTTGTTTGATTGGCCTGTTGTTGCGTGATTTCTTGAGTAATTTGTGAGAATGACAGTGTTATACTCAAAAAAACAAACACCATTGATGTAATTGTTTTCATATATTTTTGAATTAGGTGTCTTATAAATCGCTCATGTAGGGTCAAAAATTAAAGTTTAGGTTGTTGTTCTATTTGGCTTGTTTTGCTTTACTGAATGAATAGGCAATCTTAATTCCTATCGAGGGGAAAATTCTATTTACAAATATGGTGTTATCATCTACACTAATAGATTTAACGGGCTCTTGTGAGCCAGCCAAAATAAGTGGGAGGTTTTTATCTTTAAATTTATCGAGAAAATATTGCCGTGGCGTCCTAATTGGAGTAA
Source organism: Flammeovirgaceae bacterium (assembly GCA_027487845.1). GTDB lineage: Bacteria > Bacteroidota > Bacteroidia > Cytophagales > Cyclobacteriaceae > ELB16-189. The sequence continues at coordinate 43,964 of JAIYCV010000040.1, forward strand.
ACTCTAGCGTACCCAACACAAGAAAATTCTCGTTTCGAAAGCCAATTCCAAAGCCAACATCAATTGGCGAGTTTGTGTTTATTTGATCCGAAGAAAAGCCTAATTGAAATACATTTACTAATAATGCCGCTGCGAAATGCCGTCTAGCCGCTTCATATCCTGCTAAAATCAGTTTATTTTTTCTGTATATTTCCTTGTTGGCTTCACTTAAATTTGGCAAAGGATTCCATACTAGACCCAGAGAAAATCTTGTTAATATTGGAAAAGTCTTTTCGAACTGGATGGTATTATCATAAGGAGAAATCGCAACTGTATATTGATCTCCCGAAAACATGTAGGAAGCACCTGCTGCCGCAAAAAAGTTAAATGGCCTTTCAAACTCAATATCCTTTTCATTAGGTGTTTTGGTACTAGTAGTATCGTTCTGGCCAAAAAGTGCTATTAATCTAGAGGAAAATAATATTGTAAAAAAAATCCTTTTCATATAAAATAATTGTTTATCGGTATCAATATCCTAACTAATCCGGACACACTCTTCGAACATCCTTCTTTTATTTCCTCGCAGAGTCTCTGCCTCAGGACTCTGCGTATTTAATTTTTTTGCCTCGTTCTTCATTTACAATTTCTGCTTCCGTCAGAGTCCCCGAAGCGGGAGACTCTGCGGAGAATTAAAAAGTTGGTGGTTCTTCACCAACTTTTTGTTAACGCTTGTCTTCTTTTAAGAATTTAATTGCGTTATCAACTTTGTCAAACTCCTAGGACATCTATGAAAAATTGAAAAGAGGTTTGCAAATTAGGGTGGATTTTAATTAACATCTTTTGTACCTACTCTTATGAAATCTTCCCAATAATATTCATCGCCTTTCTCTCGAAAAGGACTATATGACCTCTTCCAAAATCTATACCTCCACCGGTTGTTTCTAATCGTACAAATTAATTTATAATTAGAAGCGTCAAGAATATCTAAAAAATTGTAATACGAAACAACACCATAAATTATATATGCATTATAATCATCTACCCTTGTATTTTCTACATAGTCAAATGATGCACTCAAATACTTCCTGCCAATAAAACCTTCATTGAATCCATTTTTACACACAGCTTCTACGATTTCTCTGCATTCGTTAGCAGTAAGGTTTCGTTCAAATTGGCAATATGAATTTAAGGAAGTAAAAATTGCTAGAAGTGTAATGATTTGTTTCATTTATCAAATTTTTTGGATTATGACTCGCTCAAGTTGGTGTTCTGCACCAACTATTTATACTCAATTCATTCGGGATATTTGTGGCAGCTATTCACCTCACAACTCCTTCACCTCTACATCTTCATTACCGGGCTTGTCGTGCGCGGTAATGGTAATTTTATCACCCGCCAGGGTGTCGTTTTGTACGGTGGCAGTGTAGAGCCATTCGTTAAGGTTGGCTTGCTGCACGGCAGGGCCGCTTTCCACCAAGCTACCATCGGGGTTAGCAATGGTTACCGTTACGTCTTTCACTTTAAAGTCATCGGCCACGGTTACTCTTATTTTGCTGCCCACCGCGCCTGTGTATTGGCTTACGTCTATTTCCTCAATATCGGGTGCGCTTAAAAAGTCGGCCACGGCCACGTTATAGGCGGTGGTAAATACATCGCCATCGGCCTTGGCCACTTTTTCGTATTCGGCCTTGCTAGCAGGGTCGGCCAGTTGTCCCTTAGCATATAGGGCAGCTTGCTGAAACCTCAGGCGCACCGCCTTTTGCTTGTCGCTTAACTCTGCTGGTTGTTGGGGTTTGGTGCTTACAATGGTTTCTTTACCCACTTGCTTAAAAACGAGGGTATCGCCCAACATGCCGCTAATGCCTTTTGTAATAAGATTGTTTTTTACGTGTGCCATACTAGTAGTGTTTTTACTGGTTCTATTCTTAGTTTTTTACTATGCGTTTTTTCGGCCTCCTTACAATTGCTTTTGGTGTTGCCACACTGGCAATTGTTCTTTGCTGTGCCTTGTTGAGACAAAACTGGTAAGGGTTATAATTAAAATCAACCGTAGCGCTACGGTATTTTTCGGTAAGGGTAAAGAAAATTAGGTAGTCGCTCGCCTTTCAACATCTATTCGTGCATTCGTGGCAGTTAAGGTAATTGCCACGAATGCACGAATTCTTGATGGAAAAGAAATGTTGTATTTCCGCTATTATGGAGCTTGAATTACTAATAGTGATCTAACGAAGGCCCTTCAACAATCTTGCTGTTCGACAAGTTAGCAAAGCGATTGCCGAACGTCAGATAAAATCCGATTTCTGATTGATTTAGTATTCCGCTAATTCTAACAGGCATTGAAGCTAACACTAAGCGGGGTCTCTTATGGTACAGCTACCAGCCATAGCGCACATATAACCAGCTTCTCGTTGGGATTAAAAATCCCTCGGTATCTGTAGCTCGACAATCACTTCGTTAACTTGTCGAACAGCGGGTTCTAAATAATTTTACCCTACGGATGATGTTTTAAAAAGTGCAACGTTAAGCTTACCTGCAACTTTCGAGATTTTATCGACCGCATAATCAATCTGTTCAATTGAATGAGTAGCCATAAGCGAAAAGCGTATCATGGATGAATCACTTCTAACTGCTGGCGACACAACAGGATTCACAAAAACACCTTCCTCCAGAAGAATTTTTGTCATAAGAAAGGTTTTATCATTATCTCTAATAAAGATAGGAATAATTGGAGACTCCGAGCATCCAATATCAAAACCGGATTTCTTAAAAAGACGTACTGCGTAATTTGTATTCTCCCAAAGCTTAGCTATTCGCTGTGGTTCTTGTTTAAGAATGGACAAAGCGGCTAACGCACTTGCTGCTGCGGAGGGTGCTATACTGGCACTAAACATCAACGTTCGTGCATAGTGCTTTAAATATTCAATGACTATTTCACTGCTCGCTATAAACCCGCCAATGGAAGCAAGGGATTTACTAAAGGTGCCCATTATTAAATCAACATCTGAAGCGAGACCAAAATGAGCGGCAGTTCCGTCACCGTAAGGACCAAGTACGCCAAGTGAATGAGCGTCATCTACAAAAACTGAAGCATCGTATTTTTTTGATAAGGCAACAATGTCACTTAGTTTAGCAATATCACCTTCCATACTAAACACTCCATCTGTTACAATAAGCTTGAATGCATTTTCAGGTACGTTAGACAGCAGTCGCTCTAAATGGTTCATATCCGAATGCCGGTATTTTAAACACTTAGCGAACGACAACCTTGCTCCATCAACAACACAAGCATGGTTATATTCATCTAAAAACAAAAAATCGTTTCTGCCCCCAAGTGCTGAAATAACTCCAAGATTCACCAAAAAGCCGGCACTGAAAACCAATGCGCTTTCTTTTCCAACAAACTTAGCCAATGCATCTTCTAATTCTAAATGCAAATCAATTGTTCCATTCAAAAACCTTGAGCCTGCACAGCCAGAACCATACTTATCAATTGCCATTTTGCCAGCCTCTTTAACCAAAGGATGATTTGTTAAGCCCAAGTAGCTATTTGAACCAAACATCAATACAGGTCTACCGTTGATCATTACTTGTGTATCCATATCCGACTGTAGCGGCCGGAAAAAAGGATAGATACCAGCCGCTTTAAGCCGATCAACTTCGGTATTTGCAGCAAGTTTATTTGATAAAATTCTATTCGTCATATACTGTGTTTTTGAAAAAATCAAACAAGAGTGTTGAGTTGAGCATACTGGCTGAACTCCGTCTCGCACGCATCCATAAAGTCAGGGGTAAACGTACCTAAGTTATCCTTCCATTTTACCCAATAAGTTTCGTCTACTTCAACTTTTATTGGTAAGATTATTTTTGCAAAAGTGAGTACACGTAATCCTATAGGTTATTGGGCAATTTATCTTGCTCATTTTTGAGTTCCTCTTTTGTTGTCATAAAAGCAATTTAATTAATTTTTTTGCTATAAACAGAAGCTCACGGCAACTTGGGTGCGACCCTCAAGCGAGGGAGGCACGCCCTTGATGGACTGTACATGTTATGAAGTAGACGCCCTCTTGGTCTTTTATGGGGGTGCATCCCAACTTGTCGCTTTCCTACCACCTCACCTCATCTTTGCAACTGCTGTGTGGCAGTTCACCCCACCCCTCTCCGTGCAGAGAGGGGACGAAAATCGTGCGGCCAACAAACCTCTTGTTGGGGTGAGGTTGATTGCGACAATTGGGATGCACCCTTTTATGGTATAGCTATGAGCCATAGCGCAACTATAAATAGCTTGTCGTTGGGATTAAAAATCCTTCTGTATCTGTAGCTCGACAATCACTTCGTTAACTTGTCGAACAGCGGGGGAGGGACGCCCGCAGCAATCCCCTTTTTTACTTTGAAAAGAGACCGATTCGTGCATGGCAGTGAGAATTTCCTTTATTATCGAAAAAAATTAACCAACGCACACTAAAAATAAAGAGCCATACAAGTATGTTGTAATACTTGTATGGCTCTCTTTACCTCAATAAATGGCGACATTACACCTTCATTGCTTTAAGTCTGATGAGAATGTAAACAGTCATTAATAACGTTAACATGAATCCTGCCCCAGCTGCAACTATTCTCCACGTCTGGCTGGTTTCGATAGAACGAAGCAACACAAAGAAAGAATAGGTACAATATATCGGTAAGATAATATAAAAAATAAGATATCTTTTCATAGCTAGCATGCAGCAACAGCACCAGTTAACCCACCACCAATAGCCCCAGCAACAGCACCTACTGCCCCAGCCGAAACAGTTCCAATTATAGGTAAAGCAACTGTTCCAACAGCAGCTCCACCAAGTCCCAAAGTAGCGGCTCCAGTTACTGCACCACCGACTATTCCAGCGGCACATTTACCCCAGCTGCACCACCAATTACATTCCTTTGCAGGTGGATTCTTTGGATCAACTTTTGCATTTGGGTTAGAAATTAAAGTTCTTTTGCTTTCTGCTACTACAGCTTTGGCTTCCATGTAACCGACAAGTCGTTCTACAAAAACGATTTTGTTCATCAATATCTGTTTTTCTGATAAACTAGCGTTGTAGGAATAAATTTCAGTTTTTAAGTCTGAAAGTTTTGATAGGTAGTCATTTTGATCCGCTGAGCTTTTTGCAAATTCAGTCAATTTTTGTGAAATCTCCGCATCCATGCTGGTAACATAGAATTGTTGTTCTGTCGAAACTCGAGCATTGCCGCTGTTACTGGCAATTGAAACTCCATATTGCTTCTCAAACGCAATGTTGTTGTTCGCAATTATTTTACCAGTTAACTCTGTGTTACCATAGTCTTTAAAATCAATTGAAGCTAAATAATCTACATTAAAATCAATGTAGTTGATTAACGTTTCAATACCCTTTTCATCAATCTTGATTTCGTTTTTTTCTGTTAAGTTGCTGTCATTACAAGAAAATGCAATTGCCAACAATACAGTAGATAGAAAAATTCCTAGTTTTTTCATTTTTAGATTGGTTTTATTAACTATGTTATTTACTCTTAACGATTTTCAGAACCTCGACCGAGTAGTTAAGCACTCGGCAAGCTTTTTTTGTCACAAGGATGGTCAGTCCGATTTAACCTAAATTTTGCTTTAAATTGCGCTAGTTTTAGAAAAACCGCGGCATTGTTGCACTTATAATTCAAAAATAAAAAATACGCCCAACTTCTATTACTTGTGTTTCTAATTTGAAAAGACAACCGTGCCTTATTGAAACAAAACTCGTATGGGTTATAATTAAAGTCAACCGTAGCACTACGGTATTTTTAGGTAAGGATAAAGAAAATTAGGGGGTAGCGTGCGTCAATGCGATTGGCTTCTCATCCGAACAATCCGCTTTTTTAATGATAACACTGGCTTTGCTAATGCTGCCACCAAGGGTTTAACCCAACCCCCACTTAGTGGCAAGCACCACCAATTGTTGTTTGTTGGTTATTTGTAGTTTTTGGTACAGCTTCTCGCGCAGGCCTTCCACCGTGCGGTGGCTCCTGAAAATTTTGCCGCCTATTTGCCTGCTTGTTTTGCCTTGCACTATCATGCGTATCAGGTTTAATTCTGCATCGGTAAAGTCCACAGGCAAGGTTTTGGCAACGGTAGTACTTAAGTACGTTTGTAGTTTAGCGGCCACTTCATTGGGTAAGTACACGCCCCCTTCATGCACTATGTTTATCGCCTTTGGCAACACTACGGCATCTTCTTTTGGTATAAAGCTCTTCACGCCCAGCGCATTCATTTTTACAATGTTCAACTCATTGTCAAACAAGCTGAGGGCAATTATTTTTAAGTGTGGGTAGGTGGCCATCACGGCCTTGGTGGCTTCAATACCATCCATTACGGGCATTTGTATATCCATCAAAATAACATCGGGGTGGTGGGCAGGCAATTGGTCTATTAACTCCTTTCCGTTTTTGGCCTCCAATATTACTTCAATAGCGGGCTCTATTGCAAGTGCCATTTTTATGGATTTTCTAAAATGTGCATGGTCGTCTACAATGGCAACTTTTATTTTACGCATGGGGCTGGCTTCACATTAAGTTACTATCCTAAACCAAGATACAAACAATAGTTTGTTTTATGAGCGGGGGTCCGTCAAAAACCTCCTAAAAAAACCTCTTTCATCCGTTTATACGGGGCTTTGAGACCATAATTAGCCTCGGTTATCATTCAGTATACCTTCATTCATTTACCGTCCATTTGCCGTTCATTTGCCGTTGATCTGCCGTCTTTCCTGTATGCTAGCTCCGCTCTCGCCCTATCCTTTCAAAAATCGCCCCAAGCTACCTCATCTGCCCTACCCAAAGGCTGCCACGGTGGCGGTAAATTTGTGCGCCAAATTGCGTTTTGGTTAGCCAAACTTCTTGCCAGACCTTTATCTTTGCGGGCAATGGACTTTAAACTTACGGCCAGCGATGCTCATTCAAAGGCCAGGGCAGGCGTTTTGGTTACCGATCATGGTGAAATACCCACCCCTATTTTTATGCCGGTGGGTACAGCGGGCTCCGTAAAGGCTGTTCACCAGCGCGAACTGGAAAATGACATCCACGCTAAAATCATTTTGGGGAACACCTACCACCTCTATCTAAGACCCGGCATCGGTCTACTCGAAAAAGCGGGCGGCTTGCACAAGTTCAATGGCTGGCGTCATCCTATTTTAACCGATAGTGGCGGCTACCAGGTGTACTCGCTTTCCGAAAACCGCAAGATCAATCAAGAGGGGGTAACCTTTAAATCGCACATTGATGGCTCCAAGCATTTCTTCAGCCCTGAATCTGTCATGGACATTCAGCGGTCGATCGGGGCCGATATTATCATGGCCTTCGATGAATGTACGCCTTACCCCTGCGAATATGACTACGCCAAGAAGTCGATGAAGCTTACGCATGATTGGCTTGCGCGATGTGTTGCCCGCATCCACTCTACGGAACCAAAATACGGCTATTCACAGACGCTTTTCCCTATTGTGCAGGGCAGCACGTTCAAAGATTTAAGGCAGCAGTCGGCCGAGTTCATTGCCTCGCAAAACCAAGAGGGCAATGCCATTGGCGGCCTCTCGGTAGGTGAACCGCACGAGCTAATGTATGAAATGACCGACCTAGTTTGCGGCATACTTCCGGCTGACAAACCGCGCTACTTGATGGGAGTTGGAACTCCCGAAAATATGCTGGAATGTATTGCACTTGGCGTGGATATGTTTGACTGCGTAATGCCCACCCGCAATGCTCGCAACGGAATGCTTTTTACCACGCAAGGAATAATCAACATCCGAAACGAAAAGTGGAAAGACGACCTCAGCGCCATTGACGAAACCCTTGGCGGATATGTCAGCACTTTCCATTCAAAAGCGTATTTAAGACACCTAATTATCAATAAAGAAATTTTAGGCGCACAAATTGCTTCCATCCACAACTTAACCTTTTACCTATGGCTAGTGAAAGAGGCGAGGCGCAAAATAGAAGAAGGAACGTTCTATGAATGGAAAAACAGCATGGTGAAGACAGTTACAAACAGACTTTAGCTATAAGACGTGAGATGTTAGATATAAGACAAGAGATGTTAGACATAAGACAAGAGACTTTAGATACCAGCTGTTACGGACTATTGATCCCAACCAATTGATTAACAATGAAAATAATAGACAAATACATTATCAAAAAAATACTCTCCACTTTTTTCTTTGTGGTAGTAATGCTCTCGGCTGTTATCGTTGCCATTGACATTACCGAAAAAATAGATAAGTTCTCAAAAAACGATTTAGATGCGCTTACGGTACTTGGGTATTACCAAGACTTTGTGCCCTGGATTGCCGGCTTATTAACACCCATCACGGTATTTATCGCAGTTGTGTTTGTTACCTCTCAAATGGCTGGCCGCACCGAAATCATCGCGATACTTAGCAGTGGCGTAAGTTTTCGCAGATTTTTAGTGCCTTACTTTTTGGCGTCAGCTGTTATTGGTGTTCTTAGCTTTGCGTTGAACGGATGGATTATTCCACAGTCTAACCGAACGCGGCTGGCTTTTCAAGCAAAGTACTTCGATAACGTGTATTATTATGACAAAAGGAATGTGCACATGCAAATAGAACCTAATGTATATATGTATTTGCAGAATTATAATAATCAATCCAACACGGGCTATCAGTTTACCTTAGAGCGGTTCGATAATAACAAACTGGTGGAGAAACTAACTGCAGATAACATTGCCTGGGATTCCGCCAAAAACAAATGGACACTCCGCTATTGGAAAATGAAGAAGGTGGATAGCATTTTCAGGGTCACGAGCAAAGCAGAAAAAGTTCATCTAGCGAAAGAAGGTGATGCCATGGATACTACCATTGCACTTTCCCCGAAAGACTTTGAAAACGACAACCGCCAATACGATGGCATGACCATACCAGAACTCAATCAGCATATTGCAAAGTTAAAATTCAGAGGGTCATCCGGTGTTGAACAATATGAGGTCGAAAAGCAAATACGCTTTTCTTCTCCCTTCACCATTTTCGTGCTGGTGTTTATGGGCGTTATCGTGTCATCGCGCAAAAGCAGAGGCGGCACTGGCTTTCAAATTGCACTTGGTTTCCTGTTAAGCTTTGTATTTATTCTATTCTTCATGATGTCGCGTACCTTCGCTGAAACGGGTTCCCTTTCGCCTCTTCTGGCCGCTTGGATACCGAATATCGTATTCAGTGTTATTGCGGCATTTATGTTTAAATACGTGCCTCGTTGATTCCAAGCAATCGGGACTTTCTTAAGCTTCACTTCATTGTTTTTTTGTGGGGCTTTACCGCGATATTGGGGAAGTTGGTACACATCTCCTCTGTGGAAATGGTATTTTATCGATCCTTCCTTGCTTTCTTGGGCATAGGAGCACTCATGCTGCTATCAAAAGGCATTTCATTTAAAATTTCCAAAATAGATTTTTTGAAAGTGCTCTTCACGGGATTCATCGTGGCCATCCATTGGCTTAGTTTTTTCGGAGCAGGACGAATTTCAAATCCATCTACTAGCCTCATTGGCTTTGCTACGTGTTCTTTATGGGCGGCCTTTCTTGAGCCTTTAGCGAAGCGGAGAAAGATTAGCATGGTGGAAGTAGGGCTGGGTTTAGTTGTGATCGCGGGCCTTGTTATCATTTTCTCGTTCGACTTTGAGTACAAATTGGGGCTTTTTTTAGCAGTTATTTCTGGCTTAACGGCCGCCTTATTTAGTGTCATTAATTCTAAGCTGGTGACACGCGTAAATGAATTTGCCATTACGCTGTATGAAATGGCCGGGGCAAGTATAGCAGTGCTTTTGTTTTTTCCACTTTTTACAACTTTCATGGGTGGCGAAACGCCATTTGCAGAGATGCCCTCTTTTTCTGATTGGTTTTACATTGCGCTTATGGCTTTTGCCTGTTCCATTTACGCATATACGGTAAGCATAGATCTATCAAGGCGGATATCCGTTTTTGTCATTCAACTTACGCTCAATCTTGAGCCTGTCTATGGAATTGTTTTAGCATTAATTGTTTTTGGCAAACAAGAAGTAATGAATGCTAATTTTTACGTTGGCACGTTAGTGATCCTAAGTGCTGTATTGTTTTACCCCTTCATAAAGAAGAGGATGAATAAAGTCCCCATCTAGGAAGTGTGATATTTTATTAAATTTGATTGATTTAATAAATGCAGGCAAATGAATGTTATTACCAAGAAAACAAATTCGGGAAGTATAGAAACTCTTTTTAAGAGAATTTAAACCCAAAAAAAAGGGCTTCGATACTGAAGATTTTTCGGGCAAGCTAACTTGGAAAGGCAACCCTCTGGAAATCCAAAAAAAGCTGAGAGGAAATGATAGGTGATATACTTGTTGACACCAACATCGTAATTTATTCCCTGCAAGGTATCACTCAAATTAACGAGCTCCTTTACGGAAAAAAAAATTTATGTCCCCTTCATTACCGAGATTGAATTGTATTCGTGGCCTTCTATTGGCGAAAAAGACAGGAAACTAATACAAAGGTTGATTGAATCCTGCCAGATTATTGAATATTCCTCCCAGTTAAAAATAGAAGTAATTGAAGTCAGAAAAAAGTATAATTTAAAAATGGCCGATGCCTTTATTTCCGCAACCTTCTCTCAATATGATATTCCTTTGGTTTCCACGGATCCTATTTTTTCAAAAATATCTGAAATTAATTTTATTCAGGTAAGCATTTAATTTCATTAGTCTAATCAAGTCCTATTTCGCTGGCGTCACCACAATGTTCCGATACTCAATTGGCCCATGATCTCCTTGTATCATAAAAGGCCCCGGTTCTCCTTCGTTACTATCGATGGCACCTCCGGTAATCCCTGGAATGACTTGATTGGTAATAACGGCTACACCATTTGCAATGATTGTAACCATGCGACCGACTAACGTAATATCATAGGTCTGCCATTCGCCTGCATCCTTGGCAACCATTTCATTGGGCGGTAACAATCCGTAAACCCCGCCCAGCTGGTCATCCCACGGTTCCATTCCCTTGCTGTCGGCTACTTGAACTTCATAACGACCTCGAAGATAGATTCCGCTGTTACTTCCTTTGGGATACCTGAACTCTATATGCAATTTGAAATCAGTAAATGATTGATCTGAGAACAGGTTAGAACCTGACTTTGGACTTTTCAACACACCCGATTCCACAATCCATTGATTAGCCCCGTCCGTATGCCAACCTTTCATATCCTTCCCATTGAAAAGAACTATTGGTGCTGTCCATTCAGGAGCTTTTGTCCTTTTAAGCGAGGGTGCTTTTACACCAGACCACGTATACTGTTTACCATCGAAATTTTTAAAGGTGCCTTTTATCTGCTCCCCAATAAGTGCGCCTTCAAATTCCACATTTGTATTGCTGTTGTCCCACTGCGGTGGAATTGAAAAACTAAACTTCCCGTTTTCAAAATTTATTTTTGAAATGGGGCGCGCGCTTCCGCTTGAAATCATTACTCTGCCCACCAATTTATTCACCCCCGAATGACGCACTTCAAGCCATGCTGGCTGCGACTTGCCTGCCCAATCAATTGTCAAATCCCAACGCCCTTCCAGAGGTGGAGGCCCTTGGTGTTCTTGTGCAAAAGAAGAAACACAAAAGAGAAGTAGAAAAAGTGAGCAGATAAATTTCATAACGCTATTGTTTAAATTGAACTGAATCTTATACCAGAAATATACGAGAAAAAAATTACCACTCGATTGCTTTTATTTCGTTTGGCCGCAAGGTTATCTGTTTGGTTACACCTCGATAAATCAAAGTAGTTGTGCCACCATTTTTTGAAGAGAGTGTAGTCTTTACAATGGATTTATTGACCCATTTCATTGTTATTTCAAAACCACCCCTTGCACAAATACCCTTCACTTCACCGGTCGGCCATGCATCTGGCAAAGCAGGCAATAATCTAATTTCATTCTCTGAAGATTGAACGAGCATTTCGGCAAATGCTGCGGCACCACCAAAATTTCCGTCAATTTGAAATGGCGGATGGGCGTCAAACAAATTAGGATAGGTTCCCCCACCGCGTTGATAATCGGTTTTCATTTCGTCAGGCGGCACATACTTCAACAATTCGCGAATCATTTTGTACGCGTGGTTTCCATCCCACAATCGAGCCCACAAATTAATGCGCCAACCCTTTGACCAACCGGTAGTTTCATCGCCTTTTATTTCAAGTGTTTTGCGGCTTGCCTTGGCGAGATCAGGCGTAGATGAAGGTGTCACATGATGACCAGGGTAGAGCCCGAATAAATGAGATTGATGGCGATGCTTGGGATCCATATCCTCCCAATCAAAATACCACTCTTGTAGATTACCCTTTTTACCAATTTGATAAGGATACAACTTGGCGAGTGCCTTTTCTATCTCGCTTCTAAATTCAGAGTCAGTGTTCAGCACTTTTGAAGCTGCCATGGTCTGCAAAAATAATTCCCGAATCATGGCAAGGTCAGCCGTGCCTCCATACATTGTTGCTCCAACATATCCTTGGCGGGAAACATACAAATTTTCTGGAGAAGTGGAGGGGGACGTAATCAAGTTTCCATTTTTATCTTCAACCAGCCAATCCAAACAAAACTGAGCAGCGCCTTTCATGGCAGGATATGCCTCCTTTTTCAACCAATCAATATCGAGAGAGAAAGTGTAATGCTCCCACAGATGGGTGCTAAGCCAAACTCCCCCCATGTTCCAGTTAGCCCACGATGGGTCACCTTTACCAAAGTTTCCAACTGGGTTGCTCATCGCCCATATATCTGAATTATGACCAGCGGCCCAGCCACGGGTTCCATAAAATGTTTTAGCCGTTACTTGGCCCGTCTGCGCTACATTTTTTATAAACGTTAGCAAGGGGGCATGAATTTCTGACAGGTTCGTGTTTTCCGCTAACCAATAATTCTCCTCTGCATTTATGTTAATGGTGTAGTTACTACTCCAGGGTGGCCTCATGTGAGGATTCCACAACCCTTGCAAATTGGCAGGAACGTCTGGAGTGCGCGAGCTGCTAATCAATAAGTAGCGCCCGTAATTAAAATATAGCACTTCCAAATTTTTATCTTCTTTGCCCATGGCATATCTTTTCAACCTTTCATCTGTTGGCAGCTGAGGGGCTGTAGTTTCTCCAAGCGATAGGTTTACGCGATTGAAATAAGCTTGGTAGTCGGCTACATGAGCCTTTTTAAGCTCATCAAACCCCTTTTGAACACCGCTCGTCAACTTCCGAAAGGCTATCTCCTTGTTATCCAAGCCTTCGGTTGCTGGATTCTTATCGAATCCATTAAAACTGGTAGCAATCGAAACATAAACCGTGGCCTCTGTTGCATCCTTCACTCCAATTGCATGGGCTGTTTCATAAACTTCTCCATCGTAATTTTTAATCGCTGCCGAGGCGGTAAAACGCGTTCCCTTTGAAGCATCAAAAACGATGGCATTGGGCGTGTCGCCAAGGTAGCTTGGGTCTGCGTGCAGAGGGGCGTAGCCATTCATGTGCAAGCGATACAAGTCAGTTGTTGTTTCAAACTTCAATAGACTGTTGAGTTCTAGTTCGAATGTTAGAGCACCTTTTTTTCCGCTGGTTAGCTCAATTGCCATTACTTGATCGGGATGAGAAATAAAATACTCACGCGTAAACAACACGCCATCTACCTCGTAACTAATTTTTGACGTGGCCTGACTAAGGTCTAATTCACGCGAATATTTTTTAGCCGCTCCTTTATGCTGGACATGGATAAAAAGAGTTCCGAGGGGGGCGTATGATTCCGAAAACTTGCCTTGTAGTTTTTTGTTTAGTGAATCGGCTAGCTTGTAATTCTCACTCTTCAACGCTTCGCGAATAGCGGGTAAATTTTTGTATGCCTCCGGATTGATGTTCGCATCCACAGGCTCACCTGCCCAAAGCGTAATATCATTTAAAAATAGTTTGTCAGAGTTAACACCGCCAAAAATAGAAGCTCCTATTTTTCCGTTACCCAACACCAACGTCTCCTCGAAAAATTCAGCCGGTTTGTTAAATTGAAGCTTTGTTGGCGTCTGTGCCCAGCAGATACCAATGGCCAGGAATAAAAGGAGTAAGAAGAGTTGATTTTTCATAGCGATAATAGATCATAATAAATTACCATCCCAATAGGTCATTCCAACATACTGGTCTTTCAAATCGACTTGATAGGCAAACAAACCAAACACGGTGGAGCCAGAACCACTCATGCTTGCATATGCTGCTCCTTGCGCATAAAGCGAATCTTTCACTTCACCAATTAAGGGGTGCTGTTTAAAAACACTTTTCTCAAAATCATTGCTAAGTAAATGTCTCCATTGGTTTACTGGCTTTTTCAAAATAGTTTTGCTGCTATAGGGTGGCATCTGCGGAACTACTCCTGCATAGGCTTGCGCTGTAGACACATGGACGTTAGGATTTACGAGTACCAGGTAGTATCCTTTTAAATCTAAGCTAATTTCCGTCAACAATTCTCCTCTTCCTTCACCAAACATCGGCTTGCTTTCAATAAAAAAGCCGCAATCACTTCCCAACTTGCTCGCATACTCTTGCAGTTGTTGAATGCCCAACTGAATATCGAATACTGAATTCAGAATTTTCAACGTGTAAGCTGCATCTGACGAGCCCCCACCTAAGCCTGCACCGGTAGGAATAATCTTGTGGAGATGAATGGAAACAGGGGGCAAATCAAAATCTTGTTGCAAAAGTTGATACGCCTTTACACATAGATTCTCATCGTTTGCTCCTGGTATTGGCGTGCCGGACGAAGTGAACGAAAATTCTTTTGAGGGGACAATCTCCAAAATATCCGTCCAAGGTACGGGATAAAAACAGGTCTCAATATCGTGATAGCCATCCGCTCGCTTCGAGATGATGTTTAACCCCAAGTTGATTTTGCACGGAGGGAAAGAAATCATTTGAAATTACAAATTCAATATTCAACATTAAACCTCCATGAAAATGGAATCGTAAGCGAACGTCTTAGTGTTTATGCTACTTGGAAAGTCGATCTACCAACTCCTGTGTCATACCAGCTGAAGAGAAACCACCATCGTGCATAAGGTTTTGCATCGTAACCATGCGCGTGAAATCAGAAAATAGCGATACTGTATAATTAGCACAATC
Source organism: Flammeovirgaceae bacterium (assembly GCA_027487845.1). Lineage (GTDB taxonomy): Bacteria > Bacteroidota > Bacteroidia > Cytophagales > Cyclobacteriaceae > ELB16-189. Next base: position 59,092 of record JAIYCV010000040.1, read on the forward strand.
TTCAGCACTGGCGTTTCCAAGTGGCGACATCATATCCGCGAAATCAAAGAATACGTCAAAACCCGAAATACCGGCACCTGCCGTTGTGCGCGTGGGCGATTGCGAAATCGTATTGACGCGTACCTTCTTAAGTTTGGCAAAACGCGCTCCATAACTTCTTGCAATAGACTCCAGCATTGCCTTGGCTTGTGCCATGTCTGTATAGTCCGGATAACTTCTCTGCGCTGCTATATAAGTAAGCGCAACAATTGAACCCCATTCATTCATGGCGTCCGTCTTTTCAGCCGTCTGCATTAACTTATGAAAAGATAAAGCCGAGATATCGAGCGTTTTCAAAAACCATTCATAGTTCATATCTCCATAAGGTTTCCCTTTGCGGATGTTTGGACTCATACCAATAGAATGCAACACAAAATCAATCTTGCCACCTAATTTTTCAACCGAAGCAATAAAAAGCTTGGTAAGGTCTTCTTCAGAAGTAGCATCAGCTGGAATAATGGCAGCATTGCATTGCTCTGCTAGTTCATTTATTTTACCTAGGCGCATCGCTATTGGGGCGTTAGTGAGGGTAAACGACCCCCCTTCCTCCTTTACCTTCAGTGCGGTTTTCCAAGCAATTGAATCTTCATTTAATGCGCCAAAAATAATTCCTCGTTTTCCCTTGAGTAAGTTATAAGCCATGATTGTTTATTTTTATGGTTTAAAATGAGGCACAATATAATTGATAATTGGTAATTGATTCGTATGATTAACAATCCTTCTGCCCCGATCGGCATTTTTGATAGTGGAATAGGTGGTCTAACAGTGGCTCATGCCATTACACAATTGTTGCCCAACGAGCGCATTATTTATTTTGGCGATACCGCCCACCTCCCTTACGGGGATAAATCGGAGGCCGCCATCCAGGCGTACTCAATTAAAATCGCTGACGTACTTCTAAAAAGAGGATGTAAAGTAATTGTGATCGCTTGTAATTCTGCGAGTTCGGCAGCCTATGAGTTGCTCAAAGAATACGTTAACAAGCAAGCGCATGTAGTAAACGTAATTGACCCCATGGTGGAATTCGTGAGCTCTCATTTTCAAGACAAAAACATAGGATTGATTGGAACCAAAAGGACAGTGCAATCTGGGATCTACTCAAAGAAAATACAAGAATATCAAAAAGGCATCCTATTAAAACCGTTGGCCACGCCACTTTTAGCACCTATGATAGAAGAAGGATATTTCAACAATAAAATCAGTCATGATTTAATTGAAGAATACCTAAGCAACGATTCACTAAAAGAAATAAATGCCCTTATTTTGGCTTGCACACATTACCCGCTCATAAAAACTGAAATTAAAGACTTTTACAACGGGAGTGTTGAAATCCTTGATTCATCTGAGGTTGTAGCGTTGGCATTGAAAAAATTACTTAAAAAAAACCAATTACTGGCCAATAATGTTTTGCCGACCCATTCTTTTTTGGTTTCTGATTTTACTGAATCCTTTGAGGTTTCTACTCAAATTTTCTTTGGCAGCATGGTCAGGCTTCAAATGCATACTTTATGGAGTTAATGGCTGGGTAACTACTAATGTAAGTTTTAGAGTGATTTAATTAATCTGTAATCAAAATATTTTGGCAAATTTGTCGAACGTGTGTCTTGTCAAGTCTAATCTTACCTAATGGCAAAAAGCATTTGCTTAATGATTGTTTCGCTATTATTTGCTGGCGATCGTTTCGCACTAGCACAAAGAGTCATTGACAGTCTCGAAAAAGAGTTGAAAAGCCCGTTGGGCGATTCTCAAAAAATAAAAACACTCATCGCACTTTCGGAGGAATACCAATATATTGATTTTAATAATTCGATTCAATTAGCAAACGAGGCAGTTGAACTAGCAACTCAAAAAAATTGGAATTGGGCTCTTTCGATTGGATTGGAAAGAAAGTCGTACTTGAGCTCTATAAACGGAGACTTTCTTTCCGCTATTATCTTTGATCAGGATTTGCTGAAGCTAGCAATTAACAAAGGTGACAGTTCTAAACTTGCTGACTGTTTAAACTTTCTAGGATTTGATTACCAAGAGTTGGGCGAGTTTGACGAAGCGTATTATTATTTTTCTCAAACCTATAGAATATCAACCGCACTCCACGACTCTTCTAAAATAGCGCGAGCATACCTTAACTTGGGCTCTGTTTTCAAAGAGCTCGGCCAATTTGAACAAGCCTTAGAATATTTAAAGCTTTCAGGAAAAATTAGTAGCCTACTTAAAGACCAATCTGGAGAGCCTTATATTCTAGATGAAGAAGGCGATATCTACCAAAGCAGAGGGCAACTTGAAAAAGCAAAAAGTGTTTTGCTGCACGCCTTAAAGCTAACCCGACAGCAAAAACAACTCATTCTGGAGCCCAATATTTTCAAAAAGTTAGCACTCGTTGCGTTAAAGCAAGATAAATTCAAAGAGGCTATTAGCTACTACGATAGTGCCAATTCAATTTATTCAAAATCGAACAATAAATATGGTTTGTCGCAAGTGAAATTGGGTCTTGGAAAAATTTTCTTAAAGCAGGAAAAGCTAGACTCAGCATTAGGATTCATTGAAGAAAGCAGAACTATTGCCAAAAACATTAATGCGAAAAACGCAGAAGCCGCGTGCCTAACATTATTGGCGGAGTTAGCCGAACGAAAAAAAGATTTCGAAAAAGCACTGCTATATTACAAATCTGCCAAAAAACTGAGCGATAGTTTGGTAAGCCAAGAAACGCTGACAAGAGCTTTCCAAAACCAACTGCGGTTTGAAACCGAAAACCGTGATACTGAAATTGCCGAACTTACTTCGTTCAAGTACCAGCAACTAAGAGCCATGAAACAAGAGGAGTTTGTGAGAAATATTCTCGTTGTGGCAATCGCCTTAACGGCCATCGTTCTATTTACCGTTTATAGAAGCGGACAAAGACGACTGAGAATTAACAGACTTCTGTTAGATCATCAAGAGGAAATCAAACAACGAGCGATTGAATTAGAACAACTAAATAAAGTTAAAGACAAATTCTTTTCAATTATTTCCCATGATTTAAGGTCACCTATAAATTCTTTGTCGGCAATTCTTTCTTTGATGGAGAATAAGAGCCTAACCAATGAGGAGTTTAATAGGCTTGCAAAAGAGCTAAGAATTCAATTTTCTACTACAAAAACACTAATAAATAATTTACTGGATTGGGCTCTTTTACAAATGGATAAGCTAAAAATACAACCAGAGTTAGTTAATCTTTGTGACCTTGCCAACCAAAATTATGCACTCCTCAGTTCGCTTCATTTAAAAGAAGTGAAATTCATCAATCGAATAAATGAGACTCATGTTGGCTTTGTCGACACAAACATGATAAACCTTGTTTTTAGAAACTTAATAATGAACTCTTTAAAATTTACCGAAACGGGAGGAGAGATCACATCAGATTCTTTCGATATGGGAAGTCACTATGAGATTTGTATCGGTGATAATGGTGTCGGAATGTCGGAAGAAGTCAAAAACACGATTTTTGAAAAACCGATCGGTTATAGCACACGTGGAACTGCCAATGAAAAAGGAACTGGCTTAGGCCTTATTCTTTGCAAAGAATTTGTAGAACGAAACGGTGGAAAAATTCGAGTAGAAAGTGAATTAGGAAAGGGTAGTAAGTTTTACTTCACAGTCTTAAAGTCTTCTAGGTTATAAATCTAATTGCCTAGAATTTTAAATAATTCGTCCAGGTTTGGGGTTATTACTATTTCGGTTCTGCGATTCTTCTGCTTATTCTGGGGAGAATCATTATTTACTAACGGTGTAAATTCACCTTTTCCTGCCGGCACCACTTGGTTGGGTAAAACACCAGCCTTTGTTAAAATGCGTGTAATCGAAGTCGCCCTTAACACGCTTAGATCCCAGTTGTCTTGCAAATACTCACTCTTTTTAGAGATAGGTACATTATCGGTATGGCCTTCTATCATTATCTGAATATCTTTTTGGTCTTTTATCGCTTTTGCCAGTTGCTGTATCGCTGTAACACCTTTCTTATCAACATCAATACTTCCAGAGCTAAACAAAAGTTGTTCAGACAGAGAAACGTACACCTTTCCATTCTTGATTTTTACTGTCAAGTCGTTCTCTTTGAAGTTGAGCAGTGAATTACTAATCCTATTTTTAAGATCGGTAACAGCTTTATCTTTATCTGATAAAACTTGTTCCAGTTCCTTTACTTTTCTCTCACGTTCCAAAAGGCTATTGCTCAGTGAGTCATTTTGCCTTCTTGTTTTATCTAGGCTTTCTTGAATATTCACCAATTGTTCGCGTTGTTGACTAACATCACGATTAAGCTTTCCGCTGCTGTTCAAAAGAGTTTTATAGATGGAATTTAACTGCTCGTGATCCTTCGATAAATTAGAAAGTTTCTTGCTGGTTGCCTTACTATCCGCAGCCAAATCAGAAGTATCTTGTTTTAACCTCTTGATCTTATCATTTAGCGAGATAATGCTAGTGTTAGCGCTATCTAAAGATTTGTTCTTTTGAGATAATTCACCATCAGCTTTAATCTTTTGAGCTAATATGTCATCAAACTTCTTTTTTGAAACGATGCAAGAGCTTAACAGAAAAGGGAATAGAAAAAAAGCAAAGAAAAAGGTCTTCATATTTTAAAATGTGAAAACAAATTTATCCTTATTTATCGGCAAGCCAAATGACATGTGTTTTCTTGGGGGTTTAAATTGGCTCTTACACATAACAAAGTTCAGTTAGGCATTCCATTTTGTTTTGAAGTTTTGATAACGCTGTTATTGTTAATGCGTTGTTGCTAGCACAAAGCTCGCTAAAACCGAAACCCTATATCAAGACTTCCATAAATATGATCAATTCCTCCAGCGACTTCTTTACTGAGATGAGTAATTGTGGACGAATACGTCCATTTAGGAGTTGAATAAATCAACCCAATGTGTTGCCTGAATATAATCGGAAGCGCGTCCACCACAAAAGGGCTTTTGTCGTTGCGAAAAAGACTTCCTTCGATAAAAATGTTCGAGACTACGTAATCAAAGCCAATACCTCCAAAGAAGAAGATTTCGCCAGATTTTCTGGAATTCTTAGAAAGAAAAGAACCGGAGAAATTTGATTCCTTTAAAGTTTTAAAGTTTAATACACGAAAGGTTAAGTCCTGCGAAAGCTTGTTCGATGCCGTTCCGGCATTAATAGAAGAGGTACTAACAATATCGAACTTGGTTTTTAACCGCCATGACTTCCAATACCTATAGTTAAAGTTAAATACAACCTCATCTCGTATTTGCCATGCCCACCCTTTGGGAGCCCGCAGCTTTAAAATCTTATGCCACCATGATTGGACTTGACCCAACCGAGAAGACTCCCCCACTAATCCCAGATCCATTGAAAACGAAAATCCCCTGTCTACCAAATCGAACCGCTTTATACCGATGCTTAAATAATCATAACCAGCATAAGGCCGATCCATCTGACTAACTTCAGTCTGACTTATTCCTCTTGGTGTAAAAAGTTTTATGCCAAACTTATAAGTCAATAGAATCTTAGAAGTGTCCGATTTGGCGAGTGTTTTGAAAAGGTGGGAAGTCGAATCAACTAATTTTTTGTAAGCCAAATCTTGGCCAGCTGTATAGTAATAATCACGAAAGAAGAATACATCGTTATCTGTCAATACTGAAAATTCTTTGCTATATAATCTGGACTGGGAAAAACCAACAATCCGCACACAGCACAGAATAATGATTATTGACATTCTCATCACCGACTATTTTTAGTAAAGAGGAAATGTAAAAAAAAAGCCCGTTCATTTTATTGAAAGGGCTTTGATAAAAAAAGGCAACGACTTACTCTCCCGGGTTTGACCCTAGTACCATCAGCGCGGGTGGTCTTAACTGCTCTGTTCGGAATG
>JAIYCV010000013.1 GCA_027487845.1 Flammeovirgaceae bacterium
AAGAATACCTTGAGCATCACCGTAAACCTGGCAACATTGATACTGACACTATTATTCTGGAGTAAGAATTTCATTCTTTTTACAACCTATCGACTTCCAGTCGATAGTGGTTTAGTTCTTAAAAAAAAGGGTCAACCTCAATGAAGATGACCCTTTTTTATGCGCTAGGTGACTATTATCTATTCAGCTACTACATTCACAAGAATGTCGTGCTTAACTTCCTTATGGAGGTCGAGAGTAGCCTTATAAGTTCCTACTTGTTTTGGACTTTCTTTTAAGATTACCTTCTTCCGATCAACATCAAACCCTTTAGCTTTCAAAGCATCTGCTATTTGAAGTACGGTTACGGCTCCAAAAATCTTCCCGCTTTCGCCTGCTTTAGTTCCAATTTCAACGGTTAATTCACCAATACGCTGCGCTAAATCTTCGGCATCTTGCTTTAATTTTGCCGCTTTGTGAGCTGCTTGGCGTACGTTTTCAAGAGTAAGTCTCTTATTTGAATCATTAGCAATCATAGCCGAGCCATTGGGAATCAAGAAATTTCTTCCATATCCTGGCTTTACCTTTACAATATCATTTTTGTAGCCCAAACCAGCTATATCTTGTTTTAAGATTATTTCCATAAATAAATTCAGGTTTTAAGGTTATTTCAAGGCATCAGCAACATAGGGAAGAATTGCAACGTGACGTGCACGCTTTACAGCTTGAGCAACTCTTTGTTGGAATTTCCAGCTAGTTCCAGTAAGTCTGCGTGGAAGTATTTTTCCTTGCTCATTGATAAACTTCAAAAGAAAATCAGGATCCTTATAATCAATGTACTTGATTCCGTTTTTCTTGAAGCGGCAATACTTCGGTTTAATCTCTGCCCGTTTTACAGGCTCGTTCATTAGTGTCATGCGTCAACGTCCTCCTTTTTGCGTGTGTAAACTTTCTTTTCAGTTCTGTTCCGATTGAATTCGCCTTTGCGTCTTCGTTCGTTGTAAATCACCGCATGCTTGTCAAGCACTGTGGTTAAAAATCTCATTACCGATTCATCTCGCCTGAATTCGGTTTCCAATGTCTGAATAGTTTCTGGATCTGCCGTAAATTCTAGTAAGTTGTAGAAACCTGTTGACTTTTTTTGGATGGGATAAGCCATCTTTTTAAGTCCCCATTGCTCTACATTGATGACGCTGGCTTTCGCTTTTGTCAACACTTTCACGAATTTTTCGACAGTATCCTTTGCCTGATCGTCAGACAAAACGGGATTTAAAATGAATACCGTCTCGTAATTTTTCATGGTTTAACAATTATTTTTTTAAAATGAGGTGCAAATATAAGAATGAAAGGCAAATTTTCAATTACTTGATGATCAGATTTGCAAGGCACTGATTTCTGCCAATATTTCAAAAAAAAATACCAATTGGATTTAGTTGATCACTTTTACAGGCTTATAGACGCAGTACACCTTGGTTCGGTCGACCCAGCCATTGAAATTCAGGTATTTAATGAATTCGGGCACGTTTCGATAAAGAAGTTCAAATCTAACGTCAGAGTTTTTGATAATTGATGGCGAAAGGTCGAAATGATCGTCAAAGAAAAGTAGGGTGTCTTCTTTGTTAAGGTACGAATTGATTCTTTTAATGCTGTCAATAGTTATGACGTCTAAATTGCGAGGTTTGTAATAGTTCGCCTTCAGCCAAGCAGGTCGGTAGGGGTCTTTGTGGAGTGTTATCACTTTGGTGGGTGCTCCTTTCGTATACTCGTAGATATAACGATAAACAAAAACATGTTCCGAAGGTGGTTTTAAGAACACCATTACAATCAGAAGAACGGTATTGATCACTATCAAAGTTGTAAGTAGAATACTCTTTACCCTCTTGGGGATTATTGAAAGTCTCTTAAGAATGGGTGTGCTATCAAAAAACAGAAAACAGCAGATTGGGAAGATATAGATCATCGGAAAAAGAAACCGAAGTTCTTTATGCCCAACCACCATGTGACCTAGGAGGAACGCCAGCATAGTCCATATGTAGGGACTTTTAGGTTTTGCAACAATGGAGATAAGTAGCATGGCGAAAAGAACGATGCTCAAAGGCATACCGCCATGGAGTAGAAACAGGTAGAAATAGTCCCACCAAGGGGTTTCGCCATAGCGTGCGGCTACGTTGTTTATAATATTACTTTCAAAATAGTTGAAGGGCGTAAAAACCCATTTATCATAAAACCAACGATCCAATAAAATTCCGAGTCCCAAGATCAAAACTCCTCCAATTATTGCTGGTAATAATTTTCTAATCGATTTTAATTTGAAAACAACTATCCATAACCCAAGACCGATAAAAGCAAAGGTGATTTGAAAACGACACCAAAATGCCAAGCCCATACAGATACCCGAAAAGAGCGATTTTAACATCCAATCGCTTGAATTATTACGTTCAAAAATTTTCAACAAATAATAAACCCCAAAAAAGAAGAATAGCCCCGACCAGGTCTCACCTGAATAACGAACATGGATGTAGGGAATAAACCATAAGAAGCTTGAGAATAAAATGAGATAATAGAAGTGATCTCGCTCAACGAAAAACATTCGCGTGGATTTAATAACCAGTAAGGTAGCAAGCCAACTCAATACAGCGGATACTAGCCTTAGAAGGAAGATCAACGTGAATGGGTTATAAAGATGTAGCACCATCATGAATTTGGCGAATACATACACAATAAATGGTTGTAGCGTTGGCCGAATCTGGTCTACAAATTCCCAGGGTAAGTCAGATGCAGGAGAGAGCCCTAGCTTGTAATTGGCAAACTCAAGTATCTGCCAATGTTCATCATCATAATGATATCCAATGCTAAACCACGCGCAGCAAATGTGAAGGAATAGCGACACCCAAAGAGCAACCTTCTCTTTTGGTTCATAACTCTCTAGGAGCCTTAATCTCATTTTATAGCAAATGGAGCTGAACCCATTTTATAGTTTTCGGTATACACCTCAATGGTGTAGTTGCCAGACGCATATTCCGAACCTTTCTCATAGAAAAAAGTCATCTTTTGTTTAGTATTATCGAACAATATTTCTTGCATCGCTGTGTAAAATTCATCTTTCCCATTTAAAGTAAATGTGCCACTCCCTTTTGCCACATCAAAGATCACTTGCTTGTTTTCATCTATGATTCTGATCAGAATTTTTTTGCCTTCTATCGGGGCAACTTTGTTCTCGGCAAGATTAAATTCTACTTTGAGTTTTGACAATTGCTTATTCTTAAAAGGCGACTCTCGTTCTTTGCCTTTAGAATTGATTCCGGTTACTTTTGCGTTTTCAATTCTCAGTTGAGAAGCAATAGCAACCTTATTTGCTAATTCGTTTTTATTTTTTGCTAGCGTTGTAATCGAATCGCTCAACTTATTCTGTTTTGTTTTTAGTGTTTTATTCTCACTGAATAACTCTTTATTTACCGATTTTAGTTTTTCAATTTCTTCGTCTTTCGTCTTAAGCAGTTCCGTATAACCTTCCACTTTGTCTTTTAGTTGCGCTATTTCTTTTGAACTTCTGGCGGTAGATCTTCTTAACTGTGCTTCAACTTCCGTTTTTGCTTTTTGTAGTTCACTAACATCTCCTCCAAGTTTTTGTATTTGGGTGATCTTTTGATCCAATTCAATTTTGATTGAATCAAGGCGCGTAAGCGTGAAGGAGAGTTCGTCCTTTGCGATAGTTATTGTGTTTTGAAGTTGCTCTTTTTTTTGACTATCGGTGTAGATTTTAATTGCTTGAACAATCACTACGATAGACAATAATGCAATGATAATTGAGGGCTTATTGTTTTTTTTTGGACTTACTTCGCTCATAAAAATGAATTAATGGAGTATAGATTTATTGATTACTTTTTAATTCTTTTTTTTGCTTAACGAAAAAACATAATGTTGTTTATTTAATGAAGGTTCAAAAAACACTATGCCGCATTGGTAAAGATCGATAGTGCCATACACTAACTCGTTTGCCTTAACCCATTCCCATGCCTTTTCCATTTCTTCAGAACGATGAATGTCATCCATAATTATTATGCTACTCTCATTAACCCGCTTCATTAAAAGCGTAAAATACTTTAGCGTAGGTTCATATCGATGATTGGCATCCATAAGAACCAAATTGATCTTTTCAGTTTCCTGAAGAAAATTGTGTAAGGTAGTATTTAGATTTCCTTCAATTAGCTTAATATTATTTTTTTCAAAATATTCGAAGTTAGTCAGCGCAATGTTAGCGATTGAATGGCTGCCCTCAAAGGTAATTACGCGAGCACTTGCAAGCTCTGCCAGGTATAATGTTGTTACGCCTAACGAAGTGCCTAACTCTACAATTTTCTTTGCCTTTAAATGCTTTGCTATTCGATAGTAAAGTTCACAATAGTTTTTTTGTGCAAGGCTTGTATTGGCAATGTCGCTTAACGAACGGGTATTTTTTTTTAGTTCAATTGACCCAGCACCCATGTCCTCCACCACAATTTTTGTTTGATTGCTCAACAAATCTGTTCTCAGTTTCTCAAGCTTTTCAAAACATGTTGGGGGTTCGTTTTTCGCTAAAACATTTTTATAGAAGTCAAAAAAGAAAGGCGAGTGAATAGAATGCTCATCTACTTTAAGTAGCCAATGCCTTAAATATGATTTAGCTTGAAAATAAAGCGACACGAGTTAGATTTAAAATTAATTCATGCGGAGGGGCGCCATCAAAACAAAAGAAGGTATGGCTACTGACATTTTTGTTCCGTCCACCATTCGTTCCATCGAATAGCTACCCACCATCTTGCCCATTCCGGATTTAATATTGCAGCCCGAAACATATTGATGCACTTGGCCTGGTTCCAAAATCGGTTGCTGGCCAACTACACCTTCTCCTTCCACTTCTTGTTGAAGAAAACCAGCGTCAAAAATTAACCACCTGCGCCTTTTAAGTTGTATTGTATAATCACTTGTGTTCTCAATTGTGATTTTGTAGGTGAATACAAAATGCGATTGTCCAGGGCTGGAATATGCTGCCTGATATTCCGTCTCCACGCTTACTTTTACGCCTTGAGTTATTTCGGTCACCATTACTTCAAAATTATTAAATTTCTGGTTTAATTCTCGATTAATTCGATCAAAAAATAAAGATCAGTTTAAATTCGGTAAAAGATTCAAAAAAATGAATGTTAAGATACACGAGTCTTGGAAGACAGAGCTTAGTTACGAATTTGATAAGCCTTACTTTTTGGAGTTAACTGAATTCGTGAAAAAGGAATATCAAACCAACAAAGTCTATCCTTTAGGAAAGGATATTTTTAGGGCATTTAGCTGTTGCCCGTTCGAACGCTTGAAAGTGGTGATAATCGGCCAAGACCCTTATCACGGCCCTAATCAGGCAAATGGGCTGTGTTTTTCTGTGAAAGAGGGAATTGCATTGCCACCGTCACTGCAGAATATTTTTAAGGAACGGGCAGATGACTTAGGTAAATCACCGCTGCCATCGGGCGATTTGACGTTTTGGGCTAATCAGGGAGTATTGTTGTTAAATGCAACGCTGACCGTGAGAGCTTCATCACCAGGATCTCATCAAAATAAAGGGTGGGAAATCTTTACAGATGCCGTTATCAAACTGGTTTCTGATGAGAAAGAGCATGTAGTTTTTATTCTTTGGGGTGCGTATGCACAAAACAAAGGTGTTATTATTGATAGGCAAAAACACTTGATTATTCAGTCAGCTCATCCTTCTCCTTTTTCTGTTTACAAAGGCTTTTATGGATCAAAGCCATTTAGCAGAACAAATTATTACTTGTTAAGTAAGGGAATAGCAGAGATTGATTGGTGAATGACTTTTAATCTTCGAAGATTTCTTTCATTTCAATAAGCAGACCGGGCAATGAAGCAATGGGCATTACCTCATCTTCGATGTATTTTTTCTTGAGAACGTATTTCCCTGAACTTAAAAGGAAAACATCAATCACTTTTTCAAAAGGATACACGATCCAATATTCGTTAACGCCTGCCTCTTCATACAATTCAAGCTTGGTAACCAAATCGTGTTTACTGTTACTGTTTGAAAGAATTTCAATTATCATCGAAGGCGCTCCGTTACATCCTTTTTCGTCTAGCAGTTCAAGATCACAAACTACACAGATATCTGGCTGAACAACGGTTAACGCATCTTCGTCTTTTATTTTTCTTTTCAACCTAACATCGAAAGGAGCATAAAAAATTTTGCATGACTTCTTAGTTAGCTGCTTCGAAATTTCAAGATACAGATTACCACTTATTAATTGATGCCGCGTAGAAGGAGCAGGCGACATTAAACGAACATATCCCCTAATCAGCTCTACTCTTTCTTTAAACGTCCAAGTAAGGTAATCTTTGTAACTGAAAACCTTGGTTAAATCTAATTGTGCCAAACTTGTTATTCTTGTATCCATAATTACAAGATCATAAATTTAAAGACACAGACTAAAAATTAATCAATCAATTTAAAGAACCTGTTCCATCTGATTTTATGCAATAAATCGCCATACTTATTAAGCGAAAGCCAAATGAAGAATGCCTTACCTACAATGTGGTCTTCGGGTACAAAGCCCCAGAAACGCGAGTCTAACGAATTATGGCGATTATCACCCATCATAAAGTAATAATTTTGAGAGAAGGTATATTTATCCACTGCCTTGCCATCAATTAATAACTTATTGTTTTCAATTTTAACATCGTTATGATGTTCGTAGTTTTTTATGGTTTCACCATAAAAGTTTAAGGTTGAATCATTAATTGCGATGGTCAATCCTTTAAAAGGAATGGTGATGGGGCCGTAATTGTCAGCCGTCCAAGTTGCTAATTTAGACATGGGGAAAACAAGATCGTGTGGTTGATTTTGATAGGGATCAACCGTAACACTTACCACATATGGAAGTGCTTTTATTTGCGCTAGCCTTTCGGGTGTTAGAAACATCTGATAGACTGCCTGATTAGTCTCCGTACGTCCACGATAGGAATAATCTTCGGGGTCAATTTCGAGGGCGGTGAAATTCCGTTCATTGATCTCATCTTTAGAAACAATGATGTAACTGAATTGCATCCCTTCTCTATTCTTAATCGGTGTGTCATTTACAATTAATTGGCCATCTTTTACTTTCAACACATCGCCCGGTATACCAACGCAACGTTTTATATAATTCGTTTTTAAATCGAGCGGATAATCGATGTTATCATTTAAGAATTTTGGTGGCACATTGAACACCACCACGTCTTCGCGTTTTACCGAACTAATTCCAGGTAAACGGTAAGTTGGCAATTGAATCCATGTTAGGTAAGAAGGAATATCGGTAAACCAGATTTTTTGGTGGGTTAGCGGGAGTTGCAAAACGGTTTTGGGTGTTCTTGTTCCATAATGAAACTTACTTACAAACAAGAAGTCGCCCACCAAAAGAGAGTTTTCCATAGAGGGGGTAGGGATGGTGTACGCCTCCATAATCAACCAGCGAATGAGTGTTGCAGCCACTACTGCAAACACAATGGCATCCGCCCATTCGCGCAAAAAAGATTTTGGTTTCGCGTCTTTTTCAACTTTCTTTTTCTGCCAGAATTTCCAATTCATAATTCAAAATTTAATATTCAAAATTCAATGCTTTTCGAGTTTTGATAACCAAATCAGGAAGACTCGATCGTTCAAAAAGCTAAAATTTTCGGTGCAAATAAAGTCAATTTTATGGGTAATCAGAACTTTAAAAAATCATTCATATTCAAGACACCTTTGTGACTGGGAAGCCATTCGGCCACCAATACAGCCCCCAAAGCAAAGCCCTCGCGTGAATGGGCTGTGTGCTTGATTTCAATGTCATCCATTTCAGACTGATATTTTACAGTATGGGTTCCTGGTGCTGGGTCTATTCGAAATGAGTTTATAACGATGCCGTGTGAGGAAGGTTTTTCTGGATACGTCCATTGGTTGTAATTTTTATTGTTGGCAGTAACTCCCTCGGCCAGCGTAATTGCTGTTCCGCTTGGTGCATCTTTCTTTTGTGTATGGTGGACCTCGTCAATGGAGATAGTATAATTTTGCTGACCCGCCATTAGTTTGGCGAGATACTCATTAAGCTTAAAAAAGATATTTACTCCTAAACTAAAGTTTGACGCATAAAAGAAGCTTCCATCATTCCGTTTGCAATGGGTTACCACTTCGTCCCGAGAGGCCAGCCAGCCGGTGGTTCCACAAACCACTGGTATCTTTCTTTGAAAGCAAAAGAGAAGATTATCGACAGCTACCTCAGGCTGAGAGAATTCAATAGCTACATCGATTTGCAGGGTGTTACTCAAACTTTCTCTTTCGTGCGAGTTGTCCACTCGTGCTATAATTGTATGGCCGCGGTGCAACGCAATTTGTTCAATCGCTTTGCCCATTTTGCCATAGCCAATAAGTAATATGTTCATCTTAAATTTATGAGGGGCGAATTAGGAGCTTCCAATTGAACACTCAAAATCCGGTTTAAAACTTAAATACGAGTGCCATTCCCGCGTTGTTTCCAGCAAAGTAGTTTTGCTCGAAGCGAGGCTCTAACTTAACTTGAAGTTTTGGATTGATTTTAAATTCCTTTAAATGTGCATCCACATGGGCGTCTACCATTTGTAGAATGTAGATAAAGCCCGTTATGATCACAAAATAGTCTCGATTTCTTCGGCTATTGTTTGCCAAATCTTCCAGTTGCTGTTTGGTGAAGTTAGAAGTTGCGAGCTGTTTTGGCGAGCCAGCCAAAAGATTATCCAACGTCACAACTTGTCCTAGTTTTTGATCTGGATAATTGACTACTGCAAACAACTGATTTTTATAGATACTATAGTTATTGTTATAAAAATTTACGACAGCGGCAAAGCCGATAATTCCGCCATATACAAAGGGTAATTTCCAATATTTCTTGTTATAGACTTGACCAGCACCGGGCAAAATAGCGGAGAAAAGGAGTGCCTTACGGGGATTAAACCTTTTAGCTGTGAATTCTAACTTATTTTTAAGTTCAGCCGATTTTATGCTGTCCGCTCTTGCTTTCAATTTTGTAGAGTCAGTCTTTGCCTCTACCTGCGCAAACACACCTGCCGGACGCAGCAAGGAAAACATTATTAGGATGAGTGCAACCCCTCGCAACATACTATTTGTTAGAACTTTAGAATATCAAGAATGCGATTTAAGTCAGTTACCGAAAGAAACGGGATTTTGATCTCGCCTTTCTGTCCATCGCTTTTGATGTTAACTTTCGTGCCAAAGTGAGATGATAATCTCGACTGCAGCTGAGCTATTTCTCGTGAAGGTTCAGACGGCTCGTTGGGTTTTTCAGTAGCTTCGGTTTGTGTTGCTCCTGCAGAAAGTTGTCGAGCCAGTTCTTCTACTTTCCTTACAGAAAGATCCTCTGCCAACGTCTTTTTGAAAATAAATAGCTGCGATTCTGGGTTTTCAATACTAATAATGGCTCTTGCGTGCCCCATCGAAAGTTTATTATCGCGCAACGCAATTTGAATGTCGGGTGGCAGCTTTAACAAGCGGAGGTAGTTGGTAACCGTACTTCTATTTTTGCCAACGCGGTCGCCAAGTTCTTCTTGTTTGAGGTTACATTCAAAAATCAACCGTTGGTAACTTAATGCAATTTCTATTGGATTTAAATTTTCGCGCTGAATGTTCTCAATGAGCGCCATTTCCAGCATTTGCTGATCATCTGCTAGGCGCACATAAGCGGGTATGCTCGTAAGGCCGGCAAGCTTGGAGGCCTGAAATCTCCGTTCACCGGAAATAAGTTGAAATTGATTTGGCGCTAGTCTCCTTACGGTGATAGGCTGAATAATTCCATGAACTTTGATTGATTCTGAAAGTTCCAGCAATGCCACCTCATCAAAATACTGTCGGGGCTGGAATGGATTGGTTTCAATCTCTGAAACAAGAATCTCATTCATATTGCCAGACGTAGTGGTAGGAGAAACGGACGGAAATACCGCCACCTCGGCTGAATTCTCTGTTTCGGGTGTATCGCTTAATAACGCACTTAACCCTCTGCCCAATGCTTTTTTCTTGCTCATTTCGACAAATGATTTTTGGCTAAAATTTCATGTGCTAAATTCAAGTAGCTAATAGCACCCTTACTTTCGGCATCGTGCACAATAGCAGGAAGCCCGAAACTTGGGGATTCACTGAGCTTTACATTGCGAGGTATAATAGTGTCGAAAGCGATACTTTTAAAGTGCGTTCTCACTTCCTCCACCACTTGATTTCCTAATGATGTTCTTGAATCATAAAGGGTTAACAGAATTCCTTCTATCTCCAATTTCTGATTAAGTCGGGTCTGAATAATCTTTATGGTATTAAGTAGTTTTCCTAATCCTTCTAATGCAAAATACTCGCATTGAACGGGTATTATTACTGAGTCAGCTGCCGTAAGTGAGTTGATGGTTATCAGACCAAGTGACGGTGAGCAATCGATAATTATGAAATCGTAGTTATCCTTGATCTTTAAAAGGGAATCTTTCATTTTTTCTTCCCTTCGTTCGATGCTTACCATTTCCACTTCCGCCCCGACCAAATCGATATGGGAGGGAAGAATATCCAGGTATTTTAGATCATTCTTTACAATGGCCAGATTGGGATCCATACCCTCTACCATGCATTCATAAATACCTTTTTTGATTTCATTGGGGTTGAGACCTAGCCCAGAAGTTGAATTTGCTTGCGGATCGGCATCCACAAGAAGCGTTTTATATTCTAACACCGCCAAACTGGCCGCCAAATTAATGGCCGAAGTTGTTTTACCAACTCCGCCTTTTTGGTTTGCTATTGCTATTATTTTACCCATTTCAACTATTAGATCGTTACCTTTAATTACTGCCAGCTCAAGATTCTGCAAATATAAGCCAATTCGCAATTAGGAATCGACAATTGTGATTTCGAATTGAGAATAACCGAGTTATTACTACATTAGACCTCACTATTACTTAAAAAATATCTTGCTAATGCCATCCAATCAAGTTCACCGTTTCCGTTTCGCTAGGTCACTTTTTTTCTTATTGCTGGCTTTTTTTGCTGTAAAGTTGCCAGCTCAATCGATTGAGAGGTTAACATTGGCCGTCAATCAGTTTGTTGGCACTTTGAGTGCGGATGAAGTGAGGCAAACTAATTTTCCATTTACCGATTCGTTGCGGATAAAATGGACCAACTTACCAGTGGGTATGGTGCCTCGACCCGGGATTCGATTCGGCTCTTTATCGGATAAAAGTAGACTGGCTTTCCATCGAATTCTTGTTGAGTTTCTAAGTTCGCAAGGCTACTTAAAGATAACAAGCATTATGCAACTGGATGACATATTGAATGTGTTGATCCAACAGGCATATGATAAGGGTGAGATGAAGGCCGATGTATTGAAAAATTTGCAAGATCTTAAATGGGAGCACGGAAACTACTATTTGGCAATTTGGGGTAAACCCAGTGAAAAGGAACCGTGGGGAATAAGTTTTGGAGGCCATCATATTGCGCTTTCTTTTACTGCCGTTGGCAATGCTCTTGCGGTTACCCCGCTCTTTATAGGCACTGATCCTGCCGAGGTAAAGTCGAATAAATATGCAGGCTGGAGGGTTCTTAGCAAAGAGGAGGATTATGGGTTTTCACTGATTAACTTCCTTTCCGAGTCACAGCGGAAGACCGCAATTTTGAAGCAGGAAGTTCCGCACGACATTATAACAAACCCCAAAAGTAGTCAGCGAATTACATCGTACTATGGTATTTCTGCGAAGCAATTTAATGCCGATCAAAAGGCTATTTTGAAGATCTTAATTGAAGAATATGTGCATAATTTTGAACATGCCAAAGCGCATCGGTTGATGGACATGATCGATAAAAGTGGGATGGACAATATCTACTTTGCCTGGGTTGGAAGTTTAGAAAGAGACAAACCCCATTACTACATAATAAACGGACCTGATTTTTTGGTTGAGTATGATAACTTTCAGGGCAACGGAAACCACGTTCATGCCATTCTGAGAGAGAAAGGAAATGATTTTGGAGAGGATATCTTAAAGAACCATTATTTAAGTTATGAACACAAGAAGTAACCTCGTTGCTCCTAACATCCACTAACTAGAACCGGGCTATTGTAATCAGCTAACGATCGCTTTTTACAAGCCATCATTTTTTCTTCTTGGCATCTGCCGCTTTTCTGGCTTCTTCGCTTGCTTTCATAGCTTCAGAAAGCTTGTTCATAAACTTGGATTTAGTGGGTGTGCCCGTGGCTGCTTTCTTTTTATTTTCTTCAATAATGGCTTTGATTTTATCTTCATCTACAAATCGCTTGATGATTGCCTGCTGAGCAAAAGTGGCCAAATTCGACACTAAGTAATAAAAGCTCAAGCCCGCAGAAAATGAATTCAGAATGAACATAAACACTACTGGCATAATGTAGCCCATTGATTTCATCGGGCCTTCTACTGTACTCATTTGATTGTTTTGCCAAGTGGCAATCAATTGGGAAACGGTCATTAACACCACAAACAAACTGATGTGGCTTCCAAAGCCAAACGGAACGGTAAAAGGCAACTGTATCAACGAATCATAAGTTGATAAATCATCGGCCCACAGAAATGTTTTTTGCCTCAACTCAATACTTACCGGAAACAGCGAGAACATAGCCAACAAAATGGGCATTTGTAGGATCAGCGGAATGCACCCACTAAATGGATTTACTCCCGCTTGCTGATACAATTTCATTTGGTCTTGCTGCTGTTGAGCTGCATTGTCGCCATTTTTCAATTTGATGGCATCTAACTCTGGCTTTAACAGTTTCATTTTGGCCATGCCAATGAAAGAGGAGTAGGAGAGTGGTGCCAACACCAGTTTTACAAAAATTACAAGTATCACAATGATCAACCCATAGTTGCCAATGAAGCCTTCCAAGAAATGAAATACGGGTATGATCACAAACTTATTGATCCAAATCATAGGAGGCCAACCCAATGACAAGTTCAGCGAGAAGTCTTTGGTTACATCGGGCGTGATGCGGTAGTCGTTCGGGCCAAAATAGTATTTGAAGTTGGCTTTGTTGGCAAGCACATCGGCTTTGGGAATAAACAGTTTTACATTGGCTTCTTTTACGGTGGTGGAATCGCGCTCATTGCCCTGCGTGCTTATTTCACCACCTGAAAAAGTATTTTTGGCGATGATGGAGTTGATGAAAAACTTTTGCCGAATGGCAATCCATTTAAGCGGCTTCGCAAAGGCTTCTGTTTTTAGCTCCATGGCCGATTCGCTTAACCCGTCAAACTTTTCTTCTGCTAAGTAGTAATTGATGGTGGTTTTGGTGCGCGAATCGTGAATGTCTTTTTCAACCAATGGAATTTTATCGTTCCAGGTAAATGTTAGCGATTCACCTGTTAAAGAGCCACTTAATCCGTTGGTTTCAATCTTGTAGCCCACCTCAAACCCACTTGCCGGCACAGAGTAAATATGCTTTATCGAAGCACCCTTATCCAAGTTAGCTTCGAAGGTTACCACCGTAGTATCGCCAATTTTACTGGTAGCTGCTTTATAGTATAGCGAATAAATATTGACCTCTTTGCCTTCATACTGACCTACCAGCGCAAAGGAATTAGTCTTAGGGGAAACTAAAAAAAGCGGCTTCTTGGTGTAGGTCTTATAGTTTTTTAGCTCCAAATTCTTAATCGTTCCATGGTTAGAGAAAGAAATGCTCAAATCTTTTGAGTCGATGTTTGTTACGGATTCTGATCCAGACAGGTAGGCAGAAAGATTTCCATACTGTTTTATCGCTGCACTGTCTGTTGTTGGTTGGGCGATCTGGCTTTTTTTAACCGAGTCAAGAGGTGCAGTTTGTGAGGCTATTACCTGATCTATTTTCTCTTGAGGAATTGGCTTTGCTGCAAAAAAATAGAAATACACTAATAATAGGGCGGCAATTAAAGTTAAGCCAATAGCTGAGTTCCTGTCCATGATAAAATTTAGTGAATAGTTGAGATTTGATTTAAAGCCTCACCCCGTCCGAGTGAGTGCTGGGTGCTTATTTCAGCTAACCCCTCTCCACAGGAGAGGGGAATAGACGAGCCATGAGTACTTCTTGTTAAGTTGGGGTGAGGCTTTAGCATCAAGGATTTGATTTTTTGTGCGTTAGAGCTGCCTCCACGAATTTAACAAATAGCGGACTTGGGCTTACTACGGTACTTCGAAGTTCCGGGTGATACTGCACGCCAATAAACCAAGGATGATCTTTCAATTCAATCACTTCCACTAAGTTATTGTCTGGATTTACTCCCACCGCTTTTAAGCCAGCCTCTTCAATTTGTTCTAAGTATTTATTGTTGAATTCATAGCGGTGGCGATGCCGTTCGTGGATCAGCGTTTCGCCATAAATACCATGGACTTTTGATCCTTTCTTCAGCTTGCAAGCATAGGCACCCAAGCGCATCGTTCCTCCTTTCGAAGTAATCTTTTTCTGTTCCTCCATCATGTCGATTACCGGATGTTTTGTCTTGGGGTTTAATTCCGTTGAGCTGGCATCCAATCCCAATACATTTCTGGAAAATTCTACTACTGCGCATTGCATGCCTAAACAAATTCCCAGAAATGGTATTTTGTGTTCCCTCACATATTTTATGGCGGTTATTTTTCCTTCTAGGCCGCGCTCGCCAAACCCTGGGGCAACTAATACGGCATCTAAACCCTCCAGCACGTGCGCAACGGATTCCGGGGTTATATCTTCGGATGAAATCCATTTCAAATTTACCGTGCATTCATTTACTGCGCCCGCGTGAATAAATGATTCGGCTATTGATTTGTAGGCATCTGGCAACGACACATATTTTCCTACTAAACCAATAGAAACTTCTTCATTTGGGTTCTTTAATTTTCCAAGGAAATCCTTCCATTGCTCTAGCTCAGGCTCATGTTTAGTAGCCACTTTCATTTTTGCCAGTACGCGCTCATCTAGTTTCTCTTTCTTCATCAGAAGCGGCACATCGTAGATGGTTTCTGCGTCCATGGCTTCAATTACAGAATTCAAATTTACGTTGCAGAAAAGCGCCAATTTTTTTCTAAGCTCATTGTTTAGAGGATGTTCCGTTCTGCAAACCAGAATATCGGGCTGAATTCCGTACGACAAAAGTTCTTTTACAGAATGTTGCGTAGGTTTTGTTTTGAGTTCTTTGGCAGCTTTTAGATAGGGAACAAGTGTTAAATGGATTACCAACGCGTTGTTCGAGCCAAGATCCCACCGCACTTGCCGCACGGCTTCTACAAATGGCAACGATTCGATATCCCCAACTGAACCGCCAATTTCGGTAATAATAAAGTCGTATTGGCCGCTTTCGCCCAGAAGGTAAATATTGCGCTTTATCTCGTCTGTAATGTGCGGAACAACTTGAACCGTCTTACCTAGGTACTCGCCTTTTCGTTCTTTGGTAATCACATTATTGTAGATCCTACCTGTGGTAATATTATTGGCTTGTGAGGTGGCAATGTTCAAAAACCGCTCATAATGACCTAAGTCTAGGTCGGTTTCAGCACCATCGTTGGTAACATAACATTCGCCATGCTCGTAAGGGTTGAGCGTACCCGGATCGATGTTGATATAAGGGTCAAATTTCTGAATGGTGACGGAAAAACCCCTCGATTGCAGCAGTTTGCCCAGCGAGGCGGAAATAATGCCTTTGCCCAACGAAGAGGTAACACCACCGGTAACGAAGATATATTTGGCCGTAATTGACATAGAAGGACTAAAAAATTCGGGGCAAAGGTAGGGATTTGAGCGTGTTTCGAGTCAGGTACTTTTAAAATAAATTCCAGATTATCTTTTGGATTTCAGGTAGCCTCTTGTGTATCTTCCACCGATGCTAAAAAGGAAGCTAATAGAATGGTTAATAAGCTAATTGTAAGGACGCAAAAAAATCAGTTTGTAAAAACAAAACCATATCGGATTATTATTAATGGAGCTATGGTTGGTGAGATTAATAAAGTAATTTCAAAAACGGAATTTGAATTACCAATAGGAAAACACGTGATTGAAATCTCAGATGGTGAGAACAAGGTCTCGAAAGAAATCATTTTTATGGTAAGTCAATTCAAAGTTATTTCTATTGTGCCTTCCTTATTTAAGCAGGGTATGGTGGGCTTTTCCGCAGGGGCTTCAATATGTCTTATGCTTATTTCCATATTTACAATGTTCTATTTCGATTTTAGCTCAAAGTTTTTTCCGGTTTTCCTTCTTGCTTTATTGCCGGCCTTTTTTAGTAACCTTAAGCGCTACAGCTCAGAAGCCGATTTTAAGGTTACCATTGTTTCTTAGGTTCGTGCTGGTAATATTTAGCCTTTCTAGGGCACCAGCAAAATGCTGGTTTTTCAGCGGGTGCGAGATTGTAAATTTGCCCCATCTTCTGCTTTAGTGTGTGCGCTATTTCCGCGGAAGCGTTGCCATTGCCATAAAGCCGGCTCGTGCTGGCAAAAGGTTTTTTTTGATCATATCAATGAATTGGGATATAATAGGATTTTCATCTACTTCTGCGAATCAATTCGCTTCCGATATTTATTCGTAAACGTCTTTTCTGTTGCCAATGGTTATAACGTCAACAATTAATTCATTATCTAAGACGGTGTATATGATTCGGTAATTTCCCACACGTATTCTATAACCCGCTCTGCCTTTTAACTTTTTGTAACCAAATGGACGTGGGTTTTCTTCAAGTGTTTGTAATGTCTTTATTATAGGCTCAGCAACACTATCGGAAAGATTATCTAATTGCTTTCGAGCTTTTTTAGATAAGATGATTGAATAGCTAGCCATGTTTGGCCTGTCTTGTTTTCAAATAGTCAGCCAGTGAAATTCGACTTCCATCATCTTCCTTTTTTGCTTCATCGAAAAGTCTACAATCCTCCTGATCTTCCAGTTCCTCGATTAGCGTATCAAACTCATGAAGGGAAAGAACAACCAGCTTTTCTCCTGCGGTGTCAGTAATGATTTGTGGATGCAAGTTGATCATATTAAAAAGTCTTAATTGATATTCAAAGCTACTAAATTACAGTAAGTTAGTGAAATGAGTATTTCAAATGTTGCGATTATCTTGATTATTCTCTGTGGTTAATTTTTCGAAAAAGCTACGCTTAACACAGTGTTTACAGCGAAGTTTATAGGGCTCATGCACAATTTTGATTGCCCAGCATCTTCGCAATCTTCTCCGCAGCATTTCCATCACCATACAATCTGCTTGCGCTTTCGAAAGGTTTATTAATCAATTCCTTGAATTGTGAAATAATGAGATTTTTCTGCGCTCCTGCCAATCGGTTGGCTCCCACTTCAAGAAGTTCTATCCACTCGGTTTGATCGCGCAAGGTGATACAGAATTTATGGAAGAAATAGGCTTCTTTTTGGAGACCCCCACTGTCGGTCATAACAAGACTGCAGTGCGCTAGCAACGCAAGCATATCAAAATAACCAACTGGATCTATTGTAGAAGCTTCAATAATAATATTTTGTGATTGAATAAATGCTTTGGTACGTGGATGAAGTGGCAGCACCACTTGCACCTGGCTATTAATTTCATTCACCGCTTCAATAATGTTTCTTAACCTTACGGGATCATTTGTGTTTTCAGCGCGATGAAGTGTAGCCAACACAAAGTGCTTTCCTTCTAGCTTTTGCTTTTGAATTACGGTGGAATGAGTTTTTACTTTTTCTTTGTAATGAAGAACAGCATCGTACATAACATCGCCTACCTGCATAATTTCGCAACCGAAATTCGCAAAGCCTTCTTTCTCTAAATTGGTAATGGCTGTTTGCGTAGGGCAGAACAGTAAATTGCTTATGCGATCGGTTAAGATGCGATTGATTTCTTCGGGCATTTTCATTTCGAAACTTCGCAGCCCGGCCTCCACATGCGCCACCGGAATGTGAAGTTTAGAAGCCGCCAACGCGCCCGCCAAGGTGGAGTTAGTATCGCCATACACCAAAACATAGTCGGGCTTTTCTTTGATTAAAACTTCTTCGATTTTCTCTAGCATTCTGCCCGTCATGGCACCGTGATTCAAGCCGCTAATCGAGAGATTGTAGTTGGGCGTTGGTATCTCCATCTCATCAAAAAAAATCTGACTCATGTTCTCGTCAAAATGCTGTCCTGTGTGGATGAGAATTTCTGTAAGTCCTTCTTTCCGTAAAGCGCGTGAAACCGTGGCGGCTTTTACAAACTGTGGACGAGCCCCAATGATGGTTGCTATTTTCATTTGAATAACTGAAGAAGTTTAGGACTGAGTTCGTCTATTTTCGCTTAAACCAATTATCTAATTTGATTCCATTTAATAGTTCAAAATCTTTACTATTATCAGTCACCAAAGTAAGCTTATTTTCAATGGAGGTGACTCCAATTAACAGGTCAAACTCATCATGAATTGGTTTGCCGATTTTTCTAAGTCTTACTTTCTCTTTTGCATATCGCTTGATTGAGCCGAATATTGGAATAATTGAAAGCCCATTTACAAAAGCATCAACGGCTTTATGAGATCGCGGAGGATTATCGCTGTTTTGTGCGCCATACCTAAGCTCTAAAACAGTAATTTCGGAAATAAAACAATTTTCTCTTCCCTTCTGTTTTATGAGTTCATCTAAGTCAAGTTTTCCACGGAGAAAAAATACGCAGATGTTTGTATCGAGCAGATATTGCATTAAAATTCAATCCTTTTACTTCTAAACTTTCTATTCATCTTTATATCAGCAATTATTTCCTCTGCTGCTTTTTCAGAACCTAATGCGCCAAAAGATTTATAGAATTTTGTTTCTTTAGCTGATTCCTCCATCGTTAAAGATTTAGAGAGATTTTCAATTAGTTCAAGTTTGCTTGAAGAGCTAAGGCCTTCGAATAGACTTGAGTATGTATCAACAATATGTTTGTCCGCAAAGCTCATGGTGATCTTTCTAAAAAATTTAGCGTTTCCTTTGTTTTCTCTGATTGTGGTCTAATTGGTTTTCAATCAATAACAATCACCTAATTACGAAAACGCTGGTATCCCCGTAATTTGGTTTCCTAATATCAATAGGTGAATGTCATGTGTGCCTTCGTAAGTCACTACCGATTCTAAGTTCATCATATGGCGCATAATGGGGTATTCACCTGTTATGCCCATGCCGCCATGTATTTGTCTTGCTTCTCGAGCGATCTCCAATGCAGTGTGCACACTGTTTCTTTTCGCCATAGATATTTGTGGAGTGGTGGCTCTACCTTCATTCATCAACATACCTAATCGCCAGTTTAGCAGTTGTGCCTTGGTGATTTCCGTTAGCATTTCGGCTAGTTTCTTTTGCTGCAATTGAAAGGCCGCTATGGGCTTTCCAAATTGTATGCGTTCGGCTGCATACCTTCTGGCAGAGTCATAGCAGTCCATGGCTGCTCCAATGGCGCCCCACGCTATTCCATATCGTGCCGAGTCGAGACACATCATAGGTGCGCCCAATCCACTTTTGCCCGGCAGCAGGTTCTCTTTTGGCACTTTCACATCCTGAAATACCAATTCGCCTGTTGTGCTTGCGCGAAGACTCCATTTTCCATGGGTTTCGGGGGTGGTAAAGCCTTCCATGCCGCGCTCCACAATTAGCCCGTGTATTCTGCCCGCTTCGTTCTTCGCCCACACCACAGCCACATCGGCCTTGGGCGAATTAGAAATCCACATCTTGGCACCATTCAATAAATAATGGTCGCCCATATCTTTAAAGTTGGTCACCATTCCACTTGGGTTCGATCCATGGTCGGGTTCGGTTAAGCCAAAACAACCGAGCCATTCTCCACTGGCAAGTTTGGGCAAATACTTTAGCCGCTGTTCTTCGCTGCCAAATTTATAAATAGGGTACATCACCAGCGACCCTTGCACCGATGCGGTACTTCTCATTCCCGAATCACCTCGCTCTATCTCTTGCATTAAAATCCCATAAGAAATATAGTCCAACCCACCGCAACCGTACTTTTGAGGAAGGGTTGGGCCAAAGGCACCTATATCCCCAAATTTCTTCACGATCTCGTAAGGGAAATAGGCTCGTTGCGCCCAATCTTCTATGTAAGGAGATATTTCTCGTTTTACAAAATCCCTGGCTGCACTTCGGACCAACTTATGCTCTTCGGTAAGTAGATCATCGATAGCGTAAAAGTCGGGATGCTCGTAATTATCTTTTTTAGAAGATTTTTTATTAAGAGTGTGATTGGCTTCGGCAGTCATATTGTTTTGGTTATTACTTATTAACAGCCAAATTTACGGAAGTATTTTACAAAATAATGGACTCGCCTACACTCGACCAAGACCTGCACGACAAACTGAATAAACTGCGCCAGAAATACGATGTAATGGGGCAAGATTTGTCTTCCTATTTAGACGGTCTTCTGCACGCTGATTACCTTACCTATTGGGATTATATTCACTTGGACACGCTTCTTAGTCTGCAAACACCTAAAACTCAATTTCCAGACGAAAAGATATTTATCATTTACCACCAGATAACAGAATTGTACTTCAAACTCATCCTGTTGGAAATTGAGCAGATTGCAACTCATAAAGAATTGACGTTGGCATTCTTTATCGCTCGAGTCGATCGAGTAATTCGCTACTTCGAACAATTGGTCAGTTCTTTTTCAGTGATGGTGGATGGCATGGAGAAGGATCAGTTCTTAAAATTCCGCATGGCACTGCTTCCGGCAAGTGGATTTCAATCGGCCCAATACAGGTATATTGAGATCTGCTCAACCGATTTAGCGAACTTAGTTAGTTACGACATGAGAAGTTCTGTCGATGAGGTGTACAATTTGCACGATCAGCTTGACAAATTGTATTGGAGACAAGGAGCTACAGAACTTGCCACGCAAAAGAAAACATTGACACTGAGACAATTTGAACAAAAGTATACCAACGATTTTCTGGCCTTGGCAAATAAATACAAAGAAATAAATCTTCGGAAAAGCTACCTGAATCAGTTTAGCCAATCGGGTGAACTTACCGATCGATTGAAGAGATTTGATTTGCTTGCAAATGTATTTTGGCCGTTAGCTCACTTGCGATCGGCAGGCCATTATCTTCAGAAGAGTCCAGAACACATTAAGGCAACCGGGGGTACCAATTGGCAAAAATATTTGCCTCCGAAATTCCGAAGAGTGATGTTCTTTCCTGAACTGTGGACTGAGCAAGAAAAGACGGAATGGGGTAAACCTGCCATTGAAGACATGGTTACTTTCAAAAGTGCTAAGCAATAAATGTAGTAAATTCGTGTGTTAGCTTTTTAAGTCTTGAACAACTATTCCCTCACTACTTTTTTGATTTTCTTTTCAATTGCCAGCATTGCTCAGAAAGCTACTCGCTATACTTATCATGATTCGCAAAAGAAATCAATAAAGGAAGCGTATCAGGTAAAAGATACCATTTCCAATATCGCAAACGGCAGATATATTTCTTATTTCGTTAGTGGATCGATCGAATCCAAAGGGCAATTTTTAAACAATGAAACTACCGGGGTGTGGGAGTTTTTTTACGAGACAGGCAACTTACGTATGCGTGGTATTTTGCGTCAAAATACCAACTATGGATTATGGGAGTTTTACTTTGAGAATGGTGGGAAGAGCATGGAAGGTGTGATAAACGAGAAAAATAAGGAAGGCGAATGGAAGCTATATTACGAAAGCGGAGAACTAAAGGAAAAGGGAAATTACGTAAACAACAAACGCACTGGTATATGGCAATCCTTTTTCGAAGAAGGCGGTAAAAAGGGAGAGGGTAATTTTAGCAATGACGAGGCCGATTATGTGGAATACTATGCATCTGGAAAAGTGTTTTCTAAAGGGAAACGAGTTGGAGCAAAGAATGAAGGCAGTTGGCAATTCTTTGATGAAGAAGGTAACATGCAAGCAGAGGGTACCTTTAAGGATGGAAAGAGAAATGGATTGTGGAAGAATTTTTACATTTCAAAAAAGGTATCATCGGAAGGAAATTATGAGAATGATCAGCCCGTTGGAACTTGGCGATACTACCTCGAAGACGGATACTTGAGTTCATCGGGCGACTACTTAGGAGGAAAGAAGAATGGCTACTGGAGTTCCTTTAACAGAGACAAGTCAAAGAAGAGCGAGATTGATTACAAAGATGACACAGGCGAATATAAAGAGTATTTTCCCGATGGGAAATTAAAAGTCGTGGGCCAAATTGTGGCGGGTAAAAACCAGGGTAGGTGGACCTATTATTCCAACGATGGAAAGATCGAAGGTGAATGTAACTTTGATCAAGGCAAGGGCACTTACACGGGCTACTATCCAAACGGAAAAATGCAAACCAGGGGCGAAATAGATAACGAAATCAGAATTGGCACTTGGGAAATGTATGATCAAGAGGGAAAGTTATCAGGCTATTATAAGCCGTTTTATGATAGCAATCCGTTGTTGGTTGAGAGCATATCTCAACTCGCTCAAAAGGAGTCTATTTCAGGTACAACATCAAATCAAGCAAAAGTTAAAGCATCTAGGGCGAGGTATTTTGTTCCAAAAAACACGGAGTACCTCGGTGTTATTCTAGCTGGCAATCCCATCTTCTCTTTTATGGGTTCTATGCCGTTTGGCGTAGAGTTTTATAACGAGGAAAGGCTAGGGCATGAGTTCGTTTTTGAAGGCCTGCGCGATCCGTTTTTCACGTTGGACGGAAACGTGCCACAAGGGCAAACATTTTCACGCGGTTATGCTATTGCTGGTAGGCAGAAGTATTATAATCCCATGAAAATGGGCATGTGGTATTTTGGTCAAGAGCTACGCTTTACCAACAACGGCTATTTTTCGAACGTGCGACCCTCTCAGATAACCTCGGGTATTGTAACTGCCAACGCGGTAGAACAGAAGGCCGAATATGGTTGGTTAGTAGGCATGCGCTTTATGAAAAGTAATCGAGGAGACGGAATCACAGTCGATATCTTTGGTGGATACTCAATTGGCTATCGAGCCTTTCAATCAGACCCCTTATACAGCAATTATTTTGAAGATGTGCAGAAAGATAAATTCTCACAATCAATTCGATTTGGCCTAAACATTGGTTATTCTCTTTCCTTTGATGGAAGCCAAAGAAGGCCTTAATTTGCAATTACATTTTAAGGGTTAACTGCCTTTCATATGCCGACAGCTGTTTTTCAATCATTCTCGAAGGGTCTCCGAACCATCATCACGGGTGGCAATCAACTTCTCAAGGGTAGTTTCACATGAACAAAACATTTGAAGTTGACTTATATCCAGAGGAGGCTTTTGACGAAGCCTTATTTAAACCTGCCATTTATAAAAAGCTAAATTTGGCTAATGATGGCAGCACATTCTTGAAGCCACTTAGGAGATCTATTGACGCAAGAGGAAAAAATATCATCGTAAAGTTTCTCGTTGAGATGGTGGACGGAAATCTTGTGCCAACCCAAGAAAATAATATTCATTACCAAGACGTACGTAACAGCAGCGAAGTGATCGTAGTAGGAGCAGGGCCCGCTGGTATGTTCGCTGCCTTGCGATTAATTGAGTTGGGATTAAAGCCTATCATTATTGAACGAGGGAAAGACGTTCAAGCGAGAAGAAGGGACATAGCCGCAATTAATAAAGCACATATAGTGAATGAAGATTCGAACTATTGCTTTGGCGAAGGAGGTGCGGGTACTTATTCTGACGGCAAGTTATACACGCGATCGAAGAAACGTGGAGATATCAAAAGGGTGTTAGAGATACTAGTGCAGCATGGGGCAAATCCAGAAATCCTGTACGATGCGCATCCTCATATTGGTACCAATAAGTTGCCGCTACTAGTTTCAAAACTGCGAGAGACTATTGTTCAATACGGTGGCGAAATCCATTTCAACACGCGGGTGGTTGATATTGTATTGGAAAATGAAACCGTCATAGGGGTCACCACTCAGGGTGCCAATTTTATTTCCGGATCATCGGTAATCCTTGCCACTGGCCATTCAGCGCGCGATATTTACGAATTGCTTCATAAGAAAAAAATCTTGTTGGAAGCCAAGCCCTTTGCTATTGGCGTTAGGGTAGAACACCAACAAAGTTTAATTGATAAGATACAATATCATTGCGAAAGCAGAGGAGATTATTTGCCTGCGTCATCCTACTCATTAGTTCATCAAGCAAAAATAAATGGTGCTGACAGAGGCGTATTTTCATTCTGTATGTGCCCGGGTGGATTTATTGTTCCTGCTGCAACAAAAGCAGGTGAAATTGTGGTAAACGGAATGAGCCCTTCTCGAAGGGATTCAAAGTTTTCTAATTCTGGCATTGTGGTTGCAGTAGCGGAGACTGATTTTAAAGCGCATGCGGCTTTTGGGGTTTTAGCGGGTATGCACTTTCAAGCGGCCATCGAACAAAAGGCTTGTTCAATGGCGGGTAGGAGCCAAGTAGCCCCAGCTCAGCTGCTCCAAGATTTTACCGAAGGCCGTATTTCAAATTCGTTACTAGAAACTTCCTATCAACCAGGATTAACCAGCCTTGATATGGCCAGCATTTTCCCGCGTTTCTTAACAGACGCTCTCAAGCAAGGCTTTAAGAATTTCGGCACCAAAATGAAGGGTTATCTTTCGAACGAAGCGCAGATTATTGGTGTTGAAAGCAGAACGTCTTCTCCCGTTCGCGTGCCACGACTGAAAGAGACATTAGAGCATCCACAAATAAAACGACTGTTTCCTTGCGGTGAAGGCGCAGGATATGCGGGTGGTATTGTGTCGGCAGCTATGGATGGTGAAAGATGTGCAGAAAGTGTCTTTAACTTATACCGAAACAAAAAATGAAAACGACAGTAATTATAGGTGCTACCACTAACCCAAGCCGGTATGCTTTTTTGGCGGCAAGCATGTTAAATGAAAATAAGTACGATTTTATTCCAGTAGGTATAAAAACAGGAGTGGTTTTTGGAAGACAAATTCTCAACATTAAGGAGAAGCTAACCATTGGCGAAGTGGGCACAGTGACGCTTTACATCGGTCCCGATCATCAACCCGAATGGTATGATTATATTTTGAGTTTATCTCCAGATCGGGTGATATTCAACCCGGGAACTGAAAATGAAGAATTTGAAAAGTTATTGATCGAGAAAAACATTGAGCCCATCCAAGCGTGTACATTAGTAATGTTGAGAACTGGCCAATACTAAACGATGTTCTTGGCTGATTATTAAGTTATCTTCATTCAAAGAACAAGTATTTTTTCGTTTGTCTAAGAAAGGCTATATTTAGTAGTACTTAAAGTTTCTTGGCACAAAATTATACCACCATGATGTTAGAACAGAAGGTCATTAATATCAAAGAGTTTTCAGTTAAGCAAGGTAAAAATTTAAAGCTAGCGGACTACGACACGCGCTACAATGGAACTGCTCATAATAAAAATGATTCGGAGCAAATTCTTCAATCCAGTATCAAGAAGTTAGCTCTTATACAAGATGAATTGTATGCCAACAACAAGCACAGTGTCCTGATTATTTTTCAGGCGATGGATGCTGCGGGAAAAGATGGTGCTATCAAGCACGTCATGTCTGGCTTTAATCCGCAGGGGGTTAAGGTTACAAGTTTTAAGGCACCTAGTGCAGCGGAGCTCGATCATCATTACTTATGGCGCCACGAATTGGCGCTTCCCGCACGAGGTGAAATTGCCATTCATAATAGATCGCATTACGAAAATGTATTAATAACAAGAGTGCATCCTGAGTTTATCCTCAACGAAAAGTTACCAGCCATTTCTACTGTTGCTGACCTTGATGACGAGTTCTGGAAAAAAAGGCTAAAGCAAATCAGAAGGTTTGAAAGCAACCTTACCGAAAATGGGATGTTGATCCTCAAATTTTTCTTGCATATATCAAAGGAGGAGCAAAAGAAGCGGTTTCTTGAACGCATCGAATCGCCAGCAAAAAATTGGAAGTTTTCTGTAGGTGATTTAAAAGAACGTGGGTACTGGAATGAGTATCAACGCGCCTATGAACAAGCAATTAGTTCAACATCTACTGAAAATGCACCTTGGTACGTGATTCCAGCCGATGACAAATGGTACGCAAGGTTAGCGATTGCATCGGTAATTTGTCAGCATTTTGAAAGGCTCGAATTGGGCTATCCGGTTTTAAACAACGATCAAAAAGAAGAACTCAATATGGCTAAGTTGCAACTTTTGGGCGAGGCCGCCAGCCATAAGAAAAAAGCCACCAAAAAAAGAAAGAAGCAGTAACCATTTTTATCGTCCTCTTAGCTGCACGCCAAAACCGAAAAGCGGTGCATTCAATGTGTTTCGTCCAGCTATAACAACGTCAGACGAACCAACTACGCCCACTCGTTTAGTAATTTTATAAAGCACTTCAATGCCAGGGGAAACTAATTCTCGATGGTTAGAAAATATTCCATTTTGCGAGACCGGAGCTGTTTTGTCAAACAATGATTCAATCGCATTTAAGCGAGCTGTGACATTAAATTTATTCCCCAGGTAACCGACTTCAAAGCCATAACGGATTTCATTTGAAAAGTCTTTTGATCGGTTATTAAAAGAAGTGCACCCGTTGACAAAAAATGAAGAAAAGTATTTTTGAAGTTTCACTCCAATGAATTGATTAAATTCTCCATCGCCTGTTTGCAGATCAGTATCTAAGCCTACTTTATCTTTTTTACCGAAAGGTAAACCGAGTGCAACGAAGGCAATTGTTTGAAACGGCAACCTCTGAAATAAATTTACTTTTACTCCTACCTCCGCATCGCCAACAGAGTTCAAAGACGATCCCGGTTCTGTTTTTCCTGTCTGATTATATTGAAGTCCGTTAATTGTGCTTCTTACAAAAACGGGAATGGTGGCGTGAATAATGAATCGATTGGTCAATGCATAATCAACGGAGAAATTTGTGCTGGAAAGTGAATTCGTTCGTATTTTAATAGACTCCTCATCAGAATCGAAGAAGGAGTTTGACGCTGTATACTGTTGATTAAACCGCAGCTGGTAGTTTCCTTTTGTCAATGGCTGTGTATACGCTACAGCCCAAACAGCAGCGGTAAAAGCAGTGATAAATAGTGATCTCATTTTTCAGATTTTTTATTTTAGGTCAGCGAATCCAAATGTTACAGAAGCTGGTTTGCATAGAATGATCACATATCTGTATTCGTTCAGCGTAACGGTAGGTTTAATTGAACTCACGGAGAAAGTAGCTGCTCCATCTTTAAAAATTTGACCAAGCTCTAGTCCATTTGACCTCACGGTCGATCCGTTTGTTGAGTTTGCCAAATAGATGAAGGTGCCAAGCGCGAAATCAGTATCAAAATCAGCACTTAAACTGAGCGTTATTGCGCCCGTGTTTTTTACTTGCTCCAACGTAGCAGAGCCCTTGGCAATATAACCACCTGCTTGAGTGAAGTTGGCCTTTCTCAAAAAACCGGTCACATCAAAATCGATGATATTGCTTTTCACTCCGTTTACTTTTGCATGAATGCCGGCAATCCCCGAACCTATAGCCTCCACCAATCCTGTTGAATTTACAGTAAGGATGTTGCTATTCTCCGAGAACCATTCGATGGTTTTACCAAGAAGAATAGTTCCCGCAACATTTTTCACAACCACCTCCAATTGCACTTTTGTTCCTAACGAAAGTGTAAGACTGGTAGGTGGTTTAATTTCGACAGTAGCTACTGAGCTAGGGTCGCTCACAACGGTGACTTGAATTTGAGGCCCCAAGAAATCTCCCAGATAAGGTTGAACAAGTGCCTGACCTGGTGTTTTACCAGTTACTAAACCGGTGGCGTTCACATCGGCAATAGTAGGATTGGAGGATTGCCAAAGTAAAGTCACATTCTGCTTGACACCATATTTGTCGAAATATTCTGCGGTTGCTTGAAACTTTTCGCTGGGCAAAAGAGCCAGCGTGTTAGATGCGATTATGATTTTTTCCCCAACAATCGGATCGTCAAGAAAGTCCGTTCCAACGCAGCTTGCAAGGCAGGCGAGGAGGAAAAGGCAAACAGTTTTCTTTATCGGTTTCATAGTTGGTGAATTTTCTCCAGTCTCAATCTGTCAAAACGCAAGGTCAAAAGATGTGTTGGTTTTGAGATGTCGCCAATATGACTTAGGCAAAGAATAAATAGTGAAACGCTACTTTTGGATGATCATTCATCTAACAAAACAACAGCACCCTGTTTTCGAAGTCGTTGGGATTCAGTTTCAATAAATTCCTTGGAAGGCTCATTCCATTGATTGCCCTGCAAACCAAGAATTTGAAAATGTTCGAATTTGAAAATCTCCTTAGGTAGAGAAGTGATGCGGTTATTGCTGACGTCTAATTGTTGGAGATCTGGCATTGACAACGCTTGATAAGGAAAGGAATCCAAATAATTATCGTTTACTCTCAATATTCTTAGCTGGGTGAGCTTATCGAGACTTTTTGGCAAGGTGGTCAGGCGATTGTTATAGCTGTACAGCTCTCTTAAACTTTGAAGGTCGCCAATGTTTGCAGGGAGCTCATAAATTCGATTATTGGCGATGTGAAGCACCGAAAGCTTTTTCCATTTCGCTATATCAGGTTTAATATGCTCAATGTGGTTGTAATACAGATCGATGTTTATGAGAGAGGTAAGTTGATAAAATGACGTTGGGATTTCAACTAATTGGTTCTCGTATAATGACAAGTATTCAAGGTTCTTCAGTCTCCCAACTCTCATCCCCACCTTAGAAATTGCATTAAAATTTAAGAACAACGTTCGGAGGCTTGAAAGTTTACCAATGCTGCCGCCAAGTTTTTTTAGCTGATTGTATCGTAAGTCAACTTTTTTAATAGGTGGGAGTTTTCGTCCGTTTACTTTTAACTTTTTCAATGAGTTATCGACTAGCAAAAGGTCGGTGAGTTTTTTGTTCTTTTTAACGACAGGAAACCGAGTGAGATTGTTTCGACACAAGTCCAGTATTTCAAGGGCTTTTAAGTTGCGATAATCTATTGGAATTAGTTTTTCATTTTCCCCCCTAATTATTAATCGTGTGATTGTATTGTTTTCTCCAAACCTGAGTTGCTTGCTTGGTTTGTTGTTATAGATCTCAATTGTTTTTAATTCCTTTAATTTTTCAACTTCGCTTTGAATAGTGTCGATAGAAGTGTTTACCAATTCAAGTCGCTCGATATTTTCGCATTCAAAAAGTTCAATGGGAAGTTTACCCGATTTAAGCTTGTAAATGGTTACCTGCGTTGCATACTTCCGTTCCTCTTTTGTGGTGAGGCTGTCAAGTAATGTAAAACGAGGCGTATAGACGTATCGCTGGCCAACAGAAATTTTCAAAAGTTCCTTGTATTTTCCGAATGCACTATCTAGTTTTTCGTCCATTTTTTTGTCCTCCTTGGCCGGGCGTTGCCATCTCGTTGCCTGGATAATCTTGTCTAATTCCGCGAATGAAATGGAATCTGTTTTGTCTCTAAAAATTGGTATTGATTGGGCCGGGGATCCAGTTGTTACCTTTTGACAAAAACTGAAAATAGGTTTTGCCAATAGAAAAATAAACAAGAACGAAAACCTCATTAGATTGCTAATTTTCTATTAAAACTAAAAAATTAGTTGACGAAATCCAAGGCATAACCTTGTGCCGATAATTATATCTTTTAAATCGCCCATTTATTTGATTTTTAATGTCATTAATGGCCTCTAAATTTCTTATCTTCGCAGGTTTTAAAATCGAAAGAATGAACGAAGAACAGAAGAAACAAGAATCTAATTATTCAGCAAGTAATATTCAGGTTTTAGAGGGCCTAGAGGCCGTAAGGAAGCGGCCCGCCATGTATATTGGTGATGTGGGCATTCGTGGGCTACATCACCTAATCTGGGAGGTGGTAGACAACTCTATAGACGAGGCTTTAGCAGGTTATTGTGATAAAATCCATGTTACCATCAACACCGACAATTCGGTAACAGTGGAGGACAACGGAAGGGGTATTCCAACCGACATGCATGAGAAAGAGCAGCGGTCGGCTTTGGAGGTAGTTATGACCGTTCTTCATGCCGGGGGTAAGTTCGATAAAAACACCTATAAAGTTTCTGGTGGGTTGCACGGGGTGGGGGTTTCTTGCGTAAATGCCCTGTCTGACATACTTACGGCTACGGTTTATCGCGAAGGCAAAATTTTTGAGCAAGAATATCAACGAGGAACACCACAGTTTCCCGTTCGTGTGATAGGCACTTCTGACCGAAGAGGGACTACGATACATTTTAAGCCCGACCGGGAGATTTTTACTGCCTGGGAATATAATTATGAAACTGTGGCCGCTCGATTACGCGAGTTATCATTCTTAAACCCTGGTATCAGTATCTCCCTGAAGGATTTGAGGGAAATGGGAGAAAATGGCGAACCTCGATCTAGCCTTTTTTTGTCTGAAGGCGGCTTAAGAGAGTTTGTAGAGTATATTGATTCAACGAAGGAAAAATTGATTCCCTTTCCAATTTATATCGAGAATCAAGGTAGTAATATTCCCGTTCAAGTGGCGATGAGTTACAACACGTCTTACAGCGAAAACTTGGTTTCGTATGTTAACAACATTAACACCATTGAAGGCGGAACCCACGTAGCCGGCTTTAGGAGAGCATTGACTCGAACATTAAAAAGCTATGCTGATAAGTCTGGACTTTTGGAGAAAGCTAAAGTTGATATTAGCGGTGATGATTTCCGTGAAGGATTAACAGCTGTTATTTCTGTGAAAGTTGCTGAACCTCAGTTTGAGGGTCAGACAAAAACCAAGCTTGGAAATTCTGACGTAATGGGCGCTGTTGATGTAGCAGTAGGTGAAATGCTTCAAAATTATTTGGAGGAACATCCTAAAGAGGCCAAGCAGATTGTAAACAAAGTGATTCTTGCTGCTCAAGCGCGCATCGCGGCCCGCAAGGCGCGTGAGATGGTGCAACGCAAGAATGTACTTACTGGGTCTGGGCTTCCCGGTAAGCTGGCCGACTGCGCTAGTTCTGATCCTTTTATCTCGGAACTCTATTTGGTAGAGGGAGATTCAGCCGGAGGGTCTGCCAAACAAGGACGCGACAGGCATTTCCAAGCTATCTTGCCTTTGAGAGGAAAGATATTGAACGTGGAAAAAGCGCAAGAGCATAAGATATATGAGAACGAGGAAATCAAGAACATGATTACTGCCCTTGGAGTGAGCTTTGGAACAGATGACGGAGAAAAGGCACTCAACCTGACTAAGTTAAGGTATCATAAAGTGGTGATCATGACCGATGCAGATGTGGATGGAAGTCACATTCGCACGTTGATACTAACTTTCTTTTTTCGTTATATGCGCGAGCTCATCGACCAAGGATATATTTACATTGCTTTGCCGCCCCTTTATTTATTAAAAAAGGGTAAAGAAGAGCGCTATTGTTGGACGGAGGAACAGCGTGCCACGCTCATTAAAGAATTGGCGAAAGATGGTAAAGAAGATAGCGTAGGCATACAGCGCTATAAAGGGTTAGGTGAAATGAACCCGGAACAGCTTTGGTCTACAACGATGGACCCCGTTAGACGAACACTAAAGCGCGTCACAATCGAATCGGCAGTAGAGGCAGATCACTTGTTTTCGATGCTAATGGGAGATGAAGTAGCGCCAAGGCGCGAGTTTATTGAGGCAAATGCCAAGTATGCACGTATCGATATCTAGTTTTGAAAATATCACAATAGGTTAACCTTACTTTTTACAACTATCAACTTTAACCGTTTACTTTCGATCTTTATTTCAAAAAAGAAATTTATGGATGCGCCTGTGGTAAGTAATGCAGTTGAAAAACAAATTTTAGATAGCAACTTTATTAGTCGCGATCTTAGTTGGATTCAGTTTAATTATCGGGTTTTAGATCAGGCAAAAAATACTACTCGAAGTGTTTTCGATCGACTTAAGTTTCTATCGATCACTGCTTCTAACTTGGATGAATTTTGCACTATTCGAGTCGGAAGTTTATACAACTATTTGGATTATGGAAAGGAGCGTTACGACTACAGTGGCTTGCGGGAAATTCCCTTTAAAGACAAATTACTAAGTGAGATACAGCATTTCGAACGGGACCAACATGCTACTTACCTTCAACAATTAAAGCCATTATTTTCAGCCAACAACTTTTGCATTTGCGATATATCGAAATTGTCGCCAGAGGGGCGAGAAAAAGTAAATGAGTATTTCACAAAAGTGATTTATCCCATGCTAACGCCCATGGTGTTTGATGGATATCACGCATTTCCGATTCTAAAAAACAATCGATTATTGTTGGGTGTAGTAACCAAAGCTCCGCAAGAGCCACATAACCAACAGAAAATTTCATTCATTCAAATACCAAGTAACCTACCGCGTTTTCTTGAAATAAAGGACGCTGCCGGGTTCATCAATTTTGTTCCTATTGAAGACATTATCAAGTATAATATTCAACAGTTATTTAGAAACATTGAAATTAACAGCGTTAACCTTTTTCGGATCAATAGGAACGGTGACTTTACCCTCGAAGAGAGCGAAGATATTGAATCGAACTTTTTAGAAGAATTGAAACGCAAACTTCAAACTAGAAGGAGTGGGCGGGTCGTTCGCATTGACGTGCTTGACAACACCGATCCATGGCTACTTCGTCTTCTTAAGATCCAGTGGGATATAGAAGATTCAAATATCATTAGAGTTCCTAACGAAAGCTTGATTGACCTTACCGGCTTGATGCAGATCATAGGTCATTCAGATTTTAAGAATAAAAGAGCAGCATTAAGGCCACCAATTAAACCAATTACTTTTCCAGAACAAGGCACACGTGACTTGTTTGAGGTATTGAAGGAGCGCGATATACTATTACACCATCCGTTCAATTCAATGGAGCCCGTGCTAGAGTTGTTGGAAAAGGCGGCTGAAGATCCCTACGTCCTCTCAATTAAAATCACTATTTATAGGGTTGCAAAAGATTCACGCATCACTGCCGCATTGTTAAAGGCGGCTGAATTTGGTAAACATGTTTCGGTGTTGTTTGAAGTCAAGGCGCGTTTTGACGAAGAGAATAATTTGCGGGAGGCTCAAAAACTTCAACGGGCTGGCTGTTTTGTTATTTACGGTGTCAACAGCCTAAAGACACATTCGAAGCTTCTTTTGATTGTGCGAAAAGAACCTGATGACAAAGTATATCGATATGTACATTTGTCAAGTGGAAACTACAACGAAACTACATCGAGATTTTATACCGATATCGGATTATTGAGCACAAATGAAGTGTATGGTAATGACGTTTCAGAATTTTTCAATGTCATTACAGGCCACTCCCAACCGCTCACTTATCGCAATTTGATTACATCTCCGCGTGATATGCGAAATCAACTTTGTGCGTTGATAAAGCAAGAGGCTGAAAACGCCAGAAACGGTATTACTGCTGGTATTATTATCAAGTTTAATTCTATGCAAGACGATGTTATGATCGAACAGCTTTATCTGGCATCGCAAGCGGGCGTAAAAATAAAATTGATTATCAGAGGCATGTGTTGTTTGAGACCTGGCAGAAAAGGGCTCAGTGAAAATATTGAAGTTGTTTCTATCGTGGGCGAGTACTTAGAGCATTCTCGTATTTACTATTTCCACAATGCGGATGACCCAAAAGTGTACATAGGAAGTGCAGATGCTATGGTGCGAAGTTTTGATCGAAGAGTTGAATCGTTGTTTATGCTAGAAGGTGATCTCGTTAAGAAACAGGCTATGAACATATTGCGTTACAACCTGCGAGATAATGTTAACTCTTATCTGATGAATGAGGATGGTACTTATTCGAAACGCCAATTGAATGGCGAAGAACCTTTCAATATTCACCAGGAGTTTTTTAATATCACAAAGGAAAAGGTGATGGATGTTAAGTTGTTTTGATTCTAAATCGGAGTTGTTTTTTTTCCTTTTGATTGGTCTTCCGTATTTATAAAAGAAACTTTTTTAAGTTTGGCATTCTTCTCAAAAAGATCCAACATGATACCGTCCTTGAGGCCGACTTCCGGTACGATGATAGAGTGTGAATGTGCCCACTCCATTACGTTGATATAAATCCCACTGGCAGGTACAATTACATCGGCCCGGTCGGGATTCATTTGAAGCTTATAAATGCGCTCCTCGATCGTGTGTTTTTCAATGAATGATTTAAGCTCTTTTACTTTCTTTAAACTCATTACAGCACCGGCTTTCAACTCCGCCAGGTCAAACAACTTGCTGATATTTCCACCTGTACCCACAGATGTAACCCGACCAAATTCCTCTTTCACATTGTCTCTAATCCACTTCTCCATTTCTTTCCAAATCACGGGTGAATCGTGATGTTCCAATACCCGCACCGATCCAATCTTAAAAGAACGAGTCTTAATTTTCTTTCCGTGCGTGTATAGGTTCAATTCGGTGCTACCTCCCCCCACATCAATATGCAGATAGGTCTTATCCGTTAAGTAGGAATGAATGGCCTTATTGATTAATTCGGCTTCTCGCTTTCCATCAATAATATTAATTTGGATGCCACACTCTTTCAAAACTGTATTTGCTAATTCTTCACCGTTTTCTGATTCGCGCATGGCTGATGTGGCGCAGGCCATATAATCATCCACCTCATATAGCTCAAGCAAAAGTTTGTAAGTTTTCATTAGCTTCTTGAACTTTGCAATGCTTGTTTCACTAATCCTGTTGGTACCGAATACATCATGACCTAATCGCAGCGGAAAACGAATATATTCCAGTTTTTTAAAAAGGATGTGTGAGCCATTATCAAGTACGGATGAGACTTGGAAACGGATGGCATTGGATCCAATATCAATAGCTGCGAGTTTCAATAAGTTGTTTGATTAAGTCAGTTGTCAATGGTTAATAGCCAATTGTCGTTACATCGATTGTTATCGATCGTGGACTTTGTTCTAATTAATCGCGCGCAAATATCGGTATTCAAAAATTGCTTTTCATTAAGTTAATGTTTTTCTTTGCATCGCTTATCCAGAAAGACTGAGGGACTGGGCCCGCTGACGTCTTAGCAACCTTGCCAATAACTTGGTGCTAACTCCCATTCACTAATCAGGTGAAGAAGATAAGCGGCCATTCTACAAAGGCTCTTTCTGGATAAATAACAAAACCAGAAAATCGTGAAAATTCAAGAAATTTTAAAGGAAAGAATTCTAGTGTTGGACGGTGCTATGGGCACTATGATTCAGCGGCATACCCTTGAAGAGGAAGACTTTAGAGGCGAAAGATTTAAAAATCATGCGCATCCACTTAAGGGGAACAATGATTTGCTATCGATTACAAGGCCAGATATTATTAAAGACATTCATCGACAATACTTTGAAGCCGGAGCAGATATTGCCGAAACCAATACTTTCAGTGGCACAACCATCGCGCAAGCTGATTATCACCTGGAAGACTACGTGTATGAATTAAATTTTCAGTCAGCAAAAATAGCCAAAGAGGTCGCGCTCGAATTTACCGCCAAGGAGCCTCACAAGCCACGGTTTGTAGCGGGTGCTGTTGGTCCCACCAATCGCACGCTTTCACTTTCTCCTGATGTAAATAATCCAGGTTTTCGAGCAGTAACTTTTGATCAATTGAAAGATGCTTATAAACTTCAGGTGAAAGCATTGATGGATGGCGGTGTTGACCTGCTTTTGGTGGAAACAATCTTCGATACCTTAAATGCCAAGGCGGCTTTATTCGGAATTCAGGAGTTTTTTGAGGAAGCCGGGCGAGAGCTACCGATTATGGTAAGTGGAACTATAACGGATGCCAGTGGGCGAACGCTATCCGGGCAGACAACAGAAGCTTTCTTGATTTCAGTTTCGCACGTACCCCTATTGAGTATTGGCCTTAATTGTGCGCTTGGGGCTAAACAATTGCGACCGTATTTACAGGTACTTAATGAGCAAGCACCATTTTTTGTAAGTGCATATCCAAATGCAGGGTTACCCAATGAGTTTGGTCAATACGATCAGCATGCTCATGAAATGGGTCATGAAATTGAAGAGTTTTTGAAAGAAGGCTTGGTAAATATTGTTGGGGGCTGTTGCGGAACAACGCCAGATCATATTAAGGAAATTGCAACGCTGGCCGCTAAGTATAAACCGAGAACGGTCAATAACCATTGACCATTGATTGTTAACCATTGACCAAAAGTATGGCATTTAAGTTTGAGGAATTGAAAGTTTGGCAAAAAGCAATTGATCTTTCCGGTGATAGGTATGAGTTTTCAAAAAAATCTAATGTTTATTCTTACTGGTTCGATCATTCCTATCTTTTCCAAACGGACTCGTCAAAAGTATTCAAACGCTGAAAAATCTGTTAAGTAAATACACCAACTAAAATATAGTACCATTGACCATTGACCATCCACCATCGACCATCCACCATCGACCATTACTCCTTAGTGGTTTAGAAAGTGTTGTAATAACGCCAGCCTCCAACTTTGTCAACATTGGCGAAAGAACCAACGTCACTGGCTCTGCGAAATTTTTGAAATTAATTAAAGAAGACAAATTTGACGAGGCGCTTGAAGTAGCCTTGGATCAGGTGCGCGGAGGTGCGCAAGTAATTGATGTAAATATGGACGAGGGGATGCTTGATTCAGAAGCTGCCATGGTAAAGTATTTGAATTTAATGGCAAGTGAGCCAGAGATTTCAAAAATCCCAGTAATGGTCGATTCATCGAAATGGAATGTAATTGAGGCGGGGCTAAAATGCCTTCAAGGCAAAGGCATTGTAAATTCGATTAGCTTAAAAGGAGGTGAGGAGGAGTTCGTTCGTCAAGCCAAATTGGTTAAACGATATGGAGCAGCTACCGTGGTGATGGCTTTTGATGAAGTCGGTCAGGCGGACACTTATCAAAGGCGAATTGATATTTGTAAAAGAGCCTATGATATTCTTGTTGACAAAGTGAAATTCCCTGCACAAGATATCATCTTCGATCCAAACATCTTTCCCGTGGCAACCGGTATTGACGAACATCGAAACTATGCGCTCGATTTCTTCAAGGCAACAAAATGGATTAGAGAAAATCTTCCCCATGCACACGTAAGTGGAGGGGTAAGCAACGTTTCTTTTTCTTTTAGAGGAAATCAATTGGTGCGCGAAGCGATGCACTCGGTGTTTCTGTATCATGCCATTAAAAACGGCATGGATATGGGGATTGTGAATCCGACTATGTTGGAAGTTTACGACCAGATACCAAAAGAATTATTGGAGCGTGTGGAGGATGTTTTGCTGAATAGGAGAGAGGACTCCACAGAGCGGTTGCTGGAGTTTGCAGAAACAGTGAAAGGATCGGCCAAAAAGAAAGAGCAAGATGATGAATGGAGAAAAGCTACTGTAGAAGAGAGACTAACGCATTCGTTAGTAAAAGGCATTATCGATTTTATTGATCAAGATATTGAAGAGGTTCGGCACAAGTTTGATAAACCGTTGCACGTGATTGAAGGCCCGCTCATGAACGGAATGAATGTAGTGGGCGATCTTTTTGGTGCCGGTAAAATGTTTTTGCCACAAGTGGTAAAGAGTGCGCGGGTAATGAAAAAAGCGGTAGCTTATTTAACTCCCTACTTAGAAGAAGAAAAGCGAAAGAGTGGAAATGTTGGAAAGCCGGCTGCGAAGATATTAATGGCAACGGTGAAAGGTGACGTGCACGATATTGGAAAGAATATAGTAGGTGTAGTGTTGGCTTGCAACAATTACGATGTGGTCGATTTAGGTGTAATGGTACCTACGGAGAAGATCATTGAAGCAGCGAAGCGCGAAAAAGTTGACATCATTGGGTTGAGCGGTTTGATTACGCCTTCGTTGGATGAGATGGTTCACGTGGCGAAAGAGATGCAGCGCGAGGGAATGACGTTGCCTTTGTTGATTGGCGGTGCAACCACGTCACGAATCCACACGGCTGTTAAGATCGATCCTGTTTACAATGGTCCGGTGGTGCACGTACTAGATGCCTCCCGGTCAGTGCCAGTAGCCAGCGAGTTCATAAATCCGGATACTACTGAAGGTTTCAGAACCCGTGTCAAGTTAGAGTATGAAGGCCTTCGCAAAGATCATGAGAATCGGCAACAGGCGAAAAACTATATTCCGTTGACCGAAGCAAGAAAGAATAGAGTAGCCATCGATTGGAATAGTTTTCAGCCAACAAAACCAACTTTTCTGGGTAAAAAAATATTTATTGATTACCCGTTGGAAGAGATTAAGAAATATATCGACTGGACGCCTTTCTTTCAAACTTGGATGTTGTTTGGACGCTATCCTGACATCTTCAAGGATGAAAAAGTAGGGGAGGAGGCAACCAAACTTTATAAAGATGCACAACTCATGTTGGATAAGATTGTTCGAGAGAAGAGATTGAAGGCAAATGGAGTGATCGCATTTTATCCAGCGGAAGCTACCGAGTCAGACGATGTAGTTCTTTTTACAGATGATAATAGAACGCAGGAATTAACGATGCTACATTTTTTACGTCAGCAAAATAAGAAGGCCAAGGATCTGCCAAATTTTTGTTTGGCCGATTTGATAGCACCAAAATCATCGAACAAAAAGGACTATGTTGGCATGTTTGCGGTTGCCACCGGAGGAGGAATTGAAGAACTTATTCAAGAATACAAGGTTCAGCAAGACGACTACAACGAAATTATGGTGAAGGCACTGGCAGATAGATTGGCAGAAGCCTTTGCAGAGTTAATGCACGAAAAAGTACGGAGGGAGTATTGGGGC
Source organism: Flammeovirgaceae bacterium (assembly GCA_027487845.1). Taxonomy (GTDB): domain Bacteria; phylum Bacteroidota; class Bacteroidia; order Cytophagales; family Cyclobacteriaceae; genus ELB16-189. Next base: position 38,708 of record JAIYCV010000013.1, read on the forward strand.
TATGCTAGCAACGAGTCGCTTACAACCGATGATTTGATAAAAGAAGAGTATGTTGGAATACGGCCAGCTCCTGGCTATCCTGCCTGCCCTGACCATACAGAGAAAGGGATACTATTTAATTTGTTGGATGCGGAAAAGGAGGTTGGCATTATCCTTACCGAATCGTTTGCTATGTACCCAGCATCAGCAGTTAGTGGCTATTACTTTGCTAATCCTGAGTCGAAGTATTTTGGTTTAGGTAAAATTGAAAAAGATCAAGTGGTTGAATATGCCCAACGTAAGAAGAAGTCAGTCGAAGAAATAGAGAAATGGTTATCACCGAATTTGACTTACAATAATTAATCAATTTGAAGATTTGAAAATGCACTAACTATCTTCAAATTTTCAAATCAACGAATTTTCAAATTATCCTTATGAAAATCTCAGATCACATCAAGAACGCAAACGGAAAAACACTTTTTAGTATAGAAATCTTGCCCCCGCTTAAAGGCGAGAATATCCAGTTGCTTTTTAGTAACATTGATCCATTGATGGAATTCAAACCGCCTTTTATTGATGTTACCTATCACCGTGAAGAGTACGTTTATAAAAAAAAGGAAAACGGCTTGTTAGAAAAGCGATCTACCCGAAAGCGCCCTGGTACCGTGGGTATTTGCGCAGCTATCCAAAATCGTTATAAAGTAGATACGGTGCCCCACATTATCTGTGGTGGTTTTAGTAAAGAGGAGACAGAGAATGCACTTATTGATCTCCAATTCTTAGGTATCGAAAATGTGCTGGCGCTGCAAGGCGATGCGATTAAAACAGAACCAAAATTCATTCCAGATCCTGAAGGTCATAAATACGCGTCCGAGCTTGTAACTCAAATCATGCAAATGAATAAAGGGAAGTTTTTGGACGAAGAACTCGAGAATGCTGCTCCGACTAATTTTTGCATTGGAGTGGCAGCATATCCTGAAAAACATTTTTCTGCTCCGAACTTAAAAACGGATTTAAAATATTTAAAACATAAAGTTGATTTAGGTGCCGAGTACATAGTGACACAAATGTTTTTCGACAATGAAAAGTATTTTGATTTTGTGGAGAAATGCCGTGAAGCAGGTATCAATGTCCCTATCATACCCGGAATAAAACCTATTACAGCAAAGGTTCAGTCCACCGTGCTACCAACGATTTTTCACATCGACTTGCCCGAAGAGTTGGCCGATGAGATTGAAAAGTGCAAAGACAATGCGGCAGTGAAGCAAGTAGGCATTGAGTGGATTATTAAACAATCAAAAGAGTTAATAAAATTTGGGGTGCCATCACTGCATTTCTATTCAATGGGCAAAGCCGATCCGATCTATAAAATAGCTAAAGAACTTTTTTAGAATAATTCAGCCGCGCGCATTCGCAAAAATTCTTCGCAAGGAAGACCTCCGCTACCGATCAACAATACCTTATCGGGTTTTATTTCTTTTTGAAAAGCGGCCATTCCCGAGGCTCGCTGCCGTGCGCCACTTTTTACTTCCAAGCCAATTACTTTGCCACGTTGTTCGAGCACAAAATCCACCTCGTGATTTCGATGCCGCCAATAGTATACCTTGAATCGGTCGCGGAGCGATTCGTTGATCAAAAATGCACCAATGGAAGACTCTACCATGCGCCCCCAAAGTTCTGTTTTTGAAATGGCTTCAGGAAGCTTCTCCGACCGTTGCACCGCGAGAAGGGCGTTGTTATGAACTTGAAATTTAGGACTCGAACTACGTACCGACAGCACGTTGGACGAAAACTTTTCGAGCCCACCTAGCAATCCTGCGGTATCGAGCAGGTGCAAATAGTTGGCCAGTGTAGTGGTGTTTCCAGCATCTTGTAATTGCCCTTGCATTTTTGTGTATGATAAAATTTGCCCCGAGTAACTGCATCCCAATTCAAATAGTTTTCTCATCAAGGCTGGCTTATCCACACGGGTAAGCATCAGTATGTCGCGTGAAATGCTGGATTCTATGAGCGAGTCGGAGACATAATTCCGCCACCGATCGGGGTCATCAATCAGCGGGGCAGCGCCCGGATATCCCCCGAACCAAGTATAGGTATTCACATCCCAGCCAAAGGCGGCATTCATTTCCGGGAGCGTCCAATGCCCCATAAAAATTGTTTCGAAGCGGCCCGCCAACGATTCGGTCAAGCCTTGTTGTAACAACAGGCGCGAAGAGCCTAATAGCAAGACCTTGATGGGCAGATTCTGCTGCGTATCTGCGTCCCAATTTTTTTTGACTACTTCGCTCCAGTTCCCAATTTTTTGTATTTCATCTATTACCAATAGAAACTCAAGGGCTTCCAATTGATGGAGCCGCTGACGCGCTGTGTTCCATTGCTGGTCAATCCACGCAGGGTTTGAGTTGGTATCATCAGCCGAGACAGAAAGAAAAGGCACTTTCAGTTCCTTCAAAACTTGGTTTACCAACGTAGTTTTACCTACTTGCCGTGGCCCATAAATAGCTTGTAACAGCCTTCTCGGCTCTTGCAGCCTACTGGCAAGTAATTGATAATGAGTTCTTTTTATTGAATTTGACATTTTGCTCAGTATAATGAGTAAATTTACTCAAAGTATTGAGTAAAATATAATCGAGTCTTTTATTTTTTTATTGCTGCAACAAAGCGGGTCATTTTTTAAAGAACTAATTAGTCGTCCCTTAAAAACTCAATTTTAGGATTAGAAGATTTTGGATTTGTGATTTTGTGGTTTTAACGAGCGAAAAAAGGCAATTAAAAAGTTGGTTCAAAAAGACAAGTGGGTTTACTTTCCACTTGTTGATCATGCGTTTGAAGTTCATGGCCGCAGCGGCAAGCATGACATTGATGTTATCGCCCTTTATCCCTTTGTAGTAGTTGCGGCTGAGCCGGTGATCGTGTTTTAAATGCCCTATCTTAGGTTCTATTGCAGACCTGCGTTTAAACCCGTTGCGCAGTTTTTGTTTTTGATAAGGTGTTCTTTGTTTGCCTGGCTTGTCAGGGGTAACGATGGTTGTCCCCAATACTTCTTTCACCCCAACATATCCACGGTCAACAAAATTATTTTTTAGCGTGGTCCCCGTTAACCGCTGCTGTTGCTCAATGGCAGGCTGCAATGTTTTGCTGTCGTGTACATTTTTTTCGATGTTGATCGCCCCGATAATAACACCTGTTGTTTTGGTGGCGATAATGCTCACCTTACTGCCGAATTCGTACTTCTTGTGCTCTTTGCCTTTGGTCATACATTGGGTGTGCGGCTCGTGCAGGCTATAGATTTTGTTGCTGTCGGATTTCTTTTGCAGCAATACTTTCTTGAACAGCCCAAGTGTATCTTGATGCAGGCCTGGCGTGAGTTTGCGCTCTAATTCCCTTACCAGCCTACCCGCTATGGTTTTTACTTTACGCTCTGCTTTCCTCGCCCTCCCTTTATTTTTTGGATGGTTCCTGAAGCGTTGGTCTAACAACAACTTCTTCACCGTGCGTGTATAACTCTGCCGAAGCTCAATACCTTGCGCTACGGCAATACCCACACACTTCTTGATGATCTTACGGTGCAGTTTACTATCGGTTGGATAGGTGATGTTCTTTTCTTGGACGGTGGTGTCGGTGGTCGCCTCCTTCTCGCCACCGTCTTTTCCATTTACGCGGATACTTTCCTTCAAGATCAATTCAATCCCTTCCTCACCAATACGGTTACGGAAGTGGACAAGATCACTGGCCTCACAGGGTGCACCGCAAGCATACGTTCTTTCACCACTAAAGTATTGGTAGTAGATATTTTCAAACCACTGCTCCACAACACTCTCATCGCTAAGGTTGCGAACGTGCTTGAGTATGAGCAAGGACACCATCAAACGTATCGGTTTGGCCGGACGGCCCTCTCCTGAATACAACTTGGCAAACATGGTTTAAAAAATGCCCCACTGGATTTGATTGGCCAAGATATACAGCGGGTGGCGGTGGCTCAATTGTTCAAAGGTGCTGTAAAAACTAAGTTGAGAGGTAGAAGCTGGTTTTGTAAGCATAAAAAATCTGCAAGGTTTTAAGGATAAAACCCAACTTTCTTGCAGATTGTTTCAACTCAATTCAATCGGTTTTATTCAAAAACCAATCCCATTGGGCTTTTTAAGGAGCGACTAATTAAGTTAACTTCGGAGTGCCATCCTTCCATTTCTATTCAATGGGCAAAGCAGATACCACCTATAAAATAGCAGGGAATTGTTCTAAATGAAAAGAGGCTTGAATTTTTCAAGCCTCTTTAAACTATTCAAAAAGAAGTAGCTTTCTATGGGTTTACAGGTAGCCCTGTGCCTTTGTATTTTGAAAGATCGGATAGAGGTACTGTTGCACCGAATTTAGCATTAATTGCCGCAATGAAAATATTGGCCATAAATGCATATCCTCGGCTATTTGGATGAACTCCATCTTCCGAAAATGCGCCTGTTGGAGGCACAAAACTAGGTGTAATGGTGACTCCATTAAATACTGCTGCCCGCGTAGTAACCAAGTTGGTAAACGCAGCATTTAGATCAGCAAAAGCAACTCTATTATTGCTGTTGTCAGCAGCTGATTTAATAATTGCATTGAATGCTGTTACTGCTTCACGACAGGCAGTAATTTCTGAAGGCAGAAGAACAAATTGATCCGCTAAGGGAACTGAAACGCCATTAACCAATAGTGGATTGCCGCCAACAGTCGTCCCAAGAATACCGCCAGCTGAAAGCGTGATCAAGTCGCCAGAATTTGCTTCTCTTATTTGCTGATAAGAGGCGAGTTGCGCCCGTTGAGTGCTTGTTATACCACCTGCGGAAAGTAAAGCGTCTAATGCTGGCCCAAGATTCGGAAGGGTCTTATCAACGATAACTATTTCATTAGTTGATGATGCGCTAAAACTAACTTTGCGTGCATCTAATGCAGCCCCTGTAGTTCCAAGCAGCCCAAGCAACCCTGCATTTCCCTTGATGGCATCTAACACTGCATTATATCCTGCAAAACCGCTATTAACAGCAGTAGCAGTCGCAGCGTCCATAGGGATTGCATTCCAAAGCACTGTTCTAAAAAAAGGTATTGTGGTTACATCTGGTATGTTGCCTACTACTCCTTTTACGGTGGGGTTAGTCAATAATGCTGTCATGGCAGCAGTGTACTGGCCTTGAAAAGCCGCAGTGGATGTGATTGGCACTGCGCCAGATCCGCCAGTAGTTGCATAACCTAAAACATCATTATTCCCTAGGTCAAATAGAAAGAAGGTCGGCTGTGCTGCAAGTGCATCCCCAATAATTGTTGACGTTCCTGGATTACTGGCAAATCGCGCGTACAAGCCATTGAATGCAGGGTTGCCAGTAGATGGACCGCCAGTGAGGGGAGTCAAACACTGACCGAGTAGTATACCAGGTACCGCAAAATTGTTAAGTGTCGTCTTATTGCCGGCAAATGGAGTGGGTAAATCTGCGGTATTAAAAGGAGCAGGTACTCCTGAAGTTCCCGCAGCGGCTGGCCCAGCCCCCCTTGGTCCGGTAGGACCATCGGGATCGAACAAAACTAATCTACCTCTAATAACACCAGTTGCAAGATTAGAAGAACTAGAGTTAAATCCGTTTACCGAATTGATATCAGGTTGGTTAAAAGCTCCGCCTCCTACCGTTGCAAATTGCGTTGCCATAATCTTAGGTAGCGAGTTTGCTTGCCCCTCATTAAAAAGTGCCCCAGCTTGAAAGCCCGCAGTCAATGAATTGCCTATCGCAACAAATTTTGTAAAATCAGCCGAGCCTTTTGCAGGCGTTACGGGTGGAGTAACAGTAGGATCTTCTAGTGTGATGACTTCTTGCTTACAAGAAACGACCACAGCTAGGATAAGCCCAAAAGAAATTAATTTATTGATTTTCATGGAATTTCAATTATGGATATTATTTTAAAAATTCGTCAAACGTGATGGAGACGTAGTATTGCTGCCCTACAAATGGTGAGCCTATATTGGTTCGGTAATCGCCCCCTCCAATATTGGTTCCCCCGATTTTGATCATCGACCTAATCGAAGAAACTTTATAGTTTAACTGCGCATCAACAACCCCAAACTGAGGTACTTGCCACACTCCAAAAGAAGACTGCCATTCGAAAGCAGTTTGCCAACGATAATTCACATTGAAACCAAGATTATCGATGATTTTTCTGTTACTAAGACCTACGTTGATCTTGTTCTTAGGCGTGTTGAAGTTGGATTGAAAATCAACTGAACTGCCAGGTGCTTCAAAACCTGCCCAATTCCAATTTCCGTTTACAACAAAATTTTGAGGTAGACTGTAAGAAAGTCCTAGTCCAACTCCATAGGTCTTCACTTCTTGAGTTAAATTGGTGTAAGGTGCCCATAAGGAACCTGCAGCAATTGCTTTGCCTTGGTGCGTAGTACCAACTTTGTTCACCACCGATTGCTGACCAATGAAATTAGTATAAGTTGTATAATAACCATTTAGATCTACAAGCAATTTGCTAGCTATCAAACCTTTATAACCCAATTCATAAGCATTTAGTTGCTCGGGCTTTACATATGCTAAGGTAGCTGTTTCGAGAGAGCTACCATCTCCCGCTGGTTTTACTGCGCCAGTTACTGGATCCAATGTACCGCCTCCTGCTCGGAATTTGGTATAAGAAGCATTCGTGTACGCACCACCCTCCATTATACCATATCGCTCAGCATTTGCTCTTGTTCCACCCAATAAGTTACCACCAGTAGATGGAAAGTAGATAAACTGTGCCTGCGTATCAGGATTTCTAAAACCCGTTTGAAACGATGCTCTGATATTGCTTTCTTTTGAAAGTTCATAAACGGCAGATACGCGAGGTGTAAATTGCCCGTCAAAATTCTGATTTTTATCGAAACGCAAAGAACCTGTTATCTTAACTTTCTCAGCGATCGATTTTGCAATCTGTGTGTAAACCCCTCCCTCATTGATTCGTATTCTTTTGAAGTTCAACCCGTCATCAGGTGCTTCGTTGAAGATTGTGCCGTTCGAGAAAAGGTTGTATTGTCTGAAATTACCACCTACTTGAATTTCTGCCCATTTAATTTGGTTAAAGAACTTATAGTTAAACTCCGCGTGGTAAAGTTTTGAATTATCGGTAAAAGAAGCTCCTGCGGGAGAACCTTGAAACTTTTGTCCTCTTACTTGGTTCATCAAATCGATAAATGCCTGAGTACCTGGTTGAGGTCTATTTCTATCTGCAAATCTCCTAGCTTCAGCATGACTGCCCGCAGCATAACCTGGCACGTATCCTTGCATTGTTAAAACATAATCAGATGCCCATTTGGTTGCAGTCGGGCTATAGGTTTCGTTGGCGTAAATTCCTAGCGCCCCTAAGTTATAAGACTTCCCAGCATCGGTGGCCGATTGGTAAGCTCTCACAAAAAAATTATCACCTTTAATTTCTAGTTTATGAAATTGTTGGTTGAAATCGCGTAATGCATATTTTTCTTGCCCCTGATAAATAGAGTTACCACCGCCATAGCGATAATTGTAAATAGCCTCAATTTTATCTGTTATTCTATAATGCAGGGCAGCATCACCTTTAATGGTTTTGGCCTCTCTATTGTCGTTGAATGCAGCTAAAATATCTTCTTCTCTAAAGCCCGTTCTAGCGATTATTCCGATACTAGGAACCCCAGTCGGTATTATCGCCTCATCGCCATATAAGTTTAGTCCATCAAAATTTGGATTACTACTCAAATTAGTTGTGGAACCCGTGTTGGTTCGATCCGTTTTATAATCATTACCTAGCCAATCAGTAGTTTTCAAGTAAGAGAAATTCACCTTGAACGCGAACTTATTGTTGAATGCTTTCGCATAGCGGACACTATATTGTCCAAGAGGATGGCTGCCACCCGCAGTGGAGTTTACAATTCCTTGTTTTACTTGAGCACTAAGACCTTGGTATTCAAACGGACTCTTACTTTTCATAATCATAATTCCGTTGAATGCGTTAGGGCCATACAATGCCGAAGCCGCACCAGGAATTAATTCCACACTTTCGGCATCCAATTCTCCCACACCCATTATGCTGCCAGTTGGAAAGTTTAGCAGTGGAGCTTGGGTATCCATGCCGTCTACCCATTGCACAAAGCGTGTATTCGCAATGGTGGCAAAGCCCCTTGTGTTAATAGCAGTAAAATTCAAGCTGCCAGAACTTGCCTGAACGCCTTTTACATTTGCGAGCGCATCAAAAAAATCAGGCGTTGCCGCCTGCCGGATGCTGAGGATGTCCATTTTTTCGATCGTTACAGGAGACTTTAGAATACTCTCCTCCACGCGAGAGGCGGACACTACCACTTCTTGACCTAAGAGGGATTGTTCCTCGATGGAAATGTCAAGCGTAGTAGCAGCGTCTTTAATTTCAACTTCTTGGGTTTTATATCCAATGAAAGAGAAAGTCAAAATAAAAGGAGGTGCTTGGTTAACTTTTAGGTTGAAAGAACCCTTGGTGTCGGAAATAGTGCCTGCAATACTGCCTTTTACTACAATATTAACCCCTGCAACTGTTTCCCCGCTTCCGCTATCTTTTACAGTTCCAGAGATAGTCGTCTGTGCTAAAACAGACCCCGCACATAAACCCATCACAAAGAGGGGCATAAGTGCCATTAAGTAGAATTTTTTTGCCATACGTATAGATTAAATTTTCGTTAAATCTACGTGATTTATATAAAATTCAAACGATTGAAACAGCTTTTTTGAGAAAAAAAGTATGTATGCCGAATAATTAACTTTTTTGGACGTGTTTTACCAGTCTTTCGCAAAGTTGTTTCATTTCATTTGCCATTATTTCATCGCCCGTGGAGGATAGTACGCTTTGAGAAAGCCCCCCAATACAATCAATATAGAAGCGTTTCATGTCTTCAACGGGCATATCCTTGGCCCATAGATCAATTCGTAATGTGTTTCTTTGAGTATGATCCCATAATGCCAGGCTGATCGACTTGGTTTCTGTGGCAGTTTCTTCGGGCTTATCGGTGGCATCCCACTCGATTTTTTCAGGAAGGTTGTTTTCGTCTAACTCAATGGTGAATTGGATGGTGGATTTTTTCATTTTCTTTTTTCTATTATTCGTTTTAACACCTCGATGTCGTACCTGTCAAGGTGTGCTTTTTCGCCTGTTCTATTAAGTGCCTCTTTATTTTTTATAGGATCACGAATATCAATAATTGGTATTTTAACTACCTCGTGATTTAGTTTTTGTAAACTTCATCAAAAGAAATTCCCGGAGAATAATTTAGTATATCAATAGCATCAGGCTCAAAGCCAAATGAAAGCACAAGTTGGGTGGTCCATTCAGCATCATTTATAGGAGGTACATCAAGTTTTAGAAAGTTAAAAACGTTGATTAACCGATGTCCATTTTGGACCGTAGGTTCAATGAGAATATCAAGATCACCTGTATTTCTGTTTACGCCATGATAGATGGCAGCGTGTCCACCAATGACTACATACTTTACAAGGAACTTGTGAAGTGCTTTTAGAAATGATACATGTTCAGAATCAAAACCCCTCATAAAGTTTTGCTTACCCGGATTGCCAATCCCTCAAACGAGTAGCTTACATCTGTTTTTTTCATTCGGTTTCGAACTCTCCTGGCCCTTTCTAGCCTTTCCAACGGAGCAAGTTTCAACCAGGCTTCATCTTTTTCCTTTTGCTCTTGTTCAAAAGTAGTTTTAATAACTTTTATCATGCTGCAAATTTAGCAAATCAATTCAATGCCATTTCGGGAATACTACCCTCAATAACCAGGCGACCTGCAGTAGCATTTCTGATTTCTTCTATTGAAACCCCGGGTGCTCGTTCAATTAACTTGAACCCTCCGGAAGGTAAAATATCTACGACCGCTAAATCGGATACAATTCTTTTAACACATTTTAAACCAGTAATGGGTAGCGAGCAGTTCGTCAATAGTTTTGATGCGCCTTCTTTACTACAATGTTGCATGGCCACAATGATGTTTTTTGCCGAAGCCACCAGATCCATAGCGCCCCCCATGCCTTTCACCATTTTTCCCGGGACTTTCCAGTTTGCAATATCGCCCCGTTCAGAAACTTCCATTGCTCCAAGGATGGTAAGGTCCACTTTTCCACTCCGTATCATGCCAAAACTTTCTGCCGAACTGAACAATGCAGATCCACGCATCATGGTAATTGTTTGTTTGCCCGCATTAATTAAATCTGGGTCGATGTCTGATTCTTTTGGAAATGGACCAATTCCAAGTAACCCATTTTCAGATTGAAGCACTACTTGTAAAGAGGCGGGAATGTAATTGGCAACTAATGTCGGGATACCGATGCCCAAGTTAATGTACATGCCGCTTTTTACTTCTTGCGCGATGCGTTTTGCTATTCCTATTTTATCGAGCATAAACTCTAATTTGAAAATGAGTGGATTTGACAATTTGAGGAGTTGAAAATTCGATAATTTGAAGATTTGATAATGGGGGTCGCGGTCTCACTGATGGGATGATTTACTTTTGGAAGACGAAATTATTTTATAAATTACTTTGATGATGCTCTCCAAATCAAGCAGCAATTGGGTTGGATCAGGATACTGTTCGGAGGCTTTGCAAAGCAACAACCAATATTCGCTTTCATCGGCTTCCTTAGCGGCAATCTTAAATTTGTGAATAAAATCTGCTTTGCTCTCAGAATTTTGAGCTTCGCGCACATTTGCTCCGATCGATGTCCCCGATTTCAATAGTTGTCTTGCGAGTACATACTTTCTGTCGCGCTCTAATACTTCGCAATATCGAATTATCTCCAGCGCAAATTTGAAAGTGAGATCAACAATCAAATTATCTTTGTCACTTCTCATGTATTTTCAAATTAGCTCATCTTCAAATTTTCAAACCAACGAATTAGAAACCGTTCGCTGTTCAATTCTCTTCTCATAATTTTTTCCTTGAAAGATTCGGTGCACGAAAATGCCAGGGGTGTGGATTATGTTAGGATCGAGTTCACCTGCTGGAACTAGCTCTTCCACCTCGGCAATAGTAATATTACCAGCGGTAGCCATCATTGGATTGAAATTTCTTGCTGTGCCTTTATAAATCAAGTTGCCAGCAGTGTCGCCTTTCCACGCTTTTACAAGCGAATAATCGGCTTTAAGCCAATGCTCCATTAAATAAGTCTTCCCATTAAATACGCGCGTCTCTTTGCCCTTTGCTACTTCGGTACCAACACCTGCGGGCGTAAAGAATGCGGGTATTCCAGCACCACCTGCGCGTACGCGCTCAGCCAATGTTCCTTGTGGGATAAGTTCCACTTCCAATTCACCTGACAATAACTGCCTTTCAAACTCCGCATTTTCGCCTACGTAGGAGGAGATCATTTTTTTTACTTGCCGCGTTTTGAGCAATAAGCCAATACCAAAGTCATCCACTCCGGCATTGTTAGAAATACAAGTCAATTCATTAACTCCCATTTTAAGCAATGCCGAAATGCAGTTTTCTGGTATTCCACAAAGTCCAAAACCACCCAGCATCAGCACACAGCCGCTTGGTATACCCTGGGTAGCCTCACTAGCATCGGCAACTACTTTATTGATCATATTCGTATTAATTGTAAAGCTGCTTTCTTGTCTCTAGCAAGCTGAAATTTTAACTCTTCTAGGCTGTTAAACTTTTTATCCGATCGAATAAATTTCACAAGATTTAGCTGAATGGTTTTTCCGTATATATTCTCGTTGAAATCAAAAATATTTACTTCAATGGCAAGCTTCTTGTTTTCGAGCGTGGGCCGATGTCCTATATACAGCATGCCTCCAAATTGGGTATTGTTAACATTTACTGTTGCTGCATAAATTCCTTCCGCAGGAATAAGTTTATGAGGTGATGGGGCGGCTATATTGGCGGTGGGGTAACCGAGGGTTCTGCCGAGTTGATCTCCCATGACCACCTCACCGGAAATAGAGTAGGGGCGACCGAGTAAGTTGGTGGCAGTGTCCACGTCTCCTTCTAAAAGCGATTTACGTATGGCCGATGAGCTGATGCCAATAGAGTCAATGTCTTGTCTTGCTATTTCTTCTACATCGAAACCGTAGGCAGGACCATCCTTTTTTAGCTCTTCGAAACTGCCTTCTCTATTCTTACCAAAGCGATGATCATAGCCTATTACCAATTTTTTAGTGCCTATTTGATCAATTAAGATCGACTTAATAAATTTTTCTGAAGTGATTTGAGAAAATTCTTTTGTAAACGGTATACGTAGTAGGTGGTCAATTCCTTGTTCCTTCAATAGTTGCTCGCGTTCTTCGTATGTGTTCAGCAACTTAATTGATTTGTTTTCTGGGTTTAATATAAGTTGTGGGTGAGGCCAATAGGTAATGACCACACTTTCTCCATTCGAGCTTTTTGCGATTTCTTTTAAACGGTTCAGTATTTTTTTGTGCCCCAGATGAACCCCATCGAAAGTGCCGCTGGTAACTACTGCAAAGTCTAATTTTTTAAAAGCATCTAATGAATGATAAACGTTCATGTATGTTGAACAATTATGGGTTCAATTTGATCTACCTCTAATGCGTCTTCCAATCTGAATTCGCCAATCCTTGTTCTGCATAGTTCGCTTAAGTAAGCGCCTACGCCTAACGATTGGCCGAAATCGTGCGCCAAACTTCTAATGTAAGTTCCTTTAGAGCAAACTACGTTGAACTTTACAAGTGGTTTATTTATTTCAACGATTCTAAATTCTTTTATTTCCACATCCCGCAAGGGCAATTCAATTTGTTTGCCCTTTCGGGCGAAATCATAAGCACGTTTTCCATTGATTCTAATGGCTGAATGAAGCGGAGGTTTTTGTTTTATCGCGCCTATGAAATCTTTTGTGGCCGACAGAATTTGTGCATCGGTTAAATGAGAGAAATCAACTGGTGTGGAGGGAGTTTTTTCTAAGTCATAAGATTCGGTGTGTTGCCCCAGTACCAACGTGCCACTATATTCTTTTTCTTGCGCCTGAAATTCTTCAATGCGTTTAGTAAATGTTCCCACGCAAAGTATCAAGAGTCCAGTCGCAAGAGGATCTAACGTACCAGCATGTCCTATCTTTTTTGTCTTTAATTTATTTCTGATTTTCCTTACCACATCAAAAGAAGTCCATCGAAGGGGCTTGTTCAGCAAAAGCACTTTTCCTGGTTCCATCAAAAAAGTTGAAGTCTACACTAAAGAAAGTTTTACTCCGAAAAGCAATAATGTTAAGATAAGAACACCCAAAGCAATTCTATAGTATCCAAAAACCTTAAATCCGTTTTTCGTTAAAAATCCGATAAAAGCCTTTATAGCAATAAGGGCGACTACAAAAGCTACTATGTTACCAACTACAAGAAGCAAAATTTCATTACCTCCAAAAGTATTTCCACTTTTGTAGAACTTTAAAAGTTTATAACCAGTAGCGGCAAACATAGTTGGCACAGCAAGAAAAAAGGAGAACTCTGCTGCCGCTTTCTTTGTTAACTTTTGACTAAGCCCACCAATAATTGTAGCAGCCGATCGCGATATGCCTGGAGCTAAAATAGAAATCACTTGAAAAAAACCAATTTTAAGTGCGGTAGCGTTATTAATTTCAAGATTTTCAGATGCCTCGTTGGCTGCAAACATTTTATCGATAAACAAGAATAGAATGCCGCCCAGTATCAGCATCACTGCAACAACATCTACACGCTCTAGGAGGGCATCTATGTAATCATTTAACAAAAAGCCAACAACAGCAGCGGGTAGAAAGGCAATGAATAACTTTATGTAGAATTGAAACGATTGAAAAAAGCGCTTCCAATAAAGAACTACTACAGAAAGTATCGCACCTAATTGTATTGAAATAGTGAATGTTTTAGTGAACGGGTCTGATGCAATTCCCGAGAGAGAGGAAACAATGATCATATGACCGGTGGATGAAATGGGTAGAAATTCGGTAATACCTTCTACTATTGCAAGTAGAATAGCATGAAATAAATCCATAGAATTAATTGTTCTCTTGCGGCTTTTGGAGTATTGCAAAAATCTCCAGCGCAAAGCCTACCACTACTACTATTGGGCCAAGTGTGAGTCCAAGAAAGCCAAATCCGTGCTCAGTTTTGTCTAACGACATAAGCGTGAATCCGAGCGCGATAATAGTGAAGCCAATAATCATCCACTGATAATTTTTCTTTCCAAAAGGTAGTTTGTTCATAGGTTAATAAAGTTCGTCAAGCGAAAGTTTAAGGTATTTTCGAACGGCTCTGAATGTGCTAAAGAAAGCTAATAAAATTCCCATCACGATGAGGATAAAAAAAAGCAGCAATACAGAAATTTGATTTTGAAGAATAGAGAGATCGCTAATTCGTTGAATTGAAAAATAAATTAAGGCAGCTAGCAATCCACTTGCGATTAAACCAGAAACAAAACCATGGATGGTAGCTCTCACTAAGAACGGGCGTTGAATAAACCATTTTGTAGCGCCCACCAATTGCATGCTTCTAATTAAGAAACGTTGTGAAAAGAGGGCTAAACGTAATGTATTACTGATCAGTAAGACTACCGCGAGCAAAAGAATTGCCGTAATTCCTAATAAGATGACACCAATTTTCGCCACATTGTCGTTTATCGATTCAATTAGGCTTTCTACGTAGTAGACTTGAAAGACACCGTTCAATTTTTCTAGCGAAGCCTTCACTTTTTTCAAACTCTCTTTACCATGAAAAATAGGATCTACTTTTACCAGAAAAGCATCTCGCAGAGGGTTTTCGCCTAGAAATTTCTGGAAATCCTCGCCTGTTTCTTTAATAAATTGTTTTGCTGCTTCTTCTTTTGGGAAAAACTGGATAGCAGTTTCTCTATTCAACTTAGGTAAAAAATAAGAGGAAGAAAGTTTTTTTTGAAGCTCTTTCTTATCCTCTTCCGTGAGATGATTTTTCAGATAAACCTGAATTTTGACATTGTTTCTTACCGCTTTTTCTAATTCTTGAGAGTAAATAAGAATTAGTCCGAAAATACCCATTACAAAAAGCGCCAGTGTAATACTAAACAAAACGCTGGCATACGGGTATGTACCTAAATTCTTCTTGCGGATATTTTTTTTACTTATTGATCCCATTGCCGATCAAAGATAAGCTAGGATTCTGATTTTAGGGTTTACTTGACCTTTTTTCCTTTACAAATCTTACTTTTTGCTTAGTCGATACTCAGTCAATTTCTCAAGCAATGCGGTATCTCGAATGGGTTGCAACAATTTTATCTTATTCTGTTTTTCGTTCAAGAGGTAGTAATGTTCTTTGTAATATAAAAAAACAGACCTATTTTCTCCATTTATCTCCAATATTTCATAGAGGCTGCTATCGAACGAACCATAGAGAATTAATTTTCCTTGATGAAACTTATAATGAAATGTATATCGCTTATCGCTCTCATCATTTTCTACCACAATAGTTGAAAGTGTGACTAAATTTCTGGAAGGGTTGACAGAGGCAAGGTCAGTTGAATTAACTGAACCAGACTCAAATTCGGTGGATGGATCGAGGGCTTCAATTGGCGTTCGTTGGGCGGGTTCTAGTTTTTTTGCCGATGTTGTTGCGATCACTTTCTCAGAAATAATGGCCTTGGTTTCTATTTTCCCTACCGTTTCTTTTTCATTTAAGTCAATTGTTTTTTCTGGTCGCAATTTCGTTGGGGTTGTTTCGACTGGCCTTTTTTGTAATTGCTTTTCTTCCAAAACCTTTTCAGGATAGAGGTAATATAAAAGAAGCAACGTTCCTATAACGGCCATCGAAATGGAAATCTTGCGCTGAGTAGTAAAAAAAGGAGAACTGTCAATTTTGACTTTCGAGAGCGTTGCTTTTAATTCTGTCGCCCTCGCTTTTTTAATAGACTCAATGATAGAAGATTGAAGCTTTACTTCTTTTTGAAGCGTTGAATTATTGGATAGCGCATTTTCGAACTCTCTTACCTCTAAAGGAGTCAGCTTATGTGTTAGGTACGATTCTATCAGTTCTTCTGGTCTATCCATCTGCTATCAATCTAAAAAATCCTGCTCTTTGTATTGGGCTTTCACCAATTCATCTAATTTTTGTTTGCACTTATACTTTTTGGTTTTTGCCGTATCGGTATTTGCAAAACCCAGCTTATCAGCAATATCCTGCATCGATAGGTCGTCAAAGTAATAATACATCAAAACCTTTTTACAGGTGTCGCCAAGTTGATCTAAACAGTTGGCGATAATCTTTTCTCTCTCCTCGCTATCTTGATCTATTGTTACAACAGAATCTTTTTCTTCGTTCAATAACTTCTTCTTTCTCTCAAGCTCCTTTCTCCACAAATTTTGACACACACTGTAGATATAGGTGCTTATTTTAGAAGTCAAAACCAATTTTCCAGATCTTGCCTTTTGCCAGAATACAATTAATGCATCCTGATAAATATCCCTGGCTTCTTCTTCCGTCCCGCTATTGTTGATAACCAATTTGGTCATCATGCGATAGTATTTTTTATAGATTACTTCAAGTGACTTTTCATCACCTTTCTGTATTCTATCGAAAAGTTCTGTTTCGTCTACTTCCGCTTTGAGTTTAAATACTTTAAGTGCCACAAATGGTAACCGTTAAGACCTTACACACGCAAGCAAAACACAAAAATCTGTTCTTTTTTAATTTAAAGTAATACACTTCCTATGTTCTCCGAGAGCAATTAAGGTAACCATAGAAATAAAAAGACCAAGCTTAAAACTTGGTCTGTTAAAACAAAAATTACTTTTCGGGTAGTCGCGGTGTTTCTGAAGCGCCAGAAACAGGCGTGACCGCCTCAATTTTTGGCGATGAGTTTAAATCGGCCGAAGCTGGATTTTTTTGTGCAATGTGAGGAGCTATAATCAACGCTACAATCGAAGTAAGTTTGATCAAAATATTCATAGAAGGACCAGAGGTATCTTTAAAAGGATCTCCTACTGTATCGCCCGTAACAGAGGCTTTATGCGGTTCAGATTTCTTGAAATAAGTCTGCCCATTGATTTCAACTCCTTTCTCGAAAGATTTTTTTGCGTTATCCCATGCGCCACCAGCATTTGACTGGAACATACCCATTAGAACTCCAGAAACGGTTACTCCGGCTAACATTCCGCCTAACACTTCTGGCCCAAATGTAAACCCAACAATGATCGGGGAAATCAATGCAATTGCACCAGGGGCGATCATTTCGCGAATAGATGCGTTGGTTGAAATAGCTACGCATTTTTCATATTCAGGTTTAGCCTTGTACTCCATAATTCCCGGAATTTCTCTGAATTGCCTTCTCACTTCGTTGACCATATCCATGGCAGCACGGCCAACCGCAGCAATACATAAAGAGGAAAAAATGAAGGGTATCATTCCACCTACAAATAAGCCAGCCAATACGGGCGCTTTATAAATATCGATCGATGAGATCCCGGAAACTCCTACAAAAGCTGCAAATAGTGCTAGTGAAGTCAATGCAGCGGAAGCGATAGCAAAACCTTTTCCGGTTGCTGCTGTGGTATTTCCTACAGCATCTAAGTTATCCGTGCGTCCTCTCACTTCTTCTGGTAGTTGGCTCATTTCGGCAATACCCCCCGCGTTGTCAGCAATGGGTCCAAAAGCATCTATAGCCAATTGCATAGCGGTTGTTGCCATCATACCAGCAGCAGCAATAGCTACACCATAAAGGCCAGCAAATGCATGTGAGGCAATAATGCCAGCCGCGAGCACTAGAATTGGAAGTGTTGTGGATTCCATACCAACCGAAAGGCCTCCAATGATATTAGTAGCATGGCCAGTTCCTGATTGTTTTATGATCGACAGCACAGGCCTTTTGCCCATAGCAGTGTAATACTCAGTGATAAGGCTCATCAACGCGCCTACTATCAGACCGACAATAATAGCAAAGAAGACATCCATTGATGAAAATTCAAACCCGCGATGCACCAGTTTTTCAGGCAACAACATTGTTACTGCAAAGTAAGAAGCAATTGCAGTTAATATAATCGAAGACCAATTACCAATATTTAGAGCATTTTGAACGCTGTCTGTTTCTTTCTTAATACGCACAAACCAAGTCCCGACTATGGAGAAGATAAGCCCAAGCCCAGCGATCATCATGGGTAATAATATTGGAGACAAGCCTTGATAATTATCGCCAGAGGCGTCAATTTCTTGACCAAGAACCATGGTGGCAAGTATTGTTGCTACATAAGATCCAAACAAATCGGCACCCATACCAGCTACGTCTCCCACATTGTCTCCCACATTGTCGGCAATGGTTGCGGGGTTTCTTACATCATCTTCCGGAATCCCAGCTTCTACTTTACCCACTAAGTCAGCACCAACATCGGCTGCCTTTGTATAAATACCTCCACCAACGCGTGCAAACAAGGCGATTGATTCTGCGCCTAAAGAGAAACCAGCCAATACCTCAATTGCCTTTTTTACTTCAAGGCCGTTTATCGCAGCTCCCTCCGGCACAAACAACTGATAAAGCACAATAAACAAGGATCCCAAGCCTAAAATAGCAAGGCCCGCAACTCCAATACCCATTACAGACCCTCCATTAAAGGATACTTTCAACGCTTGAGCTAGACTTGTTCTAGCGGCTTGCGTAGTGCGCACGTTTGCTTTGGTGGCGATCTTCATGCCCAGGTATCCAGCGAAAGCTGAAAGGATAGCTCCAATTAAGAAGGAAATTGCAATTAATGGACTTGAATCTTCAACTAGTGATCCAGACCAGCCTAACAAAATAGCAGCAAAAACAGCAAAATAACCCAATACTTTCCATTCGGCTTTCAAAAAGGCCATCGCCCCATCGGCAATGTACCCGGCAAGTTCTGTCATTTTTGCATCGCCAGCGTCTTGTTTGGTTACCCAAGCAGACTTTATTGCCATAACAATTAGTCCAATAACACCGAATGCTGGAATCAAATAAATAATACTGTTCATGAGGTTTTTCTATAGTTTAATACGGTTAAAAAAACCATCCCTTTTTAGGATGGTTTTTAAAAATCTGCGCAAATATAGAATAAGGGTTAATATTTTAAAATTTCAGGTCGCGAATACCTCCGTTCTTCCGGAATTTGTCAATTGCGGCATCCATAATTACCCGACTTGGCTAATTGCACGTAGTTTTGCACTTCCAATTTCGGTTAGCTATTCGAAGTTTCCATTCAATTAAATATACCAATAATTATGCGAAACTTCATTTACTGTGTTTCTACTCTTAAAAATATAAAGTTGAATTTCGACCCTTTGCGATTGAGCTTTTACTTTGAAGTTACAAAGTAAGTTGCTTTAACGCTGCCCAAAGTGTTTTCTTTTTTACATCATCTAACTCGCCCAGGCCATCAGCCTGAATGAATTGGTTAGAACCTAATTTGGTCAAGGTATAAGGAGTGATGGCTGGTGATGCCTTCGAGCCAAAGAGAATAACTGTTGAATTAACTAATTCATCCGTATAAAAGATTTCGGAATGGATGATGGTGACCGACTGCAAACTCTGCTTAATCGATGACAGTATTTTTGCTAGCAAAGTCTTTTCATCTTCTGAAATTGTATTCCAAGGTTTATGAAGAATTATGCTAAGGGGTTCTTCGATTTTATAGATGGAATCAAGAAATATAGATTCTCGTAGGGCTTGGTTCATTATTCTTTAATGTCAAAAATAGATTTCAGCTCGTGGGCCTCAGCGGGATTCATTCGTCCAGAAAGAATAAGTCTCAATTGTCTGCGCCTCAATGCTCCCGCATAAAGTTCTTTTTCTTCTTCGGTTTCTGGTTCAATTTCAGGAATTGGCACGGGTTGGCCATTCTTATCAACCGCTACAAAAGTAAAATACGCACTGTTACTAGAAACTTTTGATTCGGCTGGTATATCTTCTGCGTCTACATCGATTCGGACCTCCATTGACGAGTTGAAGGCGCGAGTCACTCTTGCTTTTAGGGTAACTACATTTCCTAATCGTATAGGTTGTCGAAAAGAAATATTATCAACAGAGGCCGTTACAACAGTAGAGTTAGAATGTTTTTGACCTGCTATGGCAGACACAATATCCATCCAATGCATTAACCGACCACCCATCAGATTATTAAGTGTGTTGGTGTCGTTAGGCAAAACAAGTTCGGTCATACTGACAAACGACTCTCTTGGAAATTTCTTCTTATGTTTCATATTGCAATCGATAGCAAGACACTAGTGGTCGTTAGCTTTTAGTGGACGCGCACAAAAATCATAAAAAATATTTGGAATACGTTACTATTAGAATTATTTAGCATGACTTTTTAAAAAGATGCTAAAATCAATTTCTATAATCAATACAAAAACGTTCATTGCTGAACAAACTATTTGTATTACCACTATTAGCATTACGGGGTAGCTCCCTGCATAGTTTTTTAACCCAGCTGTTCTCTCTTTGTTTTATCTTACTTCCAGCAACTTACTGTTGAACTTTTGTTAAATGAAAATATTAAAATTTGGTGGCTCATCGGTGTCCACCTCCGAAAGAATAAAATCAATAATTAAAATTGTAGAACCTTACCAAAAGGATGAACCCATCGCCATCGTTTTTTCCGCTTTTGGCGGGATAACCGATAAGCTAATAAATTTAAGCACGATGGCATTAGCTGGTGATTTAGGTTACAAATCGGAACTTGAGATAATTGAGAAAAGACATATTGAGGCCGTTCGCGAACTTATTGGGGTTCAATGCCAAAGTAGCATTCTTGCGCAAGTAAAGTTTTTAATCAATGAATTGGAAGATATACTCCATGGAATCTATTTAGTTAAAGAGCGAACCACACGCACATTAGATTTTGTGATGAGTTTTGGTGAGCGCCTTTCTGCCTATGTTATTTCAGAAGCTTTTATCGATCATAAAATTGATGCCGAATTTTTGGATGCAAGAAAGGTTATTCGAACAGACAGCCATTATGGTTATGCGAAGGTTGATTTTAAAATCACGAACAAACTAATCCAACACCATTTTGAAATACATCCTAAACTTCAAATTATTACAGGCTTTGTTGCTACTTCAGAAAATGGCGAGACTACAACGCTAGGAAGAAGTGGATCGGATTATACAGCAGCTATTTTTGCCGGTGCACTAGAGGCATCATCGCTTGAAATTTGGACTGACGTTGATGGTATGATGACGGCCGATCCACGTAAAGTAAAAAAGGCATTCACAGTCAATGAGATGACGTACGAAGAAGCCATGGAGCTTTCCCACTTCGGGGCGAAGGTGATTTTTCCCTCTACTATGCAGCCCGCGTTGGCAAACCAAATTCCCATCTGGATAAAAAATACGTTCAACCCTACATTCCCCGGTACGAAAATTAGTGCGCAGGCAACCAATGGGAAAAATTTGTTGATAAAAGGAATTTCCTCCATGGATAAAATTAGTTTGCTGAGCGTGCAAGGTAGCGGATTGGTTGGCGTAGTTGGTGTGTCAAGTCGCTTGTTTGCCACGTTAGCGAATGAAAAGATCAGTGTGATCCTTATCAGCCAGGCTTCTTCTGAGCACTCTATTTGTTTTGCTGTGGAAAGTAGCAACGCAAAGCGGGCAAAAGTTGCTATTGAAAAAGAATTTCAATATGAGATTTTGAACGGAGAGATGAACGAAGTGATCGTTGAAAATGAGCTCGCCATCGTGGCTGCGGTGGGCGAAAACATGAAACACAATCCTGGAACTAGCGGACGAATGTTTAACGCATTGGGTAAGAACGGAATTAACATTAGTGCCATTGCACAAGGCTCGTCCGAGTTGAACATTTCTGCGGTAATCAAGCAGGCAGATATATCAAAAGCCCTCAATGTTTTACATGAGGCATTCTTTTTGTCTGATCGTAAAATAGTGAACTTGTTTTTGGTTGGTACAGGCTTAATTGGAAAATCATTGATCAAGATGATTGCCAATCAACATGCAAAACTTGCGAAAAATAATTTATTGGAGATAACAATAGCGGGTGTTGCCAATAGCCGTAAAATGTTGTTTAACGAGTTAGGATTGCCTTTCGAATCGTGTATTGAAGAACTACACCAGCATGGTGCCCCCACCAATCTGCAACAATTTGTTGAGAAAATGAAGGAGCTCAATTTATCAAATAGTATATTTATAGATTGTACTTCCAGCGGTGACGTAATACATTATTATGAAGCCATTTTGAATGCTAATATTTCAATTGTTACGCCTAACAAAAAAGCAAACTCGGGTTCTTATCAAAATTATCAGTTGCTCAAATCGACTGCTTTCAAAAGAGGAGTTAAATTCTTGTATGAAACCAATGTAGGTGCTGGACTTCCCGTTATCAACACGTTAAATGATTTATTGCTGAGTGGAGATCGTGTCATTAGGATTGAGGCCGTTCTAAGCGGCACACTTAATTTTATTTTTAGTAGCTATGACGGAAGCAAAAAATTTAGTGACGTGGTGAAAGAAGCGCAGGCGAAAGGATATACCGAACCTGATCCTCGTGATGATTTAAATGGAATGGATGTTGCCAGAAAAATTTTGATATTGGCCAGGGAGACAGGGTTGAAGTTAGAAATGGAGGACGTTTCAATTGAAAATTTGGTTCCTCAAGATTGTAGGGAGTTTACTTCAGTGGATGATTTTTATGGCGGATTAGCAACGCATGACATAGGGGTTGAGCAACAAGTTAAAAAAGCAACCGCTAAAAAAGAGAAACTCAGGTATATGGCGGTTTTGGAAAATGGGAAAGCGGAAACTAAATTGGTAGGCGTAGGGGAGACGCATCCTTTTTATTCCCTCGCGGGAAGCGACAACATCATTCTTCTTACAACGGAGAGATATAGTGATAGACCGATGGTAATCCGAGGCCCTGGCGCAGGCGCTGAGGTAACTGCAGCAGGTGTTTTTGCTGATGTAATTAGAATTGGAAATTACGCTGGAAACTATTAATGAAAGTTCCAAGTTTCATCCGATTCTTGCTTACATTCAGCTTACTGACGGAAATCTTTGATCTTGTGTCTCGATACTCAATACTACTATCTCAATACTAACTCATGTCTAAATCCATTCGAGCTTTTGCCCCCGCTACTGTCGCTAATGTTTGCTGCGGTTTTGATATTCTCGGGTTTTCTGTAGATGCGCCTGGTGATGAAGTTGTGTTGACACTAAAAGATGAAATGGGCATCGTCATTACAAGTATAGAAGGCGATGATGGAAGACTGCCTAAAGAGGCGTTAAAAAATACGGCTGGCGTAGCTGTTGATTCGTTTTTGCGGAGTATTGGAAGTAACCAAGGTGTTGAGATAGAATTGATTAAAAATTTACCCTTAGGAAGCGGCATGGGCTCTAGCGCTGCCAGCGGGGTAGCAGCATTGGTGGCGATCAATCAATTGTTTGGAAATCCCTACACACGCGAGCAAATGATACCTTTCGCGATGGAGGCAGAGCGAATCGCATGTGGGGCGGCTCATGCAGACAACGTGGCTCCGTCTTTACTGGGTGGCTTTGTGTTGATTCGAGATTATAACCCATTAGACATTGTTAAAATACCAGTTGCGAAAGGGCTGTTTTGTACACTCATTCATCCGCATCTGGAATTGAAAACAGCCGACTCCCGCAGAGTATTGAAACCGACTGTGTCGTTAAAGGAGGCAATAATTCAAAGTGGAAATATCGCGGGCTTAATGATTGGCCTCATGAAGCCGGATTATAGTTTGATAAGCAGGTCTTTGAAAGACGTAATTGCCGAACCTATCCGCTCGGTGTTTATACCTGGATTTGATCTTATCCGAGAAAGTGTCAAGGCTGCTGGCGGTCTTGGTTGCGGGATCTCGGGCTCAGGCCCAACCATTTTTTGTTTAAGTGGTATTGAATCGATTGCCCATCAGGCGGGAGAAATTGTGAAGCAACATTTTGATAAACATCAATTGCAAAGTGATGTTTTTGTTTCAGAAATAAATTACGAAGGAGCGAAAATTCTTTGATTTACTATATCTTATATCTAGCATCTTGAGTCTACTATCCCATGAACTACTACAGCACCAACAATCCGTCATTGAGAGTTTCCCTTCAGCAAGCCGTTGTGGAGGGATTGGCGGCTGACAATGGTTTGTTTATGCCTGAATTTATTCCGCCACTTCCACCGCAATTTTTCGACACACTTGCGCAGAAATCGTTTCAGGAAATTTCGTTAGAAGTCGCGAAAAATTTGATCGGGAATGATTTGCCTGATAAAGAGCTCGAGCGAATTGTTACCCAGACAATTTCGTTTGACGCACCATTGGTCAAAATTGAAGAAGGAATCTATGCGCTTGAGCTTTTTCACGGCCCCACATTAGCCTTTAAAGATTTTGGAGCTAAGTTTTTAGCAGGATTGCTGGGGTATTACGCTCAGCAGCAATCAAGGGAAATGACCGTTCTTGTTGCAACGTCTGGAGATACAGGAAGTGCCGTTGCGAACGGCTTCTATAATGTAGAAGGAACAAAGGTGATAGTGTTATATCCGTCTGGAAAAGTGAGTGATTTACAAGAAAAGCAATTCACCACCTTGGGGGGTAATATTACTGCCCTCGAAATTGACGGAACGTTCGATGATTGTCAGCGGCTCGTTAAACTGGCTTTCCTGGACAAACAATTGCAACAGCAACGTATGTTGACCTCAGCCAATTCCATCAATATTGCTCGCCTTATTCCCCAAATGTTTTATTATTTCTGGGCCTACGCTCAACTACCTGATAAAAGTAAGGAAGTAGTTGTTTCAGTACCTAGCGGAAACTTCGGAAACCTGACGGCTGGGCTTATAGCCAAAAAAATGGGGTTGCCAATTTCAAAATTCATTGCAGCTACTAACCTAAACGATGTTGTTCCGGCCTATCTGGAATCGGGCAGTTTCGCAACTCGACCTTCTGTTGCAACTTTGAGCAGTGCCATGGACGTTGGTAATCCAAGCAATTTTGCTCGCATACTGGATCTATATAGTGGAAATAGGGAAGCAATACTTAATGATGTCGTGGGTGTTAAGATAACAGAGGAAGAAACCTGCCACGCTATCCAACACCTTTACCATTCGATGGAATATGTGCTGGATCCACATGGAGCAATTGGCTATTTGGCACTAAAGAATTTAATTGACTCACGGAAACAAACGGGAATATTTCTAGAGACAGCTCACCCAGGAAAATTCAAAGAGGTGGTGGAGAATAATACAAAAAAAGCGGTACTGCTTCCTGACAGGCTAAGTGCATTTTTATCGAAACAAAAGCAGACTACCAGATTAAATAATACGTACATTGAACTGAAAGAATTCTTACTTAGCTATTGTTTTACGATGCGTTGAGTAAATTGTTGGTTACCGGTTCGATAAAGTGCGATATAGTTACCCGGTGTAAGACTGCTTGTGTTCCAATCGATTTTTTGTTTTCCTATCGAAGAAACACTTTCGTGAATAGTAGCGACATATTTACCATCGATAGAGTATAAACCACCGAGTAGAAACAGTTTCAATACTTGAAGAAGCCTCGCCTAAAGGTACCAAGACTAAATTAACAATTGGCCCAGCCCTGTTCACCTAAAAGGGGGACGAACGCAAAATCGGCAAGCTCTTCTTTTATCATTTTGCCATTCCGCTTCACCACTTTAATCATTTTTTGTTTGTCTCGATCACCCACAGGGATTATCAGTATTCCGTTTTCATTAAGCTGTTCAAAAAGTGCCGTTGGAATGATGGGTGCACCTGCCGTCACGATGATTTTATCAAAAGGTGCTTTGCTAGCCAGTCCTTTTGATCCGTCTCCATGAACGAAGTAGGGCTTGTATCCCATTTGTGGTAGGAAGACAGACGTTTTTTCGTATAACTTTCGTTGATATTCAATTGTAAATAGCTTCGCTCCCAGCTCCAGTAAAACGCAAGCTTGGTACCCGGATCCGGTTCCAATTTCAAGCACTTTGTCTCCAACCTTGATTTCGAGTTTCTCAGTTTGGAAGGCAACTGTAAAAGGTTGGGAGATCGTTTGTCCCTCTCCAATGGGAAAAGCCTTGTCTTCGTAGGCGTGGCTCAGCAAGGCGTTGTCAAAAAACACATGCCGTGGAACTTTTCCGATGGCTTGGAGGACATTTGAGTCAGAAATGCCTTTTTTAGCCAAATTTTTAACTAATAAGTTGCGAAGCCCTCGTTGTTTGTAACTATCTTCTACCATGCTAAATTGTCACAAAAAAGGCCATTTTTTCCGCTTTAACAAATTTTAAAGAAAAGTTTAGGAAAAATGCAACCTAACCTTCTACTTTAGGGTTCTCTAAACACAATGAGAAACTATTTTGCCATAGCGTTCATTATTGTGTACCTGATCCTTACAGTAGGGGTAGCGAAATCTACCCATTACTGTATGGGCAGGTTAAATAACACAACCCTCTTCAGTTTCGAGTCTAAAAAATGCGGCTGCTCACTTTTGGCAGATACTCCTCCTTCTTGCTGTCATGATGAAAGCGAGGTGGTCAAATTAGACACCGACCAACAGGTTCAACTTGCTACACAGGCTATTTCTCCTTCATTCTTCCTGATCAAATCGTTTACGTTCAATTCAATTTTATTGATCCCAACGTTGGGCTCATTGGTCAATGCACTAACACCCATCAATAAGCCACCTTGTCAGCCAATTCCTATTTTTAAGATGAATTGCTCATTCACTTTTTATTCCTAAGAAGGTTACTTCTCACAAGTCAATCATCTTCTTTTTTTCAACACTTTTAAATTTAATAAAAATATGAAAACACCTATCGTGTTATTACTCCTTGTTGTTTCAACCTATTCGTTCGGCCAGTCTAAAGTGGTTACAACTAATCTTAAAGTATTTGGCAATTGTGTGATGTGTAAAAAGCGAATTGAAACAGCTTTGGATCAGCCTGGAATTAAAAAGGCTGTGTGGGACGTAAAATCTAAAAATCTGGAGGTGGTATACAACACGTCAAAAATATCGCTCCAAAAAATTAACGATATTATAGCTGCAGCAGGTCATGATACCGAGACCGCGAAGGCAAAGGAGGAAACCTATGCACTATTGCCATTTTGTTGCTTGTATCGTGACCATGAGATGAACATGAATGATCATAAGTAATGGAAAAATATCGATTGGCCATTTGGGTATTGCTTATGCTATTCTCGATGCAGGGGTACTCACAAAAACTATTGGGAGTTGTTTTTCAAAAAAATGAGAAAGGAGTAGACGAGCCGTTGCCGGGTGCAAATGCACATTGGTTAAATACCAGTATCGCTGCCTCTACCAAGGAGAACGGAGTGTTTATTATCGAACGCACTTCGTTATCGAACAAACTAGTAGTCAGTTTTGTTGGATACACTTCGGATACATTGCAAGTAAATGAAGGTGACAATAATGTGCGTTTCCAGCTAAAACAGGAACAGTCATTAAATGAAGTTATTGTGGAGGGCTGGCAACCGTCAACCAAATTGAATTATGCATCGGGAATTAACTTGGTAGAAATAGGAGAGAAGGAGCTATTTAAAGCCGCCTGTTGCAACCTTTCTGAGAGTTTTGAAACGAACCCCTCCGTAGATGTAGCATTTACCGATGCTGTTACAGGTACGCGGCAAATTCAAATGCTTGGGCTTGCTGGTTCAAATACTATGATTTCCGTTGAAAACATGCCCGGTGTTCGAGGGCTTGCTTCGAACCAAGGTATACAATTTATTCCCGGCACGTGGATTCAATCCATTCAATTGACTAAAGGTGTAGGCTCCGTAATTAATGGTTATGAAAGCATTGCCGGGCAGTTGAACGTAGAATTGAAAAAGCCACAGGAAAGTGATAAGGTGTATGTTAACGGGTATGTAAATGCTTCGGGAAGAACAGAGGCAAACTTGATTTATACATTACAACCAGCTAAGAAATGGGGCACTACTTTTTTACTTCATTCAAGCGCGAGGCCATTGGAGATGGATCAGAACAAGGATGGCTTTTTGGATTTCCCGACAGGTACACAAGTAAATTTTGTTAATCGTTGGGTCTACAATTCGGGCAATGGTTGGCTAGCACAATTTTCATTGAAGTACCTGAACGATAAGAAACAAGGCGGTCAAACCAATTTCAATCAGGCAGATAAATTTACTACTAATCGGTATGGATTGGAAATTAATTCTGAGCGCTTTGAATTGGTTGGTAAGTTGGGCTATCAATTCCCCGAAAAGCCCTATAAAAGCGTAGGATTTCAATATAGTGTGTTGCGTCATCAGCACGATAGCTATTTTGGATTCAACGAATACAACGCCCGCGAAAATTCTATATATGGAAATCTAATCTATCAGTCTATTATTGGCTCAACAGCCAATAAATTCAAGACAGGTGTTAGCTTTTTGTATGATCAATTTGATGAAAGACTCATAAAAAAGTTTGACCCAAGAATCTTGGTTTTAGACCAGACACAAAACTTTAATAGAAGTGAAATAGTACCCGGTGGATTCTTTGAATACTCTTACGATGATTCAAAAAACTTCTCCTTGATTGCTGGAGCGCGGGTAGACTTTCATAACCTTTTTGGCACATTTTTTACGCCTCGCTTGCACCTTAGATACAATCCCACCGAGACTACAACCATAAGGGCTTCGGCAGGAAGTGGAACACGAGTAGCCAATATTATTGCCGAGAATTCCGGCTTCTTGGCGTCATCGCGAAGCCTTGTTTTTGCAACTAAGCAAACAGATAAGGGATATGGTTTTAATCCTGAGAAAGCGTGGAACTATGGCCTCAGCTTGGCGCAGGAGTTTACACTCGACTATAGAAGCGGTGTTATCAGCGTTGATTACTTCTTTACTGATTTTCAAAATCAGGTGGTGGTAGATTATGATGAGAGCCCCCAGCAAGTTGTGTTTGCTGGGTTAACCGGTAAGTCGTTTTCCCATAGCCTACAAGCGCAAATTGACTATCAACTCATGCGGAGGTTTGATGTTCGGATTGCCTATCGCTGGGTGGATGTACAGACTGATTACAGCGTTGGGCGTTTGTTGAAACCTTTGGTACCGCGCGACCGATCTTTTATTAATCTTGCATATTCTACAAAGACAAACTGGAAATTTGATTATACGATACAACGAGTAGGAGTGCAACGACTTCCTTCTACAGCGTTTAATCCAATAGAGTATCAATTGGTATCGACTACCGCGCCTTATATTATGATGAATGCGCAGGTAACCAAAGATATTAACACAAAATGGAGCGGCTATTTGGGCATGGAGAACATTGGAAACTTTACATTACAGAACCCCATCGTTGCTGCAAGTAATCCTTTTAGCGCGTACTTCGATACAACGCTCGTTTGGGGCCCTATTTTTGGTGGGATGTTATATGCGGGGTTTAGGTATAGAGTGAAATAAAACTCGCTAATCGTTATTTAGTAAATGTTTTTAAGAATGCTTTGGGTTTAACATTACCGACAAGCTCTTGAAAAATATTCCAAAGATTTGTGAAACTACAGCGATAGCTAATGATTGATGGTTTATTTTAACAAATCGTCTGAATTATTTAAAGCTTCTTTTTTTGAAACGAAATAGCAAAGTGCTGTTATTCGGTTTTTCAATTTATGTCAATAGCATTGAATAAGTAAATTATTAAACCTACTTTTCGAAAACCTAGTCTTAATTTATGAACCCATCTAATTCTTTCTTCGGTCACCCAAGAGGCCTAGCTACCCTATTTTTCACAGAGATGTGGGAGCGCTTTAGTTACTACGGCATGCGGGCCTTACTGCTGCTGTTTATGGTGGGTTCAATTGATGACGGAGGGATGGGCTTGGATGTAAAGACAGGTGGAGCCGTTTATGGATTGTATACCATGTTTGTTTATCTCCTTTCCTTCCCCGGAGGCTGGCTTGCCGATAAGTTCTTCGGTTTAAGAAAATCAGTTTTTTATGGAGGATGCCTGATAACATTGGGGCATTTTTGCTTAGCCTTCCCGTTTACTGAATCATTCTTTATTGGCTTACTATTTATTGTGATGGGCACCGGCTTGTTGAAACCCAATATTAGCAGCCTTGTTGGTGAATTGTATGCCCCTACAGATCAGGCAAAACGAGATGCAGGGTTCTCCATTTTTTATATGGGTATAAATATTGGCGCCACAATAGCGCCCATAATTACCAGCTTTTTAGGGGAGAAAATCAATTGGCATTATGGCTTCGCGGCAGCAGGAATTGGAATGTTGTTTGGCGTAATTCAATATAAGGTAACAGAAAAGAACCTGGGAAATGCGGGATTGGAGCCAACCAAACTTTCCGATCCGATTCTGCAGCAGAAACGTGAGAAAACATTTAGATCAGGTCTTTTGATTTTTGGTTTATTGTTGGTCGTGTTCATGATCTTACTATTGACTAGACTAATTACCATTGATCCTATATCTGTTGCCAAGTTTTCAGTTTATGCAATAGCCGGCAGCGTCTTGATTTATTTTGTATACATATTGACCTTCGAGAAATTAAATACCGAGGAGAAAAGTAAGATAAAAGTGATAGCAATGTTTTTCTTAGCATCATTTATGTTTTATGCGGGATATGAGCAACAAGGGTCTACGTTAAGTCTATTTGCCGATCGCTACACGGATCGGTTTATTGGGTCGTTTGAATTTCCTGCGGGTTGGTTTCAAACTGTTCCTGCCGGAGCAGTAATTGTCTTCGTACCCATATTTGCTTGGTTATGGGTATGGCTAGCTAAACGTAAGCTTAACCCCTCTACGCCCGTCAAACTTTCGATGGGGCTAATTTTTATGGGGCTCGGTTACCTGGTCATGATGGGCGGATCGATGATTATTGTGGCAGGAAATAAGGCACTTCCAACATGGCTAATATTCACCTACATCTTCCATACATTTGGTGAGATTTGCCTTTATCCAATAGGCCTCAGTGCCGTGTCTAAACTTTCGCCCAAAAGATTTGGCGGACAAATGATGGGCATTTGGTTCATGTCTCTAGCGCTTGGTAATTTGGTCGCGGGCCTATTCTCAGGCGAGTTTGAAGAATCTGCAATAACGGCCAACCCTCAGTTGTTGGTAGATCTTTTTCAACGAGTGGTAATTGTTATGCTAGTTTCTGGAGGACTGGTGCTAATAGTTAGCAAACGACTCAAAAAATTAATGGGTGACATCCATTGAATTCGAAATCAGTTAACCAACAACATTAAACCATGGCTGAGAACACAAAATTCACTCCCTTCATAGCACCCGAAAAAAACGTGGCTGAGTTCACTGTAAAGTCAATCGTATTTGGCTCTTTGTTCGGCATCTTATTTGGATGTTCCACAGTCTACTTGGCACTCAAGGCAGGTTTGACTGTTTCTGCATCTATACCCATAGCAGTTATCGCAATAACACTTGGGCGAAAGTTATTAAACACCACGATTTTAGAAAATAACATCATACAAACAACAGGCTCTGCTGGTGAATCAATAGCCGCTGGCGTTGTGTTTACCTTGCCGGGATTTTTGTTTTTATCTCCAGGCGAAAATGGTGTAAGCGTAGGCGAATCGTACTTTAATTATTTGACAATTTTAATACTTGCTGCCTTTGGTGGTATGCTTGGTACCCTGATGATGATCCCGCTAAGGAGATCATTAATTGTAAAAGAGCATGGGGTTCTACCTTATCCTGAGGGAACGGCCTGCGCTTCCGTATTACAAGCAGGGGAGAAGGGTGGGGTATTTGCAGCCACCGCTTTCGCGGGAATGGGTATAGCCTTAGGATATGCCATTCTTCAAAAGGTTTTTCATGTGATCGCTGAGACGCCAGCGTACGTAACGAGCCAGGTAAATAAGTTTTGGCCATCCGCGGCCACTCGCGCAGACATTACCCCAGAGTACCTGGGCGTTGGGTATGTTATCGGCCCTAAAATAAGCGGAGTATTGGTAGCAGGATCGGTGCTAGCTTGGTGGGCTATGATTCCGTTATTAGCTACGTTGGTTCCAGCTGATACAATTGCAATGCAGCTGGTAAAATTGGGATATCTTAAGGATGCACTTACTGGTGGCGGACCGGGAAGTTGGGATCCGTCAACGCATTCATTCGGAAGTTTTGCCGATGCTATTTATAGGGCCTACATCAGACAAATAGGAGCGGGCGCAGTTGCCGCGGGAGGATTTATTACGCTAGTGAAGACAATTCCTACTATTGTGAGTTCTTTTAGAGAAAGTATTGGCTCACTGAAAGAGAAAAGTGAAGGCAACAGTGTTTTACGTACCGACCGCGATTTGTCTTTCAAGGTGGTAATAATAGGTAGCATTGTTTTAATCGGATTGATGGCCGTTTTGCCGGGAATTCCGGGGGATGGAATCTTTCAGAAACTTTTGATTGGTACATTGATCATCATTTTTGGTTTCTTTTTCGTTACTGTGGCCAGCCGTATCGTTGGCTTAGTAGGCTCAAGCAACAGTCCGATCTCTGGAATGACCATTGCCACGCTCATGGGCACTTGCTTAATTTTCACGGCAGTTGGCTGGAGTGGCAAACTGTACGAGCCCCTGGCTTTGGTAGTGGGAGGAATGATTTGCATAGCCGCAGCAAGCGCAGGAGGCACAAGCCAAGATCTTAAAACAGGTTATATAATAGGAGCTACGCCTCGATACCAACAATTTGCTCTTTTTATAGGTGCCATAGTTTCTTCTATTGCCATAGGATGGGTGGTGAGTATTCTTGACACGCCAACACAAGCGGAGGCAGCACAGGGCATTAAACACGCAATTGGCGGTGACCGTTATCCAGCACCACAAGCTGGACTCATGGCAACTTTAGCTAAGGGTATTTTGTCCTTTAACCTCGACTGGCAATTTGTGATGGTAGGTGTGTTTATTGCAGTAATGATCGAGCTTTGCGGAATCAAAGCGCTCGCCTTTGCCATTGGTCTTTACTTACCACTATCAACAACGCTGCCTATTTTTATGGGGGGTGCAATTAAAGGTATTGTAGATTGGAAGGCAGAGAAAAACAAAAAAATAAAACTAGATGATGACTTAGGCCAGGGCAGCTTGTTTGCCACTGGGTTGATAGCGGGCGGAGCTTTGGCAGGTGTGGTGGTTGCTTTACTTTCAGTAAACGAAAGTATTTTTGACGCACTTAAGAATGTAAATGCCGAGCCATTTATTACCGAAAATATGGGCGTCTATGGATATTCGCTTTTAGGAGTTGTGTTTTTCCTCCTGATGACGTGGAAGCTTTACAAGATAGCAGTAAAGGAAACTTAAGCGGCTGTTGCAGATGAATTGATGTCGATAATTTTTTTCAATTCCTCTAGTGCCTTCGTCTCAGATTCATCAATGACGCCATCAGCATTTATGATATCATACATGTCAGTATAAACTTTGTATTTCTGAGAAAATTTCACTTTGTCGAAATGCTTAAAAGAACCTTCTATCACAGCATATATATTTGCTTTGGTTAATGACTTATATTGAGCTACTGCATCTTGAAGCTTTTGCTCGTGATTAATTTCTTTAGGAAATATTTTAGCCATCTTGTCTCTAATAACTTCTATTTCAGCCGAATGGTAGTCGCTATCAGAATGTGCCATATGCACATAGAGAAAAAGAACAAAGTCCGCAAAATTATTATGAAGTACCATAGATGTACGATTTGTTAAAAACAAATTTAGATAAAAACTTGAATAACTAAATGCACTGGTTTCAAAAATAAAAGAGCCCCTAACTTTCGCTGGGGCTCTTCCAATATATGCCAAGAAAAGGTTACATCATACCACCCATTCCACCACCGCCATGCGGCATTGCAGGAGATTCCTTTTCTTCCGGTATTTCGGAAACTACTGCTTCTGTAGTTAGCAGAAGACCAGCAATCGAAGCAGCATTTTCCAATGCGAGACGAGCTACTTTTGTAGGATCAATAATACCTGCAGCGAAGAAATCTTCGAATTTATTATCGCGGGCATTATATCCAAAGTCTTTCTTACCATCACGTACTTTGTTCACGATTACAGACCCTTCTTGACCGGCATTTTCAGCAATCGTTCTCAAAGGTGATTCCAAGGCCAATCGTATAATATTTACCCCAGTTGACTGGTCTTCATTGTCTACTTCAAGATTTTTCAGCGCTTCAATTGCGCGGATATACGCTACTCCACCACCTGGAATAATACCTTCTTGAACAGCGGCACGAGTTGCATGCAAGGCATCGTCAACACGGTCTTTCTTTTCCTTCATTTCAACCTCTGTTGCAGCACCGATGTATAAGATGGCCACACCACCCGATAACTTAGCCAAACGCTCTTGAAGTTTTTCCTTATCGTAATCTGAAGTAGTTGTCTCAATTTGAGCCTTAATCTGACTTACCCTACCAGCTATTTCGTTTTTCTTACCTGCTCCATTTACGATGGTAGTATTGTCTTTATCGATATTGATTTTTTCGGCCCTGCCTAGGAAATCCAATTTGGCATCCTCTAGTTTCATACCTGTCTCCTCAGAGATTACTTTACCGCCAGTTAAAACAGCAATATCTTCCAACATTGCTTTTCTTCTATCGCCAAAGCCAGGTGCTTTAACTGCTGCCACCCTGAGCGCACCACGAATTTTATTTACTACTAAAGTCGCCAATGCTTCTCCTTCCACTTCTTCAGCAATGATTAACAACGGCTTACCAGTCTGCGCAGTAGCTTCAAGCACAGGCAATAGTTCTTTCATGCTGCTAATCTTTTTATCATAGATCAAAATGTAAGGGCTATCAAGCTCAGCTTCCATTTTTTCGGTGTTAGTCACGAAGTAAGGTGAAAGATAACCACGGTCAAACTGCATTCCCTCTACAGTTTTAACTTCCGTTTGTGTTCCTTTAGCCTCTTCTACAGTGATAACGCCATCTTTACCCACCTTATCCATAGCGGTGGCAATCATCTTGCCGATCTCTGCATCGTTATTAGAAGAAATTGAAGCCACTTGCGTGATTTCTTGAGACCCTTTGATGTTTTTTGATTGTTTCTTCAGGTGTTCAACAACGGCTTCCACCGCTTTATCAATACCTCTTTTAAGATCCATCGGGTTAGCACCCGCGGCAACATTCTTTATTCCATGTGAATAAATAGACTGAGCTAAAACCGTAGCAGTTGTAGTTCCATCACCGGCAGCGTCAGCTGTTTTTGATGCTACTTCCTTTACCAACTGAGCACCCATATTTTCGATGGGGTCTTTTAAGTCAATATCCTTTGCAACAGAAACGCCATCTTTCGTTACAGTAGGAGCTCCAAATTTTTTATCAAGGATTACGTTGCGTCCTTTGGGACCTAGTGTAACTTTTACTGCATTTGCCAATTTGTCAACACCCTTTTTTATTCTATCGCGGGCACTGGTATCAAATGTTATTTCTTTAGCCATAATAGTTGTATTTCTTTATTGAGTTTAAATTAAATTGTTCCGAAAATGTCAGAGTTACGCATGATCAGGTACTCTTTACCATCAATGGTAAGTTCCGTTCCTGAATACTTCCCGTAAAGGATTTGATCGCCAACTTTAACTGTTACAGGTTTGTCTTTTATGCCATCTCCTACCGCAATTACCTTTCCCTTTTGAGGTTTTTCTTTTGCTGTGTCAGGAATGATAATTCCAGAAGCTGTCTTTAATTCGGCAGCCGCAGGTTCTACTAGAACCCTGTCTTCGTTTGGTTTGAAAGTGATTTTTGCCATATGGGTTTTAAAATTAGTTTTTGAATAGTCTTACTAACTACTGCGCAGACTCCCTAACGATTTTTATGCCACGAACTCATTTCGGTCGTTTTGGCAAGAATAACCATCATACGAAAGCTAGGCATGACAAGCCTGGCTATGCTAACTTAAAAATTACCATTCAAGTGGCAAATTGGCAGTAAGCAGGGCGTACTAAAAAAAGAAAACCCCCATTTTATGAGGGTTTCGTTGATTAATTAAGAGGGGAAATTTATTATTTTGTAGTGTCTGAAGGCGACTTGGTCGTCTCCTGCTTATTCAAGTTAAGTGCGGGAGAAACTTGTTGTTCTTTAGCCCGATCAATCAATTCGTCATTCTCTGAAACCGCACCTTGATTTACAAATTTGGTAGACAACGTCAATACCATTACAGCAATTGCTAAGCTCCACGTTAACTTTTCAAGTAGGTCACCGGTTTTCTTAACGCCAATTAAGTTACTGGCTCCAGAACCACCAAATTGATTTGACAATCCACCCCCTTTTGAGTTTTGAGCTAACACCACTAACACCAACAATACAGCACAAAATAATGCGAGTCCAACTAATAAAGTATACATATTATTTTCTAAGGTCTTCTATTTGGGCTGCAAAGTAAGCTTTTTTTTGCGGGAATTTCCAAATCAACTTTTTTAAAACCTCTATTGCCTTTGCCTTCTTTCCTTGCTTTAGTAGAATTTCTACTAACGTTTCTGATATAACATTATCAGCGAAATGCTGATTTTTATCTGAAAGATCGGACCCTGCCCCATCTTCATCCAACCTTGGCTTGCTTAAACCTGGCTGGGTTCTAATGAAATTTTCTATGATCTCGATTTGCTCCTTTTGCTTATGATCAACGGTCAGAATTTCCGTTTTGTTGATTGAAATTTCTGACACCAGAGCATCTTCATTGGTGAGCGTTTTTATCTCCAACTCAGGATTAATTGATTTTACCTCACTCATTAACTGATTTTCTTTGTCTAACACTTCCATACTAGATTCATAAAAAAGCTTCGATTTTCTTAACTTTTCTAAATCCGCAAAGAGATCCTCAATGGAAAAAGCAGTATGATGTTGGGTGGACTCAGAAATGATACTCACGGACTGTGCCTCGTGAGCCTCGTGTTTGTCTTTACCGGTAGATATGATCGTTTCTATTGACCCTGATGCTCTTGGAGCGCTCATTATCAACTTGAGAACAGATCGATCGGTGGCATAAATCGCGCTCATATGCAACAAGTTCTCTTGGAGCGATGAATTGTTGTCAGACGCAGCCCGAGTAGCTAAATGATGTATTGTTTGGCAGTAGGGATAACTATTTTGGACGTTAACCAAGTCCGTAAGCTCATTGCTTCCTAGCAGTGTGTAATTTTTTATCAGCGATAAAAATTGATGTTTCTCCACAAAGAGTAGGTAAAGTGTTGTATTGTAAAAGTATAATTAAATCTTGCTGTATGCAAGTATCCAGCTACCTTTTCAGCTATTAACTAATTGTTATTTTAATCAACACCTACCAATTAGCCACTGTGGCATTGAAAATATCAATCATAATTTGATCAAAAATCAGCCTTTCATATTGATCTTGAATGGTCGTGAAATTGAGGTTGTTGTCAAAATCTTTATAAAAAGTGAATGTTCTATCCTTAAAGCTATTTTTGGGTTCGATAACATCAACATAATTGATTTTTATGCCAATAGTAAGCCGTGTTTGAGCGGCAAAAGAAATATCTGTTGGGCTGACGCCTGTTGGAGAAGTGGTAGTTAAAGCATATTGTGAAATTATGCCTTCAATTTGAAGTTCGCCATTTTCTTTTATTACTCGTAAACTTGAGTTTTGTTGATAGTAGTCCTTTAGCCGGTTGGTAAAATTTTGGGCAAGGTTTGCGGGGGCTAAGTCTGTGTTATTGAAAAGTGGTTCTATTTGAATTGTCTTGGCTGTAGTGGCCGCACCGCTCATGGAATAAATACCGCAGCCCGAAAAGGTGGAGAGCAGGGCAAGTGTAAAAATGGGTAGAAAAATTGAAACCAGACTATTCTTCAAGTTCATACTCTTTAATCTTACGGTATAAAGTTCGCTCACTGATTCCCAAATCGCGTGCCGCATATTTTCTCTTATTGTTGTTCTTTCTTAGCGCCTTCAAAATTAACTCCCGTTCTTTTTTTTCAATGGACAGTGAGTCGTCCTCGGCCTCATGAGTAATATCTTGAACTTCTGACGAATCATCTTGCCTTAGGTCTCGAACCTCAGGGTTCAAATTGTACACAATCGGTTCTTTACTAGCGGATTCGGGAATGGGTTGAATTCCTTCAAACAAACTTGCGTTTTCTTGAATAATCTGAGAAGCGGCCGCGGGGTTGGCTATGTTTTCAAGCACTATTTTCTTTAAGTCGTTCACATCCTTTTTCATATCAAAAAGGACTTTATAAAGGATTTCTCGTTCAGAAATAGTATCCTTCGAGTTGGCTGCCCCATCGCGATAGATGGCGGGGAGGCTATTTTCCCTCGGCAAATAATTGTTCAAATCGCTAGCGCTAATTTCTTTAGATTCTGAGGAAAGAACCGAAATTTGATCCACTAGATTTTTAAGCTGACGAATGTTTCCTGGAAATCGGTATTTAAGTAGAATCGATTTTGCTTCTTCTGAAAGTAAGATCGGTTTAACTTTATATCGCTCAGCAAAATCTGTAGCGAACTTCCGAAATAGTAATTCTATGTCTCTACCACGCTCTCTAAGCGGAGGAACGTAAATAGGTACAGTATTTAGGCGGTAATACAAATCCTCTCGAAAGCGGCCTTGTTCTACTTTGGAAAGCAAATTCACATTTGTGGCGGCCACCACACGCACGTCTGTTTTTAAAACCTTCGAAGAGCCCACTTTTATGAACTCACCATTTTCTAAGACTCGCAGTAAACGCGCTTGTGTCCCCAAAGGCATTTCACCGATTTCGTCTAAAAATATGGTTCCGCCATTGGAAACTTCAAAATATCCTTTCCGGGCTTCATGAGCCCCCGTGAAAGAACCTTTTTCGTGGCCAAATAACTCGGAATCAATCGTGCCTTCAGGAATAGATCCACAGTTAATAGCTATGAATTGACCATGTTTTCGGGAGCTAAGATTGTGAATTATTTTGGAGAACGATTCCTTACCACTTCCACTCTCTCCAGTAATCAGCACCGACATGTCGGTGGGTGCTACTTGCATGGCTACTCTTACTGCATTGTTAAGCTGTGGTGCTGTGCCGATGATGCCAAATCGCAGTTTTACACTTTGAACTTCTGATTCTTCTATTGCCATCTTATTTTACTGCTTTACCCAACAATGTGCCGCCCGTGCAGTTTTCTATCAATACGTTTACATACTCGCCCTTGGTGTAGTTTTCAGCTGCAAAAATGACCACTTTATTAGCTGAATTTCTTCCTTGTAAAAAATCTGCCGAACGTTTTGATGATCCCTCCACAAGCACTTCAAATGTTTTTCCAATATCTCTTTTGTTGCTGATTAGGGAGTAGGCATTTTGCTTTTTAATGACTTCGTCAAGCCTTCTTTTTTTAACTTCCAAAGGAACATCGTCTTTATAGTTCTTTGCAGCCAAGGTGCCAGGTCGTTCTGAATAATAAAACATGTACGAGAAATCATATTGAACAACATCCATTAGCGACAATGTCTGTTGGTGCTCTTCTTCGGTTTCACCAGGAAAGCCAATAATCATGTCGGAAGACAATCCGCATTCATTTCCAAGTATTCGCTTAATGCTATCAATTTTATTTAAATACCATTCGCGTGAATACCCGCGATTCATCATTTCCAGAATTCTGCTGCTTCCGCTTTGCACAGGAAGGTGAACATAGTTGCAAATGTTGTTATACGCTGCCATCACATGCAAAACATCGTCTGTAATATCTTTCGGATGAGAGGTGGAGAAGCGGATTCTTAGTTCGGGGCTTAGTTGCGCTACCATTTCAAGAAGATTTGCAAAGTTTACTACTTGATTTATCCCTTTCTTGTTGATCCAAGCCTTGTTATTTTCTTCTTCACTCCATTTGTAGGAATCTACATTTTGTCCAAGAAGAGTTACTTCCTTAAATCCCTTTGAGATTAGTTCTTTGGCTTCATTTAGTACGCTGTGCGGATCTCTGCTTCTTTCCCGTCCACGGGTGAAGGGAACCACGCAAAAGGAGCACATGTTATCGCAGCCCCGCATAATGGAAATAAAAGCAGTGACTCCATTAGAATTTAACCTAACAGGGGTCAAGTCGCCATACGTTTCTTCTCTGCTTAAAAAGGTATTTACAGCTTTATGGCCGTTATCAACCTGCGTTATCAATTTCGGCAAATCGCGATACGCATCTGGGCCGGCCACCAAGTCAACTATCTTTTCCTCTTCAAGCAATTTTATTTTTAATCGTTCGGCCATGCATCCTAAAATGCCCACCAATAGCTCTGGTTTTTGCTTTTTGAAGCCGTTGATATGCATCAGTCGATGTCGCACAGTCTGTTCTGCCTTCTCGCGGATAGAGCAAGTGTTAAGAAAAATCAAATCTGCTTCTGCAATGTTGGAAGTTGTATCAAACCCTTCTTTTGCCAGAATGGAAGCTACAATTTCGCTATCAGAGAAGTTCATTTGACACCCGTAACTTTCAATGTATAGTTTTCTGGTTTGCCCGGTTGAGGTGGTGGAAGTGGTTTTAACCCCCGTTTGCTGAGTTTCTTCCTCTAAAATGCCTAATTCGGTTATTAACTGATTCATTAAAACAAATTCAATCTTCAAAGATAATACATTTCCCACTCTGATGACATCTTGTCAGGTTGATAAACAGGATTTTTTGTACGTTTGTTGTTAAGAGCAACATTGAAAATCAATTTTCTCTTTTTTAGGCTTGTATTGGCGACTTTTACGATTAAAGTTAGATGGCTATTATTAAAACGATTCGGGGGTTTACACCAATTTTTGGAAGCAACTGCTTTCTAGCAGATAATGCTGTGGTGGTGGGTGAGGTGACAATGGGAAATAACTGTACCGTTTGGTTTAATGCCGTGCTTCGTGGCGATGTTCATTCAATTACCATAGGGGATGACACTAATATTCAGGATGGAGCAATTATTCATTGCACCTATCAAAAGGCAAAAACGATCATAGGGAATAAGGTTTCGGTTGCTCACAATGCGATCATCCATGGTTGCACCATAGAAGATAACGTGTTGATTGGGATGGGAGCGATTGTAATGGATGATGCCGTGATTGGCTCGGGTTCTGTTATTGCAGCGGGAGCAATTGTTTTGCCGGGCACAAAGGTAGAAGCAGGGAGTATCTACGCTGGTATCCCAGCAAAAAAGGTAAAAGATACAGGCCAAGAGATGAAATTAGTGATAGAGCGAACGGCCAAGAATTACCCAATGTATGCGGAATGGTATAAATGACCAACAAAAATGATAAAGGCAAAACAAGGACTTGATTCGGGAACCATTCTCGAATATAAAAACAAAATAAAGCTAACAGGAAAGAATTTTATAACAGAGGGCGATGCCGAGAATACGGATGAGTATGTGCATTTCTTTTTTATTGGAACACATAATGGTGAGGAAGCTGTTTTCGATTCGGTCTTGTACACGCTGCGCTTAAAATATGAAAGCGAATTACACGAGATGGCGGAAGAAAAACTGGTGGCGCATTTTCCGAATTACGAAGGATCGCTTGAGGTTGACCCGAATAGTAAGCTGGAGGAAGAAATGGGCTTAATGATGGCCGAATTTATGATGGAAATTGAGGAGGAGGAACAGCTAAAAGTAAGAGAAGAGGTCGACATTGACGAAAATTTCGATTTTGGAATTGGCCTCGAAGCCGCGCTTAATGTGCAGCAAATTACGCCCGACTTAATTGAGCGGTTTGTGAATGATTTCAATAGCAACAACCTACAGTTAGACCCACTCCTTTATTCCTTTCAACATGATGAAGAGGATTAGCAATTATCAAAAAACAATTCTTTCCTTTAACAGTAATCATTAGTCATTATATTTGCGCCCCTAACTAAACCCTAACAATGAAGAATCTTTCTCTCATACTCAATGGAATATTACTCGTGGCGGTAGCCGTTTTGTATTATCTGCACTTTTCTGTCTCATCAAAATCTGGCGCTTCAGCAGCCAATAATGTTCCTTCTGATATAAAAATCGCGTACATCAACTCTGATTCAGTTCTAAACGGTTATGATTTTTTCAAAGCAACTCGGGAAATATTGGAAGCCAAGGGAAAAAAGCTCGATTCTGATTTCCGGAATAGAGCGCAGGGCTTACAAAACGATTACAATGCCTATCAAAAAAATGTAGGTAATTTGACAATTGGCCAAGCCAAAGCAATTGAAGAAGACCTTGCTAAAAAGCAGCAAAATTTGCAGTTGTACCAGCAAAGCCTTCAGCAAGAGGTGGGCAAAGACGAAGCTAAAGTTACCCAAGAATTATATAAGCGAATTACTGAGTATTTGAAGACCTATTCCGCTGAACAAGGATATCAGCTAGTTTTGAAATTTGACCCATCGAGCGATGTATTATATGGGGCAGTGCCTTTGGACATAACAAAACAGGTCATTGTTGGATTGAACGATGCGTATAAGTTAGAGAAAGATTCTCCGGCAACGAAGCCCGATTCAGCCAGCTCCAAAAAGAAATAGGTTCTTGCAAAACATCTTAAAAGCCGATCTAATACTAGGTCGGCTTTTTTATTTTATAATTTAGTCGCAATTTTATACCATGTTAAAATTTCTATTTAATGCGCTCAATGTAAAGCAGGATGAACGACTACCAGTTGGGTTAATGCTTGGGGCTGGGTTTTTTATGGGTATTTTCTTAGCAACCTACCAGGTAACTGCGGAATCCTTGTTTATCAATAAACTAAGCGATCAGCTTGACAAAGCTTTTTTGATTTCCGGAGTTTTAGGTATCGTGTCAACGCTTGTTTTTTCCTATTTACAGAATAGAGTAAAATTCACCACTTTGACGATTTCAAGTGTAGTTACAATCGTTTTGGTTACTACCTTGGTTTATGTGCTTTACCATTTGAGAAACGAAACCATTCACAACTACGTGCTATTTGGAATGTTTTGTTTGATCGGCCCAATGACCGCAATTTTACTTCTTGTTTATTGGGGCATTTTTGGACGACTGTTTAACTTCAAGCAAAGTAAAAGAATCATTGGATGGATCGATACAGGTCAGCTTATTGCGGCTATCATATCTTATTTTGTAATTCCTTTAACGTCCTCTTTTTTTCCGGACACGTCAAATTATTTAGTGATTTGCAACGTAAGTATATTTTTTTCCCTTACGTGTTTAGTCTTTATTTCGCTAAGATTTAAACTGGCTAAAAACAACCCCAACGAGTTTGATAATACGGTTGTCACTGAAACGCGCTTCAATAAAATTTTTGAAGATAAATACATTGTATTGTTAAGCGTTTTCTTGATTATTTCGATGATAACATATGTACTGAACCAATATTCATTCCAAAGCTTAATAAACAAACAGTATCCAGACCAAAGGAATTTAACTAATTTTTTGGCGTTCTTTAACGGAGCGCTATATATCTTGAGTTTTGTAATGCAAACCTTTGTTAATGATAAGATAATGAGCAATTTCGGGCTTAAAATTTCGTTGTTTATTTTGCCACTTGTTGTTGGGATTTTTAGTTTGTTCGCCTTTTTATCAGGTGCTATTTTTGGTTACGATCTTGTTACGGCTCCCACAACATTTATATTTTTCTTTCTTTTTGTAGCACTTACCCGACTTTTTAACGGATCACTTCGAGATTCCTTGGAAAACCCAGTCTTCAAACTTCTTTTCATTCCCCTCGATGCGAGATACAGATTTAGTATACAGTCGAAAGTAGAGGGCGTTGTTAATGAAACGGGTCGATTGATTGCCGGGTTATTGATTTTTTCTTTTGCCCTTTTACCTTTTTTTAAAATTATCTACATTCCTATTATACTTCTTTTGTTAGCCGTAGCCTATATCTTAGTGACTTCGAATCTACACAATGGATATAAATCTAAGATTAGAGCCAAACTTGAGAACCGGGAGTTTAAACAAGATAAATTGGAGATTGGATTTGCACAGGTAACAGCAAAGTTACAAGCCTTATTGGTTGATAATCAGTCATCCAGAGCAATTTTCTCGTTTAAGCTTTTGGAGAAGATTGAACCATCCAAAGTTCCGAGCTTACTCAATGTGCTGATGAAAAATGATCACGATGAAGTGAGGGAGTATGCACAGCGCAAAATGAATGAAATCAAAGGGCTTTCCGTCTCAGATAAATATGTGATTAAGATTGATTCCGATCGTGTGTCGAGAGAGACCAAAAACGTAATTTCCCGACTAGATCTTGAGTCGATACTGAAAAATGGAGGTGATTTTAGCCGTACTCGAATTATGTCGCTGATCCGCTCGCATGAACGAGGAGACAGACAATACGCAGCGGAGTTGTTATTAAATTCAACTACTGACGAAAATGTGTCTCTTCTTATTGAATTGCTTAATGATTCTGAACCTTTAGTTCGGAACACGGCTATAAAAACCGCCACTAAGCGTTACAATACCGAGGTCATTCTTT
Organism: Flammeovirgaceae bacterium; assembly: GCA_027487845.1. Classification (GTDB taxonomy): domain Bacteria; phylum Bacteroidota; class Bacteroidia; order Cytophagales; family Cyclobacteriaceae; genus ELB16-189. Next base: position 82,942 of record JAIYCV010000013.1, read on the forward strand.
CGCTTATCGAAAATGTGAATAATCCGCTTTATACTAGCCAAGCGATGACCGCCCTGGTTTCAATTGGTGAACCCGCCCTCGGCTTGCTGGAGGGATGCTTTTATCGGACTGGCCAGACATCGCAAATTTTGACAAAAGTGATTCAGGTAATTGGTAGGATAGGAGGAGCGAAATCGAAAGACATTTTATGGAATAAGATCGATTTCCCTGATAAGGTAGTAGTTTCGCAGATTTTGTTATCGCTAGGTGAAAGCGGTTTCAAAGCGGGTATTTCTCAGATTACGCGAATCAAGTATGCGATAGAATCTGACATGGCTGACATCAGATGGAATATAGGAGCTCTATTGGAAATTGGAGATGATGTTGAAGAGATTGCTCAAGCACTTGAATGGGAAAATCAAAATGACATAGCGCATATTTATATGCTACTTGCAATGCTTTACGATACTAGCTCTATTCAGTTAGTAAAAGAGAATATTGAGAGCGGAACAACCGAAGGAACCACTTACGCCATCGAACTTTTAGACGTGTTTCTTTCCGATCAACTAAAGCAACGAGTCATTCCTATTCTTGATGATCTTACCCTTTCTGAAAAGAACTCGCGGTTAGATTTGTTTTACCCGCGAATTAAGCTAGATGAAAAATTGGTATTAAAATTCTTGATAAATAGAGATTTTACACAAACTAATCGATGGACAAAATCTTGTGTAATAAAGCAAATAGGCACTTTGCGGATTCGAGACTTTACGTTGGATTTAATAGCTCAACTTTTCAACCAAGACAAATTAATACGGGAAATTTCCGCGTGGAGTCTTTTCCAGATAGACGCCCTTCAATACGAGAATAATTCGCTCAGACTAGGAGACAGTATAAAAAGAGAGCTAGATGCAGTAATTCTCCACGAAGGGACTAAATCAAGACTGATGCTTTATGACATAATTTCATTTTACCGAAAAATTGAATTGTTCAACGGCATGCCGGGTATTGCCTTATCTAATATTGCTGACATCACCATTCAATATCACTTGTTGGAGAATCAGTCGATGGTTATTGACGAGAAATCTAACCCTTATTTCTTTGTTTTTTATAGCGGAGTGGCCGATTATTATTTCAAGGGCGAAAAGAAAAATGATTTGAAAAGAGGCCAACTTATAAGCGAGGTATTATCAACTTCTGGATTTCTTAACTCGAATCAAGTAATAGCTAAAGAACCATCTATATTGCTTCAAATTAATAAAGATTCTTTTTATGAATTATTATCGACAGATGCGAGCCTTTCTGACCGAGTTTTGGAATTCATTTAAGAAATAAGTATTTTTAAGGGTTTTAAACTTGATAGTGACGATTTTTTTCAAGGATAACTTACTATCTTTGGTAACTTTAAGTTCGAATGCCGCAGAGATTACCCAAAATAGAAGATGCTAACTCAAGTTTCGTTTCGGAAGAAACAAAGCTTGTTGTTGATTCTGCGGAGCAGGCAATAAACCCGTTCCCGGGTCTTCGTCCATTCTCCATCGATGAATGTCATTTGTTTTTCGGTAGGGAAGGGCAAGTGGATGATGTGTTGGTGAAACTTTCACAGCATCGAACGGTAACCGTTATGGGATATTCAGGAAGTGGTAAATCCAGCCTGATGTATTGCGGCTTGTTGCCTGTACTTTATGGAGGCTTCATGACCGAATCAGGCCCATTTTGGCAAGTTATGCCAGTGCGTCCAGGTAACAGTCCTATTGCGAACTTAGCTGCTACAGCGGTAAATGTGCTTATCGAGCAGGGGCGGGTTTCAACTAATGATAAAGCCATTTACCTAGCTATTTTTAAATCGATTTTACTTAGCGGATCTAACGGTTTGGTGGAGTTAAGCAAGTTTATTCAAAGCAGGCCGGGTGAAAATATATTTTATCTTATAGATCAGTTTGAGGAGCTTTTTAGATACAAGGATTCGGGTTCGACTGAATTTGCGGACGAGGCCAGCCAATATGTAAATCTTATCCTAAATGCAGTAAGTCAACGAGAGGTTCCTATTTACCTTTCGATTAACATGCGCTCCGATTTCATTGGCTATTGTGCAAACTTTCCGGGACTCACTCAAATGATTAATTTGAGCAATTACCTTGTTCCTCAAATGACAAGAGAACAAAAGAGAATGGCAATTGAAGGTCCGGTGGCAGTGGGAGGCGGAAAAATTTCGAGACGATTGGTCAAACGCCTGTTGGCAGATATCGGAGAAAATCAAGACCAATTACCTATTTTACAACACGCTTTACTGAGAACTTGGGATTATTGGAAGGAAAACAGAGAACCTGATGAGCCAATGGACATCAGGCATTATAATTCTGTTGGGAAAATCGGCCAGGCATTGTCAATCCATGCAAATGAGATTTATGAAGAGCTGAATCCAAGGCAGCGCGAAATTGCCGAAATACTTTTCAAAAATGTTACCGAAAAAAGTTCCGAAAATTCTGGAATCCGAAGGCCATGCAAAGTTAGTTTATTGGCGGACCTATCCGGTGCATCCGAAGAAGACGTAATTTATGTCGTTGAGCAGTTCAGAAAGCCAGGTAGATCATTTTTGATGCCTGGAGTGCACGTTGCCTTAAATTCAAATTCACTCATAGAACTGTCGCACGAAAGTTTGATGAGAATTTGGACGAGACTTAGTGGTTGGGTAGACGAAGAGTATGAATCTTCTAGGATGTATTTGAGGCTTTCTGAGGCGGCAGCAATGTACCAAATAGGCAAGTCTGGCTTATGGCGGCCGCCAGACTTACAACTAGCGTTAAATTGGCAAAAAAAGCAGAAGCCAACCAGAAGTTGGGCACAACGATATGATATTGCTTTTGAGAGGGCGATTGTTTTTCTTGACACAAGTAGAATCACTTACGATGCTGAACTTAAGAATCAGGAAATGCTTCAGCAAAGGCTGCTGGGCAGAGCGAGGGTTACTAATATCATCCTCGGTTCTTTCTTGTTTATAGCTATAAGCCTTGCTTTTTATGGATTTACTCAGCAATTGGAAGCGCAACGTAGAGCAAGAGAAGCAAGTCTTTCCGAGAAAAAGGCAAAAGCATCGGCTATAGAGGCGATAAAAAATCAGAAAGAAGCAGAGAAACAAAAAAAGAAGGCAGAGGATTTGGTAGGCGAAATTAGAAAGCAAAATGAAAAATTAGATAGAGCCTATCTCGAGGCTAGATTAGCAAAAGACAAAGCAGAGAAAGCATTTATCGAAGCTCAAAGGCAGGAAAGTATTGCTGTCAGCTCCCAATCGGAAGAGAAGAAATCAAGAATTATAGCTGAAAAGCAAACGCAAATAGCCGAAACCGCATACAAACTATCAACAAGATTGTATTACCTTTCAATCGCTCAATCGCTCGAAGCGAAGGCAGTGGGTATTGAGGATAAAGACCTAGCTGGATTGGCAGCGTTGCAGGGTTACTTATTTCATACCGAAAATGAAGGAAACAAGTATGACCCATATGTTTTTAAGGGATTGTATAGTGCATTGACAAAACTGTACAACACGAATTATAACTCTGTAAAAGCTACTGGATCATTGACAAACAGAATGTATTCACTTTCTATTTCTGCTAAAAATTCAAAGTTTTTTACTTCTGGCAGTGACGGTAAGATTTTTTCAGGTAGTTACATTGACTTAGTTTTGGAGAATGGTTTAGTAGGGTCGAATGCCTTTCCTAATAGAGTGTTGGCGTTGAGTAAGGATGAGAATTATCTTGCTGTTGGTAGTGATTCGACTTTTATTCAAGTTTATGACTTGAAAAGAAATGAAGAGAAGCCAGTGCTTGTGAAAGGCCACACAGCGTTGGTGAATGATATAAAGTTCTTACCTAATAATTCCGGATTTATTTCCGTTTCAAAAGATAAAACGGTACGCTATACGGACTTGTCTAGCCTTCAAAGTAAAAAACTGTTGACCTTGCCATTCGACCTTAAATCAATATCTATTAATTCTAGCGGATCAAAAATGGCTGGTGCCTCTCCTTCAGGAAATTTGATATTGGTTAATTTGGACGACAATACCTTTACCGTCCTTAGAAATGAAGCACCTAATAGAATCTTGTCAGTAGCTTTTCATCCAACAAAGAATATTTTAGCGTATGGCACTGAGTTGTTAAATAGCAAAGGACTTCCCCGGAAAGGGAGCGTTAAAATTATTGATTTAGAGGCCCACTCAGATCAGACAAAAGAATTAACCGGTCACAATGCTGGCGTATCGGCCATTGAATTTAGTCCAGATGGGTTGCTAATTGCGAGTGCTGGCTTAGACAATAAATTGCAGATGTGGGTGGTTGAAAAGCAAGATGAATTGCCAGTTGTTATGGATAACAATAACGGAAATATCTGGGATATTGCATTTTCTCCCGACTCAGGTTACCTCCTTGCATCTTGCAATAATGGTGAGATCAGAGTTTGGCCAACAAACTCTAAAACCCTTGCAGATCAGATTTGTCCTAAACTAAATAGAAATTTAACGGCTGACGAATGGCAGAAATACATTGGAAGTGATGTAACGTATAGAGCAACATGTCCAACTAAATAATATGCTTTTTAGATTTCTTTTTGCCACAGCAATAGTTTTTTCTTCCATCAGTTCTGTGATAGGTCAATCTTCTGAGTGTGAAGCGATCCTTAATCAAGCAACCCAAGAATTTTCTGTTGGCCATTTTTATGGAATACCCTCGCTTTTAGCCCCGTGCCTCAATAAGTTTACTAAAGAACAATCGGTTAAAGCCTATTTACTGCTAACTCAGGTCTATTTAGTGATAGATGATCCGATAGCGGCAGAAAGTAGCTACCTTAAATTATTAAAGGCGGATCCGGAGTACATCGCTACGGAAGAAAAGGATCCCATTGATTTGGTCTATCTCAGTAAGGGATTTACAACAAGGCCGATAATTACTCCGCGCCTATTTGTCGGTTCAAATCTAAGCATGGCTCGAACGATCGTAAGCATTAGTTCTGACCCTGTGCCTATCCTTGCAAAGCAAAGCCTTGGGTTAGGCTTTCAAATTGGTGGTGGGCTGGATTGGAATATAAATGATCATTTTAGTTTTTGTTTCGCTTTCGCTTTCGCCACAAAGTCCTATAAATCAATACGGAATGGCATATCAGTTCGTGATGAACAGAGTTTGACAGAAACCCAAACATGGATTGATGTTCCTTTTTACATACGGTATTCACGGAAATTCGGGAAATTTGATCCTTATGTATATGGTGGCGTTGCGTTTAATTCTTTAATTGGTGCAAACGGTCAGGTGGTATTTACAAGTAATAGCGAAGTTGGTTCTTCAGTTATCTCCGAAGGAACGATCCCGTTGCTTTACAAAAGGAATAAATCCAACAGCTCAATGGTTTTCGGTTTAGGTTCAAGTTATAAGATCGGGAAAAACTTCATCACGGTAGATTTGCGTTACATGAATGGGTTAACTAGTTTAACCAATATTGAGAATAACTATTATGATGCCGCGGGCAGTAGCGCGGTTTCAAATTCCATCACACAATACCGCCTTACGGGAGATATCTTTAAGCTTGACAATGTCGCAGTTTCATTTGGTTTTAAATACCCTCTTTACAAGCCACGAAAACTCCGTAAAAGCAGTGAGCAATTTGACGGATTAAAATTTAAAAAGACAAAAAAATAGAATAAGGCAATTAAATGCGTTTTAATATAATATTGGTTTTTTCTCTTCTTCTTTCGTGCGATTCGGCCTCTAATCTGGAACTGCCACAGGACAATTATTTTTTAAAGTATTTTGGAAATGATGGTTCTCAAATAGGAGTTGACTTAGAAGTCGATTCCGAGGGCAATATCTATTTGTTGGGTTCAACGGATTCTGCAAGCTCAATCATGTTAGTCAAAACTGACTCTAAAGGCGATTTAATTTGGCAAAAATATTTTGGGACAATCAACGTTGATAAAGCACGTGATTTGTTGCTCACTACAGACAATAAATTGGCTGTTTTGGCGAATTCTGCTCCATCGTTTGAAACAACTAGCGTAAGCTCAGATATTTATATTTCGATATTGAATACGAATGGAGACATTCTTCAAACCAAAATTGTTGGGCTGGCTAACTCCAACGAAGTTGGATACTCGATTTCGCAAACAAACGATGGGTTTATGGTGGCAGGGTCTACAACTGCGGTAGAGGGCAAAGGCAGCACGCAGGTTGATACGGATTTAACTGACGGGCTGCAGATCAGGCTTTATTCTAACCTTGCCATTGATTATCCAACGACTTGGAGACAAAAAGCTGGCTCAGAATTTTCAGATGTAATAGTTTCCCTTACGCAAAATGAAAACGGGGAGTTTTCTTTGTTTGGCTATTCCAATAAAAAATTGCCGTTTTCAACCTCAGCTCAAAACCGTTATAATTATTGGGTTCGAACGATCAATTCATTTGGGGAACCTACAAGAGAGGAGACCTATGTTACGGATAATTCGACCGATTTCGTATTGAATTCAGTAGTAAGAACGTCCGATGGATTCTTGCTGGTGGGGCAATCCGCTGTGAATAGCAGTTCCAGACTTTATGTATCACAACTTTCTAAGAATCTCTCGGTAGTCAAAAATTTCTCCACTCCTGGTGGTAATGGTGAACTAGGAGTTCCAGTTAGTGTTGAAAATTATGATCGTGCTCCCAGTTCATCTATTGCTTCTTTGAATTCAGAAATTTATGTTTTTTCAAACCAATCAATCAATCTTGATAAATCTAACTGGTATTTTGACAAATTGAGCAACGAGGGAGTTAGTAGTTTAAATGAACCTATTTTATTTGGTGGAGAGTTTGTTGATGAAATTGGAGCGATTAAAGTGTTGAAAGATGGAAAAATAGTAATGATAGGGACAATGGCTATTGGAACCAGAGGGTCTGAGCGAAAGATGACATTAATAAAAGTTAATTCAACGGGAAAATTCGCGAAGTAGCTCTATACATTCGTCTATTTTGGTTACTTTTAAAGCCTGCAAAAGATATAGCTAGCAAGATTATTCCTACATGCCTGACTTTTTACGAAAACGGTATCTTTTTTTTGTTTTTGGAGGGTTTATTCTGCCAATTTCTTCTTGTTTTGCTCAAACAGTAGTTTCACCTTCATCACCTTTAACAGATATTTGTATTGGCGACATCCGTACATTATCTAATATAACTGTTGTTGAGACTTCCGTTTCAGGTTTTTCAACTTCAGGGAGTTTTATTTTGAAGCCCCCACCCAATTTTGAATTTGTTACATCTACTGGTACTATTAATACGGTAGGCGATGATTTGTCTTCATCAGGGTCAGTCACTACTTCTTCTGAAATCACCCTAAATCTGACGGTAAGCTCAACGGTTACATTTGATTTATTTGAAATAACTGGTTTACAGGTCAAAGCCATAGCACCGTCTTCGTTTGGAAATATTACAAGGACGGGTGGAACGTTCGTAGCTGGTGGGCAAGCCAATGGTGTTTCTACCAGTTATGGTTTCCTTTCAAGTATTTCACCCCCCATCATTACCAGCCAGCCTACTGATAAAGCGGTTTGTTCAGGAAGCTCGGTTACACTGAGCGTGATAGCAGAAGGATCAGGTTTGAGCTATCAGTGGCAAAACGATATTTCGGGTTCCTATGCAAATATTTTTGGGGCGACAACCAGTACCTTTTTCAAATCAAGCGTTTTGGCTTCAGACGCAGGAAACTATCGAGTTATTGTCACTGGAAGTTCAAGTTGCGTGCCGATAAGTGTTACAAGTAATCCCGTTATTCTCGCAGTTGATTTACCCGCTTCAATTGTTGGTCAGCCAGTTGGCCAAACATTTTGTGTTGGTGGAGATATCAATTTAAGTGTTTTTGCAATAGGTACGAATTTGACTTACCAATGGAAAAAAAACGGAGTAGATATTCCGTCAGCAACAGCTAGCACATATACCAAATTAAACACAGTGTTGGGCGATGCAGGAAACTACTCAGTCACCATAGCTAGCGGCATAACTTGTGCTTCCTCACTTGTTATAAGTAACAATGCGGTGATAACAATCAATTCATTACCTACTGCTACGATTAGCTATTCCGGCAATCCTTTTTGCGCTACAGGGGCAGTAAATGTAACCCGATCGGGGCAAGGAGCTGGAACCTACAGTTCGACAGTGGGTCTATCGATTGCTCCTTCTACTGGTTTGATAGACTTAGCTTCAAGCACTCCTGGAACTTATATTGTTTCCTACAATTTCACAGATGGGACTTGTCCGAATAGCGCAACAACAAGCTTAACAATCAATTCGTTGCCGACTATTTCAGGTACCCTGTCGATTTGCGGAACAGGCACAAGCCAACTGACGGGAAGCGGTACAGCCGCTGTCTCAAGCCCTTGGTTGTCATCCGCTCCTGGCATCGCCACAGTTAACAGCACAGGTTTAGTCACGGGCGTATCTGCTGGTTCAACCGTGATTACTTATACCAATGTCAATGGTTGTCAGAGGACAGTAGTTGTAACAATCAATTCGCTACCGACCATTTCCGGTACGTTGTCGATTTGCGGAACAGGCACGAGCCAACTTACGGGAAGTGGCACAGCCGCTGTCTC
>JAIYCV010000050.1 GCA_027487845.1 Flammeovirgaceae bacterium
AACAGACTATTTAAAACAACTTCAGTTGAAAATTCTCCTCTCGCCTTCGCGGACGAAATGAAATCTCGCCAAAATTTGAAATAGAAATTCCTAACAGTCGTACTTTTTTATCCAATAAATCGGTTGACAAAAGCAACTCCTTTGCCGCTGATTCAATACGATCTAAATCATCAATAGCCTCTTCAAAAGAATGACTGCGCGTGATTTGTTTGAAATCGTGATACTTGATTTTAAGCGTCACCGTTCGGCCTTTTAGCTGGTGACGTGCCAACCGATCTTGTACAACAAGCGCAATCTTTTCAAGCTGAGCTATCATTTCATCTTCCGTGGTGAGGTCAAAAGCAAACGTATCCTCTGCACCTACCGATTTGGCTTCTCTATCGGTTCGCACTTGCCGATCGTCAATACCGCGCACAATGTTGTAAAAGAACCGCCCGATCTTGCCAAAGTATTTTACCAACTCCGCTTCCGTTAATTTCTTCAGATCGGCACCTGTATGCAATCCCTTGGCTTTCATTTTTTCTGCAGTAACCTTCCCCACGCCAAAAAATTTCTCCACAGGCAGACTTTCCATAAAAATTGTGAGGCGCGATGGCCCAATGAAGGTTAATCCATCGGGCTTGTTCATATCCGAGGCTACCTTAGCGGCAAACTTATTGACTGATACTCCTGCAGAGGCTGTCAACTGCAATTCATCTTTTATAGCTTTCCTTATAAGCTTTGCTATTTCAATAGCCGAACCGATGTTTTGTTTGTCGTGAGTAACATCCAAATATGCTTCATCCAATGAAAGTGGTTCTATTAAATCGGTGTAGCGATGAAAGATCTCTCGTATCTGTCTCGATACCTGTTTGTACGCTTCGAAGCGAGGATACACAAAAATGGCATGTTTACACAGTTGCAACGCTTTTTTAGACGACATAGCAGAGCGTATGCCAAACTTGCGTGCTTCATAGCTGGCGGTAGCCACCACGCCACCTCTGCCTTGCGGAGAACCACCCACCACGATTGGCTTTCCACGGTAAGCGGGGTTATCGCGTTGCTCTACCGAAGCATAGAACGCATCCATATCAATGTGAATGATTTTACGAATGGGCTTTGTCTCGGAAGCTTCCATGACAAGCAAAGTTAAACTACAAAAAGTGAATATTTATGGCGGCAGCCGGGCTTTCGCTACTCGCCAGCCAACGCGCAACCCATGTCGGGCTCGAACATGCCGCTCAATCCCTGCCGCAGGGCGCACCAAACCTAGCGCTTAGAGTTTGGTCAACACCAAGCTGCCAACCACTCGATTTGAGAAATCTAATTCAAGCTCGACTTTTCTGGATACTTAGCCGTAAATTGACGGTAGAAATTTTGTATCGAAAGCAAGTCTTTTTGGTAGTCGCCCGTGGGGTAAAACAAATCCCCAAAGCCAGCTACTTTCTTTCCGTAATCCAGGTATCCCAGCACAATGGGCACGCCCGCGCCTATGGCCGTATGATAAAATCCTGACTTCCATTCTTTCACGTAGCTGCGCGTACCTTCGGCTGGAATCAACAAAATAAGCTCATCGTTTTTCCGTAGGCTATTAATCATAGCATCAACCATGTTAGTATGCTTGGAGCGATCAACCGGAATACCACCCGTGGCGCGCATTAATATTCCCAACGGAAAATTAAAGAGACTCTTCTTAGCCAAAAACCGAATTCTCATTCCGCACGAATACAATATGGCCATCGCGATTGGGTAATCCCAATTACTCGTGTGGGGTGCTGCCACTAATACGCACTTCTTAATGGACGGATCTAGCTGACTCCCTACCGTCCAGCCAATTAATTTCAAGTAAAGTCTACAAAGCCATTTCATTCGTACGCAGTTTTTACGAGCACAAGTAACTAAATTAATTAGCTTAGCACAACCGAATATCATATAACCCTCAATTGAAGCGATGAAGTACACGAGAATGCCCATTGAAATTGAAGCTCCTGAAGGCCTAGGCTATCACAGTATTGATTGCAATTTATCCGAAAGTTCGTTTTCAGATCAACGACTTGGTGATTTAGGACTTGATCTCAATAATTTGCTATTGGTTTACAGTGATCATAAGGGTCAGCGAGAACTGCGCGAAGTGATTGCAAAAGAAGCAAACTTACGGGCGGACGATGTGTTAATTACCTCAGGCGCAGCCCCTGCACTATTCATTGTAGCCACCTCTTTTTTAGAGCCTGGTGATCATGTGGTGGTAGCTAAATCAAATTATGCTACAAACCTTGAAACACCTCGAACCATTGGCGCAAAAGTCTCTTTTCTGAATATGAAGTTTGATGATGGCTACATACTCAATCTCGATGAATTGCAGCACCTGATCACCAACGAAACCAAGTTGGTGAGTCTAACGTATCCTCACAATCCTACAGGTGCGGTAATCACAGAGGAACAACTCAGGGAGTTAATCCAGTTGATTGAGCGAAAGAATACCTACTTGCTGATGGATGAGACCTACCGCGACATGACTTTTGGGAATGCCCCACCACTTGCAGCTTCACTTTCGGACAGGGTAATCAGCATTTCTTCTATGTCAAAATCGTATGGATTGCCGGGCATCCGCATTGGCTGGATTATGTCACAAAATAAAAAACTGATGGAGACTTTTCTTGCCGCTAAGGAGCAAATCTTTATAACCAACTCAGTGGTGGACGAGGAGATTGCATTTCAATATTTGCTTAACAAGCCGAGACACCTAGAATCCGTTAAACAGACAATTCTCAAAAATTTTATCGTATTGAAAACCTTTATGAACAATCAATCTGTTCTTGAATGGGTCGAACCTCAAGGTGGATGTGTAGCCTTCGTTCGCCTCAAAAAGGAAATTGACATTGATGCTTTAAAGTTTCACCAAGTTTTGTTAGAGAAATATAAAACCTACGTAGGCCGTGGCCATTGGTTTGAAGAAGATGACCGTTACTTCAGAATTGGTTACAGCTGGGATAAAACTGAGAAACTCGAGAAGGGATTGAAAAATATCCTAGCTGTGATCAACGAAATTAGGGAAGTTAAGTAACACCTTGAAAAAGGAAATTTGATAGGTGGTTTGCCAAACTTATACCTTTCCTGTAATCTTGTCAGATACCTAATTCAAATGATCGTGAAAAAAGTTTTACTGATATTACTTTGTGTTCTCTTGTTGATCGACACCTATGGACAAGAGTCTTTTAGAAGATGGCGAAAGGCAAATCAAATAAGGCTTGATAAATTCGATCTTATTTTGCCGGAAGTAATGAGAGAAAACAAAATTGATATGTGGATTATCATGAACAGAGAAGGCAACTTTGATCCACTGTATTCCGATATGGGCGAAGGATATGTTGGGCATACTGGATATTATATATTTACAGATCTGGGTAAACCGAGAATAGAACGAACCGTACTCGGTATTGATGGATACTTGTTGGAAGAAACGAAGGCCTACGATTATTTTGGATCAGAATCAGAACTCAAAGAGTTTGTTACAAAACGGGATCCAAAACGAATTGGGCTCAATATGTCGAAAGACATTGGTGGAGCCGATGGGCTGTCGCACACGGGTAGGCAAGAGTTCGCAGAGATTTTAGGAAGTAAATACGAAGCGAGGTTTGTTTCCGCTGAAAAACTAGTTTCGGATTTTAGATCGAGGCATACCGCAAGCGAACTAGTTGCTTTTGGTGAAGCTGGAGATTATTCCTACCAATTTGCTGAACGTGCTTTATCAAACGAAGTAATCACTCCTGGTATAACCACGCTCGAAGATGTAGCTTGGTGGCTGAAAGAGCAGCAGTTTAAAAACAATCTGCAGTCTTCTTTTGGTATGCCTTCTGTCTACGTAACAGGACCCAATGGTATCGAGGCTACTTCTACGGATCGGATTATACAACGCGGAGATATTTTAATGCTCGATTGGGGTGTCGGTTTCATGGGCTTTTACACCGATATGAAACGAATAGCTTATGTTTTAAAAGAGGGTGAAAAGGCGGTTCCCACCAGCATTCAAAACGCCTTTGACCAAGCATTGAAAGTTAGAAAGATTGTGACGAATGCCATCAAGCCCGGCATTACGGCAAAACAAAATGAGGTAAACATTTACAAGTCGTTAAACGAGAGTGGATTTACTCAAATTGAATTTAACAAACCAAGTGCGGACGAAAAGACAAACGTTATTATCGGATGTCATTCGGTGGGTGATTGGGGTCATGGCACCGGCCCATCGATTGCATTCTTTAATCCTGTACAACTTACCTACGTCCTTAAACCGACCAACCTATTGTCGATCGAATTGTTTGCCTATACACCCATACCAGAATGGGGTGGCAAAAAGTTAAGAATTCCGTTGGAGGATGATGCCGTTGTAACAGAAAGAGGAGTTGAATGGGTGTATCCCGCAAACCAACGCATTCTATTGATAAAGTAACAATGAACAATCCAAAAGGGCCTGGCCTCACCCGACAAATGGGTTTGCTTAGTTTAGCGGCAACCGGAATTTGCTCGATGATCGGTGCATCGATTTATGTAGTCCCTTTTATGATTCAGAGGAACGTACCAGGAATTGGGCCTTACGTGTTGCCCGCCTTTTTATTTGCAGCCATCCCAGCAGCACTTGCGGCCTTCGCATACATAGTTCTTTCTTCAGCTATGCCTCGGGCCGGTGGAAGTTATATCTATGCCAGCAGAGCAATAAATCCTTATATCGGTTTTGTTGCGAGCTTTTCGCAATGGTTTGGCTTATCTATTGCAATAGGTGTGGTATCGTATGTAATCGTCCCTTTTCTACGCGATATCTTTTCTGCTTTAAACTTAAACGAGCTCGCTGCCCTATTGGACACAGGTTTGATTCGCGTTACTCTTTCTTTACTTATACTTTGGACATTTGTTCTGATTAATATCCGTGGAATTAAACTTTATGAAAAAACCCTGATACCGCTAATGATCTTGATGTTTGGGCTCGGTTCCATAGTTATTGTTGCAGGCCTGATCTTCAATCATCATGATTTTGCTTCGGCATTGCTTGCCAAAGAAGGAAGAACTATCCCAACGACATCAGCAGATTTCAGTTGGTCCACTTTTTTGGCTGGTGCCGCTATTTTGTTTTCAAGCTTCATCGGTTTTGACTCGATCGCGCAAGCGGGTGGTGAAGCCAGGAATCCGTCACTACTGCTTCCAAAAGCCATCGGCATTGCCATCATTACGGTAACACTGTTTTACATTCTATTTGCCTATTCACTTTATCACACCGTGCCCTGGCAATTTGTTGCTCAAGAAGCCAGCAAAAAAGACGTGACTGCGCCAGGATTATTAAGTTACGTGCTACCTTCTGGGTGGGCGGTGTTTATTGTATTGGGAGCGACCATTGCGCTAATCAATGATTTACCCGCAATGATATTATCTGTTTCTCGCCTGATGTTTGCCTGGGCGGAAGACGGAATTTTCCCCAAAAAAATTGCGGCAATTCATAGAACGCATCACACACCACACCTGGCCATTTATTGCAGTGGACTGATGGCAACCATCGGGATTTTAGGAAGTCATTTTGCTGGCGATTTTTTTCTGGGTATAGATATTATGGTAACTTCCATGCTAGTAAATTATTTGCTCATGTGTTGGTCGGTATTACTGCTACCCAAAACAAATCCCATCATAGCTTCCTACATTGCCGTTTTCAAAAGTAAGCGACTGCAAAAAACGGTGTCTACCCTTGGAGTAATCTGCATTACATCTTTTTTAGTAATACATATTGCAAAAGACATTAACGCATCCGTTAAGGCTTGGTATTTTCATTCTACACCCGTTTGGTTACTTGTGATGTTGACAGCTTCTTTTATTTTTTGGATAAACTGGAGAATGCTAAAAAAATCAGGCGTAAACACCAAAGAGCTTTTCTCAACTTTACCCGCAGAATAAGAAAATTAAATGGTATCACACGTGATGAAAAAGGAGTTAGCAACCGATCTTAGTATTTCGCCAGTAATCGTTGGCCTTTGGCAGGTGGCCGATTTGGAGCGGAACGGTATTCCGTTAAATCCTGACGAGTCAGCTAAAGCTTTAGAAAACTATTATCGAGAAGGATTGACCAGCTTTGATATGGCTGACCACTATGGTTCGGCCGAGATAATAGCTGGTGTTTTTAATAAGCAATATGCCAAAGGAGGAGCGCAACTGTTTACGAAATGGGTGCCATCGCCCGGTTTGGTTTCCAGGCAACAAGTTAAAACGGCTGTAGAGAAATCATTGACTCGTTTACAGACAGAATGCATTGATCTATTACAATTTCATGCGTGGAACTATGCCGACCCTGCCTGGCTCGATAGTTTATTCTGGCTTCAGGAATTAAAAGATGAAGGGTACATCCGCCATTTGGGTGTAACTAATTTTGATACTGCTCATTTACTGGTTGCCATTAAAAGTGGAATTCAATTAGCTACAAATCAAATCTGTTATTCACTGTTAGATCAGCGTGCCAGCGGACAAATGACACAAGTTTGTTTAACGAATAACATTAAACTTCTAGCCTTTGGCACAGTAGCGGGTGGTTTTTTAAGTGAGAAGTGGTTGAATCAACCAGAACCAATCATCAATGAAACACTCACGTGGTCGCAAATGAAGTATAAGCGCTTTATTGACGCTTCCGGAGGTTGGCAAAAGTTTCAATATCTTCTCCAGCAATTAAATGCAATTGCTCTAGAAAACAAAACCAGTATTGCTACGCTGGCAAGCCGATTTATTTTGGATCAACCTGCAGTGGGTGCCGTAATTATTGGGGCGAGGCTTGGTAAAGCTGAACATATTTTGGAAAATAAGAAATTACATTCATTCCGGCTGGATGATAGTTCAAAAAACAAAATAGAGAAAGCCATTAGCACGTTAACAAAAATCTCAGGTGATTGCGGAGACGAATACAGAAAGCCACCCTTTTTAACTGCATCGGGAGATCTAAGCCATCACATAAGTTCAATGCCTCCCCCATACCCCTCGGTGATTGGCTCGGATGGGAGAACAAAAGCGTTGAGCGGCACCATCTGGGAAGACTTAGCGGGATTTAGCAGAGCTATTAAAAAGGGCAATCGGATTTTGATATCGGGAACTACCGCTACCCATGGAACGCGACTTATTGGGGGTAGCGACCCAGTTGCACAAATGCACTTTGTAATTGATAAGATCGAAGGCGCTATTCAATCGCTGGGTGGCAGCCTTAAAGAGGTAGTAAGAACAAGGATCTACATAAAAAATATGAACGATTGGGAGGTGCTTGCACGAGTGCATGGTGAGCGATTTAAAGACATTCAACCTGCCAACACGATGATAAAAGCAGAACTAATAGGCAATGAGTATTTGGTTGAAATGGAAGCAGAGGCTATCATCAACGAGTAAAACTAAGTCTTTAAGCAAAGTGTAAAATCAAACTGCTTTTTCCTTATCCTTACTTTCTTTTACCTCCTTTTTTGGCTCAGGCACAACAGCAGGCTGTTCGCCTATCTTTACCTTTTGAATTCCAAACAACCGATACGCCAGTAACTTACCAGCGTCTTTTTGTTCGTTCTTTTCAATTCGCAATAACCCCGATTGTAGTACTTGATCACCCAATTGAACTTTATAGTTTATGGCAATGGCTTCTCCCTGTGGTGCGAATGACAAAGAAGCAACTGGTGAATTTGCATCGTCCGTAAAATTGATGTTGCTATTCTTAAGTTCATCCAGAATATTTTTTTCTTCGGAACTTAACTGACCTTCCACGTTCAATCGGAAACTCATTTTAAGTTTGCTAAATGCTACCAGTTTAGGATATAGTTTATAAAACTGTTGTGTGTATTCTCTTTTACTGTCTCCGCTACTCGCTTCTGCCAAGCCTTCATGCACCCGTGCCATAAGCAGCGTTTGATATGGGTCATCACGATCGGGATCGTTTACTACTTGATTGAAATATTCGATCGCTTCCTTCTCCTTTCCTTCAGCTAAATAAAGTTTCCCCAAAAAATACCGAAAGTATTTTTTTACCCTTGGTCGCTTATCGGTCTCTAATCTCTTTTTATAGATATTAATAAAATATTCGTTGCCAAAACCATCAATAATAGACCAAACTTCGTCAAAGGCAATTAGATTCTCAGGTGAAAAAATGGAATACAGCACTTGCTCCCGTTCGGGATTTTCAGCAACCAACGAAGCTAGTACAGTTTTATGATGCCGGATCGACAACGTGTATTTAATCCAACGATACCAATTAACCGGATTCAACCAAAAATACCACTCGTTGTGTTCAAACATAAACTCACGTTTGAACTGCACTTGGTTTAGATAGTTGAGAGAAGCTACGGCCAAATTATACTGCTCTTGCCCCCAGGTGGTGCCAATGTGCAACTCTTGAAATCTTGCGGCTTTGTTGATGCGTTCTTGGCTTTCGGCCGTAAGGCCTTCGTAATGCTGCGCCCGCGATAACCCAATACAGTGCCAGCCGAACCCGGGAGTACTACCTTGCTTTTGCAGCACGTCATTAAGCAATGAATCTGCCTGCTCCGGGTGGCCACGATAAGTGGCCAATGTGCCGCGCATGTAGTAATATTCCTTGGTGGTTTTTTCAGGACTTCCTTCTCTGTCGGCAGCTTCGCGAAAGAAAAGTTCTGCATCTTCAAACTCGCCCATTGCTAGTTTAAATTCAGCATAATTGTTACTTGAATAGGCCCCGTTTTGAATGAGCATGTCGTAATAATAATTTGCAGAATCAATGTCCAATAAGTAATCATGAATCATAGCCTTGTAATGCACTGTACTCAAATACTGTCGATTTAAAAACTTTGGATCGTATAATCCATTGTTAAGCGGAAAGTCATTGCGGAGTTTCATCAGCGCAGAATCCAAACAACGATTCGCTGCCGTTACGTTCGCCATCACCGTATTCTTCAGGAATGAATATTTTTCGGAAGTATATACTCGGTTGCGATGAAAAAGCCATGCCATGGTATTGTAGGAATCGCTGTTTATTTCTAGCTGAAAATTCCGGTCTCGAATGTGCCTGAGTACTTCCATGGCGTTATCTTGATCCTCCACATTTTGATAGCAGCGGCTCAAGAAATAAGTGATTAGTCCATAATCAAACTGATAACGATAATTGGCAGCGTAGGTCTCATAATTGTTAGTGCGTATTCGTAGTAAAAGGTCATAATCATGTTCTATTTTATCAAGGGCTTTTTGCAACGGCTCACTGGCTTTATTAAAGCCCAATTCATCATTGGCTCTAAAGAATAAATAGGCGCCTTCGAGCATATAACCTAGGTAGTATGTACTGTCCTTACGAATAAAACTTCTGCCCTTCTCATAGGTCTTGATGTCTTCAAACGAACCTTCGCGATCTTTATCCATTTGTTGACGGATACTGTTTTGAGCGGAGGCATGAATAGCTAATGAAAGAAAACAAATTAACCACAGAGAGTAGCCAAAACTTCTCTTGCGAATGTTAGGGTATTTGTTTCTTAAAATTTCAATATTCATTTGGATTGTATAAACCGTTTACTTCTTGGAAGGTATCCCCATTTTGGCCAGCACATTCACTTCTTTATCTACAATCTGCGCGAGCGCGGTTTTGGATGCTTCTCTGTTTCTGAAAATCAAGCGATGATGCAATACTGGCTGCGCCAGAGCGCGTATGTCATCTTCAGTAACATAGTCTCGTTGGTTTACCAGGGCCCACGCTTTCAAACATTTTATAAAGATAATTCCACCGCGAGTAGAAGAACCCAATGCAATTTCAGCATGATTGCGAGTAGCTTGAACAATCCTAACAATTCCCTTAATAACTTCAGGATGAATATAAACATTTTCTGCTTCTTGCTGCAAGTTGATCACATCATTATATGCCAGTACTTGCTTCACGGTATTTTTCGAATTGCCAATTGATAAATAGTTAGAGTAAATATCAAATTCAACTTCCTGAGAGACATAGCCAAATGATATTTTCATATAGAAGCGATCTAACTGAGCTGCAGGTAATGGATAGGTACCTTCCATTTCAATCGGATTTTGTGTGGCGATTGTAAAGAAAAACTTATCCAATTGGAAAGTAGTATCTCCAGATGAAATTTGATTTTCTGCCATACACTCCAACAATGCGCTCTGCACTTTTGGGGAAGCCCTGTTTATTTCATCGGCTAGCAACACGTGTGTGAACAAAGGTCCTTTTTTAAAAACGAAATCCCTTTTTGCCTCATCGAAGATGTGCGAACCGATCAAATCCATGGGAAGTAAGTCGGGCGTAAACTGAATGCGTTTGAAAGCCACACCTCCATTCGATGAATGAAAGTCGATTGTCCCTTCGGAAATGGATTGAGCAAGTGTTTTTGCCAACACCGTTTTACCAGCCCCTGGATTATCCTCCAACAGTATATGACCGCGAGCCAATAAGGCAGTTACGACATATTTTACTTCTTGCGATTTACCGCGAATAATAGTTTCAATGTTATCCGTTAGTGATTTTAGTTTTATTGCGCTACTCATAGTGATTGGTTATCTTGATTTGGTGTTTGAAAAAAACGACTGGCGCGGAAAATATTAAAATAATTTCCAATTCTTTTAACGATTCCTATTTTACTTCGTATCGATGCTCCGATTGATTTAGCAAAATTGTTTATCAATTGCTGATCCCCCTCACGCACTGTTCCATTTGAATATTTTAAGCGTAAATACATCCTCATAAACTCTTCAAAATTTGAAGCCAACGCTGGATCTACTTTTGAGGTGGCATAATCTAACGGTGTTTCAGCCTCACGTTCAATGCCCGCCATGTGAAACCGATACAATGCCGCCTTGTATACTTGATCTGCTTTTGAAAGCGTATTACCTGCAAAAGAAACTTTTAGTAATCGGTAGATCAGGTATAACAAAGGGAGTAGCAGAATAATGGCTAGCAAACCAATTGCAGTTTTCGCTGCCATCAATAACGCCTCTAGTACCGTTATCGATTTTTCATTTCTCTTAATCTTCTTTTTCGCACTATCTTTCTTTTGCTTATCCTTTTCTTTTGGTTGAATGTGAATTTCATCTGCAATAATTGGGGACGGAAAATTTTGTACTTGTTGTTCCATGGCAACGCCTGCTTTTGGAGTGGGTAGTTGTTTTGTGTCGTCTTTATAAGAGACAATAATCAACGAGTCGCCTGGTTGAATGGCTGCGAATGTAGTATCCCGTTTGTCATACATAACCCTGCAAAGAGAAGCATCGATTGGTCGGGTAAACGTTTTATTTAGTTCATGTACGGTATTAAAATAGATCAATTTGTTAAATGCTACGTCTAATTTTTTTGCTTTGGTATCTGCCGTTTCTGTTTTTACACTTAACACCAACCAAGGATCGGGTGGCGGCAAAGGTGGCGTACCATCGGGCTTTGGCGCGCTTTGCTGATCTTCATTGCCAATGGTCATGTCAAAATCTAACCACCCATATTCTGGAAAATAGACTTGTGTCCATGCATGTGCCTGACTGGCGTAAAACCAGTACCAGCCTTTGTTTTTATCACTTCGGTTTACCGTTGCAAAGCCGGTAGTAAAGCGAGACGGAACGCCCAATGCCCGTAACATAAATAACGAAGCACCTGCATAATAGGTGCAATAACCAGCGTGTGTCTTAAATAAAAAATTGTAGAGCATTTTAGAGCTGGGAATATTTGGATCATCAACAGCACCCGCCTTCAATGTATATCTAAAGATTCGTTTACCATTCTCATTGCGTTTTAAAAAGAAATCACGAACGGCAATCACTTTGTCAACCGGCTTAGCATTTTTTGAAACAAGACTCTCAGCCAATTTTGTTATTGAATCATAAATACCTTTGGAGGGTGTCTTGGTATAGTAATCCATGAATTCCTTATCGACTTTATTATAATTGACAACGGATCTAAGCTCATCATGCCGTTGGTCTTGCAAAGGCACCAAAGAGGGACTTGCAGAAATATTGTATACAAAGTAGGCATTGTTCAACTCGGATGCATAAGAGTAAGTTTTGTATGCCGACAGAAATGTTTTTTGGAAATCCTTTTCCACTGGAATGGTCTGTATTGAAAAAGCACTGGCTGGTGCCAACACTGAATGTTTCCACGTGTTTTCCGAAAGGTATACTTGAGCCTCCACAATTTTATGAAGTTTGTCGCCTTTTGCTTTCCGAAAAATCGTGGTGTCCGTGTACGAATAATACATCGGCAAACCAACGGGGTCTACCTTTATCTCATCAAATGAAGGAACGTTGATATCTCTCGTAAAGGTTTCCTTTACGGGATCATATTTGGTTAAATAGTGGTAAACAAAATAAAGAGGTGCGGGACTTCCATCCGGAAAATAGTTATCCAGCTTACTACAAAACATGAGTTTATCCGATTGGCTCATTTTTGAGTTTACCTTTATGGTATCTTTTAAACGATAGCCATCATCTGTTTTATCCATCAATCCATCGCGGTCATCATAGTTATCTTTGTCTTTGTTTGAGCCATCTTTATTCCCTTTCGCTCCGCGTGCGGCCAATTCCTTTTCAACCGCCTTTAAATCACTTTTAAATAAACTCTCCGTTATTATAAAAGCCATTAAAATGAGAAGTGCGAATAGCACAACACGAACCAGCAGTTTGCCGGAACGTTTCCCATCCAATTCAATTCTATCAGTAAGTATGGGCGACAAGAAAAACATGTACAAACCATAGATTACCACCGGGGCAATATGAGCTAAGATATAGTTGAGACTTACATCGATGGTATCGGAAATGGAAACTAATGTGGCAATCAATAAAACGGAGAAAAGGATAATGTATGACCATCGGATCTTAATCAGTAAAAAGCCAAACAACCAACCAAAAAGAAAAAGTGTGGAATACAATTGAAATTTGGCAGTGGTGTAAAATACATCAAACTCACCAGGCAAACGGCTGATTACTTTTTCAAAGATCCAATAAACAATCGCCAGCAATAAAAAAGTAATGACCCATCTCGCACCGAAATAATAAAGTGAATAAGCGATCAACAGACCCAATCCAAAATAGACGGTTTGACTTACGATTCCAATATTTAGAGCAGTGTAAGAAAAATTTAGAAAGCGTAAGGTAATATAACCAATAACCACGGTGGGCACTATCACCAGTATCCAACGAATGAATAGTTGTTTAAACCGATCTGCGAATATCGTCTGTTTCATCTTTTCAACTCAAGTGTACTGGTTAACCAACTATTGCCTCGCTGTTTAATCGTAGTTTCAATGGCTTTTTCATTTCTAATTAATTCTTTTCGCAAAGAGGATAAGAACCAAGGTTTCCTCAACGCGTCAGTTGGCTGCTTCTCAGGCTTAAAGAAAATATCTTTTAATGAAATAGCAAACGGAGAGGGAATAGCATCGGACAATTTTACTACTAACAACGGAACGCTGGCAGGAATTATTTTAATAAGCGATTCTATTTCGCGGGACGGGGTAAGAGAAGAAACGCAAACAAACGCTGCCTTTTCTGGTTTGATAAATGCTACTGGATTTAAGTTAGTCTGCCAAGCTGCGGCTGTGATCTGAAAGAGTTCAATGTGCTTTTCATTATTGCCTGAGAGCTTAGGCACTTCTTGATCTTGCGGAATCCGAACATCATATTCGTTGCGCTGCAACGCCTCAAATAAATTTCTTACCTGATCTTTATAAACATTCAACAACTCAGTCTCAAAAATACTACCCTGCATTTTTAAGCCATGAAAAAAACTCACGTAAAAATAAACGTGAGAAGCGTATGGATCTTTCGTTTCGGGTATGCGTACTACCAGTTGCCCGCTCTTGGCATAAATTTTCCATACAATGCGTTGGATGTTATCTCCTGCCTCAAACTCTTTATAGTTTACGTGCTCTCCTTCCACCCTTTTAGGAATGTCGATGCGTTGCAACTGCTCTTCCGTAGAATTGGGATTAGCCTTTACCGATTTCGGTTCGAGTTGCCTTGGTAGCGTAAATAATTGTTGGTTGTAAGGCACTGAGCAAGGCAACGAGACTAAGCCAAACATATCGGTAAACGAAATCAAGACTTTTTCTACATCATAAATCCCCCGATCGTGCAGCAGCGTTTTCCCCGTTCCCTTTATCCCGAGCCTCCACCAATGTTTTGGTTTTGGAATAGTAGAATCCAACACAATTCTATCACTCATTTTCATTTCTGAAAAAAGCAGCCTAGCCTGCACGGAACCTAACAATGGCCTAAACACATTACCCACAATGGAGATACCAAGGTCAACCCATCCTGCTTGCGCTTTTTGACCGTCTCCAAATTTTACATGAATAGCAACAGCCTTATTCTTTAACGAATTTAGAAAAAACAGCCAAATGGCAAGTGTGCTAAAAAGGCTAATCGCAAAAAGGCCAATCACAGTAAACTCCACTAAACGTATGAACTGATTCATGACCAGCCATAAATTGGAGTCGTCCTGACCATACTCAGTTCTAAGCCAACGGCTTACCAGCCAAATGGCAGTAATTGAAAGAAGTAATTGCCAACGAACCCCCAGCCAATGAGAACGGTAGGCGGAAGTTTTGATAACTGAGGATATTGAAACGGAGGTCATGAGAGCTAAAACTCGGGTCTTTTTTTAGGATCTTGTTTGGTATGAAAGCACGACAGCACACGAACTCTATTTTCGCTTTCATCTATTGTAAAGAACAAAGCATATGGAAATCTTCTGACTTTTATTGCTCTAACATTTTTATAACGAACTGCAAAAAAAGGATTTTTTGCTAGCATAGTGTATGAATCATTTAAAGAGGAAATAAAATAACCTGGGGCATTTAAACTATACATTTTATAAAAATCTATTGCATTCTCAATTTCTCGCTGCGCTCTCGGAGAGATAGCAATTTTAAACGTTATATTTTTTTTTGAGTTGTAAGATAGAATCCTCACTGCTAAGATCATCTCGTTGATCTTCTAGCAATCGCTCGTCAAGCGTTTTTTTAACACTCGGGTCTAGCTCAGAAAAATCATCAACCTCTTCTACAATAATTGTTATCGCTTTCGATTTAAAAGTTGCCTTTATCGAATCTAAAATATCATTGTTTACCTCCTGAGCTGAGGCCAAATGGTAAGTCGTGTACATAAGTTAATGCTACTTTGGCTAGCAAATATAAACCATATCGTGTATCAATCTATTACATTTAGGCCTAGTTATTTAACTTCGCCAAATGGAAGACTACCTAGCTACCGCCTCGCAATTTATCAACACCACATCCAGCCATATCTTTCTTACTGGCAAGGCTGGCACGGGCAAAACTACTTTTTTGAAGAATCTCTCAAAACTGACGCATAAAGCGCATATTGTGGTTGCCCCAACTGGCATTGCCGCGCTAAATGCCGGAGGCGTTACCATTCACTCCCAATTTTTGCTTCCGCCCGTTACTTTTTTGCCAGATCGTTTCCTGCCCGAAGATTTTAGTGAAAATGGACGTGTGATCAACCAAAATACGTTGGCCAGAAAACACCCTCTTAACAGTGCCCGAAAACAAGTGTTAAGGTCCATTGATTTATTGGTGATTGATGAGGTAAGTATGCTTAGGTCTGATTTATTGGATGCCATTGACTACCGCATGAAGGCCGCCAGAGGCAACTTCAGGCAAAGTTTTGGAGGCGCTCAGGTATTGTTCATTGGCGATTTGTTTCAACTTCCGCCCATTGTAAAAAACGAGGAAAAAGACCTCTTAAGCAAATATTACAAAAGTGCTTGGTTTTATGAAGCCAAAGCCCTGCAAGACGATCCGCTGATTTATATTGAATTGGATAAGATATTTAGGCAAAGCGACAACACGTTCATCTCCATTCTCAACAACCTAAGGAACAATGAAACCACGGTTGAAGATATCGAAAGCCTTAATTTGCATTATCAGCCCGAAGACGAAATTCGAAAGCTAAATGAAATAATAACCCTTACTACACATAATTATAAAGCCGATGAAATCAATCTCCGTGAGCTAAAAAATCTCACCGCTAAATCTTATTTTTTCGATGCCCATTTAGAAGGTGATTTTCCCGAAAGCATGTATCCGGTTCAACTTTCCTTGGAATTAAAAGTAGGAACTCAGATCATGTTTGTGCGCAACGACAATGAAGGAAAAATGTATTTCAACGGGAAGCTTGCCACAATTACTGAAATTTCGGGCGATGCGATTTGGGTTGAGTTGGCCGAAAGCCACACCCGATACCAGCTTAAACGGGAACGGTGGGAAAACAAAAAATACTCAACTCATGATGGAAGCGAATTACACGAAGAAGTCATTGGTGCGTTCGAACAATATCCTGTTAAGTTGGCCTGGGCCATAACGGTGCATAAAAGTCAAGGACTAACTTTTGACAAAGCCATTATCGATGTGGGGCAAGCTTTCGCAGATGGGCAAGTGTATGTTGCGCTTTCACGCCTTCGCTCACTACACGGGCTGGTGTTGCGAACCAAAATCAATTCAAGTGCCATTAGCACCGATGCTCAAGTAGTGTCGTTTGTAAAAAACAACCACCATCCCAGCCAATTAAATGGCTTAATGAAAGAAAGACAGCGCTATTTTATAAAACAGCTATTGGAGAAAACCTTCGACTTTACTTCCATCGTAAAAGACATTCGTTACATTCAAAAAGAAAATCCCGAAGACGGCTTTACAGAAAAATCGATGAAGCCCATTCTCACACAGTTGATCGAGCAGCTAGAAGCAGAGCAAACGAATACCGAGAAATTCAGACGACAATTGATAGAGTTGCTGGAGGGAAACAAGCAAGAGTCGCTGCTGGAACGGATTCGAAAAGGAAGTGAATACTACAAAAATCACCTTTGGTTGAATTTAAAATTACTCCTTCACCACATAGAAGTAATGAAAAACCAAAAGCGTGTAAAAACCTACCTTAACCACTTGGCTGACATAGACCAATCGCTGACAAAAAAACTAGAAGAGGTTGACAAATCTGTTTACCTCATCGAAGCCATCCTTAATAACAGTGAAAAATTTGAGTTTGTTTCACTCGCTCAAAATAGAATCTCCGAAAGAAATAAGTTGCTTGCCGATATCAAAAAAGAAGTTGGAAACCAAATTCCTCCGGTAATCAAACCGAAGACAAAAAAAGGGAAGACCAAAACCGCAGATGGCAAGAGTACCTTTGACATTACCCTCGAACTACTCAAATCTGGAATGACCGTTGAGCTAATCGCAAAGGAAAGAGATCTTGCCGTAGGGACAATCGAAAGCCACTTGGCAAAAGCTGTAGCTGAAGATAAACTCAGCATTTTTGAGTTTATGAGTAAAGAATCGGTTGACACAATAGGCAATGCATTGGCTGAACTTCCAGAAAATGCCACTTCCAAGGAATTGTATGATATACTAAAAGGAAAGTTTGGCTATGGCCATTTACGGGCGGTTATGGCTCATAAACGTTCTGAAAAATAAGATTTGCAAGTTAGATACCAATCGGTATCTTTGTGAATGCGAAACCCTGAAGCGACTAAAGATAACATCCTTAAAAGATCAGCAGTTCTTTTTAACACCAACGGATACAAAGCCACTTCTATCAGCGATATCACTTCCGCGACAGGTTTAACAAAAGGCGCAGTTTACACCCACTTCGTAAATAAAGATCAGCTTGAAATTGAGACGCTCGGCTATTTGTCAACGCTATTATTTGCAAAACTTAAGGAGTTAACCAAAAAAGAAGCTACTGCCGGAGATAAGCTTCGATCTATTTTTATATTTTTTGAATCTTATATTACCAACCCACCCTTAAAAGGTGGTTGCCCGCTATTGAACGCTGCTATTGAAGCAGATGATGCGCACGTGGGGCTTCGCAAAGAAGCGTTGAAAATATTATCCGTTTTGAGAGCATCTGTCATTTCGATCCTTCAAAAAGGAATTGAACACAATCAGTTAAAGCCAGGTACCGATAAAGAGTTTTTGGCTACAATAATTATTGCAGGTTTAGAAGGGAGCATTATGATGAGTAAGCTAGAGCGAAACGACAATGACATAAAAAAAATGATTAAGCACCTTAGCCAACAAATAAAAGACATAGAAATCTAAAATTTTTTACCCAGAAGAATACCGATTGGTATCTAAAAACCTAAACGATGAAAAAAATACTTGTCACTCTAATCGGAACCTACCTGAACACATTAGCGTGGATTGCGCCTTCCAAGGCGGCCGATTTCGGCTTCAAACTATTTTGCCGACCGACCCGAAGTAAACTTACTGCCAGACAGGTAGCGTTTTTTGCAACCGCCAAGCAATCGTCATTCACCCTGGGAAAGGAAACTATTCAAACCTACCAATGGGGCAATGGCGCGAAAAAGATACTACTCTTGCACGGCTGGCAAAGCCATACTTATCGATGGAAAAACTATGTCGATTCGCTGGATAAAAATAATTACACTTTATACGCATTAGACGCGCCTGGCCACGGCCAAAGTACTGGCCAATTTTTAAGTGTGCCGTACTATAGTGCCGCAATTGTAAAGTACTTATCAATTATTGGCAAAGTAGATAAAGTAGTTAGCCACTCGATAGGTGCTTTTACTGCATTGTTTACATTTCATGTAAACCCATCATTATCGCCCGATTCCATTGTGTTATTGGCAGCCCCTGGCGAGGCAAAAGAATTTTTTGGTTTCTACGCCCAACAATTAAAGCTTAACAGAAAATGCGTTGCCTTGGTGGAGAACCGCTTTGAGGAGGTTACCACTTATCCGATCACCTTTTACTCTGCCAAAAAATTTGTATCGACAATAAATTCGAAAGCGCTTATCATTCACGATGAAGGAGACGAAGATACTTCC
Organism: Flammeovirgaceae bacterium; assembly: GCA_027487845.1. GTDB lineage: Bacteria > Bacteroidota > Bacteroidia > Cytophagales > Cyclobacteriaceae > ELB16-189. Next base: position 18,800 of record JAIYCV010000050.1, read on the forward strand.
GTTGAAAATGCTAAATTAATACATCGCGTTTGGAATAACTCTACCCTTGTCATAACAAAGGGTAAAGGCCATAATCTGAAATCGATTGAGGTACAGGACGTTGTTGCTAATTTCCTGGAAGGTGGCCGTATTCTGAGCCATCTTGAAAAATAGCATTTTCAACAATCAAACTTTTGGCATAGCGACTTTGAAGCAAGTGCCTTCGTTTTCAATGCTTGTTATCGAGATTTTGCCAACATTGTTTTCAATCAAGTCCTTGTATAAAAGCGGGCTCAAACTTGTGCTTTTTTCGCCTGAGTTCCTTTTACTGGCTTTCAAAGGCAACGGTCGAATTCCTTCGTGCTATGATGCGTTCGGTATAGCGAGTTTTAACGAATAGTAAACAAAATCGAAAAAACACACCGTTGTTTCCATTAAGGTGCTATCTTCATCTATAAATTGAATTCTATACAATGAAAAAAATACAATGGGGTATTCTAGGAGCTGGCAAAATCGCCAGAAAGTTTGCAGCTGACCTAGCATGGGTAAGTAATGCCGAGTTAGCTGCGGTAGGCGCGCGTTCCAAGTCTGACGCAGAGGCTTTTGCAAAAGAATTCAACATACCTATTTCACACGGAAGCTATGAGGAATTAGTAAAAGACCCGAGGGTAGATGTGATCTATGTGGCAACGCCCCATGGGTTTCATTTCGAACATGTGCTGCTTTGTTTGGGCCATAAAAAGGCGGTACTCTGCGAAAAAGCGTTTGCCATCAATTCAAAACAGGCTTCGGAAATGATCGCTTTTGCGTCTCTGCAAAATACTTTTTTAATGGAAGCATTCTGGACTAAATTTTTACCTCACTACAAACAAGTAAAAAAAATGATTGCCGATGGGAAAGTAGGCGCTATCAAAAGCATTATTGCCGAATTTGGTTTCAAACCAACACCCCCAATTGCGCAACGAATTTATGATCCATTGCTTGGAGGCGGGTCTTTATTGGACATAGGACTATATCCGGTATTTTTAGCGCTCGACATTCTGGGCAAGCCGGATGAGATAGAAGCGACCATGACTCCCGCGTACACTGGTGTAGACGATCAAATTGCCGTTCAGTTTAAATACAACAATGGCACGCTTGCGCAGCTATTTTCATCCTTCACCAGCAACATGGCAACTGGTGCCGACATCAATGGCGATGCTGGAAGAATTCGGTTGACCCATCGATTCCACGGCCCTACTACTCAGGTTGAATACTATGCTGGAGCGGTAGATACAAAAGAAACTATTGACATTGAAACCGTGAAAGGAAACGGCTATGAATACGAGGCGCAGCACGTTACTGATTGCCTGCTGGCTGACTTAACAGAAAGCCCTATTATGAAATTTTCTGACACATTATTGCTGATGGAAACACTTGACCGAATCAGGGGCAAAGCGGGCATCGTTTATCCTCATGACAAAAAATGATACCGAAAGGTGAACGAAGTTACTTCCGTTGCGTAGTAGGGATTAGAAAAAAATAACACTAGAAATGAAAAGATTAATACTGGTCGCAAGCTTGGTCACTTTCGGTTTGCAGGCTTTCGCCCAAAAAGAATATGTTTGCAGCCCTTGCGGGTATAAATGCGACAGCGAAATCCATAACGCGCCAGGAACTTGCACAGCGTGCAATATGGAGTTAGTCGATAAATCATCAATTAAATTTAAGAACCTCTCGGTGGAGGAATTCGCGCAGCGAATAAAGGCCAACCCAACTGCTTTGGTACTTGATGTTAGATCACCCGAGGAGTTTAAGGGAACTACTGCCGAAGTACCAAGTTTTGGTCATTTTAAAAATGCCATTAATATCAACGTTCAAGAACTTGAAAGGCGGGTGAGCGAACTATCAAAATACAAAGACAAAGAGGTTCTTGTCTATTGCAGCCACAGTCATAGAAGCCCCAGGGCAAGTTACATTTTGAACACCAATGGTTTCAAAAATGTAAGTAATATGAGTGGAGGGGTTTCGACCATCGTGGATAAACAATCCACTTTGATGAGTAAGGTTTTTGTACCTCACAGTCATTAAGCGTTTGATAGATTAAGCTCATCACACTTTCAAATCGCCAGCGAACCGTTGATTACTGCACTTTCTTTTTAAATGCAAGGGGATTTTCGCCAGTAACTTTTTTAAAGACCTTGTTAAAGTAAGAGATACTTTCAAACCCGCATTGATAGCACGTTTCGGTAATGTTGTTATCCAATCGTAACAGCTTTTTTGCTTTGTCGATCCGATAGTGATTTACAAATTCAGTAAAAGTTAATCGTGTCATTTTCTTAAAGTATCGACAAAACGCAGCATTTGTTAAGTTGCTTAATTGCGCCACTTCATCTATTTCAATTTTCCTCTGAAAATTCTCATCCAGAAAGGCATAAATTTTTTTTAACCTGCCTTGCTCTTTTTCCGTGTGCGTATTTACAACTGGTTGGGGATGTAGCAGCTCAACATCTCCCGCATACGCTAGCATCTGAAGTAGGCTTAGCAGTTCTAGAAATTGTTCAAAGTAGTTGAGCGTATGTAATTTCTTTAGTCGTGGGCCTACCTGCTCCTGTGTTAACTTCCCAAAGGCAATTCCGTGCTGCGCTAAAATCAATAGCTCTCTAATCTTTTTTAGTTCGGGTGTCGAGGCAAACGCATCACTTAGAAAATCGGGCTTGATATGAACCACGGTCTTTTCATAAGGCGCCTTTATACCAAAATCAAAATTGAGATGAGGAATGTTTGAACCTATCAATACCAAATCACTTCCGTGGAAACGGGAAATGTGCTTACCAACATGGCGAGTGCCATTGGCTCCATCCAAAAACACCAATTCGAATTCAGGATGAAAATGCCAAAAAAAGAAGTCGCTTAAATTTGGGTTTACTAAAATGCGGAGTGAACTATTAGACTGGGCGACAATTTGTTCGAGTTCTGTTTTCATAGAAAATTACATCTAATTGCTATTTATCAATCAAATGCATTATAAAATTATCAATATTGTACAAAAAATCATCACTATGGGAGTAGAAAACGGTTGCGGCTAAAACCTAGCTTTGAGGTATAAATCAACTTAAAAAAGCACCATTATGGAAAACTATAAAACAATGGCTCCTGCGCAGAGTCCAAACAAAAATCACAAGGATATTCCGGGCAATCCATCAACCGCCACCAGCAGTAAACTAAAATTGAACGATCGATCGAACGGAAAACCGCTTCGAATTTTGAGTGAAGAAGATTGGGCATTTTGGATTCATAATGGATATGTGGTAATAAAAAATGCGGTGCCCAGAGAGCAAGCTCTAAAGACAGCCGACTTTTTATGGGAGTTTGAAGAGAAAGATAAAAATGACCCGACTACTTGGTACACTGCGCCTCGGGCCGACATGGAAATGAAAGAACTTGTGGGCACTGGCATGGTGGAAGTATACAACAATCAACACCTCTGGAATAACCGACAAATGCAGCGTGTGTATGATGCGTTTACCGACATCTGGGGAACCGAAAAACTTTGGGTGACGATCGACCGCGCGAACTTAAACTTCCCTATTCGCCCGGGGTTTGAGTACAAAGGTTTTATCCACTGGGATTATGACCCTGAAACCAAACCTCAAAATGTACAAGGTGTGTTGGCATTGGCCGATCAGGATGATGAAAACATGGGCGGCTTTCAGTGCATACCTGAATTGTATCGAACGTACGACACGTGGAAGTTAACGCAGCCAGAAGATCGTCATCGGTTTCAACCAGATACTTCTGCTTTTGCAGATAAATTTGTAAAAGTAAAATTGCATGCGGGCGATTTGTTGATTTTTAACAGCACGCAGCCACACGGTATTCGCCCTAACCTCTCAAAAGACAAAGTAAGAATTGCCCAATATATTTCGATGATGCCTGCCGAAGAGGATAACGAAGAACTAAAGGAATGGCGAGTGAACTCATGGAAGAATAGAATTGCGCCCGAAGGCTATGCCTTTCCTGGCGATCCACGCAAGTGGGAACAGACTAAGTATGGCACAGCCGAGCTAAGTGCCCTGGGAAAAAAACTTTTGGGGTTGGAAAAGTATTAAGTTACAAGACGAAAACGAATGGATTATTTACTAAGAAACAAAAAGGCATTGGTAACCGGTTCTACATCAGGAATCGGTTTTGCCATTGCTACGTTATTGGCGCAGGAAGGAGCAACTGTTATTATCAATGGACGAACCAACGCCAGTGTCGAAAAAGGCATCAAGCAAATTAGAGATGAAAACCCATCGGCTGCCGTTACAGGATTTGCTGCCGATTTTACAGATAAAAAGTCGGTCGATCTTTTGTTAGCAGAGATTCGGGAAGTGGACATTCTTGTAAATAACGTTGGCATATTTACTTCCCAGTCTTTTGAAAATACCCAAGACCAGGATTGGTATAACTTATTTGAAGTGAATGTAATGAGTGGTGTGCGGCTTGCCCGACAGTTAATGCCCGCGATGCATGCAAACGGATGGGGGAGAATCATCTTCATAAGCAGTGAGTGTGCCCAACTTGTGCCCGAAGATTTAATTGCATACTCCATGACCAAGTCGGCTATTATAACGGTTGCCCGAGGATTGGCCAACAAAACAAAAGGAACGCAAGTAACTGTAAACACAGTGATGCCTGGCTCCACACTTTCGGAAGGTGCGGAACGATTTCTGGCGGATCAAGCCTTAAAAGAAAACAGAACAAAAGAAGAAGTAAGTAATAATTTTTTTAAAAACGTTCGCACTACTTCATTGCTGGGGCGTTTTGCACAACCGAAAGAAGTGGCAAATGCCGTTGTATATTTGGCAAGTCCGTTATCATCAGCAACCAATGGTTCGGTAGTCAAAGTGGAGGGCGGTAGCACGTAAGCCTAATGCAAGTGGTCTTTGATCACCAGAAATAAGCAAGGATTTAATCATACAATAAACGAGTGCTCTTTTGTAATCATCATTTGTTCATTGGTAATGGGATGAAAAAAGACGAGCTGATGGGCATGCAGCGCGATACAATCGGGTTGGTATTGTGCGTTCGAGCTATACAATAAGTCTCCGATGATCGGGCAGCCAATGTACGCAAGTTGAGCACGAATCTGGTGATACTTGCCTGTATGTAATTCAATCGTCCAAAGAAATTGATTTTCCGCGAAAGTGGTAACTTCATAATTTAGAATTGCTTTTTCTGCATACTCTATTTCCTGATCATAGATCACCGCCTTTTTCTTTTCCCTACGCAGCCAATTTTGGAGTTTGCCATTAGGTTGACTTGGTGCGTGACTTGTCAGTGCCTGGTAATACTTCTTTACTTTGCGCTCTGCAAATTGTTCGCTTAGGTTTTTTAATACCGATCGCTGTTTGGCAAATAGTATAACACCACTTACGGGGCGGTCCAGCCGATGAATGTGTTGAGCATATACTTCATCGCCCTGAGGTAAAGAGTTTTTCAAATATTTTTTCACCTGCTGCAGAAGGTTTGGGTGTCCATTGCGATCGGGTTCTACCATCAATCCAGGGGGTTTGTTAATCACAAGCACAAACTCGTCCTCAAACAAAATATGATCAGAAACTGAAATGATGAAAGACATAACCTGAGTAGCACTGCAATGGCTAGCGCAATGATAGCGGTTAATCTTGTATTTCTCCAGGTTTAGGGATACCCAATTCTCGAATCCCGTATAGAATTTGCCGCCAACAAACTTTTTAAATATTTGTATAAAAAAGGCAATAAATAAAGTATTGCTATTAATTTTTATAGTTTTACTTTTTGTTCGATAAAATCAACCCATAATTTGTTATTACACTCGAAACCTTATTGTTATGAAACGTTTCATTTTACTCTTCCTCGCACAACTTTTAAGCCTAGCTATTTTCGCACAGACCGAATCAGACGCCATTTTGGGAGTTTGGGAATCGGGTAGTGGCAAAGCGCGTGTGAAAATTGACAAAGCCGGAGAGAAATTTACTGGCCGAATTGTTTGGCTGAGGGAACCTAACAATGATGAAGGTAAGCCCAAGACAGACAAAAACAACCCCGATGAAAAGTTGCGTTCTACTCCGCTTTTGGGCTATCGCCTGTTGCGCGATTTTCAATACAAGGGGGACAAAACGTGGGAAGAAGGTACTATTTATGATCCAGAAAATGGCAGTACGTACAGTTGCACCATTAAAATGACCGATGAAAATACGTTGGACGTGCGTGGATTTATCGGTGTCTCCCTTTTCGGGCGCACCGATGTATGGAAGCGAGTACAATTAAAAAAGAAATAGCATGAAGAAGTTTCTTGTCATTCTTTTCGCTTTTTTTTACTCCTTTTGTTTTTCACAGGAAACTGATACAACTGCTGTCGAGGATTTTAGTATGTATGGCGAAGCAGAACTGGCTGGGGGAGGCAAGCGCTTTTGTACTTCGAAAGTTTTTGATCTGAGCCCGAACAAACTAATCTCCATTGGCTACGACTATCAAAGTTCTTACAAATTGAATCTGGGAGCCATCGGATCAAACGCTGGCCAAGAAATCACAACAAGTAATAATTATGGTCTTCGGGTTGCTGCAAATGTGCCAGTTATTTCAAAAACAAATGTTCTTTTGAATATTGGAGCTACCTACTGGGATAATTTTTATTCCTTCGATAAAGAAGCAGCAATCAACCCTCTAGCTCTTTCGCTGCAAAAATATGGGCTTCGCACGATGGGTCTAAATTTCACGCTGTTCAAACCATTGAATGAAAAATCTTTTTTCATACTCAACGGGTCAGGCGATCTTAATGGAAATTATTCTTTTAATGATTTTCAATCACTTAGTTACACAAAGATTTCGGCCACTGGAATTTATGGTTGGAAAAAGCACGATCGGCTTATGTATGGATTTGGAATTGCGCGCTCGTATCGAGTAGGTGAGGCTAACTATTTTCCAGTTTTCCTTTACAACTACACATTCAAAAATAGAAAATGGGGAGTGGAAACACTGTTTCCCGCCAAAGCCGTGTTGCGAAGAACATTCAATTCAAGAACGTTGGCCTTTTTTGGATATGAGTTAGAAGGTAATAGTTACTTGATAAGAAACAGAGGTAATGAGTTTGCTCCAGGAATAGACAATCTGGAACTAAGACGAGGTGAACTGAGAGTGCGGTGTGTATTTGAACGATCTATTAAAGATTTTTTATGGGTCTCAATTCAAGCAGGCTGGCGGTACAATTATCGCTTTAATGTGGATGAGAAAGAATTTTTCCGTGGCTTTGGTGATGATCCTTATTTGGCAACTAACAAGTTGACGAATCCGCTCTTCGTGAACTTTTCGATAAACTTAGTAAGTCCATAAAAAGCATGTTCGGTTGTAAGAATCTATAAGCAAATTCTGTAGTTCCAAATTCAATGAAGAGAATACTTGTTTTTGTATTGACCGCTATTGCGTTTTCATGTCAGAAAGACGATTCCAATACACCTCAAGTTAATCCGCCACCTGCTATTAACTGGCCTTCGGATAATACTAGGATCGTAAAATCGGGCTTGAACTTTCCTTGGGAAATTTTATGGGGAAAAGATGATTTTATTTGGCTCACGGAGAGGAACGGCAAAATAAGTAAGATTGACCCTTTAACAGGAAACACAATTTTTACCCATTCCATTCCAGAGGTAGTATCCACGGGAGAGGGCGGATTGTTGGGTTTGGTTCAACATCCTGATTTTCTAACAAATGGACTTTTCTACGTTGTTTATAACTACAACAAGAATGCTATTTATACGGAAAAAGTAGTTCGATTTACTTTCAAGAACAATGAGGTTTCAAATGCCGTGGTTATTCTCGATGATATTCCTGCAGCCAATATTCACAATGGTTCTAGATTGCTCATATCAAGTGAGACATCACCTAAACTGTTCATCACCACGGGGGATGCCAACAGGACTTCGTTGCCACAGAATACTGGGTCATTAGCGGGAAAAATTCTGAGGCTTAATTTAGATGGAACCATTCCTAGCGACAATCCAATCGCAGGAAATCCGTATTGGAGTTTTGGCCATCGAAATCCACAAGGGTTGGTAATGGCAAACAACACGCTTTACATTTCTGACCATGGCCCCAACGTAGAAGATGAAGTAAACATCATAGAGAGAGGAACCAACTATGGTTGGCCCAATGTAAATGGTCCTTGTAATGAACCTTCAGAATCTACCTTTTGTAGCGCAAATAATGTACGAACTCCAATTTGGTCGACAGGTTCAGGCACTTTAGCCACCTGTGGCATCGACTTTTACACTGCCGATTTGATGCCTCAATGGAAGAACTCGCTGCTACTAACAACCTTAAAAGATGCCACTTTGTATCAATTGCAACTGAGTGCGGATGGTAAAACGGTTACCTCGACAAAATCTTTCTTCAGAGGCGTGTGGGGAAGACTTAGGGATGTCTGCATTTCACCTGCGGGGCGTGTTTATGTTTGCACAAGTAATGGAGGTAACAGTGATCGCATCATCGAGATTCAAAAATCTGAGTAACTATCCCTCGCGCATTGTCTTGCGCAAGTTTACCGGTTGACGATGCTCAAGTCCCTACGGCATTGGGCAACTTTGTCAAAAAATGTAACTATTTTAAACTATTTGAGTATACCCCTCATCGGTAGTGTACTTTACCCTCAATTCTATGCTTAAAAATCTACTCGTTGTTTCGCTTCGCTCCATCCGTAAGGATAAAGCCTATAGCTTCCTTAATATTTTAGGCCTCACCATTGGCATTACGTGCAGCCTGTTCTTGATAATGTACATATTGGACGAATTGAGTTTCGACCGCTACCACAAAAACGCAAATTCTATCTATCGAATCGTATCCAATATCAAGGAACCTGACAATGCTTTTACGTGGGCAGTCGCTCAAGAGCCAATGGCTGTTGAACTGCGCGACAATTACCCAGAAGTGATAAATGCAGTGCGCTTTAATGGTACTGGAAAAACGCTTTATAAGCATGGTGACAAAGAATTTAACGAAACTGATTTTTATACTGCCGATTCTACGGTATTTGATATGTTTAGCTATGCATTTATGGCTGGCGATGAGCGTACTGCGTTAGATAATCCATTTTCTATTGTACTTACAAAAAAAATTGCAGAGAAGTATTTTAATGAAGTTACCGCTGCGCTCGGTCAATCGCTTCAAACAGTGAACAATGAAGGAAAGACAGAAGATTTCAAAGTTACCGGTATCATAGAAGATGTTCCGTTGAACTCTCACTTCCGTTTCGATGCGCTGATTTCAAGTAATACGTATCCAACCCGTCAGGTAAATTGGGGTGGTTTCGGAGTATTCACGTACATTCAGTTGCCAGAAGGTTATGAACTTGCAAAAATGTATAAGAGTTTGGAAAAAATCGTGAAGGAAAAAGTGAACCCGATCTTTGAGCAATATGGAATTTCGGTTAAGTATGAACTTCAGAAAATAACAGATATACACTTGTATTCAAAAATCCAAGATGAGGCAGAGGCTGGAGGTGATATTTCGTACATCTATATTTTTACCGCTGTAGCCGCTTTTATGCTCATCATTGCATGTATCAACTATATGAACCTGGCCACCGCCCGCTCCACCAATCGATCGAAAGAAGTTGGGTTGCGCAAAGTAATGGGTTCATCCCGCGGTAAGCTAGTGCTGCAGTTTGTTACAGAATCAATCGTAATCGCATCTGTTTCGCTTGTGCTTAGTTTTATTCTTATCTACTTGCTTCTTCCAGCTTTTAATACGCTCGCCAATAAACAACTTCCTTATTCGTATATTCTTAGGCTACCTGTGTTATTGAGCTTGTTGGGCATGATACTCTTTATTGGAATTGTCGGGGGCAGTTATCCTGCGTTCTATCTTTCTAGCTTCAATCCGGTGCAAGTGCTGAAAGGAAAAATTGCTTCCAAAGGCGGGAATGCCCTTTTCAGAAAAGGCTTGGTGGTATTGCAATTTGGCATCTCTATTTTTATGCTCATTTCCACTTTGGTAGTCTTTGATCAACTGCAATATATGCGCACGAAAGACCTAGGCTTTACAAAAGAACGTGTTGTTAGATTAAACTTGACCGAGCGCGAAATGCGAAAAAGAGCTGACGTAATTGTAAATGGGCTGAAACAAAACAGCGAGGTGGTGGCGGTAGGTATGGCCAACGCATCGCCAGGAGAGGGCATCAGCAAAAACCTGTTGAAGGTGGAAGAGAACGATGGTAAGTTCAGCGATCGCGGGATTGATTTGTACACGGCTGATTTTGATTTTGTGAAAACCTTGGGTATGACCATCGTAACGGGACGAGATTTTTCGCGTGACATAATCTCGGATACCACTTCTGCAGTACTTGTTAACGAAGCCATGGTTGCACGGATGGGATGGAAAGAACCGTTGGGAAAGAAATTTCGATTTCAGACGGGGGACCCCAAGAATCCTACGCAAGACAAACAAGTAGTGGGCGTGGTGAAAGACTATCATCAGAATTCATTGTACGATGCGATTGAACCTTTGTTGATCATTTTTGACAAACGGAATAACTATGTGTTTGTGCGCACCGATCAGGGCGATCCGAAACAAACTCTGGCCGCAATTGAAAAAACATGGAAACAGGTTTTTCCGTCTTTCCCTTTTGAATATGTTTTTCTTGACCAAGATTTTAATTCTCAATACAAAGCCGATGAAAAGCGGAGTCAAATATTCACCGTATTTTCTGGCCTAACTATTTTTATAGCCTGCTTGGGCTTGCTGGGTTTGGCCGCATTTTCTACCCAGCAGCGGTCAAAAGAAATAGGTATTCGCAAAGTAATTGGTGCGCAGGTTCAAAGCCTTTTCTATTTGGTATCGAAAGAATTCTTCCTGCTCGTAACTATTGGTATTGTGTTGGCGTTTCCCGTGGCATGGTATTTTACGAATAGCTGGTTGAGTAACTTTGCGTACCGCATAGAGATAATGGCAGAGTGGCCAACCTTTATTGCTTCTGCTTTATTGGCACTAATAATCACACTGCTTACGGTCGGGTTTCATGTAATTAGAGCGGCTACTGCAAATCCTGTGAAGACCTTACGGGATGAATAGCAGGTCAGCAAAAATTGCAGCATTAAAAGAGTGTGGAAACGCCTTTGATTCCCACGTAAGCCATGACGATCACTACTATCCAACCCAGTATTGAAAGCCAAATAGGATGATGATAGTCGTGTAGCAATTCCTTTTTGAAGACCGAGCATAAAACGATGGCCAATGCAAATGGAAGCACCAATCCATTTATCGCTCCCGCTGCTATCAGCACTTTTACTGGCTGACCGACCATTAGGAAAGTGGTAGTTGATAGAACGATAAACAGTGTGATCCAATACCGAAAATAGTTTGCGACCAACGGATGAAGAGATTTTGCAAATGATAACGATGTGAACGCTGAGCCGACTACAGATGTAATGGCTGCGCTCCACAATACAAGTCCAAAAATTTTGTATCCTATTTCGCCAGCTGCGTTTTTGAATACAACGGCAGCTGGATTTTCGTTACCAAGGGCTATTCCCTTCCACACAACTCCTAATACCGCCAGAAACAAAATACTGCGCATTAACGAAGCGATTAAGATAGCTGATATCGAACTGTTAGAGATTTGTTTAAGATGTTCCTTTCCAGTAACTCCGCCTTCCAGCAAACGATGGGCTCCAGAGAAACTAATATAGCCGCCTACTGTTCCACCTACTATCGTTAGAATAATAAGTTCGTTAATTTGATCAGGAACTATTGTTTTTACGATTGCTTCTGTCATTGGAGGATTTGCTTGAAACGCAACGTAGAGTGTAAGTGCGATCATAACCAAGCCAAGAACTTTGGCGAAAGTATCCAACGCTTTTCCTAGCTCCTGAGACAAAAAAATAAGTACTGCCACTAAACAACTAACAACCGCCCCGGTTTGTACACTCCATCCAAAAAGTACTTGAAAACCGAGACCCGCCCCAGCGATGTTGCCAATGTTGAAGGCAAAGCCGCCAAACAAAATCAATAGTGTTAAAAAATGCCCCGCTCCAGGAAGCACTATGTTGGCAAGATCTTGCGCATACATTTTACTTTGGGTGATCAGACGCCAAATGTTAAGCTGAACTCCTATGTCCAGTAAAACGGAGACCAAAATCACAAACCCGAAGCTGGCCTTTAATTGCTCGGTGAATCGCGTAGTTTGGGTAATAAATCCCGGACCAATCGCAGAAGTTGCCATTAAGAAAGCTGCACCTACAAGCGGACCTTTAAATAATGATTTTATTTTCATTGCCTAGAATAACATAAGTATTGAGACATAAATAGCAAGACACGGAATGGTTTTCACGAATATATTTTCTTGCCTTAACGATGTATAAATGAGTTTGGCAAATGCTACCGCATGGATACCATCGCCATGCAAACAAATCGTATCGGCTTTGATGTCAATATAGTTGCCTGATACAGTTCTTACTTTTTGCTTTTGGATAAACGATAACACTTGACTTTTGGCATCAACCTCATTTTTAATAAGTGCAGTTGGGTTTGCACGTGGCGTAAGTGTGCCGTCTTCTTGGTACGTTCTGTCCGCAAATACTTCGTGGGCAATTCTTAAGCCCAGCTTTTTCCCTTCACTTAACATTACGCTTTCGGAGAGACCATATAATATCAAAGATCCATCAACGTTACGAATTGCCGTTCCGATTGCTTTCGCTAATTCTGGATCTTTAGCTGCCATATTATACAATGCCCCATGAGGCTTTACATGATGTAATTTTGCCCCCTGCTGAACGGCAATGTGTTGTAACGCATAAAGTTGATCGGTTACAATTTTTATGATTTCGTCTGGCTCAAGGTACATGTTGGTTCGGCCAAAATTCTTTCGATCGGGAAAGGAGGGATGAGCGCCAACTTCAACGTTATAGTTCAAGCATAGGTCAATTGTCTTTTTCATTAAATCTTTATCACCCGCATGATACCCGCAGGCGATATTGGCGGAAGTGATGAAGGGCATAAGCTCGACTTCGTTGCCAACACCTTCGGCCATATCGCAATTAATGTCAATAAAGTTCATATCCTGAATTTTATTTTTATGCCAAGTCTCCAATGCCTCGTTTTATCATAGCCAAAAGGCAAGATTTTTTTTCTCGCTAATTGCGCATTCTAAGTAAGCAACTTTTCCTTATTTCTTCTAGTTGAGTCTGCCTTTCCACCAAAAGCTTTTCCGCTTCATGTAGTGTAATGAACTTGAATATGAATTGATCAGTTGGATTTAGCTGTGCTAACTTTGGCAAATCAGCTTTTACAACAGACGCAATTCGTGGGTAACCGCCCGTGGTCTGGTGATCTGCCATCAGTATAATTAAATTGCCTTCAGGCAACAGTTGAATCGTTCCAACATCTACTGCTGAAGAAACTAAGTTGATCGGTTTATCTAGTTTCATAGGACTGCTGGAAAGTCTAAAGCCCATTCGATTGCTAGTATTGCTGATGGTGAATTCAGTTGAAGCGAAGGCTGTTCTTGATGGTTGAGAAAGCAGATTTGATTCAATACTCTCTATGCATCGAATTTCGTTTGCTGGTGTATAAACCTTTTCTAATTCAGATGAGGCAATTCCCCAATTAAACGCATTACTATCTTTAGCATTGGAAAGTCGGCTTGTTTCAATCACAGCTCCTTTTTTTATCACTTGACCGAAATGCCCTCCTGCTTGAACTCCTAAATGGGTACTGAAACTTCCTAACCACGATGCTGATTTCCAACCACCGGTTACCGAAACATAGGCGCGACCTCCATTTCTCCTTACATTCAATTTAAGTATGGAATTTTTTGAAACTACGATAGGTTTCCATGAAGATATCGGTGTATCATTTACAGAGACATCAAACCCTTTACCCGTAACGCTAATTAATTCAGTGTTGCGAACCAAAATTTCACAAGAAGGAAAATACATTTCAAGAACTGACTCTTGCTCTGCGTTGCCTACTAAATAATTTGCAACCTTCATGGCGAACGTATCCATAGCTCCGCCAGAACCGACACCCACATTTCGAAATCCAATTCGTTCGGAACCGACTAATGTTGAGAGCAATCCCAGTTTAAGTATTTCAATACTCATTTAGCGAATCAAAAAGGTCTTTGTCAATGGCAACAAACTGCACTGTATCACCCGAGCTAAGTAGGCAGGGTGTAGATTTTGCGGTATCAAATATTTTAATTGGAGTCCTTCCAATCAATTGCCAACCTCCGGGAGAAGCTTGTGGATAGATGCCTGTTTGCATTCCAGCGATAGCCACGCTTCCAGCTGGCACTGATGTTCGGGGTGAGGTCTTTCGCGACATCTCAATTCGTGGGTCTAATGTTCCCATATAAGCGAAGCCAGGAAGAAATCCAATCATAAACACTCGATACAAGGTAGAAGTGTGTATACTTACAATTTCGTCTGTGGTTAAACGATGATGATCTGCCACCAACGCTAAATCCTCACCATCGTACAAAACGGGAATTTCAATTTTCCTTGCGTTAGAATGGTCTCTAATTTTTCCGGTGCTTTCTAGAATTTCCCTGATATAGGATGTTACAAATTCCGCGGCAGTTGTGTGTATTTTGTTTTTCGATCGAACAACTCCAGGGTCATAAAAAACAGCTAGTGACGAATAGGCAGGTACGACCTCTATAAAACCGGAAAACGGTTTGTTAACGATAGTAAGTGCCATCGAAGTTACGAGTTGGTTTACGGCTACGTCAATTGTATTTCCAAACGAAACTAATAGTGCATTTTCATTGAGCGATGTTATAGTTACTTCGTCTATCAAAACTAATTAGCCTCCGTGTATTTTTTAAAATTATCTAGGATTGCTTGCCAGCCGATTCGTTGTAGTTCGACTGAGTTTTGCGTTTCAGCATCAAAAGTTTCTATTACTTCTGTGCTGGCATCACCAGATACAAACTCAACTCTTACTTTCCGGTTGTCTTCAAGTACATATTCTATCAACGAGTGAGGTGTAATTGCTGTGTAGGTACCAATAAAATCGAAGCCCATGCTTCCATCTTTTGCAGCCATGTGCGAGAGGAATTTCCCGCCAACGCGCAAATCGACTTCGGCACGTGGAGTATGCCAATCGGCAGATGCGTTGTTCCAGTTCACAATATGTTCTGGTGATGTCCAAAAGCTCCAAACTTTTTCTATTCGCGATTGTATGGTTGACTTTACTGTAATTATCTGTGATTCCATAGAGGTGTTTTATGAGTGCGATTTTACAAATAGTTTGTGATAGCTAACATATGAACCAATTAGTATAAGCAACACAATCAATGGAAAAATAGCTTCACCACCAAAGCCATCAACAGCCCAATGGCTAACGCTGGCAGCAATAAAATCAATAGCAAAGCACGCATACGCCCATTCTTTTATTCTAGCTGGCACTTTTGGAATTATTAAACTCAACGTGCCAAGTACCTTGAATACGGTTAGCATGGGTAGAAAATACTCGGGGTATCCTAAGTGTGCGATACTATCCTTTGCCAACTGAGTGTGGGAAGTTAGCGCGGGCATAACGCCTTCAAACAGAAAGATGATGGTAGTTGAAATCCAAAAAAGGATGTTGTTTGTTTTTTGATTCATCGAAGTATGGGTTAAAGATTTAAAATGGTCGGATTAATTTAGGGGTTTATTAACTTTTCAATTTCTAATTTTTTCATTTTTAATAGGGCTTGCATTGCCAGTTCCCCTTTTTCGGGATGGCTTAAAATTTGTCCAAGTCCTTTAGGGATGATTTGCCATGAAACGCCAAATCTATCTTTTAACCAACCGCACATGCTTTCTTCGCCACCGTCTGATGTAAGCATGGTCCAATAATGATCTATCTCTTTTTGATCTTCGCACTCTACTACCAATGATACACCTTCATTGAACGAAAATTCATGGCCTCCGGGCCCATCCATGGCAATGAATGAATTGTTATTTAGATTAAATTCAGAATAAAGTATATTACCTTGATACGCACTCTCGGCCGGATAATGGATTAACAGGTCAGTCTTTGAGCTGCTGAATACGGAGCTGTAAAAATTTATTGCCACTTCTGCTTTTCCAAATTGGTTGTTTGCAAACAAAAAAGAAGGTGTAATTTTTTGTGGGCTCAAATCTCTTGAAACAGAAATTTGCCATGTTACTCCAAATTTATCTTGGAGCCATCCGTAGCGCTCACTCCAGTCATATTTATTGATGGGCATTAAGGCTTTGCCGCCTTCAAACAGTTTGTCCCACAGCTGATTTGTTTCAGTGATGGATTTACACGAGACGGTAAAAGAAATACTAGGATTTATTTTAAACTGCGGACCTCCATTTAATCCCATGAAATTCTTGCCGTCTAGCTCAAAGTTCACAACTAATGACGAGTCATTGAGAATTCTTCCTGAATGAAAAACAGTGCAATAAAATTCAGCGGCTTCCTTGGCTTTTCCATCAAACCAGAGGCAAGGGTAGATTTGACTGTTCATTGAGGGTTTTTTTCCCGGAAAGGTAAAAAATTAGAATCTGTTTTTTACCTGCGAAAATCTAAATGGCTATTTATGCAGGATAATTGGTTAGCGAATGTATTTCTTGTTTAAGATGTTTTGTAAACTTCACGACCGAATTCGTTCGGTCAGCCAGGAATAAATTTTAATTGTGAATGCAACCTTTTCTCTTTTTTAAAGTAAGTAGAGTAAACAATTCAAAAATTATGAGGTCTATTAAACCCAATTTACTGGTGTGCGCAATTTTTTTGACAAGTTTGGCAAATGCGCAAGGTGTTTCAAAAAGCTTTAGTGGGATAAAGCGAGTAGATCTTTCTACGTCATCGGGTGATGTGAGGCTTGAAAAAGGCAACTCAAACGAAGTAACAGTGCAGATGACCTATACTTACTCGACTTCTGATTATCGACCCATCCTAGAACAGCGCGGAACCACGTTGGTATTAAAAGAGGAATTCTTAATTAAAAATTTCATTAATGGCAATTCTAAATGGATCATTACGATGCCAGACGGGCTGGAAATAAAGTTGAACTCTGGATCAGGAAATATCGAGGCCAACACCTTAAAAATAGTGGCCAATGTGAATACGGGTTCGGGCAACTACAGTTGGAAAAATGTTTCGGGCGATTCAAAAATAAATACAGGTTCGGGCGATATTAATGTAAGTGCTTATGAAGGCCAACTAACTTTAAATACAGGTTCTGGAGATATTTCGGTGGATGACACAAATGGCGATATCAAGGCTAATGCTGGTTCTGGCAACCTTTCGTTGACTGGCATTAAAGGCGGAGTGCAAGCCAATTGTGGAAGTGGCAATGTAAAAGCCAAGGAGCTTCATTTAACCAAAAAGGGTTCCTTTAACTCGGGGTCGGGCGATGTACTCGTGGTGTTGACAACGCCCCTAGCATACGACCTCTCGATTGGAAGCGGTTCCGGCAATGCCGTGCTTGACAGTCATGGCTTAAAATTAGAAGGTGAATTGGTGATGTCAGCAAACAAACGAAATGGCGAGATAAGGGTTCCCTTTCCGTTCGACAAAACCGAAGAAATTAAAGAAAACGGAAATAACAGTATAACGATTCGCAAAACAGTTCAGCTTGGTGTGTCGCCAATCCAAGTTAAGATCAGCACTGGATCTGGAACTGCTGAGGTTATTAAATAGTACTGACATCAACTAGATTAATTACTTGTTTCCAGTCATGGCAAATGATTAATCTTGATTGTTGTTATCATACTCACCTTAGACTTAACAGAATTAGAAATCAAGCAAGCTGCTTCCGATTTTTGAAGTACACGTTCTGCTCGTTCGCGATCTTTTTCATCGGAAATTGTTACTGTGGGTTCAAGAATAACCTCTGTCATCAAAAATTTTCCTTCTACCTGTTCCAGTTTCCCTTTCGATTTGCATGAGAAATCAACAAATGCCAGTTTGGAATTTTCGGCAACGGACAGAAATGTTGTCATTAAACAACTACTTACAGCTGCTGTAAACAAGTGCTCGGGTGACCAAATGCCAGGTATGCCTTTCGGGAATTCAGGTGGCGTAGCTACTTCAATGCAATTCACTCCATCCTTGTTTAATTCGGGTGAACATAACGTACCCCTGCGCTCTTTGTTCCAGTTTACATCTACCTGATAATAATGCGCTGTCATACGGTTAGATTTTATATTGTAAACTGCTCCACCCACCTCCGTTATAAACTCTCGTATATCCATTGGATTGCAGCCAATTTTTGGCCGAACCGCTTCTAGCGCCCGAAGCACAGCAGGTAATGATTATTTTGTTTTTGTCTTTAATCAAGTGGAGGTTACTTCCCAGCTTATCCACAGGAATATTAATTGAACCCTTGATGTGTCCACCGGCATATTCCCCTTTGCTGCGAACATCTACTATGATGGCATCTTGTTTAAGTAGTTCTTTGTAATCTGTCTGTGAGTTCAAGCCTAGTAAATTTTTTAGTGTGTCTAGCATGTTATTAATGTTTTTGTGATTGAAATTTGTTTTGCTTTTTTTGATGATTTTTCACCGCTTTTTACTTTAGAGATTGTTTATTTTTCCAATCATGCAGCTCGAATAGCTTTTTAGTTGGAGTAGTAGTCCGTTTTTTTCTGTCGCTTCCGGGTAACCTAAGGAGTGCAGTCTATGAATAATCAACTCCCGATCAGTTTCATTATAAGATAAATCAATACTGTCGTTTTCAATATCCACCGTTATGTTCTCCACACCTTTAATTTTTAATAATTCATTTTTTATGGTGGTAGCGCAACCACTGCATTTAATGTTTGCTAACAAAAGTTTTTCTGTTTTCATTTTAATTAGAGGTAGTGTCTTTTTTAAACATGTTCAAAAATAAACCGCCCATTATGGCTCCATAGACCGAGCTATTGATTGGCTTTGATGTTATTGCGCAAGTGCCGCTAGCACAGCCAACAAAATGGTAATAAAGGTATCCACTTATCGCTCCAGCCATTACTCCGAGAAACGTAAGTTTGTGTCTCTTAATAAAATCCATTTATGTTTATCTAGCTTTGTTCCCTTTAGTTGAGATCCCCAGGATAGCGTAAAGCGGACAGAAATTTATGAAACTGGTGATAGCCAGCACAGCTCCGGCTGCTACCAAAACAATACCTAAAGTACCGCTTGTTATATTGAAGAAGTACAGCGCACCGGCAGCAATTGCCAAAATTATTCTGATTACCCTGTCGGTGGATCCTAAGTTGTTTTTCATAATTCAATTGGTTAAAATTTTCTAGATGATTTCAAAACAGGTTGACCGCGCATTTAATAATGACGTTAGCCCGAATCTTAGAACAAAGCTACCTAACCGAACGTGCTGATTCTGTGATGAAAGTCACATAAGCGAAATTTTATTTCTGGAAAGCGAGATGAGGCCGTCATTTTCCATTTGTTTGAGCACTCTGCTCACGGCTTCGCGGGTAATTCCAAGTTCATCGGCCAATTGTTGATGTGTAACCGAAAGTTCTTTTTTATGATATAAATCAGATTTTTCCTTTAGTAGATGGAGTAAACGAGTATCTGCTTTTTGAAAAGCGATAGCGTTAACTACTTCTAAAAGATCTTCGAAACGCTTTTGATACAAACTAAAAATAAAATCGGTCCATTCTGGAAATTCCTTGATCCAGTCGCTTGCTTTGTTTACAGGAATAAGCAAAACTTCCGCATCTTCTTCTACCACGGCTTTTATCTTACTCTTGTCATTATGAATTCCCGCCAGAAATGACATGATGCAACTTTCCCCTGGTTTTATGTAGTATAATAATATTTCCCGCTGCTCTTCGTCTGTCTTAGTTACTTTCAAACTTCCCGAAAGTACAATTGGTATTGACCTGATGTACGAGTGTAGGTCTAAAATAACAGTGCCTGCTGGAAAGGTTTTCACCATGCCTGATGCAAAGACTTCTTTGTTTAGCAGCGAATTAAAAATATTTTCTTTAGTTATCAAGAGTTCCGTTTTTTAGATTAGTTATCAAACTCAGTAATGATTGCGAAGGTTTAAAATGACTTATGTTAATGTTAATTCATCATTACTTTTCTCTTACTCGAAACCGATTTAAATAAAATTAACATTACCCAGTGTAAAGTGAATTGCTCTAAATTATAATACAGCCATAATAATTACCACAACTTGTCATCAAATTAGAATTGTTGTTTTGCGTTGTTAAAAAATGTGTCCGCAACAACCTTAAACAAAACCAAAACAACAAAGTATGCAACAAATTTTACATAAAGCCACACTGGGCAATTTAATTAGGAAGTTAGTGTTTTCGATGGTTGCATTGGCAAGTTTTTGCTTGGCTAATGCGCAAGAGCGAGTGGTAACTGGAAAAGTTATTTCTGGAGAAGATCAACAGCCTATTCCCGGGGTAAATGTTATTGAGAAAGGAACTTCCAATGGAACTGCCACGGATGTTGACGGGAAATTTAAAATACAGGTTACTTCAAATGGGTCAATTTTAGTTTTTAGTTATGTTGGCAGTGTTACGCAAGAAATAACTGTAGGAGACAAAACTGAAATTGGTGTACAATTATTACCCGATGCAAAAATTCTTACTGAGCTAGTGGTGGTGGGTTACGGCACACAAAAAAAGTCGGATGTGACGGGTGCAATTGCGTCAGTTAAAAGTGAAGATTTTAATAAAGGGGTGTTCAGCAATGCTGGCGAACTTTTGCAGGGCAAATTGGCAGGTGTAAACATATCAGCGAATAGCGGTGAACCTGGAGCCGCACAAAATGTGATCATACGGGGTATTGGCAGTTTGCGGTCTGGAACACAGCCTCTCTATGTGGTAGATGGTTTGCTACTTGACAATGCGAATAATGGCTTTGACACCAACCCATTAAACTTTCTTAATCCTAGTGACATTGAAAGCATTGACGTGCTGAAAGATGCTAGTGCTGCGGCTGTTTATGGGTCTAGGGCATCTAATGGAGTGGTAGTAATTACAACTAAAAAAGGAAAAGCTGGAAAAACGGAGATGAATTTTACCATCTCCAGGGCTGTGTCTTTGTTGTCTAAGAAGATACCAGTGTTTAGTGCCGATGAATTCAGAACAAGAGTGACGGCCGAACGCGGCCTATTGCAAGATTTCAATGGAAATACAAATTGGCAGGATGAATTGACCCAAACGGGGGTATCTACAAATGCTAATTTTTCTTTGAGTGGTGCGGCAGAAAAACTATCCTATTTCGCTTCGCTAGGCCTGCAAGACCAAGAAGGAATTTTAAAGAATAGCAACCTTAAACGGTATTCTGGGAAATTGAATATGACCCAAAAGGCGATAAACAATAAATTGAATGTAGAATATAACCTGACCGCATCGCGCACGGAAAATTTGCGTCCGCAGATAGATCCGACTATTAGCGATATGCTCAGTTTAAACCCAACAATACCTGCATATACAAATGGTGCGCCTACGTTGTTAAACATTAACGCATTGAATCCCTTGAAGAGGAATGAGCTTTATAGCGATTTGGCTACCAATAATCGTATTCTGGCTTCCATTTCACCGTCACTCGAAATTGTGAGAGGGCTAGTTTATAAATTGAATTTGGGTGTCGATTATTCTACCACAAACCGGGACGTTCAATGGAAGCCATTTCCAACGATTGTAAACGAGGCGAATATCTCAAATGGGTCGCTAACAAATACAATCAGTGCAAATAAGAATGAATTAGTTGAGAACACACTTACCTATAATTGGAAGAAGAATGTTCACTCGGTTGTGCTGTTGGCGGGACACTCCTATCAAAATTTTTTGGAAGAAGCCAGAGCGGTTAATTTTCTTGGTTTTGCCAATAACAACATTGAGCCAAGGTATCAGGATCAGACCAGTAGCACTACTTTCCCCACCACAGTAACTTCAAATGCCGAAAAAAATGAGTTGCAGTCTTTTTTCGGTCGATTGAACTATGGATTTTCAGATAAATATCTAGTTACCGCTACACTGCGAGCGGATGGATCATCAAAATTCGGAAAAAATAACAAATACGGTTACTTTCCCTCTGTCGCGTTGGGCTGGAATATTATCAATGAGAGTTTCATGTCTAATTCCTTTTTTCAAAACTTAAAGATTCGTGCGAGTTGGGGCCAGACAGGTAACCAGGAAATACCCTCTAAGATTACACAAGCAAGCTTTGCAGAATCTAGGTTAGTAACAGGCGGCTCTAGTCTGAACACGTACCCGATCGATCCTGCTGCCACTTCAATTGATCGTTATCCTTTCGGAATTACGTTTACTCGCTTAGCAAACCCTAACCTTCAGTGGGAGGTATCTACACAAACAGATATCGGAATTGATTTTGCGCTTCTTGATTATCGGTTGACCGGTACGTTAGATTACTTTAATAAACGTTCTACTAACATATTGTTGGAAGTTCAACCAGCCGATCCAGTTCAGCCTACCGACAGATTTTGGACGAATATTAACGATATGATTATCCAAAATAATGGCGTGGAGCTATCACTAAATTATAAAAGCAATTCACAGCGCAACTTCTCTTATAGCGTTGGCGGTAATGTGACGTTTATTAGAAATAAGGTTACCAATTCGCCCTTTACGGTGCTTACAACAGGAGCGGCATCAGGTTCAGGTCAAACAGGCGCAACCATCAATGGATATGTTAACAATGAACCAATAGGAGCTTTCTATATGCTTGAATTCGATGGAATTGGTGATAACGGACTTAACAGATTTAAGGATACTAACGTAGACGGAGCGGTACTAGACAATGACCGTAGGGTTGTTGGTAGTTCGATTCCTGATTTCATCTACGCTTTTAATGCGAACTTTAAGTACAAAAATTTTGACTTAGGCTTTAACTTTAACGGTGTTTCTGGAAACCAGATTTATAACCATTCTACAATGACTTTGTTCAGTAAGGCACAATTGACAAGATCGAATAATACAACCGATTTTGCTGTCCAGTTTCCGAATGAGTCATCCAGTAATTCCAATACAGTGTCTACCCGTTATTTGGAAAATGGTTCTTTCCTAAGATTGAATAATGCCACCCTTGGATATAACTTAAGACCTAATACGATAGGCTTGGGTAATGTGTTCCAAAACATCCGCCTTTCGGTAACTGGTCAAAATTTGTTTACGATAACTAAATATTCTGGATTTGATCCCGAGGTAAACACAGGATCAACGGTAGGTGAAATCCAAACTTTTGGTATCGACCGTTTTACCTATCCAAGGGCTAAAACGGTTTTGTTCAGTCTTAACTTAACATTCTAAAAATAGGGCAACTCATTTAACAAATCATAATAGAACGATATGAAAAATATAATTTATAGCAAGACATTTCCAATCCTTGCATTTTTATTTGCTTTTCTAAGTTGTACTAACTTGGAAGAAGAAATACTTGACGAGTCATTAACAGGAACGGGTCAGGCAGAAACGGTGAGCGGATCCATAGCACCCGCTTATGGTTATCTTCGAAATGTGTGGCTACATACACGCAATTTTGGGCTCCAAGAAGTCGCTTCCGATGAAGCCATTATACCCTATCGCGGGGGTAGAGACTGGTTTGATGGTGGGAAGTTTATTGCTGTTCATCAACACCTGACGACCCCAGGAAATGCCTTGGTAGGAGACACATGGACCGACCTGACACTAACTCTATCTAGAGCAGTAGCGGCAGAGGAAAGATTGAAACTTGAAGTATCAAGCGATGCAAAAGCCCAGGATGCACTTTATGAAATGATAGCGATGAAGGCATACCTTAACTTGCAGTTATTAGATAACTGGGGGATTGTTTTTAAAAAATTAAGTTCTAATCAAAGATCCGAGATTTTAAGAGGGCAAGAGGCCATTGACCTTATTGAGAGTGATCTTCTATCTGTTGTTAACGTGATCAACAGTGATAAAGGACCTGGTAGGTTTTCAAAAAATGCCGTAAAGGCTTTATTAGCACGTTTATACTTGAATGCTGCAGTTTATAGAAATCCTTATGGAACACCGGATTTTAAAGCAGCAGATATGCAGAAGGTTATACAATACACAAACGATATTATCGCTGGGCCTTACTCGTTGTCGCCAGAATATTTTGAATTGTTCAATGATAATAACAATTCCAATCGCGAAATTATATTCTCGCTTGATCAACGGGGCGTCCTTCAAACTGAGCATAGCCGATGGGCCTACTGGTCTATATCTGGTGACTTAGTACCAAGACCTGAGTGGCCGAATACACGAGGCACAGATGCGGCAGCGTTAACTCCCGATTTTTATCAGACCTGGGTTGATGCCTACGGCAATGTGGATCCTGCCAAAGCTGATGCACGTTTCTTTCAGGAGAATACAATTATACCTGAGAACCTTAAAAACCTTACAGGTGTAACCCCAGCGAATGATTCAGAACAGTACTATTGTGTAGATGCAAAGAGTTTTCAAATAAATAGGGGGATACTTCGTGGCATTATATGGGGGCCGAGAAAAGATGCCGCGGGCAATATTTTGAAATGTGCTGATGGCAAAGTCAGAATCTACCCCGTTATCAATGCAAGAACCAGCGGTGCAAGCCGGGCATATGTTGATCATATAAAGCAAGTTGATTTTACTGACCAAGGAAGTTTGCATCACACAGGTTACAGGTTCTCAAAGTATCAGTTTAGCAGTACTGCTCCCGATTGTTGTAATTACAGTGGCGTTGATATTGTTTTAATCCGCTTAGGAGAGATTTATCTGATGCGTGCCGAAGCTAAGTTGAGAAGTGGAGACAATGCTGGAGCATTAGCCGATGTAAATACGTTGAGAACTTCCAGAAAATCTCGGCCTGCACAAACGCCTGCTGCTTTAAGTTCAATAAACCTCAATATTTTATTCCGCGAATCTGGGTTTGAACTTTATTGGGAAGGTTTTAGGAGAAACTATCAAATACGGTTTGGCAAATATGAAGGTAGTTGGACAGGTAAGACGGATAGTGATGTGAACAAAAGACTATTCCCCATCCCTCAGAAAGCAATTGATGGCGCTTCTAATCTGGTAGGATTTTTATCTCAGAATCAGGGATACTAATTGTCGAGCGTTGATTATCAAACATAATAATCGTTATAATAAGGTCGAAAGCTCAAATTTGCTTTCGACCTCTTTATAACCAAACACATCGCGTAAAAATCTGCTTGATATTTTGTACTCTTTACCAGATCATTATGAATCATTTTTACAAACCTATCATTTTAACAATACTCCTTTGTTTGCCGTTTCCCTCAATTAATGGGCAGGCTCTCAAAATGAACCAGGTCCAAGTCATCGGTAGTCATAATAGTTACAAAATTGGAATTGAAAAACCGTTGATGGACATTATTCTGGCCGAACGCCCAGAGGCAATAGGGTTGGAGTATACCCATATTTCCATTACGCAACAACTGGATTTAGGCCTAAGAGGGCTAGAGATAGATGTGCTTTACGACCCAGACGGTGGTCGGTTCTCAAAGCCTAAAAGTATTGATATGCTGAAGGCGCAGGGGATTGAAGCCAAACCGTACGATGCAAAGCTCATGAATGCTCCTGGCTTTAAAGTGCTTCACATTCCAGATATAGACTTCAGAACTCACTGTTCTACCTTCAAAGTATGTCTATCTGATATCAGAGATTGGTCAAGATCACATAGCGCTCATTTGCCGATTATCATTACTATTAATCCAAAGAGTTCAGGGCTTGATAGGCCTGGTTTCGCTGAGGTTATCCCCTTTGATGAAAAGGTATTGGATGCACTGGATAAAGAGATTTTAGAAGTTTTCAAAACTGCTGAATTGGTTACGCCCAGCCAGGTAAAGGGAAAATCAAAAACACTACGCCAGGCAATTCTGGATAAAGGTTGGCCCGATCTTGCCATGGCGAGAGGAAAAGTGCTTTTTGTATTGGATTCAGAAAAAGAGTTGACAGAGTTATATCAGAAAGGAGATGAACACTATGCAAGACCTATGTTTTCCAACACCGATCCGGAAAACCCGCATGCTGCTTTCTTCATTATGAATAATCCTGTGAAGGAGGAGAAAGACATTGTTGATCGGGTGAAGATGGGATTTATGGTTCGCACCCGTTCTGATGCAGACACTCGCGAGGCACGAACCGGAGACAAGAGCAGGTTTGAAGCGGCTATTCGGTCTGGGGCACAGGTGATCACTACGGACTATTATCAAAAGTCATTGAGTCCGAACAAAGACTTTGAAATTACTTTTGATGGTAAATATAGCCAATGCAATCCCGTATTAAGTAAATCAACGGCATGCCACTTGAATTGAAGCAGATTGCTACTCCTAATTTTACAGTTGACTAACTTTAATATGATACGAGTTATTAAATTTACATTACCCTCATCGTAAAGAAATGAAAGCCTTCCTTTTTTTTATTCAATTTAGTTGGGCTATGCTTGCGTTAGGACAGCCCTACTCATCGTCCTCCATTTTTGCTCATAACGATTATGTTCAAAAGAAACCCTTGCTGTTGGCTTATGATAAGCAAGTAGGTTTTATTGAGGCAGATGTATTTCTTATTCAGGGCAAATTATTGGTAGCACATACTCGAATTGAAGTGGATCCTAATAAAACATTGGAATCGATGTATTTAAAACCATTGGCATTGCTTGTAGAAAAAAACAATGGCTATGCCTATCCAGATACTAGTAAGACATTAACCCTGATGATCGATTTAAAAACCAATGGCGAACCTACGTTAGATGCGCTTGTCGAGGCATTGAACCACTATCCTAAGTTAACCAACTCTAAAACTTTGCAGGTAGCAGTAAGTGGCGATATGCCAAAACCAGATAAGTGGATCAATTACCCTTCTTTTATAAAGTTTGATGGAAGGCCGGGGGTAACCTATTCTGCAGAACAACTCGCTAGGATAAGACTAATAAGTAATAGTTTTTCTGAATATTCACGTTGGAACGGCAAGGGAGAATTGAAAACGGAGGAGCAGTATAAGCTTACTCAAGTCATTGATGCTGCGCACGCCCTTGGCAAGCCCATGCGTTTTTGGGCCATACCTGATAATCCAATGGGTTGGAAAAAATTAGTGTCAATGAAAGTGGATATTTTAAATACTGATCATGTGGAGGATTTGGCGATGTTCTTGAGCCAAAGTCTAAGATAACAGTCTGCCGGAAAGGTTTATAAATACACTTTTTTGTTTAGCTAGAGAATGGAGCAGATTTGATTTCGTGGTCAGGCCTTGTGATTTCTATTAACTGTTTAGTTTACCAGTTTCTTTTTTCTGATGGAAGTGACCTTGCTGTTAAAACCCTTTCAGGGTATTGAAAGTTACAAACAGCAGAAGGATAAATATTCCAGTGCCCCCCACAATACAGAGAAGTCCCGATAAGATAGTTGAACTCCATTTCTCTCTAAAAAATCCTTTTTGCATATTTAAGAAAAGGTAGAAATAAGGAACAAAAAGAAGAAGTGTTGAAAAAATGCTTTGCGAAAGTTCGGAAAACGATTCGGTATGTGTTGAAAGCAGCGCTATCGGTATTGTTACAGACGCAAAATGACCGCAAAAATAAGTGTTGAGTATGATGTGTTCAGTTAAGTTGACGTTACTTTTCTTATAGACTAACAATCCTGTTAAAGAAATGAATGGAATCAAGCCAAAGAAGTAATAATTTGTATTTTGCGAAGCAAGCCGATACCAAAAGCTAGTGAAATCAGAGACGGCTTCTTTTGAATAAGGTCGGTTGGAGTTAAAGACAAAATTTGCTAACGTTTCCTGACTAAAGAGGTTGCTAGCATTCTTCGGCAGAATTAGTTCTAGTGCGATCAAATAGAGCGCTGTCCACAAGATCATATACTTTAATGGACTGTAATACTTTTGGGTTGCGCCATTAATGTAATCCCTTACCATTTCTCCTGGCCTAGTCCACATATCGCTATAGGTATGCCACAAACCAGTATCTACCTCGAACACTTCTTGTTTTAATCCGTCTAACAAGTATGCGCCAGTGAATCGTTTGATTACCTTTTGACCACAGGCGTTGCAATACAATCCGCTAAAATTATTGCCACAGGTTTTACAAATTACATTTTGTGATGGCATAGATAAAAGCTAACCGTTATTTTGAAATGTTTATGCAATGACAAAACACAATAGGCCGATTCACGTCCTTCTAACTCGTACTCTTTCGAAACAAGATAGCTATAAAACTGTTACCTTTTGGCATTGACCAATTATGGGTTACCAAATCGATTTACGTTCTTTTTTTCTACTGGTAGCTGCTTTTCAGGCGCTGGTTTTTTCATTCTTGTTGCTGGTTCGTTCCGCAAAACGTAAATCACTGTCTGACAAACTTCTTGCATTGTTTCTTATCAGTTTGGCCGCTACCTTGAGCGAACATATTGCAGGCTGGATGGGCTGGTACAAAAGCCAACAACTTACTTTTTTTCCTTTCGGAAATCATTTCTTGTTTACGCCCCTGGCTTACCTCTATGTAAAGTCAATCACCAATTCTTCTTTTAAAGTGCTCAGAAGAGATTTGCCGCATTTTATTCCAGCAGCTATTTATTTTGCGTTTCATGTTGCCGTTTGGTTAATGCCGGTTGACCACAAACTGAGTTTTTTATCGAGACTGGGAGCCAATAACTATTATCTATTTGAAGGGGTTTGTGATATGCTAGTACTCTTAACTTATACTTCACTTAGTATCTTGCATTATCGAGCCTACTTAGGCTGGCTGCCTTTTGAATTTTCGAATACGCGGCCGTTGGAATTAGTTTGGCTTCGCAATTTCTTAGTCATCCTGTTTGTAGTTTGTTTGGTCGAGTTGGCTTTCTCAATAAGCTCCTTATTCTACAGTTATTGGTATGATGTCAGGTATTGGGACTACTTCATCAGAGCAATTCTTCTTTACTATTTAAGCATTGCTGGCTATACTTCTACCAGACCCGTTGAGTTAGCATTTGCAAATGAAATTCAACCTGACATTACAACCAACATTGCTGAACCATTGCCTATGCAGCGACTGGCTGATTTTATGACCAGTCAAAAGCCCTATTTAGATCCCGAGTTGACATTAAAGCAATTAGCCGGAAGGGTGGAATTGCCTACGCAGCTTGTATCGCAGACAATAAACATTGGTTTACACAAGAACTTTAATGATTTTGTTAACGAACATAGGGTTCAGGAAATCTGTGCACGATTGAAGATGGGGGACCATAAGACAAAAACGTTGCTGGGGGTGGGGCTCGATTGTGGTTTCAATTCGAAGGCAACATTTAACAGGTCCTTCAAAAAAGTTATGGGTCTCTCGCCCAAAGAGTGGTTGGAGGGTCAAAAAAGCTAGTCTCAAATAATTTGATACCCCTTTTCATGGTCTCAACATCCTTTTTGAGACGAACGAGTGTATCCCGTAAGGCAAATTTGCCGTGAACGTTCCCAACCAAAATTTAAAAATCATGAAAACAAAAAATGGATTATTTATCGCCTTTATCGCATTAACAATCACTTCCTGTGGCACGCTAACGTCAACTACGTCTATCGAGGGTAAGAACAGTTTTGTATTGGGCAATAATAAACACGGTGTATTTAGCGTACGATTGAAAAATATTTCTAAAAGTGACGTCATCGTGCACCGGGCGCCAATAGAGGGAGGTCGTCATTCGTTTGAAACCGTTACACCAGGCAAAACGGTAAAAGTAAAAGTCGAGAAAAATACAGCACTTGTAATTGATAATCAGGGATTGGATCAAGTAAGCGTGGAATTATATGTGATAGGAGACACAGGCCTGTCAATGGGATACAAGAATTAATAAACTAAAAAGACAAGAAAATGAAGAAAGTCATCAGTACCTCCGCTTTTGTATTACTTGCATTTTTTGTGATGGGACAATCAGGTAACAGCGCGCTCATCACCATTCACCTTAAGAACAGCGCTTGGCTTCCACGAAAGTGTACTCTAATTTCTTATGCCCCTGGTGAAACTGGTAATGGTACTCAATCCTACTGGTTATTGCCTGGCACTAGTAAAGAATGGAAATTCCTCCTAGGCACTAAATTGTATCTGGCCAATCAAAAGCAAGTAGATATAGTGATGAGTGGCAAGAGCATCGATAATGGAAAGCCATTCTTGGTTATTAAAAAAGAGGATGACAATAAAACGTTTAAATTTTAATCTCCGACCCGCCATTGAAAAATGGCGGGTCGGTTGCTTACCTAAAGTGGCGTTCTTTAATCAATTTCTGAATGGTAGTGATTTTTTACAATGAATTAACAACACAATCATATTTGATTCTTAAATTGTGTGAAAAAAGAAACACAATGATTCGCCTTGCTGCCCTTTTCGTAATTAGTCAAATCGCTTGTCAAAGCCTTGCCCAAACGCCAAACATTATCCGCGGTCCATATCTAAATTCCGTTACTTCTTCTTCAGCAGTTATCCGGTGGAGAACTGAAAATCCCACCGATAGTAAGGTCAGTCTACATCCAGAAATGAATAAGGTCAAAGGTGTTTCTGTAACAGATTCAAATTTGGTTACCGATCACGAAGTGACAGTGTCTGGCTTGAAGGCGAATACCAAGTATTATTATGCGGTGGGAACTACTAAGAGTAAAGTGCTTACTTTTGAGGAGCAGTACTTTACCACGGCACCAACCATTGGCTCTACTTCGCCAGTAAGAATTTGGGCATTGGGCGATTTTGGAGATGGCTCAAAAAACCAACTCGATTGTCGCGATGCCATAATTCAACAAACTGCCAGTCATAGGCCCGATGCGTGGTTGTGGCTGGGCGATAATGCTTATAATATTGGTTTGGATGAAGAATATCAACGCAACGTGTTTCGCATTTATCAAGAAAGTTTTTTGAGAAACACAACGCTTTATCCAACACCAGGTAATCATGACTATGGAAAGGCAAAGCGCAACCCAACCGATGTGTCGTATTTCAAAATATTTACCATGCCCAAGGAAGGCGAAGCAGGCGGTATACCCTCTGGCTCTGAATCCTATTACTCGGTTGATTATGGAAACGTGCATTTGATTTCACTTGATTCACAAGGGGAGTTAGATGGTGGTTTTAGAATTTATGATACACTTAGTAAACAGGTTACGTGGTTAAAGAAGGACTTAGCCAATAACAAATTACCTTGGACGATTGTCTATTTTCATCATCCGCCCTACACCAAAGGTTCGCACGATTCGGATCGGGAGAATGAATTGGTTAAAATCAGAGAAAACTTACTTACCATATTGGAGCGTCATAAGGTTGACTTAGTGTTAGCCGGACACAGCCATGTGTATGAACGCACCCATCCACTTAGGGGTCATTATGGTGCAGCAAACACCTTCGATGCAAAGAAACATGTGGTAGAAAAAACTGATTCTCCAAATAACTATCGTGTCGGCAAAAGCGGTCAGGGGGTGATATATATTGTAAGCGGATCTGGTGGGCAAGTGGGTGGCCAAGCGGAAGGTTATCCGCTGCGAGCTGCAACCTATTATAACACCACCGTGGGAGGCTCTCTTATCATGGATTTTAATGACAATAAGCTCGATGCAAAATGGATTTGCGCAGATGGCCAAGTGAGAGATCAATTTTCGATCATTAAGGAGTAAATTAGGCAAGCCTAATCGGCCACTTTACGAGTTCCTATTTTGGTATCGCTTCGCTACCTTCGTATCTTAAATTCATTTCATGTCGATACTAATTATTGTTGTTTTTGTCTTTGGCTATGCTGCCATTGCTTTTGAACACCCGTTAAAAATCAATAAAACTGCCTCAGCGCTAATTACTGGAGTTTTATGTTGGACGCTCTTCGCTCTTTCCAAAAATACCGAGTTGCATCAGCAACTGGTTGAAACAAAGCTAGGGCATCACCTAAGTGAAACTGCAGCTATTCTCTTCTTTTTAATGGCGGCCATGACCATTGTTGAATTAATCGATGCTCATGAAGGCTTTCGCTTTATTACCGACCGAATTATTACCAAAGATGTACGGAGGCTACTTTGGCTTATCTGTTGGATCACCTTTTTCTTGTCGGCTGTGTTAGACAACCTCACTACTGCCATTGTAATGGTATCGGTAGCAAGAAAACTAATAAGTGATAAAGAGCAGCGGCTGTTTTTTTGTGGTATGATAATTATCGCGGCCAATGCGGGTGGTGCTTTCTCGCCCATAGGTGATGTTACTACTACCATGCTTTGGATTGGCGGGCAAATTTCTGCCATTGGCATCATCACGAAGACCATTTTGCCAAGCATTGTGTGCTTGCTGGTGCCGCTGCTTTTCCTTTCCTATAAATTAAAGGGAGACTTAATTGGTGTTCAAAAAGATGCCGCTCATGGCGCCATCCCTTCGGGAGGGAAGATCATGTTTTCGGTTGGACTGGGTGCTTTATTGTTTGTGCCGCTATTTAAATCGGTTACTCATCTGCCACCTTATGTTGGCATGTTGCTCGGCTTAGGTGTCGTGTGGGTGGTGTCGGAGTTAATCAACTCTTCGTTGGATGAGGGCGAGCGAAAGAAATATTCGGCAGCGGAGGCGCTCTCGCGAATTGATACATCAAGTATGCTGTTCTTCTTAGGTATCTTATTAGCAGTTGGTGCGCTTGAGTCGATGGGTATGCTTTACCAAGTATCTCAAGGACTGGACAGCAGCATAGGCAACACAAGTGTTATCATTACTTTTATTGGCGTACTGTCCTCCATTGTAGACAATGTTCCGCTCGTTGCTGCCGGCATGGGTATGTATCCACTTACCACGTATCCGATGGATCACTCGCTTTGGCAATATTTTGCTTATTGCGCTGGTACCGGTGGTAGTTTATTGGTAATTGGGTCAGCCGCAGGCGTTGCCGTAATGGGTATGGAAAAAATCGATTTCGTTTGGTACTTAAAAAAAATCAGCTTGCTTGCTTTCCTAGGCTATGTTGCCGGAGCAGCGGTTTATCTTTTATTTAATCCAATAAATTGAGGGTCGAAAGTACGCGGCTTTCTAAACTCGATTACTTCTTAGCTAAGTATTTTTCTGGGTCTTCTTTGAACGACTTTTTACAGGCATCAGAACAAAAGCCATACACTTGGCCACTATGAAGTGTTGTATCAGCTTGAACCCCCTTAATGTTCATGTTACAAACCGGGTCGGCATCTGACACTAAAGAAACCGAAGCGGTTTTTTCAGCGCTAGCTTCTTCTTTTGGCTTTTGCGTGCAAGATGAAATTATAGAAGTTGCAATTAATGCAAGAAGAATTGTTTTGATTGTTTTCATAGTTGAAGATTAAGAATAACAAAGATGAAGATTATTTTGACAAAATGGAAGATTAGCCAAATCAATCGTTGGCGCAGAGTTGACACCTCAATCTTTCAACAACCCTTCTTCCTCGAGTTTAGCTTTTATCTTTTTATGGTTGCTCCAAAAATTTTTTACGATGCGATCATTTACAGCCTTAAACTCAGCATTTGCATTTTCCATGATCGGATCTTGTTGAAAGAAAAGAATGATCCAGTATTGCAAATTGTCCTCTTTTGAAAATAGCTTCAGGTGCTCCAGTCCCTTTTGATTATCGCCCCGATTGCAATAGTATCCTGCCAGTCCCAATTCTTTGTAGATCGATTTTTCGTTATCAACAAACTGCTTGTAACTGGCTAGTAATTCTTCCGACTTTTTGGTCTGTCCCACCTTGGCCAAAACAGTACCAATGATTAAGTTTTCATGTTGATATACATCCAACTTTTTTGTTTCGCGAATGCGAATAAATCTTTTGTAGTATTTATATGAGCTGTCGTATTGTTTCATGTAATAGCAAATCTTTCCAATATCTTGAAGGATATCAATACGGCTGGTGTCTTTATTAAACTCTTTCAGCAGCAGCTCCTTTGTTTCATTGATATTACCATTTTTAGCATACGCAACAAAGGCCTGTACGTATCGGGTGAAAGGATTAGTAGGATTATAGTCCAACGATTTATTAAGATACTTTATCGACTCATCCACAAACCCAGCCTGTATCAATGCGTTACCAAGGCGCAAATAAACATAACTCGCAGTGATGGAATCGCTCGAAGCAATGCCAAGCCGAATTCCTTTTAGCGCATACTCAATATACTTTCCGGTGTTGGGCATGTAGTTAGAATAATAGTCGGCAAGGTATCCGATGATGGGTGCTGAGTTAGGATTGTATTCGTGTGCTTTCTCAAGATAGGGCAGCGCTTGCTCATATTCTTTTTGATGAGTGTAAAACAGGGCTTTGGCTACCAGGCTTTCGCCCAACTTT
Organism: Flammeovirgaceae bacterium; assembly: GCA_027487845.1. Lineage (GTDB taxonomy): Bacteria > Bacteroidota > Bacteroidia > Cytophagales > Cyclobacteriaceae > ELB16-189. The sequence goes on from JAIYCV010000050.1 coordinate 53,008, forward strand.
GAATCGTAGAGCAATGCTTTATCAGCATAACTTCCAATTTCGGCAATGAACTTCTTCTCTGCTTTGTAAGCGTCCAAGTAATAAAGTGCTATGGCTGTTTCTGCATATGCAAGAGCAAACTGAGGGTCTTTCGCAATAGCTTCTTTAAAATAAGTAATGGCCTTTTTCAGATTTTCATCTTCGATATTGTTCATCAGGTTAAGGCCTTTCAGATACAAATCGTACGCTTCTAAATTTTCCGTTGGTATTTTTTTGAGGCGATTCTCTTCTAAAGGAGTGATGATTGCTTTAATTTCATCGGCAATGTTTTTGGCGATCTCTTGTTGCAAAGCAAAAATGTCTTTCGTCTCTCTACGATATTGTTTACTCCACAAATGTCGGTCGCTGCCTGCATCGATTAACTGAATGTTTAAAACAATCTTATCACCAATCTTCTGGCCGCTTCCCTCCACAAAATAAAGTACATTGAGTTCCTTCGCCATTTCGGGAATGGACTTGGTTGTGTTGCGATATTTCTCTGCCGAAGTACGACTGATTACTCGTAAATCTTTTATGAGTTGCAAACTGTTAAGGGTAGATTCCATCAGACCATTAATGAGGTATACATTCGTGGAATCATTGCTATCATTTTTAAACGGCAATACGGCAATAGACTTTTCTACTGAAGGCGTTTGCGAAGGCACTTTGCGATAATAGGTAATCAAAGTAAGTGTTATTAGAACAGCCGCGGTCAATATACTTCCGATGACGAAATCCCTTTTTTTGTTAGAGCTGGCTTCTGCCGGAAGTGCGACTGGCTTCGGTTCTGATTTTTCATTTTTTCCAACCTCACCTGGCGGGTAGCCATAATATTCGCGGAAACATTTAATGAAGTACGAAGTACTACTAAATCCTACTTGGTGCGATACTTCCGAAACATTCAGGGAGGAAGCGCGCAACAATTCCATACCCTGCTCTAATCGAATCTGGCTGATGAGTTGACTTACCGAAAGATTGGTCGCCTTTTTTACCTTTCGCAAGAGGTTGGAGCGGCTCATATTCATCGCATCTGCCAGTTCGGAAACCCCAAATTGCTCAACAGAGATATTCTTCTCTATTACACCAGAGACTTGATTTAGAAATTCCGCTTCGGCAGGGTTAAAATCGGGCATAGCCTTTTATTGACAAACATAAAAATAAACAGGCTTATCAGAGCGACAATCTC
>JAIYCV010000004.1 GCA_027487845.1 Flammeovirgaceae bacterium
GAGGCTGTGTGAAAACGAAGAAAAGTTTTACATTGTGTTGTCAACAAAAAAGATCGACAATGCATTATCTAACAGGCCTCGACAGGGAACAAGCTCAAATTTTCACTAAGTTAGAAGATTTAGTATCAGCACGACATTACGTAAGGCTCATTGATCTGCTAGCAGAGAGATTTTTCATAGAGAACGATTCAATCTTTCGTGAAAAAGGCGAACAAAACATTGGACGGAAGGCCTATTCACCTGCTTACTTATTAAAACTTTACATCTACGGTTACTTGAATGGGATTAGCAGTAGCAGAAAGCTTGAGCGTGAATGTACACGTAATTTAGAACTGATGTGGCTAATGAATCAACTTATACCAGATCATAAAACCATAGCTGATTTTCGTAAGGACAACAGTGAAGCTATAAAGCAATCTGTATTGACATTTGGTAAATGGCTTCAACAATCAGCCTATATAAAGGGATACTGTATTAGTATAGACGGATCCAAAATACGAGCGAATGCCAGCCGATCTTTTGATTTAGATCATGTTTCCAAAAAACTGGAACAATTAGATGCCCAACTGCAAGAGTATATGGCCAAAATATCCCGCACTGACCAAGTGGATGAAGAGTGCGAGCAAGCGGAAAAGGAACAATTACACCAGTATATAAAGGAACTTCAACAACAGATCAATGAACTCGAACTAAAAAAAGCTTTACTGGATCAAGAGCAAGCCAAGAGGATAAGCCCTACTGACCCACAGGCCCGTGTTATGAAAAGCCGCCAAGGCAAGCATTTTTGTTACAATGTTCAGGTAGTTGTGGATGAGAAGCATAAACTTATTTTATGTAATCAAGTGTACAATCATGAAAATGATAAAGGGCTATTGAAGCCAATGGTAGAGCAGGCCGAGGAGGCTCTTGATCAAAGCCCTAAAGAAGTTCTTGCCGATGCTGGGTACCACCAAATGAATCAACTTGAAGAATTAGAGAATAGAGGAATTGAATGCTACGTGGCAATAAACGAAAATCAGGAACAGGTAAAAGAAGCTGAACATGGGATTGTCTTTGAGTATAATGAGGCAGAAAATATATATCGGTGTTCGCAAGGCCAAAGCTTGGTGCCTCAATTTGGAACGAAGCGGGACAAGCGAAGGGGTACTGAGGCCCAAGCTTACAAGGGAACCAACTGTCAACCCTGTTCCATTAAGAAGGCATGCACAAAATCTGACACCGCCAGATCCGTTTACCGTTTCACAAACCAGCAATGGAGAGATCGCTATAAAAGCAAACTCAAAAGTGAAATGGGGATATCTAAATTAAAACTCAGAAAATGTCTTTCTGAACATCCCTTTGGGACAATGAAATGCTGGATGGGGCATGTCCCAATTTTACTGCGTGGAGAAGTGAAAGTTCAAACAGAAATAAACATCTATGCAATAGCTTACAATTTCAAACGGATGCTTAATGTGGCCTCATTTGAGGACTTAGAGAAAATGTTCAGGCCAATTCAACCTAAAATATCCTTGCGGTGATATAGGGTACAGTTATTTTTTTATTCTTAAACAAAAAAATGATTTTCACACAGCCTCTGCAACGCGTGCCCCCCACTTCCCCAAATACTACCTCTTTTCGCTAGACCCCCTTTTTCAAATCCATTATATCCACCTCACACTTCCTCCTTCCCTGTTTTTCGGCTAACAATCAATTTTAATTGGCCTACAGCCGCAATTTTATGGCATTTGTGAACATTTTACTTGTGAACATTTTTTTGTTCACAGCAAATTTGTTCACAAACGCATGGCTACCAAAGTTTATCCTTTTCAATTGCGGCAAAAAATAGGGATGAGTGTCGCCCATTTGGCCACCCTCCTAGGCTGCACTAAATCGATGCTCAGCATGGTGGAGGCAGGCCAAAGGCCATTGCCCGCCAAATCTGCCCAACTTTTATATACCTTAGAAAAGGCCATCGCCAAGGCAGAAAATGCTGATTTCAATCTTTTTACCGAACCGCAGGAAAGAAAAACCTATTTGAAAAACCAAAGTAGGTTAACCCAAGTCAAGCTTGCCACAGTAGAAAATGAACTTGCCGCCTTGGTGGAGGAAAGCAAAACACTGGTGCTGCTTTTGAAAACGGCCAAAGTATGGGCGGGCACTACCTTGCCCCCCAATTCGGCAGATGCCCGGTTGCAAATGGAAATACTGCAACGCAAATCCCTCAAAAAATGGAAATCCCCACAAACGGAAATTGCAAAAAAAGCCGTGCAGGCGGAAGGGTTAAAGGTGCAATTAAGTGCCTGTAAAAAATTGCTGGGTCTATAAACCTTAATTTACGAAAAAGAGATTGCTTCGTTGGTTTCGTCTTTGTGAGGGAGGTACGACCGAAGCAATCCCTTTCTTTTACTCAAGAATGAGATCGCTTCGTTACCTCGTTATTTTTGGCTTGAATTTTGTTTTTTGAATTTTAAATTAAAACAATAAAAATCATGGCTTATTCTTTGGATTTGTTGACCCAAAAAAGTGAGGCGGATGCACTATTGAACACCGCACAGCGCGACAAACGTACCCTCGAGGTACGTGAACAGAGTTTATCGTTAAGAACGGCTAACTCTGCCGAGGACTCCGTGGAATTGCAAGCGGAATTGAACGAGGCCAGGCTCTTGCTCGAAACTACCAATTCCGTAATAGCAACATTGCCAGAAGGGGACAGGAAAGAGGACGAGATTACTAAAAAAATGGATCTTGAACTCAAAATCCGTAAGCTTACCCGCAGCGGCAGCCGCTTAAGCCCAGTATCGAAAATCGAGAACGAATATGAGCTCGACCAATTGGACAAGCAACTGGCTGGCATTGATGCGTTTATCACGGAAGTGACTGCCCGTAAAGAGGCGTTAGTTTAATTTTGAAAAAGGCTTAACAAAAAAGACCCGAGGGAAACCTCGGGTTTTTTTGTGGGAATATCATTTGCATTATTACAGGTGTAGGTAAAGAAAACTAAGAAGGGCGAGTTGCTGTTGTTTCGTGGGGAAACGAAACAGGGGTGGGTGGTTTTTGCACTTGGAATCCTATCATTTTTTTAAAACAGACTGCATTACATAATGTGGCAGTTAAAAATCAGCTCAGACCCTTAAAGATGCCGAACAGTAAAAAGAGGGTGCCTTTATAAAAAGTATCGAATAGTTCTCGAGTGGGGAGACGATATACAATTAGAAATTTTATCGTCTGCTCGCAAATATTCAATAGGCAAGCACAAACCTTACTTTCTAACCATCATTTTTAACGTACTTACTCCGTTTTTCATGCGCAGCGAAATAATGTAAAGACCATTATCCAGAGGATTTTCAAAGGATAGGTTTAGGGTAGGTTGACAAACAACAAACGAGGAATGAATCAGCCGACCAGTCATGTCCATTATTTGGATCGCTGAACTTTTGCCTTCCCATGATGATGGGAAGGCGATATTAATTTCTTTGCCTTCCGATGGATTGGGGAATAGCTCCAATTGTTCAGCAACTGGTGGTTCGATGGCCGTGATCTTGTCATAATAAACAAGCCCACTCAAAGATGTCTTTCCTCCTAAGGTTGTTACTTCTACATTTCCAGATTCGCCATTGTTCACAACAGCCGAAATGCTGGTCGCAGAATTTACTGTGAACGATTTGGCGGCTCTGCCCCCAAAACTAACTTCGGTTGCTCCCGTAAAACCGGTTCCAGTTATTGTTATTGGGAAATTTGGACCAACAAGTGTTGGCGTAAAGGAGGTAATACTAGGTGGAGGTATAAAAGTGAAGCCTCCCAATGTACCAGTCCCTCCAGGGTTAACTACCGATACACTGCCGGAAGCACCACTGCCGACCATAGCAGTAATAATGGTGGGTGATACCACTGTAAACGAAGTGGCCGCTGTGCCACCAAAACTAACTGCGTTTGCTCCCGTAAAACCGGTTCCAGTAATGGTCACTGTGGTGCCACCCCCTGCTGAAGTTGGACTGAAGGATTGAACGGAAGGAGGAGCTTCTTTATAAAGATGCACCGAAAATGCATTGACTCCATTATTGGCCGAAACAATATCAAGCCTGTTATCGCCATTAATGTCGACACATGTTAAATCGATTGGCTGCGTTCCAGTGGCATAGTCAATTTTAGCGGAGAATGAACCTGCCCCACTATTCTGGAGGATTGAGATGCTATTTTCATTATTGTTGGCCACGGCAATGTCTAAATTTGCGTCACCATTCAAATCGCTTAGAAAGGCTTTGTAAGGGCTTTTGCCTGTAGTAAATGATGCTTGTGAATAGATTGACAGACCATTGAAGTTTCGCAGTACAGTGACAGTGGAAGAATTGGAGTTAAGAACCACGATATCAAGTTTGCCATCGCTGTCCACATCGCCAAGGGGCATGGATATAGGGAAGTTCCCCACAGCAATGTTGACGGGGGCGATAAAAGATACCACGCCAGGGGTGCATGAGTTTTTAAATATAGATATTGAACTTGCATTTGAATTGCCAACTATGATTTCTGGTTTAAAATCTTGATCTAGATCACCAATGGATATGGCCGAAGGAAAACTTCCAGCTGTGAGCGTGACTTTTGAGGCAAAATTGAGGATTGGGTTTGTGATTCCGATTGTAATGTTTAACAAGACTGACACTTCATTTGAACCGGTGAAATTCGCTGTCGCAACATCAGTATCTCCATCATTGTCCAAATCGCCTAGGGCAATGGCCTGTGGGTTGGGGCCAGTGGCGAAATCAATCTTCGGATTGAATGAAATAGTTCCTGCCAAAGTTGTGTTTTTATAAAATGAAACGGTTGAAGAAGCTGAATTGGCCACTACAATATCCAATTTTCCATCATTATCGAAATCAGCGAGAGCGATGGCCGATGGACCAGATCCTGTCAACAAATCCAAGGGTGTTCCAAAGGTAGCACTTCCATTAGTGCTCGTATTTTTGAAAACTGAAACCAATGAAGAGCGCACAATGACCAAATCAGATTTCCCATCGCCATCAAAATCGCCAGTAGCAACATTGTTTTGTCCGGTGTTAGCAGGGAAATTATTTTTGGTGGAAAAGGAACTTGAGTTTAACAATCCACTTCCACTAAATGTACTTACAAACGGGAGGTTAGAGTACCCTGTAAGGTTACCCCTGGTTACAGAGATGGGGCTGCAAATAGAGCCGCCCGGAACGGTCACTGTAAGTTGGGAAGCAGTTGAAGCGGTTACCTGCGCCAAAGTAGAGCCAAAGCGAACGATGTTGCTGGCAGGTGTTGTGTTGAACTGTTGACCAGTAATAGTTATAGAACTGCCAACAGCGCCTTCTGCAGGGGTGAAGCCACTAATGATTGGGCCATCGTAATAGGTGAAGCCGCTAAGTGAAGTAACTCCATTAGGTGTTGTAATCGACACAGCACCAAATGCTCCATAGGCGCTTGCTACAACTGCTGTGATACGTGTATCGGATACTACCACAAATGACGAGGCAGGGGCATTGTTAAAGCGAACGGCAGTAGCTCCGGTAAAATTAGTTCCTGTAATGGTAACAGTAGCCCCAAACCCTGCTCTGGCTGGAGTAAATGAATCGATATTGCTAATTTTTTTTCCTAAAACAGTAAGCGAATTTACATTAGCGTTGTTATTGGCCAAAATTACTTCGGGTTTACCATCGTTATTTAAGTCACTTACGGTGCCGGAAGAAAAATAAGTGTTTTGCACAGGCGTAAAAGGTTGACTAAACGTAATCGCACCAGCAGAAGCCGTATTAATTCTAGTGAAAGCTTGACTGGCTTCAAAAGACAGAATGTCTGGTTTGCCATCTCCATTAAGATCACTCACTGAAAAACCAATGGGATCTACACCGGTTGCCAAATCTATTCTCGTGGCGAGCGAAAACACACCGCCCGAACTTGTGTTTCTAAAGAAAGATAGTTTATTGGTAACACCTCCCAATACGGCAACATCGGGTTTGCCATCGCCATCAAAATCATTTGCAGAAACTCTATAACTAAAAAGATCAGCATTAGGTGTTGAATTGTCAGGAGCGGCAAACGAAAGAGTGCCAGCAGTGCTAGTATTTTTAAAAAAGGAAAGAGTTGGAGTAATAAAAGGTGATCCACCCTGATTTGCGGTAAGTAAATCCGCTTTTCCATCGTCATCAATATCAGCCACGTCAAAGCTCCCTTGAAAGCCACTACCAGAGCCCAAAACAAGGCTGTTGCCGAAAGTGATCACTCCAGATGAAGTGGTGTTCCTAAAAATTTTCAATTCTCCATTGTAGGCCACTGCTAAATCTGGTTTGCCATCCAGATCCAAGTCCCTCACCACCGATGAAGTTGTGTAGCTGCCTGTTGTTAGGTTAATCTTGCCATCAAATGATATAGTACCAATTGTACTCGTATTTTTAAAGATGGAAACCGTGTTTCCGAGTGTTGTCCCACCTCCATTATTTGCAATAACCACATCAAGTTTTCCATCGCCATCAATGTCGCCCACTGAAACTCCAGTTGGGCCAGGTTCGGTTGTGAAGTCTATCTTTGGTTCAAAGAAAACGGCAGTACCAATGGTATTGTTCCTTAGTACGGAAAAGGTGGTCCCCGCACCGATGCTATTGTTTGCCGTTATAATGTCATTTTTGCCATCGCCATCTAAGTCGCATGGAAGCACACCAGTCACTGATAGACCAACGGTGAAGCTATTTGTATCGGTGAAGCTATTTATGTCAATCGCGCCACCCCCATTTGGGATTGTTATGCTGAAAGGTAACCTTGAATAGGCCGTCAATCCAGCGGTAGTAACCGTAATTGGTAGGTTGTTATTCGCTCCAGCTGGCGCAGCTATGGTGAGGGAGGTGGCCGTTGCTGCGCTTACAATAGCTTTTATTCCTCCAAAATAAACAATGTTATTGGTTGGGGTTGCGCTGAAATTGATTCCTGTAATGGTAACCGCTGTTCCTACAGGCCCGCTTGCTGGGCTTATACCTGTAATAATAGGTTGCGCGCTCAATACAAGCGAGAAAGCAAATAAAACGAGGGTAAAAAATTTTTTCAAGTGCTAGAAGTTTATTGGTGTTTGTAGACTGTCTTTCGAAGGTTAAATATAGAAAGAGAATAACATAAAGCCAATTTACACTTTGGTGTTACCTTTATCCTTTTTTCCTTACCTTCAAAAAGAGTTCAGAGTCACGAAAAACTCAAAACAACAGCCACTTCCACGATGCCTATAATTAGCAGTTATTAAAGTATTTAAGGCTGAAATCTGGCCAATTTTTTTTGGTCTCGTTTCTTGCCTGTGACCGCAATTTTGTTGACGAACTTTACTTAATGCTAGCAGCCCTCTCTTTACTGGCTCTATTATTTTGACCTTACCTCAACGGCATTCACATTTCCGCTTAAATAGGGTTTCAAGCCATCTGTATTGATAAACTTTTTTGAAAGGGCATCGTTTTTCAAATGCTGGTTAAAAAACATGAGTGTGGCTGCTCTTACCACCTTTTGCACTTCCTTTCTATTTTTTGATTTCATCCCATGGGTTTCTCCGCCCTCGCTATCAGTAAAATCCAAATGATGGGCATTGGTTAGCCATACAAAAACATTGTTTCCAGTGCTGCCCCAAAATTCAAAGGCATCATACCTATTCATGGGTGGTAAGCCCCCTTGTTTTTTATCTTCTGTTCCTGAAATTCCAAGCAAAGGTGTCGACAAGGTGAAGAAGCTTTCTTTTTTAAAAAAGGGTCCTCCAACGCCTTGGGGAGACAATGCGACACAAGCCTTAACCCGTTTATCTTTAGCATCTTTTCCAAGGCCATTGCCATAGGTAGCTCTTGGTTCAAGCCAATCTAACGCTGGCTTCATGCCGGCAATCACCATACTTGTATATGCCCCGAATGAATGGCCTAATACTCCAATGTTCTGGGTATCTATTTTATGTTTTAAAGGTTCGATGGATTCATTCCAACTAATTGCCTGATCAATCGCAAAACTAACATCCTGTGGCCTACCTAAAACCTCTTTGCCATCGTGTATCATATCGCGTAAGTTTTTAAAAATGCGAATACTTCTTTTCAGCATTTTGGTATTACTGCCAATGTGCTCAAGGCAAAAAACAACATAGCCTTGAGTGGCCAAGTGATGAGCCAACGCAAAATGGGTATCCAAATCGCCCCCTGCTCCGTGCGAAATGATAATCAATGGATAATGCCCTTTCTCGAGAGGGTAATGCACTTTGATTGGAATATTTCTTCCTCGGATTGCGTCAGTGCTATTTTTAAATTCAATCACACCAGGAGAATACTTTCCGTTAATCGAGTAATCAATTTGCCCGCAAACCATATTGGTGGCAAAGCAAAAAACCATCACTTGCAATAGTGCTTTCATCCTATTTATCGATTAAATCTTTTGAAAAATGTCCAGATCACTTCGCACGCATTCATATCTTGGCTTGTCTTTCCTACAATGGTCTCGGGCAAATATTGGAAGCCTTGAGGCCATGTATGGCCGCCATTTAACACCACATAGCTTACTACTTCGCTGCCATTCGTTCCTCCAGCATACACCCGTTGCTTAATAGTGGTTCCATCATTTGCAATATCAGGTAAATCGGTTATTGTAGGTGTGGTGCTGCAAGCATTTATGCTTATCCACTTGTCCACCGCTTGAAAATGCGATAGAACGGTGCCACCAGCTGTACCGCCCGCTGTCATTTCGCCCCCCACAAATGGAACTAGCGGGTCGGTGGTGCCATGAATGTAAATTGCAGGAACAGGCCTGCCTGGGTTACAACTAGGTGCAATGGTGGTAGCTTCCATCGTGGCGGCATCTACTGCAATGGCGGCTATCCGATTGCTTAGTTCACAACCCAATCGAGACGACATAAACCCGCCATTTGAAATTCCTGTTGCATAGATTTTTGTTCCATCCACTGAGTAATTGGCAATCATGTAATCGCACATCTGGTTGAAAAAGCTCACATCGTTAATACCCTGTTGATTGGGAGTAGTAGGTCGGCCATCGTTCCAATTCTTTTCAATTCCCGATGGGTACACTAAAACCACCTTGTCTTTGTCGGCAATGGTTCTGAAATCGGCAATCTTTATCATTCCATCTGCAGTTCCATTTCCTCCATGGATAGAAAAAATCATAGGCATTTTGCCTGCGTTGTTGTAACCAAGGGGTAGATAAATTATAAAGTTTCTCGCTCTTCCGTCAACCGTTAGATTGATAGTTGTTTGCTCGCTTGGTTTATCAGCAGGCGGGGAAGGTGTGGTATTGTCTTTTTTGCAGGAGAGAAGGGCAAGAAAAACAGTTGCTAATAGAATTGCGTTTTTCATGATTTGTTAGGCTTTATTTAGGTTAGACGGTGGGAAGACCATTTGGTTTAATCACTCTGGTATACTCTTGGTGTATGGATGGAAAATTAAGTTTCCGAACATCCTAACGCCTCAAACGGATTCGAAATGAGGATTTTGGTTTCCAGAAAGCCCCCAAAGCAGATTTTGACAAGAATACAGACTCCATGATACTATAAAAATAGGTTTGAAATAGAGATGATGGCCCGCGGAAAGATTATAACAAGCTTGTTTTGCGCGAACACCGACTAAAGCTAAGAATTTACAATTCAAAGGGTACGAAATAATTCTCCACATCCTTTACGTTAACTATTTCGATTGGTTTTTTAAGATGATAGATATTGTTCTTATGGTGAAGGTCAAATTGATTTATTAAAAATTCACCTTCCCTAACTGGGTCTTGGAAATAAATCTTTTTCAATTTACCTGACGCCTTTATAGATTCAAATACCTCTCTATCGCTTTCTCTATTAAAGAATGGAAATGAATAACCTATTACTACCAAAATCTCCGTTTCTTTAACAGTTTCCTTAGCCTTTTCAATTATATCACTCAAACCCATTTGTTTTTTCTTCTCCCAACCGAAAGTAATAAGATTAGTAAACTCGGATTTAATCTTTACTTTCGATAACAATATATCCAAATTGTAAATCTCATCATTATCATAAAAATGAGTTATAAGATTCGTTTGGGGTTGCTGGTAGAATCCTGCTATCCCATTCATTTGAACCATTGAATAAATAATTCCAGCATGGTCCTTAAATTCAGACGGGAAATATGAAATCAAAGGATTAACGCTAATTGTTGATCCCCCTCCATTGTTAAAAAAGGAATCTTCAATGAATGCTCGCGCAGCAAACTGAATTTGAAAATCTAAATTCCAGTTAATGATTCCGATCTCTGCTGGGAAATTGAAACCAGATTCCATTACGGTAGTTAAAAATATAAGAGGCCGTTTATCTAGTCTTTCTTTTACAACCTGTCGATGAAAGAAGAAAATTGCCAGAGCATCCTTTAATTTTCTTAGCTCTGTAAGTTTACCTTTTAAGAAAAGATGTTTTGCGAACGTATCAGTTGTCCCAAAATTATTTGATTCATAAGAAAGATCATTGAAGGTATCCACTAGTTCCTTTCGGTATTGCTCATTGTCTTTACTAATTGATTTATCCAGTTTTATCTCATCAGCAAAAAGAGCAAATTCTTGGGCTAAACTGAGTCCCCCAGTTGTGTTTGAAGTCGCTTTAATTTGCTTTACAGTTGGCAAACCTTGGGCACTTGCTCCTGCTCCTAAAATGTAAGTTATCTTCATTGATTTTTTTACAGCCTAATTGACTGATCTAGAGATTATACTTTAAAATTGGAAATACTCTACACCTCAAACCACCGGCATCTTCCACGGTGCCCTATAATTTGGCGTTATCAAAGCATTAGCGGCCGCGTTGTTGCCAAAGTTTTTAGTGGCCTCATTCCATACCAACCGTGACTGTGTGCGCAAGGCAATGTTGCCCATGTGCGCATACAATGCCACCAACCTTCCGTTTTCAACAGGGCAGGCGGGGTCTTTTCTGGTTTTAATGCACTCGATAAAATTCGTCACATGGTCGAGGTGAGAATCATTCGCGCCTTGCTTCGGTATAGCGGGTATTTTGTACGCACCATTTTCTTGCTCGGGGAAGAGTTCATACCCTTCGCGGTTAATCACAACGGTGCCGCTGTCGGCAATAAACTCCAAACCATAATTGCGGCCGTAAGGCCCGCTTTCAATGCCGGCTGTATGTTGCCAGTTAATTACATAATCTTTCATTTGATAGCTTACGTTCATGGTATCAAATGTTTCGTGGTTATGATCGGCAAACGATAAATTGCCACCCGAAGCGGTAACGGCCAGCGGAGCTTCTTTAATATCTTTCGGCCACAGTGCCATGTCTAATAAATGAACACCCCAATCGGTTAGCAACCCGCCACCGTAATCCCAAAACATTCGCCAAGATCCGTGAAAACGGGTTTTGTTAAAACTACGTTTGGGTGCTGGGCCTAGCCATGTTTCGAAATCAACTCCGGCAGGAACTTCACTATCGGAAGCTAGAGGCTGACCAATGCCATAATTAAAATTAGCCCAGACATTCACTTTGCGCAGCGTGCCTATTTTGCCATCGCGGATCATATCGGTAACCAACTTCCAATGTGCGCCACTGCGTTGTTGCTGTCCTACCTGAACCACGCGGTTGTATTTGCGCGCGGCCTTCACCATCACTTCGCACTCGGCAATGGAGTTGGCTAGGGGCTTTTCAACATATACATCTTTGCCAGCTTCGCAGGCGTTTACCATCGGCAGGCAATGCCAATGGTCGGGCGTACCTACAATCACCACATCGATGGATTTATCTTCCAACAACTTCCTGTAATCCTTATAAAGCCTGGGTGCTTTGCCTGTGAGTTTTAAAACATCGGCAGCTCTGTTGTTGAGCACAGAGTCGTCAATATCACAAAGGGCAGCGCATTCTACACCTGGTACTTTTAGAAAGTCGCTCAGGTTATAAAAGCCCATGCCGTTGCAGCCAATCAAACCCACTACTACTTTGTCGTTGGCAGCGACTGCTCCAATGGTGTCGTTGAAAATAAGCGGACCAACTGTTGCGCCCGCTAGCAATGAGCCAGTATTGCGCAGAAAATTTCTTCGTGTGAATTCCATACTTCTTGACTTTTAGTAGGATCAAGTTAAGAATATTGGTAACTAAGTTTTGCTTTTTAGGGACTTTATTTTGAAAAAACTGATTAACAAAAGAATTACGAAGTTTGCAAGGCCAGCTGTTTTTTAATACGCGATTCGCCCACCAATAACACTATCAACGCCAATGCCGTGCAACTTGCCATCACTGCTGCCATGGGTACTGAAGTAGTGGCCTTCAATAAGCCTACCAAGGCGGCTGCCAGAGAGCCTAAGCCCATTTGAATAGCCCCCATAAGAGCGGACGCACTCCCCGCCTCTTTGCTGAACGGTGCCATTGACAAGGCCGCTGAGTTAGGGAAACTAAAGCCCTGGCAACTTAAGTAAAGAAAGATTAAACCAATGGTGCCAAACAGACCAAGAAAATCAAAATAACAACCCGTAAATAAAACGAAGCCGATGCTAGCTTGAACCACCAAAAACGTTTTCATCAATTGCTGACTGGTATAAGTTTTTAGTAAAACCGTGTTGAGTTGAGAACTTGTAATGAGGCCGGAAGCTATCAACGCGAATATCCATCCATATTGTTGCTCAGTGACGGAATACAAATTCATAAACACAAACGGAGAGCCCGATAAATAAGCGAATAAACCTGCTGACGCGATGGATCCTGTAAACGTATAGGTATAAAATTGAGGTGTTTTTAAAACAGTATAGAAGCTCATTAATATCGGTTTGGGTTTAAGCGAAAAAGTAGGATCAGGTTGCTTGCTTTCGGGAAGCCAAATGGCCACGGCAACCATCACTAAAAGTGTAACCACGGTAAGAATATAAAATACCGATTGCCATCCAAACGCTGCAATGGTGTAGCTTCCTACCGAAGGCGCTAAAATAGGAGAAACCCCCAAAATCAAGATCATCAACGAGAAAACTTTGGCGTTTTCATTCAAAGGAAATACATCGCGAATAATGGCTCTGGGTGCAACGCTGCCCACGCAACCTCCCAATGCCTGAAACAAACGAAAAACTACCAATGCTTCAATAGAAGTGGACCATGCGCAGCCCAATGACGCAATTACATAAATGGCAAGGCCAACCATCAGGGGAGTTTTCCTGCCAAAGCGATCAAGCAGCGGGCCGCAAATAAGCTGCCCTAACGATATACCAATAAAAAAGCTGGCCAGCGAATATGAAACGTAATCTACGGTGGTGTTTAAATCGGTTGCAATGGCCGGAAATCCGGGTAAATACATATCGATCGAAAACGGGCCAATGGCTGATAGCAAACCTAAAATTAAGATGACGACCCAACGCTTACTTTGCTCCATAATTTAAAAATAGCGCGCAAGGTAAGGTTAGTTTCGCGGAGTCGTAGAGTGGAATTTAAAAAACAGATAATTTTTTAAAACTGACTTTACTAGCTTGAACAAAACTAGCCGAGCAGGGTTTTACTTGTATGGCAAATATCTTAATCATTGGTGCTTCCTCAGGCATTGGCTCAGCATTGGCAACTCAACTGATCGCAGCTGGTAATCAGGTGTATGGAACGTTCAACAAAACTACTTCCAGATCATCCGATGGCTTTACAAAGTTTCAACCTTTGGATGTGCTAGATGAAAATCTGGATTTCAGCTTTTTGCCAGATGTATTAGATGGATTAGTGTATTGTCCCGGGTCGGTAAATTTGAAACCATTTGCCCGAATAAAGCCAGAGGATTTTGTGGCCGATTACCAACTTCAATTAGTTGGAGCGGTGAAATCGATACAGGCCTGCTTACCGAAACTAAAAAATTCTGCGCAGGCTTCCATTGTTTTGTTTTCCACCGTAGCTGTTCAAACGGGATTCAATTTTCATTCACTAGTGGCTTCATCGAAAGGTGCGGTAGAAGGGCTAACAAAAGCATTGGCTGCAGAGTTTGCACCAAAAATCAGGGTGAATTGCATTGCACCATCTATTACCGACACCCCCTTAGCGGGTGCTTTGTTGAATACTGATGAAAAGAAAGAAGCCAATGCCCAACGCCATCCGTTAAAGAAAATTGGCAGACCAGACGACCTGGGTCATCTTGCTGCCTTTTTGCTATCCGAAAAATCAAGTTGGATAACCGGGCAGGTGTTACATGCAGACGGTGGCATGTCGAGTTTGAAAGTGTAGTTGGTACTCTCCGTTTATCGTTAAACCCAATTCCTTCAAAACATACTGGTGGTTCGATGTTATTGTTTTGGCATAAATTTTTTAGAACCAAACAGGAAAATATTTTGATGTTAGATGATCTACTGGAGATGAAGTTGGTGAATACTAAAATAAAGGCGTCAAGACACCTTTGAGGTGTCAGACGCCTACAGCCCATGCGCAAAAAACAACATCTTCCCACCAAAATATGCACCGTCTGCGGCCGCCCTTTCACGTGGAGGAGAAAATGGGAGAAAGTGTGGGAAGAGGTGAAGTACTGCAGCGATAAGTGTAGAATAAATAGGATGAGCAAAAACAAAGAAGTCAGCTCTTAAAGCTAGCCCCAGAATCCGTAAAAATGGTAGGCAATTAAGTAAAATTGGTGTCGCTCAAAGTCGAAAGATCAATACCTTTGTGGCTCATTGAGAGAGAACAAATCAATTATTGAGTCCTCGAATAACTTTTCAATATGAAACTGAAAACGCTCCTGATTTTATTCGGCTTACTCTGTGCAAGCTCTGCATTCGCTCAGCGCGACAGCACCTTTTATTTCCGGGCAGACTTGAGCACTACTAACAATGGCTTTTCGATTATCCCTGCATTTACATTGGGTGCGCCTGCTGCTTTTCTAGATATGCGGATGGGAAACAAGCGCATGAGCTTTGAGCCTTTGTTTCGGTTTTCCCTTGAAGGAAGGCCTTGGTCTTTTGTTTTTATATATCGCTACAAGGTCATCGTTAAACCGAGATTTCAATTGTCGTTGGGTGGCCACCTGCCTGCATTAAATTTTGTCACCAACATGGTAATGATCAATGGCATTGAAGAGAAACTCTCGGTTGCCAGGCGTTTTTTGGCGGCTGAGATTATTCCTACTTACAAAATTTCTAACAAATCCAGCATCAGTTTGCTTTTTCTGCGTGGCCATGCCTTTCAGAATCACGGAGTCCAAAATTCTGTTTTCCTGTCGTTGGCTGGAAATGTTAACAAAATCGCATTGGTTGGAAAAACGTATGTTAACTTTAGCCCACAGGTATTCTATCTTAAAATAGATGCCGATGATGGTTTTTATGTGAATGCTACCACCACCTTCGGAATCAGAGGTTTTCCATTCACTGTTTCCAGTATTGTCAATAAAGCGATTGAATCGAAGATAACTGCCAAACCGTTTGATTGGAACGTAAGTTTGATTTACACACTTGATAAGCAGTTTAAAGTAAGATAAAAATTGGCATCAATTTGTTAAATAAGGCATTTCGAGCAGAACAACTATTGCTTGAAAAACCTTATTTCGTTTTGCGTGTTTCTTTCGCTGAACACATCCAGTTTTGAAAAATTCGGCCGCACTCGTATTTCCACATCAGCTTTTCGAGAAAAATCCATCATTACTAAAAGATCGACCAGTCTATTTAGTCGAGGAATTTCTCTTTTTCAAACAATATAACTTTCATAAGCAAAAGCTCGTGTTTCATCGCGCTAGCATGAAAGCCTACCAGCAATTTTTGCAAAGCAAAGGGTACGAGGTAGTGTATATAAATGCTCATGAAAATACTGCAGATATAAGAAACCTTTTACCCCAGCTCCAGCAAAAAGGCGTCTCAGAAATTCATCATGTGGATGTAACCGATTACTTATTAGAGAAAAGGATAACAAAGCAGGCAACCAAGCTAAAGGTAAAAGTTAGCAAATATGATTCTCCTTTGTTTTTGCTTACAGCCAAGCAGGTGGACGAATATTTTGCAGGGAAGAAGCGGTTTTTTCAAACCGATTTCTACACACAGCAACGCAAACACTTTAAAATTTTAGTCGATGAGAAGCTACAACCGGAAGGCGGAAAGTGGACATTTGATACGGAGAATCGATTGAAGTATCCGAAAGGCAAAAAGCCACCAGAAGTAAAATTCCCAAAATCAAACGACCATTGGACAGAGGCGATCATCTATGTGGAAAAAAATTTTTCCTTCAATTATGGAGAAATTAATAACGCTTTTATTTACCCTGCCACTTTTGCCGAAAGCCGTGCTTGGTTAACTCAGTTTTTACAAAAACGCTTTGCCGAGTTTGGGGACTACGAAGATGCGATTGTGAACAATGAACTTGTTTTACACCACAGCCTGTTGACGCCCATGCTAAATGTTGGACTGTTAACACCAGCCGAGATACTAGAGGATGCGGTCACTTACGCGACTAACAATAAAATTCCGCTAAATTCCTGCGAAGGGTTTGTTCGACAAATTTTAGGATGGCGTGAATTTATTCGAGGCGTATATCAAATCAAAGGCACACAAGAACGCACTACAAATTATTGGAAGTTCAAACGAAAAATTCCAGCGTCATTTTGGAATGGAACTACGGGCATTCTTCCCGTTGACGACACCATAAAGAAAGTAATGGCTACTGGATATTGTCATCACATTGAACGACTGATGGTGTTGGGCAATTTTATGTTGCTCTGTGAGTTTGACCCCGATGAAGTATATAAATGGTTTATGGAACTCTTCATCGACTCCTACGACTGGGTAATGGTACCCAACGTGTATGGCATGAGTCAGTTTGCCGATGGTGGACTGATGGCCACCAAACCCTACATCAGTGGCAGCAACTACTTAATGAAAATGAGCGACTATCCAAAAGGAGATTGGCAACCGATATGGGACGGTTTGTTTTGGCGTTTCATGCACCTGCACAGAGATTTCTTTTTAAAGAATCCTCGACTAGGCATGTTAGTAAAAACGTTTGACAAAATGCCAAAAGAAAAGCAAGAAGGGCATATTCAGCAAGCACAGAAATTCTTAAAAAAGTTAGGAAGTTGAAAGTGAGCAAACCAATCATCAATATTGTTTGGTTTAAAAGAGATTTGCGGTTAAGCGATCATCAGCCTTTGTTGAGAGCTTCCGAAGATAAACTGCCGCTACTCTTGATTTATTTTTACGAACCTTCAGTCATGCAGTTTGCGGATAGCGATGAACGTCATTGGCGGTTTATGCAGCAATCTCTCATTGAGTTGAACAAAATACTAGCCCCTTGTTCTCACTGCATTTATACTATCCATAGTGAAGTGTTGCCCGCGTTACAAGAAATAATTGAAGTGTTTGAAGTGAAAGCTGTATTCTCGCACCAAGAAATTGGAAATCATATCACCTATCTACGTGACAAATCGATAGCCAAGTTCTGCCGGGAGAAAAATATCATATGGAACGAATATCCTACCAACGGGATAATACGAGGGCTAAAAGGCAGAAAAGCATTTAGCCAAAAGTGGATGCAGACGATGAGCGCGCCCATGTTTGAAGTAGATTTTAAAAATATAGCTACTATCCAACTTCCTGATGATTTGCTTCCATCGTTTACCAATGCGTATGAAAGCAATCGTCAATTCCAGCCAGGCGGACCGACCGCTGCGAGCCAATACCTTAATAGTTTTTTGTATCAGCGCAAATCAAATTACAGCAAACACATTTCAAAACCCGAAGAGAGTCGGAAAAGTTGCAGTCGACTGTCACCGTATTTGGCCTGGGGTAATCTTAGTATGAAGCAGGTTTATCAGGCTACGTTAGAAGCGACTACAAAAACGGGCGATAAAAGAAATCTTCAGTTTTTCGTCAATCGACTCCACTGGCATTGTCATTTCATTCAAAAGTTTGAGAGTGAATGTCGGATAGAGTTTGAAAACTTAAACAGAGGATTTGATAAAATCAGAAATGAAACCAATCCTGAATTAGTTATAGCTTGGGAGAATGGCAGAACAGGCTACCCATTAATTGACGCATGTATTAACTGCGTGAAATCTACGGGTTACTTGAGTTTCAGAATGCGTAGCTTGATAGTTTCATTTTTTACACATCACCTTTGGCAACCTTGGCAAGCAGGGGCTCATTTTTTGGCAAGGCAGTTCTTGGATTACGAGCCCGGCATTCACTATCCACAGTTTCAAATGCAAGCTGGTACTATGGGTGTGAATACCATTCGCATTTATAATCCTGTCAAACAGAGTATAGACCATGATCCAGAGGGTATTTTCATTAAAAAGTGGATTCCCGCTTTGAAAGATGTTCCTGTCGAGTTTATTCACCAACCTTGGTTGATGCCGTTAGAAGTTCAAATAGCTATTGGATTTAAAATAGGCGAACACTATCCGCAACCCATTGTAGATATTCAACAGACCGCGCGTTTTGCAAGGGAGCATTTATGGAAAACCAAAAAATCTAAAGTTGTGCAAGAACAAAATCAACTTATTCTCACCAGGCACACGAAGCGAAAGACGGAGAAGGAAGATCCTTTACAATTAGCGATGCCAAATCTGTTTTCTGATTGATTATCTGCTGATAGACCTCTCTGCCCGCGTTTAATTCCTTTCAAATTCACCAAACAGAAAACATTTTGTAGCATTTTGAATTAACTAGGTATGCAATTTTTTCCACACACCACCATTCAAACCTGGGAACGTTTTTACCGAGCCAATTTCATTAACAGTCTAACAGGTTTCAAGTCAGTAAGTTTGATTGGCACTGTCAATCAAAAGGGGCAAACGAATCTTGCGATATTCAGCAGCATGGTACATTTAGGATCTGATCCGGCTCTCATTGGATTTATCAATCGCCCAATTCAGGCTGCTCCGCATACGCTGGCCAATATTCAAGCTACCGAAATCTATACAGTCAATCATGTTCATCCATCATTTTTAGAATTGGCTCATCAAACCAGTGCTAAATATCCCGAAGAAGTTAGCGAATTTGATGAGTTGGGGCTAACACCAGAATTTATTGATAGTATAGCTGCACCATTTGTAAAGGAGAGCAAAGTCAAGTATGCGTTATCTTTAGAAGAAATTATTCCTATCAAGTTAAACAATACATTTCTAGTAATTGGTAAGCTGCAACATGTCACATTAGAAGAAGAAGAAATTCTTTTGCCTGACGGCTTTCTTGAACTCAGCAAAACTTCATCATTATGCAGCAATGGAATAGACGCCTATTATTCCACTCAATTGATTGACAGGTATGAATACGCGAAGCCGGGTGTAAAACCGGAGAAAATTAAGAAGTTAGGCGGCTAACGCTGATTAGGTAACAGAAATCCTGCTTTACCAGTTTGATTTTGGCGCGTTAAAAAAGACAAACCCACACTTATTGTGTTTACATAGCAGGATTTAAAAATTTACTATGACAAAAATCTCCTTAACCTTCCATTCTATCTATTCAAAAATACTCTCTGAGGAGACTCGCAAAAAGAGTGAGATTGTTATTGTAATCATCGCGATTGCGAGCTTCTTACTTCACCTCCTATTGATCTTGCTGGTCGATTTGAAAGTGCTGGCATTCGATGGCTACAAAGAGCTTTTAAATAACCCCATTGCAGCCATCTACACACCATTCTCTTTCATTTTAGTTTATGAGGTGTATCTGCTCATCTATTACTTACCCAAATCAACGACCACTTATATTGGGAAACAATACGAGATTATGACGTTGATTGTAATCAGACGAATTTTTAAAGATTTATCTCAGCTACAATTAACATCCGACTGGTTTAAAGTGACAAGCGATCTGTTATTGACGTATGATTTGATTGCTACTATGATTCTTTTTCTATTGATTCTACTATTCTATAGGCTAAACCGAAAGAGTATAGGAGACTCGGAGCAGACGAGTCTTTTATCTCCTGAAATCACTCAGTTCATAAAGATGAAAACCATTATCGCGAAGTGCTTAGTGCCTATCTTTGTGTTACTAGCGTTCTTTAGTTTAGGGCAGTGGATTTACGACAATTTCTTTTCAGCGAACCAAAACGTAACGTCTATTCAGGATGTGAATAAAATATTCTTTGATACCTGTTTCACCATCTTGATTTTAACAGATGTATTGTTGCTGTTGATCTCCTTTTTGCACACCGATAAATTCAACAGCGTCATTCGAAATTCAGGGTTTATTATCTCTACTATTTTAATCAAACTTTCCTTTGGTATCGAAGGTTTATTGAATATCATACTGATCGTAGTCGCTGTACTGTTTGGAGTAATTATTTTAGCCATTCACAATCAATTTGATAAGCTGAAGACAAAGCCGTTGTAGGTTACACGGTAAACTTCTTCTTTAAGAGCGCATGTTGTATAAGCATTTTTTGATAACTATCATGTGGCTGTGCTAGCATATTTTGGAATGACTTAAACGTGCTGACCGTTTCAGTAACTTTGTCTCTGAAGGAATCGATGGGTATTCCAATACATTCAGCTACCTCATTGCCTAAGTAAAATCTAATTTGTGAAGGCACTAGTTTAGCCTGATCAACAGGCACACTTACTTTGTAATAGCTTAACAATTCTGTTGTAAGCGTGATCCCCTCGTCTGTCTTTTTAAAATTCCTGATTTTGATGGTAGTCGCCAATTGCCTTGCCTCCTGAAAAGAAAGTGGCAGTAAAGCTTCATCGATATTCATCTGATAGCCGATGTAACGCCAGGCAAAAAGAAAATCTTCTTTTTCCTTTGAGGTTAAAATAAAACCTGATTGCTGCATTCCCAACAAAATCACATAACTGAAAGCCAAATTTGTGCCTGCCATGTCTTCTTGATTGATGGGTAAACCCCACTCCATGTTCCAGGTCGGAAGCTTGGTAAGATAATATCTCGACAAGGCATGTATAAGTCTTACTTTATTGATGTGAATATTTCCTGTTTCTTCGTGTTCTAAAGTTCCAGGCGTCAGAACCGAGATAACAAAAGATGCCGTATCCAGCAATCGCTTACCAGGAGAGTTGCGCATCTTGTCGGATAAATAAAGTGCTTTATTACCAGGCGAGGCTGCATAGCAATACGGCAAAGACATTGCGCCAAGCAAAGCCATCATCTCCAGTGCGTATTGTTTAAACAATTGCTGTCCGCGTTTCAATTGCTGTTGGTTGAACCAAGTTGGCTTGGGCTTTTGAGCAAGTAAAAAATCTCTGACTGAAGACGCTGGATGAAACTCAATTTCCTTTTCTGCTAGTTTTAACAAAGCATATAGTACGTTTTGTTGGCGGGCTGAAAAAATAGACTCAATTAAGGCATCTGCCTCATTATCGCCTGCTAAGCGTTGCTTGTCCAGAAATTCGTTGGTTGCTATCATGCGCCTTCTTTAGAACAAAGCCAATGCAAATATGTTTGTTTATTTGCTAAGCAAGATGAACATCTGTATCATGAAAACACCTGCACTTAACCCTGACGAAATGGATCGGATTATACAAATGGCGTGGGAAGATCGCACTCCTTTTGAAGCAATCGAAATGCAATTTGGGCTGCTCGAAAAAGATGTAATTGCGCTCATGCGTGCGCAAATGAAAGCAAGTAGCTTTAAAATGTGGCGTAAGCGCACCAATGGAAGAACTACGAAGCACAAATCGTTACGAATTTTAGAGAAAGGTCGGTTTAAGTGTTCGTTGCAAAAAGCAATTTCCGGAAATAAAATCAGTAAACGATGAGCGAACTATTTCAGCAGTCTGACAATAGAATTTCTTTCCCAACTAATTATGATTTGATTATTGAGCGGCTTGCAAAAATCAATCCCGCTCAATACGGAAAAACGAGAAATTTTGTCAACGGTGCTGTTACTTATTTATCACCCTATATCTCTCGAGGAGTGATCAGCGTAAAACAAATTCAAGAGTCAGTTTTAGCCAAAGGTCATCACCCTGCCACCATCGAGAAGTTTTTGCAGGAGCTCGCTTGGCGCGAATATTTTCAGCGTGTATGGCAAGCGAAACGCAATGCGTTATTTCAAGATATGAAGCAGCCGCAAGAAGACGTAGTGCATCATAGCATGGTCAAAGCTGTTGCCGATGCAACAACAGGCATTAGCGCGATAGACCAATCGATTCTTGAATTTTACCAGACCGGCTATCTGCATAATCATGTACGCATGTATGTGGCAAGTATTGCATGCAATGTCGGCAAGGCGCACTGGTCTGCGCCCGCTCAATGGATGTACTACCATCTGTTAGATGGTGATCTGGCTAGTAATACCTGCAGTTGGCAATGGGTAGCAGGCGCATTCTCTTCCAAAAAATATTATTGCAACCAAGAGAACATCAACCGATACACGCATAGTAATCAAACAAATACATTTCTAGATGTGGCAACAGAGGGCCTACCAGATGCCGCTGTGCCAGATGTTCTAAAAGCAACCATCGACTTGAATCTGCAAACAAAACTTCCTGTAGTAACAACCCCCTTAATCGATACCATCAAACCAACACTCATTTATAATTCTTACAATCTCGATCCGCTTTGGCGTAAAGAGGAAGACGCGAATCGCATATTGCTTTTAGAGCCATCGCACTTTAAAATGTTTCCAGTGAGCGAAAAAGTACTGGAGTTTGTTACCAATCTTGCTAAGAACATTCCCAATTGTCAGGTTATGGTTGGAGAAGGTTCAGAATTGCTAATGCTTTATAAAAACTCAGCCTTAGGCGAGATTGGATTAATCTCAAAAGAGCATCCAGCTTTTACATACTATCCGGGTGCGAAAGACGCAAGAGATTGGATTTATCCCGAAGTGAGTGGATATTACAATTCTTTCTTTTCTTTTTGGAAGAAGGCCGAAAAATTCGCAAAATAAAACAAATGAAAATACTTCTCACAGGTTCCACAGGTTACATCGGCCGCAGGCTTTTACCTGTATTGGTAGAAGCGGGGCATCACGTAGTTTGCTTGGTGCGCGACCAACGCAGATTTGATTGGGAAGATTTTTCAGAAGAATTTCTGAAGCAGGTTTCTGTTATTGAAATAGATCTGAGCGATCCAACCACATTTGCGTCCGTTCCAACGAATATTGATGCTGCTTATTATTTGGTTCACTCCATGAGTTCTTCCAATCCTAACTTTACAGACATGGAAGCAATCTCTGCACAAAACTTCGTCACGCTCATCAATCAGTCTAACGCGAAACAAGTTATTTACTTAAGTGGAATTGTGAACGATGCAGACTTGTCAGCTCATCTACTTTCTCGCAAAAACGTAGAAGATATATTAAAACAAGCTCTTGCTCCACTAACCGTGCTACGCGCGGCCATCATCATTGGTTCAGGTAGCGCGTCATTTGAAATCATTCGCGATCTGGTAGAAAAACTTCCGGTCATGGTAGCACCTAAGTGGCTAAAGACCCGTTGCCAGCCAATTGGCATTCGAAATGTAATTGAATACTTAAACGGCATTTTATTGAAGCCAGAAAGTTATCATCAAACATTTGATATTGGGGGCACTGAAATATTAACGTATAGACAAATGTTGTATGGCTTTGCAAAGATGCGCGGTTTGAAACGATTGATTATTACCATACCCGTGCTTACTCCAAAACTCTCATCGCTATGGCTGGTGTTTGTTACCTCTACTACTTACTCACTGGCTCGAAGTCTTGTCAATAGCATGCGCAACGAAGTAATTTGCAGCAATACAAAAATTCAACAGATTGTTCCAACAAAAATTCTTACTTACGAGGAATCATTACAATTAGCCTTTGATAAGATAAGCCAGAAAAGTGTGATCTCCAGTTGGAAAGATTCGATCTCCCTTGCCACCATGGATAAAGACTTTCTCAACAATGTGCAAGTGCCCGAGCATGGTGTTTACACGGATAAACGTCAAATTGAATTTGAAAGAAATAAAAAAGAAGTGATTGATAACATTTGGTCGATTGGCGGTAATCGAGGTTGGTACTTTGGCGATTGGATGTGGCGCATTCGCGGAGCGATGGATACAATGATAGGCGGTGTTGGATTGCGAAGAGGCAGACGAAGTGACACCGATTTGAAAGCTGGTGACGCATTGGATTTTTGGCGGGTATTAGTGGCGGATAAGACCAACGGGCGTTTACTACTTTACGCAGAAATGAAATTGCCTGGCGAAGCATGGCTGGAATTTAAAGTGAAGGAAAGCGAAGGAAGAAAGGTGTTATTTCAAACCGCTACCTACAGACCACTTGGATTGTGGGGTCGCTTGTATTGGTACTCAGTGTTACCATTTCACGGATTGATATTCCCTTTGATGGCCAAGAACATCATCGCGAAGGAAAACCTGTAACTAAAACCAAGTTCGCCAGAAATAAAAAAACTCCTTGCCAACTCTTGATTTCGGTAGGGGCGAAGAAAAAGAAGCCTCCCTATGCAAATAGGAAGGCTTTTTACTTTTTGAGTTTGTGCTATTTGGCGGTTATCTGCTCACCACCGATCGTCACTTTTAAAATGGTGCCTTTCCTCTTTCTGCTAAGTTCAGCACTTAATATCAATTGATGCACTCCCACGGTAGCGTCTGTAGCTACTGAAATAGTGGCAATGCTTGATTCAAAATTCCCTTCCTTTGGCTCAAAGGAAACCGTCACTCCTTGAGGCAGCGAACTCTGTAAACCAAGTAATGCGTTTTCCTTTTTGTAAGATTTTGACCGAGCAATGGAAACGGTTACTTGCTTGGACTCGCCTGGTTTAATTAATAAACTGGACTCGGAAAGATCAATGGTAAACTCTGTGCGAGGAAGCTCAGTTTTAGTTTGAGCCGAAACGATTGCGAAAGCAAAAACGAAAGCGAGAGTCAATATTTTTTTCATAAAAATAGTTTTTAATTTTTTTACAAAAGACGAGTATTACGTTCGCTTCGGCCACCCACTAACTCCTTTTGGGGCAAAAAACGAAGACTTTGAAGCCAATGGCTGAGTGGCGGGGCGAGCGGAGTAGGTCTGTGGCGAATGTCTAACTCAATTCCATCATGTTTCTCAGCTGACTAATCTTCTCCATGATCTCCTTTCCTTTAGGGCGAGAAACAGGAATCGAAAAATCTGAGCCATTGATTTTGAGTTTGTAGCCGTTGGTGTTTCCACTGATGGCACTGATGGCATTAACATTTACAATGTACGATCGGTGACAACGAAGCGTGAACGAATTATCCAATTGCGATTCGAGGTTCTTCAGATTTACGCGCAGCAATTTCTTTTGGATAACTCCGCTTTCCTTCCACATCACAGTAGAATAATTATCATCGGCCTCTATAAATAATAAATCTGGGAGATTAAAAGTAAGGCTCTCGCTTGTATCAGAATAGAGAGTGATTTGACTAGCGGTTTTAATTGATTCTTTAGCCTCTTTTTTTAGCACTTGAATCTTTTGCAACTCTTGATTCGTCTTAATTGCCTCGCGTAAACTCTGCTGCAAGAGCTGTGCCTTCAAAAACAAGGTACAAAGTGTAATTGGTATGATTCCTTTGATGGCAACCTGTACCACAGCATGTTTGGCAACCGTTAGCCAACTCATGTCGAAAGGGCAGAAAAATACTTTTTCAAGAACGGTAGCAATCGCCCAAATCAAAACTAAGTGCCAAAGATTGAAAACAATGTATTTTTTAATTGTCCATGTCGTGGGATCCATCAGTACAGGAAAAATTCGCGGAAGAATCAAAAGATTAAATAACAATGCTCCAAAGGTGATCAGCCCGTGGAGCCACTCAAGTCCATCAGCAAACGAAAAATCAGATTCCGTTTTGAATAGATAAAGAAACAGGGTAACAAAAACGCTTATAACTGCAACTAGACAAAAATTCTTGCGGTCGTCATTCAGATAAAATGGGAAGGGCGCATTAAGCCACGCTGACAATTGCTGCGACCAAGGACTTCGCAGCGAATTGATTTCGGAAGTTTTTACTACCTGAGTTTGCTCCATACACCACAAACTTAGAAAATGGCGTTCGGGTTGCAAGAAACTAGGCAATTGAGGGGTGAAGAGATGCCTTTTGTGGTGAAATGTTGACCATAAACATCTATCTCAAATCGGTCAGCTTCTTTATGAAAGAGGAACTATCTCCATTGCAAGTTCTTTAAAATTAGTTGAATGGGTCATTCAGGAATGAATTACCTTTAAGAACTTGATCACTCAACAAATGAAAAAGCTTTTTGATTACTTTCAATCCCAACATTTCAGCGAAAAAGAATCTCAAAGAATTGCTGATTCCTTTTCAAAAAAGACGTTTAAGAAGGGAGATTTTTTTGTGGAGGAGGGAAAAACATGCCGATACTTGGGCTTTGTTGAAAGCGGCTTCCTTCAATACTATATTTTGGTGGAGGGTGAAGAGAAAACAACGTACGCAACCAATTCTAATAATTTCGTAACCTCCTTAGTAAGTTATCTAAAGGAAATCCCAGCCAGAGAGAATATCCGCGCAGTAGCTGATACAGTTGTTTGGCTGATTGAAAAAAAGCAGTTACAAAAGTTGCAAAGAGAAATAGCTGGGTTTAACGATTTTTACATCGGCATACTAGAATGTCAAATTTGTTGTATCGATGAAAGCAGATTAGATGCCATCATGCTAAGTGCTCATGAACGATACGAAAAAATGCTCGCCAAAGAACCAATTCTTATTCGCGAAATTCCGCTTCAATACCTCGCCTCTATCTTGGGCGTTACGCCTCGGCACTTAAGTCGGATAAGAGGCAAAATCAGATAGATGTATTTATAGACATATGTCCAGTAGAGTCCTTTCTCAGCCCCACACCTTTGTCTTGTTAAAACAAAATAACAAGACAAATGAAAACAGCTATTGTAAGTCTATTGCTTCTCGCCTCTCTGGCAACCTTCGCTCAAAGTCGATTTGACTCGAGTGAGTTAAGTGTGAATGGTTTTCGCAATCCGTCTATTGGGCTGGAATATCGTGTGAATCATCTGTCCGCTCATGCAGGATATTACATCACCAATTTTGAGTCGGGCATCACCACCGAGTTTGTAAAGACGGGTGTTACGTATTGGTTTTTGCCAGTGGATCAAAAAGAAATCCCTTCTTCGTTCTACGCGGGCGCATCTTACCTGCGCGGCCTCACGCGCGACTACGAAAACAAAAATGGAGTAGCGCTGGAGGCAGGCTTTCGCTGGATGATTTGGAAAGGCTTAAACTTTAGAGTTGGCGCCATCGCGTTGGCTGCTCCTCGCGAAAGCATCAAAATTAATCCTACACCAGGATTGAGTTATTCATTCAAATTTTAAAACTCTCATATGAAAACAAATAAATGGATTGGTTTTTTATTGATCATTGGTTCCATCGGAGTTTTTGTTCCGTATGCGGTGCTAGCCATGTCGTTTGAGTATCCCGACATTTTGCGACAAAATGCAGGTGTAGTGCTAACCAAATTTCACGAAGGCGGAGCATCATTAATACTCACTTGGTGGGCATTCGCCATATTGGGTATTCCGCTGCTCGTTGCTTATGTTTTAATAGGCAAGCAGTGGAAACACCTGCCTTTCATGAGTTGGGTAACTACGTTTGGAGTTATCTCAGGTGTTGCGCAGATTTTCGGCTTGTTGCGATGGGTGTTTGTGATTCCTGTAATTGCACAAGATTATGTGATGGGCAATGAAGTAGTGAAACAATCGACAGTGACATCATTTAAGGTGGTGCATCAATTGGGTGGCGTTCTATTGGGCGAACACATTGGTCAGTTGTTTACTATCGTCTGGTCGGTGATGGTGTGCGTGGCTATTTTAAAAAGTAAACTGATGCCAAGCTGGTTAAGTATTTTTGGAATAATTTCATCCTGTATTTACTTAATGGCGCAGGCTGAACTATTTGCCACGGTAATTCCAGCTTTTCCGGTATGGGAACCAGCAGGGTTTATTGGCAGCACGTTGTGGTTGGTGTGGTTAGTTATGTTAGGTGTAGGCTTTTTGAAGTTGAAAGTCACACAGGTTACCATTTTATAGCAAACACAGCAACAGATCAAAGAAACTGGGGCAAGGCATGTTCTTCCTGATAGTACAAAATCGAGCTGTTGAAACTGAGAAGCGTTAATGCCAGATAAGAATGTCAAGGTATTTACAAACAACTATTCCAAAAATTGATATACCTTGATCATTCAAATATGATTAGTATGAAAAAGATTTTCTTCCTCTTTCTTTACCTTGTCTTCTTTGCATCCTATGCGCAAGTAACTGTAGTTCAACTGGAAAATGGTAAAATTCAGGGCTATGCAGATTCCAGTACTCGAAGTATTCGCATATTTAAAGGCATTCCCTTTGCTACCCCACCCGTGGGAGACTTACGTTGGAAGGCTCCACAGCCGGTTAAAAACTGGCAAGGGATAAAGCAATGTAATCAATTTGCGGCCAGTCCTATGCAGAATAAGCCCCAACCATTCTATTGTTGGAGCGAAGAGTTTATCGCTCAGCCCGAACCACTCAGTGAAGATTGTTTGTATTTAAATGTGTGGACTACTGCCAAATCAGAAGGACAAAAGCAACCCGTCTTTGTTTGGATTTACGGTGGTGGGTTAAGCAGCGGATCAGCAAACTGTGCCATTTACGATGGTGAAGAAATGGCGAAAAAGGGAGTTGTTTTTGTAAGCATCAATTATCGCGTGGGTGTTTTTGGCTTTATGGCGCATCCCGAGTTGACCAGGGAAGCCAGTTATCAGGCCTCAGGCAATTATGGCTTCTTAGACCAGCTGGCAGCCCTTAAATGGATACAGAAAAATATTGCTGCTTTTGGTGGCGACCCAAATAACGTTACCATCGCGGGTCAATCTGCAGGTGCTTTCAGTGTAACCGCGTTGATTGCTTCTCCACTGGCAAAGGGGTTATTTCATAAGGCGATTGCACAAAGCGGAGGACTGTTATCAAATATGCTGGTTCAAGGTCTTCCAGAAGCCGAAGGCCAAGGAGTTGCCTTTATGAAAAGAGCCAACGCCACGTCACTGGCTGCGCTACGAAAAATGCCAGCGCCTGAATTGCAACAAATAAGCAACGACCAACAGCTGGGCCGATTTGGAACAACTTTAGATGGTTATGTGTTGCCTTTAAACCTGATGGAACATTTTAAAAGAGGACTTCAAAATCAAACGCCAATATTAACAGGATGGGTAACTGGCGATGGTAGTTTTTTGGGGAATGTCGAAATGACGGTCGATGATTACAAAAAAGAAGTGGAAGCAAAATATGGAAGTAACGCCAAAGCCTATTTGAAGATTTTTCCAGCTTCAACAACGGCAGAGGTGAAGGCGGTCAAACAAAAAGTAACGTTGCTCAATTTTGCCGGATTGCCCGCGCACTTGCTGGCCAGTTTCAATGCTATGGCAACTTATCTCTATCAATTTGGGCATGTGCCACCCGATAAACAAGGCTTTCCTAATTATGGTGCGTTCCATACCTCTGAAGTACCTTTTGCATTGCACACGTTGCACAAATGGGACAGGCCTTGGCAAAAATTAGATAGGGAACTAGAAAATGTGATTTCTTCCTATTGGGTAAACTTTGCGAAAACCTGTAATCCCAACGGAAAGAGTTTACCAGAATGGAAACCATACGATAAGCACCAGGGAAATATTATGCTGTTGGAAGATGCGGTGCAATTGAAGCCCGCTTTTATGAAAAGAGAGCTTGATTTTTTAGAGATGAATTAAATAACGGAAATATGGCTAAGAATACTTGAAATTTATCTTTTCTGGCGTTTCTCCTCGTCAGCCTTTTATCCACCTTGCAGCCACTTGGCTTTTGCCTGCACCACACAGTTTACTAATTTGCTGCTTCATCGACAGTCATAAAATAAAATAAACGATGGAATACCTGATAGAAAATGAACACCTGTTGGTAAGGATCAAATCAAAAGGGGCAGAGTTAGCTAGCATTGTAAACAACCAAACACAACTGGAGTACATGTGGGGTGCCGGGCCGGCCTGGGCCAAGTCATCTCCCGTTTTGTTTCCTATCGTGGGCACACTGAAAGACAATACATATACGTATAAAAACAAAACCTACCAATTGCCGCGGCATGGCTTTGCACGTGATGAAGCGTTTGAAGTAGAACAATCTCAGAAAGATTCAATTACCTTTTTGCTGACGTCTTCTGCACCTTCCTTAGAAAAATACCCCTTTCATTTTGAGCTGCGCATTTCGTATCAACTAAAACAAGACGAAGTTTTCGTTACTTATCAGGTTACGAACCTAGGTAACGAAGAAATGTATTTCTCCCTTGGCGCGCATCCCGCATTTAAAGTGCCTCTCACAAACGCGCTGCAGTTTGAAGATTATTATTTGCAGTTCAGCAGAAAAGAAAAGGCTTCCCGCTGGCTCATTACAAAAGAGGGGTTGATCGACTTGAAGTCCACTCCCTTGCTTATAGATATCGATCGCCTTGATTTAACCCATCAGCTCTTCTATGAAGATGCCATCGTGTTAAAAAAATTAAACAGCGAGCTCATCACATTAAAGACTGATAAAGACGAGCATGGTCTGGAGTTCCATTTTACAGGCTTTCCTTTCTTGGGCTTATGGGCGGCCAAAGATGCCAATTTCATCTGCATAGAACCGTGGTGTGGCATTGCTGATTCAGTGAATCACAATCACGACTTTACCAGTAAAGATGGAATTGAAAAAATAGCTGCGGGCACTTCATGGTGGCGCAGCTGGAGCGTGCGCTGTTATTAATGTATGATTAATGTTCTCCGATAGCCTTTACATTTGTGCCACTGGCAAAGAGATGGATTGGTTGACGTGCTTTCAGTTATGATAACAGGCTGTGGTAGCAGGCTCTGTCTTGTGTTAGCAATGGTGACGTATTTAGTGGACCCGATTATTGCCATTTCAATTTTCGATGCCAATTTCCAAAGCCAATAACTAGCCTGACGTATGGTCCGCGATAATCCAAAGCGGGGGCTTTACGTAAAACTTGGCTATTGTATTTTGCATCATCATTCCCAGACACAAACGAATAGCCTGCTTTCAGCCCCATAGTCCAGTATCGGTTACTTTGAGGGCAATCCCAATCGCGGTTTCTTGCCGAGATATTCCGATTGATACTCATCCCCACATCAAGTATGAAAAATTGGTAATCGAGCGAAGTATTCCTGCTTGTTGCGTTGATTAAACCATTGGCATCCACCACTTCCTGACCATCGATGATTTTTAACGAAAAATTATTGTCTACTAGACGTACGTATGGGTAAATTGTAAAGCGCTTTTTTTGTACAATGCAATATCCGAAAATTGGCGCCATACTGAAACCCTGCAAACTTGTTTTTAAGTTGCCGGGTTGCGACTCTGATGTCGGAATCAAGAATTCGAAGCTTGCCCCGAATACAAATCTATTGATAATCGAAACAGAACCGACACCCGCGGTAAATCTGCTCCTAGATATTGGATTGAAGCCATTGTTTGCCAAGAATGAATTTACAGAAGACAAGCTATTGTAACTATAACCAAAACTCATTTCGCCCTCTACAGCAAATCGTTTAGTCTGTAAACTATCTTGAGCCTTTGAGGCGTATGCCAAAAGAAAAAGTAAAAAGATTGCCAGTCGGTTTTCCATAGCCTATTTGTTTAAGGTAATTTTATTGTAACTAGTAAATATTTTAATGAGGGGCTTTCCCACTTTACGTTTTGATTGGAAGTATTGACTCTTGTCAGTGGTAATGATTTGCTGCGCATAGCTCTCGTGTTTTATATCGATTACTCCATGGTCTGTAGACAATGAATAGCTGTAATCTTCGAAATCTCCAATAGAAATATCTATAGCTGTCCGATTCGCGGAAATCTTCAG
This sequence comes from Flammeovirgaceae bacterium, assembly GCA_027487845.1. Classification (GTDB taxonomy): domain Bacteria; phylum Bacteroidota; class Bacteroidia; order Cytophagales; family Cyclobacteriaceae; genus ELB16-189. The sequence goes on from JAIYCV010000004.1 coordinate 31,702, forward strand.
GTCGCTTAAAATGTTCTTGGGTAGCATAACCAGTTTTCCAAAAGTGCTATTGATGCGGTAAGAACCACGGAGGTTCTCAAGATAAATACTGGCGTTGTTTGAACGGCAAAAAAAAGTGGCATTAATATCATGACCAATAACATCGGTATAGTCAGAAATTATTTTTACCTGGCCGCTTAGTTTATTTAGCTTAACATTCCCAAACTCAAATGTACCATCAACTTCATGGGTTAAGTCCGTCAATTCTATGTTGCTATATCTTCCCTCCAATTGCACTAAGACACGGAAAGGAACTTTAATATCATAAAGTACGCTCAGTGCGCTTTTAATGTATGTCGCTTCATCGGGAAAATCAAATCTGTTGCGAAATTCAACAATACCATCTTGGTGAGTTATCGCATATTTAATGTAACTCAATTCCCGAGAAGCCACCTCTTTGTTTTCTTGTCGAGCTGTCACCTTAAGTGTGAATTTTATGTAATCCTGATTCCATCCTTTTATTGTAACATCGGCTTTCTCGCAGACGATCTTTATCGCCTCAACCTTATCACCAGAAATATCCTTTTCAATAATTTTCTCTACCACCTGTAGTTTCTGCTGGGCAATTGTCTGCCCTGAAACTGAGGCCAGAAAAACAAATAGAAGTAATAAACCGAATTGCTTCATATTAAAAATCCCATGGTTGATTTTTTTCACCGCCTTGTTTTCCATGACGCCTTCATCAAGTTATTAGGATTTAATAATTTGGAGGAGCTCTTTTTCTACCTGATTCATTGCTCTCTGAATCCTGCTATGTGCCTGGATGAGATGAGCATCCTGTCGAAAAAATTTAAGTTGGTTGCCTATTTTTTCAGACTGCTCATTCAATTCATCTAACTGAACCTTTAAATCGCGAAATTCTGCTGTCTGGCAAACTGCCGATTTCACCCGGCATTGCTCTTCAATAAAAAGACGGATGTTGCTATTCTCTTCATCTGGATGAAATTTTTTTGTGATCTTTATTTCTACCTCTTCGCTATAACGCATGGTAACGCGTTCTGTGTTTTTTGTCGATTGGATGGGAGCAAAAAAAACTACCGCACTAATGCAGGTGGCCGCGAGAATGGAAACTTTTAGCCAATGTATTTGCTTTGATCTTCGCTGTTTGATCTGTACGGTTTCCCAAAGATCATCAGGATTCCATTTTACCTGTGGAAAATTCTCATCGAGATCAGAGATGGTCTCTAGTAGTTTCTTATCAAGATCATCTTGATTCATGGCTTTGTATTTTTGGACAGTAAGGTCATTAAACGCTGTCGTGCATGGGTCAACTGCGACCTCGAAGCACTTTCAGAAATAGTTAATTGGGCTGCAATCTCTTTATGGGAGTAACCTTCGATAACATACAAATTAAAAACAGTGCGATACCCCAAAGGCAATTCCAAAATTAGTTTATATAAATCTTCAGCATTCATTTCTATTTCAACAGGCGCTATCACTGAAAGATGATTGTCTTCAATGTTAACCGTTCGAACTAAGTTTCTGTTCTTTCTCAAAAACATCAAAGATTGATTTACTACGATTTTTTTCAACCAAGCCTCTAAACCCGCCTCCTCATGAAAATCGAAATGTTTGATATGTTGAAATATTTTAATGAAGGCCTCGGCCAATACGTCTTTTGTATCTTCCTCACCCTTCACATATCGCCAGCACAATCGTGTCATTTTAGTGATGAATCGTTCGTACAGCATCTTCTGTCCACGCCTATCCGACCGTTTACATAAGCTAATCAACTCGTGGGTAGTCAATTGATTTGGTCTTTAACTGTTTTTGCGATCTGGTGCTCGCATTTTGCATTCCATCGCGTGTTACATTCTGTGGCCATGAAAAAGTACAAAAATAGAATCACACAAAGCGCACAAACGCAGACAAATGCAAAGCAAAACCAAATACCTGCTGCTATAATGCACAAAAAGGGTAAAACGCTGCATTGGCATAAAAAAATCTGCAAATTAGTGACTCATATCCACCACTTTAGGCGTCCTATGCTTGCCCCTTGTTTACTTCTTTGCGCTCTTTTGGGGTGTTTTCACTTTATGGAATTTAGTGAACTTCAGGTTTGGGCTTCAAAGATCCCGTTCATCTCCTGTTTGACAATCGCTCCGCTAATTTATCGGACAGCTGGGCAGTTTAAGCTTATACGCAAGGGTTTACACGTGCTGCTCTCTGTGTATTCATCAGTAAAGTTACCAGTACTTTGCTGTTTAGTTGGAGAACAGCAGGCGCCTGCAAAAGGCCCATCGTATAAGACAAGCAAAAAAGAAGAGCAATTGTAATTGGCTGATTCATAAAAGCTATCTGTTTAAAATGGTAAAATGAATGATCAGAGATACTCAGAAAGCTGATCAAAGAAGTTCGGTCAAGGCATCTTACCCTCGCTTTTACCTAACCGAACGATGATGAGATTTTTGGCACGATTCACATAAATAAACTGACCGTGCAATCCATCGGCATAAAAACCTTTTTGTGAAATCCACCATTGGTAGCCATAATATCCTACTGCTCCTTCTTTTTGTATTGAAGTAGTCGATTCGGTTATCCATTCTTTGGGAAGCAATTGCTGTCCATTCCACTGACCTTCGTTGAGGAAGAGTCTACCAAACTTGGCAAAGTCGCGGGCTTTGGCATTGATGCAACAAAATGTTTTCTCCAAACCATTTTTCTTTTTATCAATGCTCCAACTTGCTTCGTACTCAGCACCGAGGTGACTCCAGATTTTTTCGTTCATGTAATCCGTTACGCTTTTCTTGGTGGCGCGCTCTACAATTAAGCCAAGTAACTGTGTGTTCACACTTCGGTAGGCGAACTTCGTTCCGGGAGCGTAATCTATTTTCAAACGAGAGAGGTAGCCGCGCAGGTTCCTTCCATAGTATAACTTGGCCGCCTGCCCCAGTGGGTTGTAATAACTTTCGCTGGATTTGATACCACTCGTCATTTGCAGCAGGTGTCGCATGCTGATCTGATCAAATCCTTTTCTTCCCTTCAGCTCGATGAGGTAATTGGTGATGGGCTCTTCTACACTTTTTATAAAGCCATCCGACAGAGCCGCTCCAATCAAAGCAGCCGTGTATGACTTTGCCATCGAAAAGGAAGCCACGGTTGAGCTCGCTTCGTAGTGCTGGTAGTAGCGCTCCATTAAGATGGAGTCGTGGCGGATGATGAGGAAAGCCACAGAATTATTGGCCGCTACCATGCTGTCAATTTTTGCCACCCGTGCCTTGCCAATTCGTTCCTTCTTCGGTGCATCCATAAATCGAAAAGGAACTTCTGATTTAACGAGCGGACGGGAAGGAAAAATTTTGTGGTCGGTGATATTGGAGAAATTATACCATGCAAACCGGCCAACAAGGCAGGATTGAAGGATCAACATTGTTAAAACTAGGAGTGGCCAAATAACTTTCTTCATAAAACGATTTTTGACTGCAAAATTGATTCAGAACTAGACGCAAAGAGCCTGAAGTCTTTAAATTTAAAGCAGCCGCACATCAAAATCAGAAGAAAATGAACTAGGATAGCCCTTCCACGTCCTTTTTAAACTGCGAAGGAGTAGCCCCTACATATCGCTTAAAGGCGGCATTAAAAGTAGATTTAGAATTAAAACCTGCCTCCTGACCAATGGCCAACAGCGAGTAGTGATTAAACTTAGGATCAGCAATTATTTTCTTGGCTTCCTCAACCCGATACCTATTTACAAAGTCATAAAAATTTACTTTCTCTTTTTTGTTGATAATTTGAGATAGATAGCCGGCACTGATTTCAACATTCGCTGCCAACATTTCGAGATTTAACTCAGGGTTCAAATAGGGCTTCTTATTGGCCATGGTGTCGATTAGTTTTTGATAGTACTCTTCAGTTTTTTCAGAAAGAATATGATCTGTTTTCGTAGATTCTATCGGTGGAGCAAAAACGGGCGCTTCAAATACTTCGCTTTTAGTGTTCGTTGAATATCCGATCCAATAAATAACAACCGACATGCCAATCCATAAGGGGTAATGATTTGATTGGGCGGGTTCGCCTATGAAAACCTCGTAGACATAAGGAATACTCCAAAGTCCCCATAATGCAAATAAAGCTACAACAAGGTTTCTTAGCCAGGTTAACGACCTGTTGGTGAGTGTTGCATAGTGGTTTTTCAAGTTGTGCTGATACCGATTGATTTTAGAAAATACTAAAACTAATATCCCCATCGCGAAAGCCATGTTGAGAATTTCTGTTGCGGTTAAAATGGCATTGTATATTTCAAGATGACGGGCCAGCAGGCGTACATCTACCACAAAGATCGCCACGGAGACTAATTGAATGAACGCATGAATTGCAAATGGAAGAACCAACCAAAATGTAATTCTTCTGACAGGTCTGAATTGTGGATTAACCAGGTATTCTACAAAATAAAAAAATGCAAAAGGCAGTAAAAGCCCCCACGTAAAGGGTAAGAAAAAAAGAATGGGGTATTTTTTAAACAGCCCCACGTCCAACGAGAAGTAGTAAAGATTATTCAGCGAAAAGCCAAAAATGAAAAGAGCTAGGTAGACGTTGGATTGCTTCTGGAATTTCGTACCTCGAACTAACAAGAAACTCAGAAGAAAGCCCTGAACGCAGCCAATTAAAATAATAACATTAAAAAAATTGAAGCCCATATAATTCGGAAAGAGTCTCTAAATTACCAAAGTCAATAGAATATTCTCGCTAACTCAAGTTTACTGCAAATTGTTGGTGAATTTTAACAACCCGATAAATTGTTAACTCTCTGTTTCGGCAGTATTATCGATGGATTCATTACTTTCCACTGATCTCTTGAAATTGTTAACTCATCGAAAAATCGTGTGGAAATAGTAAATCATTTGTTGAAATTGTTGCGATATTTATTTAGAAAACAAAATAAAATTAATAACACATGAGAAATCTAAAATTCGGCTCTGTGGCAATTTTACTTGCCACATTTTCCTTCATCTTTTCGTCCTGCAAAAAAGAGGAAGTAAGGCCGCAGGAAGATCTACTGCCAAAATCATTTGGTATCGATATACCGTCTTCGATTAGTAACAATGTTGGAATTTCCGGTGGCCGAATAAGTGGAAGGCAAAATGCAGCAGTGAATGGCAATGATGTTTATAAAAATCTAAATACGTTTATCTCGGTAGGAGAGGGTGCCTCAAAAATTGTGGAGGCTTTTATTGAGGCGATCAGAAAATACAAAATTGATCGTACACTCTCCGTAAGTTATACAAGTGACGAAGATAAGCGATTGAAAAATTTGGTAGTAGCGCAGAGTATAACATTCGAATCAAAAGTTTGGGATTTTCAACTGACCATAACCGATGCGGATTCAGAAAAGAATACGGATGGTGGCAAGGGCTTGCAGATTTTTTGGAACAATGCTGCTAAAGTAACGGGCATAGCTATAATCAAACCTTATAATACTGATCGCGAAAAAAATGCTAATGCAAAAGACGCCACTTTTAGAATAGACTATTCAGAAATAGGCTCGGTGAATTACGATGCGGAGATGACTGTCGCTATTGCAGGCCTTCCAGTTACAGGGCCTGGAACGGATCAATATTCAATGAATAGCCTTAAAATGTTTGCCGGAAAAAAAGGTTCGGTGGTAGACGTATTTGGAAATAGTAATCACCCGAATGCTAAGTTGTTTTCTGGCGCACTTGGTTTCAATTGGGCTTTTGTTGCCTCTGGAAATAGCACCGATAATATTGGTGTGGCTGAAGTTGGCTTGCCCGCAAGTTCGCTCGACAACAGCGACCGCAAAGTATTGCTTAAAGACAATTCCATCAAGGCTGTTTTCACACGAGAGATCAATATCATTATTCCGGGTATCAACCAAAACGATTTGGCTGCCTATCTAGTGAATACTAACCCACCTGGCTATTTTAAGAACGATGGATTCATTACAGCCGGGGTTTCTCCGGGTACTGGATGGAACGCGCTGAGCTCTCGGCTAGAATCATTAAGCCCCTTCAATCCAAAAACAATTGGAGGTCTCTCTATTAGTTTCAAATAATTGAATTTCCTACAAAAAGCCTTTGGAATTTTATCCAGAGGTTTTTTGTTTCTACGACTCTGGTGCACGTTACGTGGTTGAAATCTGCTGCTGAAATTCCGATTAATCACCACGCACCCTAGAGTTTAGTGCATTTTACGAAATAGGATTTTAAAAAAAATCTCTACAAAGACTTCGCTGGCTCGTTCTTTCTTCTCCAGGGCTCTAAAACCATATTTTGTTTAATTCAATAAGGGTGGTAAATTTAACTACACGTTACGCCTATGACAGCCGCCCAAGTTTTTCAAATTTGTAATAGCATAGCACCACTTGCATGGATCTTATTAATATTCTTTCCCAAATGGAAATGGACGAGAATAATAATTCTTCAAGGTATTATTCCGCTGATACTTGGCGTTGTTTACCTCAGTTTGATCGTTTTATTTTTTGGCGAAGGGGAAGGGGACTTTAATTCACTAAATGGTGTAATGAAACTATTCACTCATCCTTGGACTGTTACCGCGGGCTGGATTCATTACCTAGCCTTTGATTTATTTATAGGAAGTTGGGAGGTAAGCAATAGCCAAAAGCTAGGAATAAAGCATTACCTTATTGTTCCTTCCTTACTGCTTACTTTCTTTTTTGGCCCCATTGGGTTGTTATTGTATTTCTTAACGAAGGGCATTAATACAAAACAATTTCTTCATGACTTTTAATACAAGTAGTGGCAAGTTAACGGCCCTATTCTCATACGTCCGCTACGCATTTTCTTCCGATTCTGCGGAAGTGCTTTACTAAAATCGAAGTTCTTTAACGAACCTACGGACTAATCAAAGGTTAAACCTCTACTGCCTTGCTTGCTTTTCTGTAGGTATAAGAGTGGTAAATGTGTCTTCGCCCAAAACGATCGGGCGTATCGGAGTTCACAAATTTATGGTAGATGCTATTCGGTACGCCAAAGTATTCATAGCTGCTGCCGTCCGCAAAGTTTATCTGAAGCGTTTGTGACTTGTATTTAAAGTCAGCAATCTTCGATGCCGTAATAACTTCGGTATATTGTTCTAGCTGTTGGGCATGCGTTTCGGGCGCAATGCTTACCAACAAATGATACGATTCAATAAATGCTTTGCTTTTCTCTTCGGCTTCCAGTTTGGCGGCTTCATTGTCCTGAATTTTATCTGGATGCCAATCCTTCATAAAATTCCTGTAAATGGTCTTCAATTCTTTAAGATCAGCCTCTTTGGTTACACCAAGAAGTTTTCTGGCTTCGATTATTTTTTTCATTCGGGTGCAAAAGTACGCTTTTTTATGTGAATGGGGTGTGAAGTTTTAGTAATGGCAATGTAAAAGCCAGCGCTAAGAGGCTCTGAAAGGATTAAAAATGGACTATTTAAAATAACTTCAGTTGAAAATTCTCCTCTCGCCTTCGCGGACGAAATGAAATCTCGCCAAAATTTGAAATAGAAATTCCTAACAGTCTTACTTTTTTATCCATTAAATCGGTTGACAGAAGCAACTCCTTGGCCGCTGATTCAATCCTATCTAAATCATCAATACCTTCTTCAAAGGAATGACTGCGTGTGATTTGTTTGAAATCGTGGTACTTGATTTTAAGCGTCACCGTTCGGCCTTTTAGCTGGTGACGCGTCAACCGATCTTGTACAACAAGCGCAATCTTTTCAAGCTGAGCGATCATTTCATCTGCGGTGGTGAGGTCAAAAGCAAACGTATCCTCTGCCCCTACCGATTTAGCTTCTCTATC
>JAIYCV010000002.1 GCA_027487845.1 Flammeovirgaceae bacterium
CACCCCCAATTACAGACTGATTCACTACGAGGGGATGGATTGACCATCCTCCGTTTTGAATAATATCTGTTTGGAAAATCTGACAAAATAACTGTCCGGCTAAACTGGACCACCTCATAGTTCGAATGCACTTTACTGAAGAGGGCGTAAAAGTCTTTAAAGAACTGTTTCAAAAACATAGGGTAGCAATGGCATATGTGGATGGTTGCTTAGGGCTAGAATTATTCAGCGAAGCAAACCAACCCGCGAGTTTTGCTACCATCAGTAAATGGAAAAGTCAAGAACACCTCGAAGTTTATCGGCAGTCAGAACTATTTAATACAATCTGGAAGAAGATAAAGCCACATTTTTCGGAAAAAGCGGAAGCTTATTCCCTTGTTGAACTGAACGCGTAACGTCTTAAATTCTTATTTTTTTTGTTCGGGCTTGTAAATTGCTCCTGTCGCAAAATCCACTATTGTGCCAGGCCAAAATAAGATGATATCGAAGATTAGCGCAGCTACCCTTACATCGCGCTGTGGTTGTCCATCACCGGGGGTTATTCGCTGATAGGGAGTTATCTTTCCTCCAAACACCGTTGCACAACTCGTTAGTGATATCGAAAGTAAAACACCTGCCAAGACCTTAATTGTCCGTTTCATAACTCTATTTTTTTGATAAGCATAGTTCCTGAATACTGATCGTGAAAACCTTTTTCCGAAAAAAGATAAGAAAATATATCAACAGGCACAATTCGAAGAAAGGTTCTAACGAGAATACTTCTTACAGATAATTCTTTTCCTTCTACTGAAACAACTTTCGTTTTTGTTACCATCTTTCCAACTGTCTGGCCCAATGCCAGTTCGAGTAAGAAATAGTACAGATAGTAAAACGCTATCAGTAACCAACGCAACATTTGCCTCTCGAAAAAAGGGCTTAAGAAGTAGGCAACGGCTAGAACTAGTAAAAAATAGACAAAAAGATCGATTACAAAATTAGTAAACCTAATCGTTCGAGTGATCATCTTCGAATTATTAAAATGTTGCCATGTCAATTACAAAACGATACTTCACATCGTTTTTGATCATGCGCTCGTAAGCAGTATTGATGTCTTTAATGTTGATTAGTTCAATATCACTTACAATATTATGTTCAGTGCAATAATCAAGCATCTCCTGTGTTTCTTTAATGCCACCAATCATGGAACCTCCTATTTGTCTTCTTCCACCAATCAATCCAAAATTGCTAATAGGTGCTGGAATGGATGGCAGGCCCACCACTACTATTGTCCCTTCTCTTCGCAACATGCCTATGTACAAGTTCATATCATGCGGGGCAGACACCGTGTCGATTATAAAATCAAAATTATTTTTTAACGACTTTAGCACTTGCTCATCGGATGTGAAGGCAAAATGATGTGCGCCCAGGCGTTTCGCGTCTGCTTCCTTGCTTTTTGATGTACTGAGTACCGTAACTTCCGATCCTAATGAAACGGCAAATTTCACAGCCATGTGCCCAAGCCCTCCGAGACCTAATACCCCGACTTTATGACCTTTGCCCATTTTCCAATGCATAATGGGCGAGTAAGTAGTTATGCCTGCGCACAAAAGTGGCGCCACAGCTGCTAACGAAAGCTTGTCAGAAATATGCAAGGTGTAATTTTCATCGACTACAATTTTGGAGGAGTACCCCCCGTAAGTAATCTGCCCCCCCTTGTCATATCCATTGTAAGTACCCACCATACCTTTGTCGCAATATTGCTCGAGGCCTTCTCTACAACTTGCACATTCCCTGCACGAATCAACAAAAACTCCTACCCCAGCTACGTCCCCAACTTTAAATTTTGTGACGGCACTACCTACGTTACTGATTTTACCCACGATCTCGTGACCTGGCACCATCGGAAAAATAGAACCGCCCCATTCGTTGCGCGCTTGATGAATATCTGAATGACAAACGCCACAAAATTGAATGTCGATTAACACATCGTGATCCCCGACTTCTCTACGATCAAAAGAAAAGGGAGCGATGGGCGAAGCAGCTGAGTGTGCTGCGTATGATTTAACTGGTATCATGTAGAGATTTGTTTTCTCAAAGATAGACAGTCAAAAATACTATTAACCAAAAAAATTATGAATTTGTTACGAAATTCACAGGAGCAGAGCTGATCTATCGCTGGTTCGTACTTCTATTAAACAAGCCTAAGAACCTTGATCCCAAAAACAATCCTATAGGGCGAATAACCTCGTGCATCAAAAGCCCCGCCAAGGCCAATACTGATCCGATAATAGTGGACAAGACACTACCAAAGATGTACGTCATTCCAAGAATAAAACCGAGTAAGTACTCTGATCGGTAAGTTGGTAAAAACAACCCGATGGAAAGCAGCACTAGCATAAAGTAGCCTAAAACATTCTCGAAACCGTAAGAAAAGAGTATCGAAAAAAATATACCTGTAAACAGTGCACCTATGAACCCGTAAAATGCGGTCGATTTATTGTTCCTTTCTTTTTCTTGCAGTTTGTCTCTTTTCTGAATTCGGTAAAGGAGAAACCACGAAAGAACAGGAAGTAAAAGCACCCCCCACCAATTAGAAAATCCAGGCAAATCATCCCGATGCAACAAATGATGTACGGGGACTCCACCATGGTAATAATCCCAAATCAACCATGCCAAAACCAATACTGTTAATACTACTGTAAAAACGATTCTATTCTTGAAAGAAAGAAATTCATTCATATTATCATGGGTCAATAATCGTTTATGGCGCTATTCATACCTCAGCGAATTGACAGGGTTTGATCTTGCCGCTTTAATGGATTGGAAACTTACCGTGATCCAAGCGATTATAATGGCAAGCAAACCGCTTATTATTAATACAAACGGACTAATTTCAATTCTATAAGCAAAACTCTTTAGCCAATTATCAGAGACATACCATCCTACACCTGCGGCTGGAACAAATGCGATTAGTACTAATTGCGTGAACTCACGTGAAAGCAGAACCGTAAGACCCATCGTGGTTGCGCCCATTGCCTTCCGAATACCAATCTCTTTGGTACGCTGCTCCGAAGTGAATGCAGCCAGTGCAAAGAGACCCAGGCAGGCAATGAAAATCGCAAGTCCGGAAAAGACAGTAAACACTTTGCCCATTCGTTGCTCTGCGCGAAATAGTTCGTCAAAATTATCATCTAAAAAAGAATATTCGATAGGCTCATTATTAGCGAATTGCTTCCATAACTTTTGAACTGTTGCAACTGCATCCTTGGGATTGCCTTCATAGCGAATCATGAGTATTCTACCATCATTAGAAAGCATGATTGACAATGGACGAACATTCGTTTTAAAAGATTCGAAATTAAAATCTTTAACAATGCCAATAACTTTTAACCGTTGTGATCCATTTCCATTGAAGATGATTTCTTGGTTTACGGCTTCCTTCCATCCGAATTCCTTTGCTGCCGCTTCGTTGAGTATAATACCAAGTGAATCGGAAGGAAAGTCTTTCGAAAAGAAGCGTCCCTCTTTCAATTCAAATTTCATAACATCTTGATGATCATAGTCCGCAAAATACAAACCCATAATGTGATCTTGTTCTGAATCTGCCGACTTAAACACGGTGGTATTATTTATACCCGGAAAATAGTTGTTTGTATAACTTACTTTAGTGATGCCTGTTTGCTGAATCAATGCATTACGAAAGGCTTGTTTATTATTTCCTAATCGGTCAAGGCTGTAGAGTGAAATTATGTTATTCTTATCTATACCGATATTCTTTTCTTGCATGTAGTGAATCTGTTGATACACTACAATTGTGAATATGATTAGAAAAATAGAAAGGCCGAATTGCAATACTACTAAGCTACTACGAACGCCTTTGCTTTTCAAGCCAGCTTTTACTTTGCCTTTCAATACTTCTACCGGACTAAAGGAAGTTAGATAGAATGCAGGATAACTTCCTGCCACAATTCCAACGAAAATCACCACACCAATTATCCCTAAAATAAAATTAGGGGTTCCAACCAATTGCATCCCTAATTCTTTCCCTGCTAGTAGATTAAATGCAGGCAACAAAAAATAACAAGCAATCAATGCTAAGACTACAGCCACAAAGGAGTACATAGTTGACTCTGCTAAAAACTGGCGTACCATTTGCGAACGCAATGATCCTAACGTTTTACGAAGACCTACCTCTTTTGCACGACCTGCTGAACGGGCGGTCGATAAATTCATAAAGTTAATACAGGCAATGATAATGATGAACAAGCCTATTCCTCCGAAGAAATAAACATACATGATATTCCCGCTTGGCTCGATTCCGTCCCTCGCAGCGGAGTTTAAATGAATATCAGAAAGTTTAGTACTAAAATAGCCATAGATTCCTCCTTGGTCTTTCATTGCTTTCAAAGACATTCCCATAAATTTTTCTACTTCTGGGCCAACATATTTATCAACTAATGCTTCATATTTTTTATTCACAGACTCGATAGATGCATTTTCATGTACTTGCAGATAAGTATACAAGTTGTTATTAAGCCAAATAGAGCTTTTAAGATTTTCGCTTGTAACAGCACTAATCAAAACATTAAAAATGAAATGCGAATTACTCGGTGGATTCTCTGCAATGCCGGTTACTTTATATGTTTTATTTTCTGACCCAACAACAATCAATTTTCCTAGACCAGACTCTTTACCAAAAATCTTCTTCTCGGTTCTTTCGGTTAAAACAATTGTGTTCGGTTGATTCAAAGCAGTTTTACTATCGCCCTCCTTAAGCTTAAAACTAAAGAATTCAAAAAAGTTAGAATCGGCATAAAATGTTTTATCTTCCGTAAAGGAATTTTTGTCTACTTTAAAAACCATTTGCCCATTTCCAGATAATCTGGTCGAAAACTTCACTTCAGGAATGTCAGTAACCAAAGCTGCTGCCAACGGGGGGCAAGTAGTAGCAGTCATTATATCTTGACCGCCAATCTTTCCATGAAGTCCAACTTGGTAAATACGATCCGCATTTTTGTGAAACTTATCATAACTAAGTTCGTCCGAAATGTAAAGGATGATCAATAAAGAGGCAGCGATGCCAATGGTCATACCTAAAATGTTAATGGCAGCGAAGAATTTATGCTTTAACACATTTCTTATGGCAACTACAAAATAGCTCTTTAGCATGGTTTTACTTTTTAAGTTTCGAACGGTATGACGCTGAAATGAATTGAGAAGTTACAAGCCCTTAGTATTTATTCAAAAACGATCACTCATCCCTTAATACATTAGAAGGATTTAGCCGAGTGGTTTTATATAGTTTATACCCAATTGAAACGATCGATGCAGTAATCAGAATAATGGCGGAAATAACGACCGACTGGATGCTTACTGTTTGGTAATAGTCCCAAATGCTATCCATAAACATGGAAGAGAGCCAATAGCCCAAAAAGCCGCCACCGATACAGGCGACTAGTAAAATGAATACGAACTCTTTATTTACTACTGCCGTGATATTCCAAGTAGACGCTCCGAGAACTTTGCGCATACCAATTTCTTTCATCTTCTTAATAATATTTAACGATACCAATGTAAACAATCCGGTTACAGAAAGCATCAGTGCTACTAAGCCCAAAAAGCTAAACATCTTAACAAGATTTCTGTTGACTGTATCTGCCTCCACCATTTCTCTGTCCATGTATCTGCCTTCATATAACTTTTCAGGAAAAAGAGCCTTCCACTTAGTTTCCATGAACTTATTAATCTCTACTAACTTATCCGCTTTTGCCTTTACCAATATATGATTTACTTTATCCTTGGGAGCATATCTAAACATCACAGGATCCATCTTCTCCCACAACCCATTAGTATATATATCCTGAACCACACCAACGATGTAATACTTCATCGTGTCAAGCCATATAATTTCTTTTCCTAGTGGTTCTGTGAGTCCGAATTGTTTTGCTAATCCTTCAGTGATAATGACGGACTCCTTACGGTCAGTCTCCGAATCGGGAGTGAAATTTCTTCCTTGTTTTAGTGTGATTCCTATGGTTGGAATATATTCTGCACTTACGTCTAGAATATCTACCTCAATCTCCTTGCTATCATGCTTAATCGGGTCATTAAAACCGGAGGAGTACAAATGCGTTTGCGTACCTGTAATTGACAAGATGTCGGGATTTTCAGACAAGGCGTTGCGAAAGGTCTCATACTCCGACCGGCCATTTACATTCGTAAACACAACCCCTTTTCGATCAAAACCCATGTCGAAATTGCGCTGAAAAGTCGCGTTGTCGGTAAATGCAAAACCACATACAATGCCAGCCAGTGAAATTGAAAACTGAAGACAAAGCAGTACCCGAGTGAAAGCATTGGTGCCTCCAAACTTTAGGGTGCCTTTCAAAATACTTGCTGGCTCAAATTTGCTGATGTAAAAGGCGGGGTAACTTCCGGCAAGTAGGCTTGTGAAGAGTAACGTAAGAATCATGAAGAAAAGAAAGTTTGGTCGACCAAAATAATTCGTGACCATATCGAAATCAGGCCAAAGCTTATTAAATGCCGGTAGCAGAAACAATTCGGCAATAATAATTCCGAAAACCAAGGCGAGGAAACAAACTAATGTTGTCTCTCCGATAAATTGCGCGATCAACTCCTTACGGGCGCCACCCATTACTTTTCGGATGCCAATCTCTTTCAATCTTCGTGATGAAATTGCGACCGCTGTATTGGTAAGATTAAAAATCGCAATCAACAGCACAAACAAACCCATCAATCCTATCCCAATCACCGCAGCCAGTGGAGAACCACTATTAGTCCATGTGCCGTTTTTGTCGGAATAGCTATCGCGAACTGCCATTCCCACAAATGGCTCTACTAAAAAATACTTTATGATAAAGTCTTCTCTTATCTTGTTGTTGTTTGCTGTGAATTGCTTCAACTGCTCTTGCACAGCGGCCACGCGAGAAGGTTCCTTTATCTGAACAAACAACGTATTTCTATACTTCCAACTGTTTTCGCTATAGTCTCCTTTAGCGAACTCAAACGCATTTTCATATAGAGAATAAGCCTGTCCACCAAAACTCGAGTTGCTAGGCTGTTTTTTAAAGATACCTGCTACCGTATATTCTTTTACTTTTCCACTGTCTAACAGTTGAGTAATCGGCTTGCCCAACGCGGGTTCCTTCCCAAAATACTTAATCGCCAATTCATCGCTAATGCAAATCTCATTGCGGTTTTTTAAATCACCATTACCTTCAATAAAATCGAAGGAAAATAGTTTGAAGAAACCAGAATCTACATAGGTGATATTGTTATTAAACAGTTCCGTTTTAATTCTAAAGTTGCCGCCATCTGGGGAAAACCTAACTATTTTTTCAATGTCCGGAAAATTCTTCTTAATGGCATTGCCAAGTGCCATCGGGGCAAAACCAAATTCCGTCAATTCGTTTTGAAACTCTCGCACCGAGCCCACGCGATAGATACTGGCTGAATTTTTATGCATCTGGTCGAAACCCGCGTTATGATCGTAGTTAAAAAAACCAATAATGCAGCAAGCTATTGCGATAGCCATACCGAAAATATTGATGAACAAGTACAACTTGTTTTTCATCATACTGCGAAACGTTATCAGTAGAAAATTTTTAATCATAATTGGATGTTTTAATGATGTGACAACCACAAGACTCGTTTCCCCCTACGGTGGTTGCATTTTTGTTTCAACTAATATGCCAACGATTCAATTCTTCGATTTAATTGACAAATGGCGGGTTTGACTGCACAGACAAAGCTGAACTGTTCGTTAATGAACTCACCGATGTACGAAAATATACGTGGCGCAGTTTGAACTAAAATAGAAAAGGCTCAGCAGTTACTGAGCCTTTTCTAACCTAAACCTAAACTAGAAAGAACGAATCAGGTTACCTACTCCTGATGCCTTGTCTGTTTGTAAACAGAATATTTTTAAATATGAAAATGTTCTTTAATATTTTCTGTGACTACCTTGCCATCAAACAAGTTGACAATTCTATGTGCATAGTTTGCGTCATACGGTGAGTGCGTAACCATGATCACAGTGGTGCCTTCTGCGTTCAATTCAGAAAGCAACTTCATTACCTCCTCGCCATTAGCAGAGTCTAAGTTACCGGTAGGTTCATCGGCCAGTATCACTTTCGGATTTGCTACTATTGCCCTTGAAATCGCCACACGCTGTTGCTGTCCACCCGATAATTGCTGAGGGAAGTGGTTTCTTCTATGCATTATGTTCATGCGCTCTAGTACCTTTTCCACTCGTTTCTTGCGTTCGTCACTTGGAACTTTCATATACAATAATGGAAGTTCCACATTTTCAAAAACAGTTAATTCATCAATCAAATTAAAACTTTGAAACACAAAACCGATAGACCCTTTGCGAAGTTGTGCCCGCTGACGCTCAGTATATTTGGCTACTTCGTTCTCGCCAAAATGATATTCACCATTGCTCGGATTGTCTAGTAATCCCAAGATATTTAGTAACGTTGATTTACCACACCCGGATGGACCCATAATGGCAACGAACTCGCCATCTTTAATTTCCAAGTTGATGCTATTAAGAGCAGTTGTTTCAACTTCTTCAGTGGTGTACACTTTCTCTAGATTTTTTAATTTAATCATGGGTTGGGCATTTAATGGTTAGATGTTTGATCGTTAAATTTAGTTGACGTTGTATACTTATTATTTTAAAAAAGGTTACTAAATCTGGAACGAAGAACTTCTAGTTTTGATCTTAGACGCTGATCGTTCGTAAATGGTTGCATGTTAATTTAAGATTTAAGATTCCATATTCAAGATTAGTTTAAAATCAGCACTTCGTTGTTTCCAAAATTCTCATACGAAGAAGTGATGATTTTATCACCCGGTTTCAAGCCCTCCAGCACTTCAAAATACTCGGGGCTCTTTCGTCCTAGCTTAATATCCCTGCGCACCGCTTTGTTTTCGCCATCGAGAACAAAAATCCAGTTGCCCCCCGTGTCTTTATAAAATCCGCCCACAGGTAACAACAACTCTTCCGATGCTTTGCCCAACACGATGCGCATTCTCAACGATTGCCCTCTGCGAATACCTTGGGGTGTTTCGTTCACAAAATTCATATCTACTTCAAATCTGCCGTTCGTTATGTTAGGATAGATATACGTAATTGACAACTCATAATCTTTCCCATCAAAGCTGGTGAACGCTGGCAGGCCTGGAGAAATTCGAGGCAAATACAATTCGTCAATTGGCACGCGCACTTTATAACTGCCAAGTATATCCACCTGCCCGAGCCGTTGGCCTTGCGTCAAGGCCTGACCGATTTCCCAATGTGCGGTGGTAAGCTGTCCGTCAATTGGCGCTTTCACAATTAAATTGTCAAGAATAGTCCTAACCGATGCTAAGTTTTGTTTCATCCTATCTTCCGATAAGTCGATATCTTTTAAGTTGAGGATACGGCCTATCGAGTCTCTTCTATAAGCTTCATACGTGAACTTCTTTCGGTCAACATTGTATTTGTAGTCGGCTTCCGTTTTCTCAAAATCTTGTTTGGCGATCAACCTCTTTTCCAACAAAATTCTTTGCCGCTCATACTGGGGTTTAAAAATGGCAAGTTGATTATCTATTTGCGCCAATGTTTGCCGTTGTTCCAAGTCATTTCTCAAAATTCCCAGACGGGTGTCTCGCGAGCGGTTTATGCTTTGCACCAAATCAGATTCCTGCTGGAGCACAGCGATTTCGCGGTTCAAGTTTTGTATTTCAATAATGGGGTCACCTTTTTTTATCATGGCACCGCTTTCGCGGATAACCCGCTTTATGTTACCGCCTTCGATGGCATCGAGGTAAACTGTGCGGCTAGGTTCTACTGTGCCGGTTTGGGGGATGAACTCTTTAAACTCGCCACGCTTTACTTCGGCAATTGTTATCTTTTCCTTCTCCACTTTTAAAGTAGATCTACGGTCCGTAAAAGCAAATTGGTACACGATAAAGAAAACAAGCAATGCAATTCCCCCATAGGTTCCAACTCGTTTCAGCGTCCAAAATTTCTTGTCAATTTTACGATCCATGTTTGCTATTCAAATTCACTGGTTAAAACTCACTATCTATCAAGTTCAAGCTACAGCATGTTGGATTTGTAATCTTGAATGCGTTGCAGTAGCCAACTACCGTGCCAACAGAATTTAACCTAAGATTCGGGGTTTTTGATCGAAATTGTACGAAAAGCTAGTTCAAGAGTGAACGCACCTGTCCGAGAGCGGACAAAGTTTTACTACATTTGAAAGTGATAACACGAATAGAACCCAATTTCGAGGTTTTAGCTTTTCGGTATTGAAATTGATTTGAAAATTTGAAAATCAGCTAATTCGACAATGACGACCGACTGTCAAATAATCATACTTTCACATTTTCAAATCATCAAATCTTCAAATTGACGAATTAAAAACTATGGAAAAACAAGGAAAGATTCTGATTGTAGATGACAACGAAGATCTTTTGAAGGCAGCTAAAATGCACCTAAAACGGCACTTCATTCAGGTGGACATTGAGAAGAACCCCGAGGCAATTCCCAATCTCATGAACAATGAAGATTACGATGTGATCTTATTGGACATGAATTTCACGAAAGACGTGAGCAGTGGAAAAGAGGGATATTATTGGTTGGAGAAAATCCTGACCCTTGATCCGTCTGCGGTGGTGGTTCTTATCACCGCCTATGGCGATGTGCAAATGGCCGTAAAAGCGATCAAAGCAGGTGCTACCGATTTTGTATTAAAGCCATGGGAAAATGAACGCCTGTTGGCAACTCTCAATTCGGCCATGAAGTTGCGCGAGTCGCGAGACCAAGTGGAGACCTTAAAAATCAAGAACCAAGAAATTAATGAAGCCCTAAATGAAAAATACAGCGACATACTCGGCCAAAGCCAAGCTATGCAGCGAATTTTTCAAACCATCGATCGGGTGGCCCACACCGATGCTAACGTGCTGATCTTGGGTGAAAATGGAACGGGCAAAGAGCTCATCGCGCGAGCCATTCATAGAAACTCCGCCAGAAAGCATGAGTCGTTTGTGAGTGTAGATTTAGGAAGTATTACTGAAACGTTGTTTGAAAGCGAATTGTTCGGTCACAAGAAAGGTTCATTCACCGATGCGAAAGAAGATCGACCTGGCAGATTCGAACTAGCCAATGGCGGAACATTATTTCTCGATGAAATTGGGAACCTTTCTATGCCACTTCAATCCAAGTTATTGTCGGCATTGCAAAATAGAAGGGTGAGCCGTGTTGGCTCTAACAAAGACACTGCGATTGATATTCGGTTGATTTGTGCCACCAATATGCCGCTGTATGACATGGTGAAAGAAAATCGTTTCCGTCAAGATTTGTTGTATCGCATCAATACCATTGAAGTGCAAATACCACCCCTTCGCGAACGCTTCGAAGACATTCCATTGCTAGCAAACTTTTTTTTGAAGCAGTATGCCGATAAATACGGAAAGAAAATTTCTAAGATCAGCGATGGTGCACTAGCAAGATTGCATAAGCACAATTGGCCAGGAAACATTCGTGAACTGCAACATTCAGTAGAACGCTCAGTAATTCTAAGCAATGCTTCTGTACTGCAGCCCGATGATTTCAGTTTTAATGTTTCCTCGGCTTCTTCTGATAGCGACCAGAAACTAAACCTGGATCAATTCAACTTAGAAGAAGTCGAAAAAATTTTAATTCGCAAAGTGCTTAAGAAATATAATGGCAACATCACTCATGCTGCTTCGGAGTTAGGGCTGACCAGATCGTCATTGTATCGAAGGCTGGAAAAGTTTGGGCTATGATTTGAAAATACGATAATTTGAAGATTTGGAAATAACAATAACGCAAATCAAAAATTATTAAACAATACATCATCAAAATTGCACATTATCAAACTTTCAACTTAACTAAATGGATTTTCGTTTTAGAGTAGCTTTTAGGATAGTGTTAATTGGATTGGTGATGGCACTTTTCACGTATGCCATTAACCAGCCCAATATGGTGTTTGCAGCCGGTTTGGCCGGGCTCATTATAGTAGGGCAACTATCAGAACTATACTACTTCTGTTCGCAGACCAATCGCAAGCTTACGCGCTTTCTAGAATCGGTAAAATATTCCGATTTCATCACTGGCTTTGCTGCCGATAACAAACTGGGTCGGAGCTTCCGCGATTTAAACACGGCCTTCAGTGAAGTGCTAGAAGCCTTTCGCAAAGCACGTTCAGAGAAGGAAGAAAACTGGCAATACTTAAATACAGTGGTTCAGCAGGTACGCACTGGTATCATTTCCTTTG
Source organism: Flammeovirgaceae bacterium (assembly GCA_027487845.1). Lineage (GTDB taxonomy): Bacteria > Bacteroidota > Bacteroidia > Cytophagales > Cyclobacteriaceae > ELB16-189. Next base: position 12,291 of record JAIYCV010000002.1, read on the forward strand.
ATGCCGATGGAAAAATTCAACTGATCAACGCCAATGCTAAACGATTTTTAAGCAACAACACGCTACAAAACATCAACGAGCTAACGCAACGAAATCCGGAGCTGCACAAAGCCATTATGGATGCTGAACCCGGCAAGAGCGTGCTATATAAATCGAGCATCGACATGCAACTTACTATTCAAGCAACGGAACTAAGGGTAAGAGGTATTTCATTAAAATTGGTGACCATGCAAAACATTCAAAGTGAATTGCAGCAGCAAGAACTGGAAGCATGGCAAAACCTTACGCGCGTGTTGCGCCACGAAATTATGAATAGCATTACGCCTATCTCATCGCTTACCTCCACCCTCCGCGAAATTTTGGATCAAGACTTAGTAAAGGGCAGAGAAAACTACTACGAAATGAACCAGGAAAGTGCCGATGATTTGCGCGATGGACTGGGCACTATAGAAAACCGAAGTAAAGGCCTAATTAAGTTTGTAGATGCTTACCGTGAATACACTTCTTTGCCCACACCAAAATTTAAAGTTGTGCTTTTAAAAGACATGATTGACAAAGTTGCACAACTGATGCGATCAGACATAAAAAAAACACCGATACAATTCACTCACCTATGCGAATCGGAATACTTGACGATCCAAGCCGATGAAGAGATGATCGAACAAGTACTGATCAACTTAATTAAGAATGCGGTAGAAGCAATTGGCAATCAAGAAAACGGCAAAATTGAATTGATAGGAAAATACAGCGACAATACCGTTTTAATTGAAGTGCACGACAACGGCCCAGGTATTATTAAAGAAGCTTTGGTGCGCGTGTTTGTGCCCTTCTTCACCACCAAGAAAACAGGGTCAGGTATTGGACTAAGCCTTTCAAGACAAATTATGCAGTTGCATCATGGAAACCTTACTGTTGAGTCTGAACCTAATGTGAGTACGGTGTTTACGTTGAGGTTTTGATATAAAGATTGGAGTTAAACTCTTTATGGTATCTGGAGACGATAGTCAGAAAAAACCAGCGCGCTGTTTACCGTGATCAAGATAAATAAAGAACTACACACTTCAAGGACGTACAGTCCCGCCCGCTTTGCAATAAGCTTTTGTGCCTGTTGCACAACTACTTTATAAATATATTAATGGAATTTATCTTTGCACCATGCAAGGACGAAAAGACCTCCCACCAAAAATCATGTACCAGGTTCATCTGAACATGCTTGTTCCTCGAGACAATTTTTACAGAAAACTAGACGCTGCCTCAACCTCCATTTCCTCTACAAAGCCACTAGTAAGTACTATGGCTCAGAGGGAAATGAAAGTATAGACCCAGTAATGTTCTTCAAAATTATTTTGGTGGGGTATTTCAATAACATCAATAGCGACCGCCAGTTGCTGCGCTACTGCTCCAACTGTTTGGACGTGCGCTTGTTCCTCCGCTACAATATTGATGAAGAACTGACTTGGTTCAGCACCATCAGCCGAACACGCCAACTCTATGGAGAAGAAGTATTCATCACCTTGTTCAAAAAGATCCTCAGCCTCTGTGTTGACAAAGGAATGGTGCGTGGCAAGCGGCAAGCAATCGACAGTGCCTTCATCAAAGCCAATGCCAGCTTGGGCTCCCTTATTGAAAAGGAAATCACAGACGATGCCCAAGCTTATGCCGATGAACTCAACGAAGGCAGCGAAGAAAAGATAAAGCATGAAGACAAAGCAAAAAGCACCGTTGCCACAGAAAAGAAAAAGCAAGTAGATCAACATCATGCTTGGAAGGCAGAAGCCTATCATGGTCAACCAAGCAATACCAACTCCAAGCAAGTAGATGAACAAGGCAACTTGATACGCCCCAAGTTCTTGAGCAATCACACCCACCATTCCCCTACCGACCCTGATGCGCGCATATCCGTGAAGCCTGGCAAGGCACGGCAGTTGAATTACTTTGGGCAAGTGCAAACAAATGCAATGTGAGTGTGATCAACACACCTTATGCTGCATGGAGCACACCGGACTATACACCCGATTGCTCGTTCACTATCTGGTCAGCCGCGAAGTAAAAGTCTGGTTAGAAGGTTCACTGCAAATCAAACGCAGTAAGGGACTCATTCGCGGTAAGTCTGATAAAATTGATGCACAACGGATCGCCCGCTACGCACACCTGCATCAAAATCATGCGCAAATCATGGAAATCAGCCTATTGACGCTCGAGAAACTGAAAGATCTTCAGGCGAATAGAAGACGACTAATGAAAGCCCTTCAAACGCTTCGCACCAGCTCAGAAGAGCTAAAACAGTTTGATGCTTCCACTGCCAAGGTAGTGGATAAAGTCAATCGTGAAGCTATTCGTGGATTGGAGAAAAGTCTGGATAAAGTAGACGAGCAAATCCTCCTATTTATAAGTGAAGATGAAACCTTGAAGCAGAAGTATGATCTGATGCTCTCCATAAAAGGCGTGGGCAAAGTACTCGCTACTATGTTATTGGTTTATACCCATGGATTCAACCGCTGACAGCAGAAAGTTAGCTTGCTACAGTGGCGTGGCTCCGTTCGTTTATCAAAGCGGTACCTCTATCAGGGGTAAAACGGGCGTGTCCAAATTTGCTAACGGAGAACTGAAGCGAACTTTGCATATGGCCGCCATCAGCAGCGTTCAACACAATCCAGAACTACACGAATATTATCAACGAAAAGTACAAGAAGGAAAAAATAAAATGTCGGTAATCAATGCCGTGCGAAACAAACTACTTCACCGCAGAAGAAATCCTAACGTCCTTTCAGGAGATGAAACATTGTCTTTTCATCCTTAATCTGATGTATTAACTCAGAATTCTCCAATACAATTGGTTGGACAAATTCCAGAACAGTCAGTGGGATTTTTTTCTTCATAAATTATTCACTCTTTCCAAATTGTCAAGTAGGCAAGGGGAATTTCGCCCCAAGCCTCTCACAGAACCGTACGTGATAGTCCCCCATCATACGGCTCTTGTTATACAAAGAGGTTATGCCCCTTGAAAGCCATGCTGCCAA
>JAIYCV010000031.1 GCA_027487845.1 Flammeovirgaceae bacterium
ATCTTCTAACTTAGTGAAAATTTGAGCTTGTTCCCTGTCGAGGCCTGTTAGATAATGCATTGTCGATCTTTTTTGTTGACAACACAATGTAAAACTTTTCTTCGTTTTCACACAGCCTCGCAAACGCGCGCCAACGAGGCTGATTTTGAGGTTAGGAAGTACCCCCACCCACCTATGAAGTACCCCCCTCCACCTCTTAGCTCCGCGATCGAAGCTTTTTACTCGGTCAAGCAAGCTTTTAACTTGGACAGCGAAGGTAATAACTTCGGGAGGGGAGCTTTTTGCTCGAACTTTGGAGCAAAATACTTGTTTGAGGATGCTTTTTGCTCGGTTGCCGCACCTTTTTGCTCGGTGGGCGGAGGTAAAAACTGGGAAGGAGGAAGTTTGAGGTGGGTAATGGATTTGAAAAAGGGGGGCTATCGAAAAGAGGTAGTATTTGGGAAGTAGAGGCACTGTTGCAAACGCGCGCCAATGAGGTTAGACTTCTCAGCCGGAGGTGCTCCGTTTTTTTATCAAAGATTAAGAGACAAAAGTAGCTTCAACAATCGTTTATTTCAAGTTAGAATTTTAATTATTACTTTAGTGTGCAGTTTTGAACCCTATTCCTTCGGAAGACGGAAAAGGTTAGACTAATTCATTTTAAAACCTTTCAATCCCTATGAAAACACTGAGATTATCACTCGTTATGCTAGCGGCAATTTCCGCCCTTCATGTTATTGCCCAGGATAAAAGTGGCACAGTTCCCTTGCAAAACTCATTAGGCCTGATAAAAAAACTAGATTCAACATTCACCGTGGTTGCAGCAAATCCTATTTCATGTTCTTCACCATCATAGTGCTTAAGGTGACCATATCCGCACAAGAAATTGAATTTTTCATCAATTGTATAAAATGATTTGCCATCATCGTCAGTAATTTTCATTTCTGGTATTGGTGGAGCTTTTACAATATGGCCACTATTAACCAGGTCAGCATACTCATGACTTGCCTCAAAAATAAATTTGGCTGTGTAACCTCCGTTATAAGCTGAAAGGATCACAGGCATTCGAAGATCGATTGTCCATTTTGGATTATTTATGTCGTGACCAGTTAGTGCATCAATGTTATGTGAATTAGCGAAGTTTAGTGCAGCTTGAGTGAATCCTTTCGCAGAAATTATTATGCCCTTATTTGCTTTGACGTCCTCGATAACGGCTCTGAATTCCCCAATCACATTTACGTCAACTTTATTTTGATAGTCTTTTGCTTGAACTATCATCAAAATTTCATGCAAACCAATTTTGCGTCTTATGCTTACATCTATCTCCCTGTCAATTTTAGAGTCATGGCCGAGTATTTTGTCATTTCGCTTGATCGTTGATTCTGGATCAAGTTTCTTATAAAGCATCTCAATCAAACCTTCAAATTCACTTCCTTTTTTCATTGAACATGCATTTGGTAATCACCCCAAATTTAATCAAAATATTACCCCTGATCGATGTTCTCAAGGATTACAAACATTAAGAATGCTGCAAGCTGCACAAAAAGTATCTCACTAAAATTTGTGCCTTTGAAATATGCTCCATGTGAAAGATTACGTCACAATCGATAAAGAAATTCTTTCTGGGAATCCTATTTTTAGAGGGTCAAGAGTTCTTATTCAAACGCTTTTTGATCATTTGGAGAAGGGCATACTGCGAGACGAGTTTTTAGAAAGCTTCCCAGCTGTAAAATAAAGAGCAAACAATTAGTATTATTAATTTTGGCAAATGGAACTAAATCTACCCGAGCTTGATAAAGAGGTAAAAGAACTATTGAGTTAATTTGCAGGAGCAGCTAAAGCCCCCTCTTCACAAAAACTTCTCCTTGCCACATCAGCCCGAATCCGTACTTTCGCACCAAATTTTAATATCATGAGCAACCGCCCTATCTCCACTTTCATCGAAAAAAACTACTTGCATTTTAATGCTGCCGCCCTGGTAGATGCGGCCAAAGGCTATAAAAAGCACATTGCCGAAGGCAAAAAGATGCTGGTATCGCTGGCGGGTGCCATGAGCACGGCCGAGCTGGGCATCAGCTTTGCCGAAATGATCCGTCAGGATAAAGTGCATATTATTTCTTGCACTGGTGCCAACTTGGAGGAGGACATCATGAACTTAGTGGCACATTCTCATTACAAACGTATTCCAAACTACAGAGACCTTACTCCCGAGCAAGAGTGGGGCCTACTTGAACAGCATCTAAACCGTGTCACCGATACCTGTATTCCAGAGGAAGAAGCATTCCGCAGGTTGCAGGCGCATTTGTTTAAAGTGTGGAAAGATGCCGAAGACAAAGGCGAGCGTTTGTTTCCGCACGAGTTTATGTTCCGCATGATCAACAGTGGCGTGTTAAAACAATACTATGAGATAGACCCGAAAAACAGCTGGATGATCGCTGCCGCGGAACGCAACATGCCGATGGTTGTGCCGGGCTGGGAAGACAGTACCATGGGCAATATTTTCGCGAGCTATTGCCTTACGGGAGAATTGAAGGCCAGCACCATGAAGAGCGGAATTGAGTACATGGTTTGGTTAGCCGATTGGTACACCAACAATGCAGGCGAGCATGGAATCGGATTCTTTCAAATTGGTGGTGGTATTGCGGGCGACTTCCCGATTTGTGTTGTGCCTATGTTGCACCAAGATTTGGAACGCGATGGCGTGCCTTTCTGGAGCTACTTCTGTCAGATTTCTGATTCAACCACCAGCTATGGTTCATACTCTGGTGCCGTACCCAACGAAAAAATCACGTGGGGTAAATTGAGCATTGACACACCAAAGTTTATAGTGGAAAGCGATGCCACGATTGTGGCTCCGTTGATGTTTGCGTATATACTGGATATGTAATTGAGATGCATTTAACCGCAAAGGGCGCGGAGATTCGCAAAGATTTTTTAGTTTGACTTTGCGTACCTCTGCGTTCTCCGCGGTTAACTTTTGACTATGACTGAGAACGATATTTCAGAAAAGATAATTGGCTGTGCAATTCAGGTTCACCGAGAACTTGGGCCAGGTCTTCTGGAATCATCTTATGAAGAATGTCTTTACTATGAACTTGATCAAAGTGGAATGTTGGTCGAAAAACAGAAACCACTTCCATTGATTTATAAAGAAGTGAAGCTTGATTGTGGCTATCGATTGGATTTGATAGTTGAAAATAAAGTCGTGATCGAAGTAAAAGCAGTTGAAGCATTGAACGATGTTCACATGGCACAGGTCTTAACGTATCTCAAATTATCCAGGTGTAAATTAGGCTTGTTGATGAACTTCAATGTTGTTTTAATGAAGAGTGGAATTAAGAGAGTCGTCAATAACTTGTAAATTCAAATCTTAAAACCGCAGAGCACACAGAGATGCATAGAAACCAAGTCAAAATCTTTGCGTCCCTTTGCGGTTAAATATAAAGCATGAACTTATATCACACACTAAAATCAAATTTTAAACCGCAGAGCACGCGGAGATTCGCAGAGGGAATTCGGGTTAAAGTCTTCGCGCCCCTTTGCGCCCTTTGCGGTTAAACATAAACCATGAACTTAGATCACACACTAAAATCAAATTTTAAACCGCACAGCAAGCGGAGATTCGCAGAGGGAATTCGGGTTAAAGTCTTCGCGTCCCTTTGCGTTCTTTGCGGTAAAACTAAACCATGAACTTAGATCACACACTAAAATCCGAAATACAAGCCGCAGTTGCCGCGCTTTTCAGCCAGTCGTTAGAGCAAATTCAAATACAGCCTACGAATGCTGAATTTGAAGGCTCGCATACTGTTGTTTGTTTTCCGATCACCAAAATCTCCAAGAAAAGCCCAGAGGAAACCGCTAAATCGCTGGGCGAATACCTTCAAACTCATTCTCTTTTAGTAGATCGGTATAACGTGGTGAAGGGCTTTCTCAACCTTACCATAAAAGATACTGTCTGGGCAGGTGTTTTTGAATCTATTTATTCCAACCCAACTTTTGACCAGCTGCCGCCCAATGGCAAAGAGATGATGGTGGAGTACTCCTCCCCTAACACCAACAAGCCGTTGCACTTAGGTCACTTACGCAATAACTTTTTAGGCTATTCGGTAGCAGAGATTTATAAAGCGAATGGCTACCGTGTTCACAAAGTACAAATCATCAACGACCGCGGCATACACATCTGTAAAAGCATGGCTGCGTGGTTAGAATTTGGCAATGGCGAAACACCCGAAAGTTCAGGCTTAAAGGGCGATAAACTTGTTGGGAAGTATTATGTGGAGTTTGACACACACTTTAAAGCACAAGTAAAGGAGTTAGGAGAAAAAGGAATCGATAAAGAACAGGCCGAGAAGCAAGCGCCTATTATGCAAGCCTCGGTGAATCTTTTGCAACTATGGGAAGCCAACGACACTAAAACCGTAACGCTCTGGAAAACCATGAATGGATGGGTTTATAGTGGGTTTGACTCCACGTACAAGCGCATGGGCGTTGACTTTGAAAAACTGTATTATGAATCGAACACCTACTTGCTTGGTAAAGAAGAAGTAGTGCGTGGGGTAGAGTCGGGAGTGTTCTTCAAAAAAGAAGATGGTTCGGTGTGGGTAGACTTAACTTCGGACGGATTGGATCAAAAAGTACTGTTGCGTTCAGATGGCACTTCCGTGTACATGACACAAGACATCGGCACGGCTATTCTGCGTTTCCGCGATTTCCCTAAAATTGAAGGTCAGGTTTACACCGTAGGCAATGAACAAGAATATCACTTCAAAGTTTTGTTTCTGATCTTGAAAAAACTGGGTTACGCTTTCGCGGAAAAATGCTACCACCTTAGCTACGGCATGGTAGATCTGCCTTCCGGGAAAATGAAAAGTCGGGAGGGCACCGTGGTAGATGCCGATGATTTGATGGTAGAAATGGCCACCGAAGCCGAAAAGCAAACGCGCGAACTGGGCAAAGTCGATGAAATGACCGAAAACGAGATCAAACAACTCTCGGAGATAGTTGGTCTTGGTGCGCTGAAATTCTTCTTGCTAAAAGTAGACCCTAAAAAACGGATGCTGTTCGACCCAAGCGAATCCATTCAACTGCAAGGTCATACGGGGCCGTTCATTCAATACACACATGCCCGTATTAAAGCCATTCTGCGCAAAGCGGGCGCAATTGGTGTGCAAGCCGATGCCGAAGCTTTAAAAAATGTAACGCAACTGGAAAGTGTTGAGCGAGAACTCATTTTCAGGCTGAATAACTACCACACGAAATTACAAGAAGCTGCCAGGGAATACTCTCCCGCAGTAATGTCAAACTACGCTTACGAATTGGCGAAAGAATACAACCAGTTTTATCAATCCATTCCAATTTTTAACGAAGCTGACCCAACAAAACTAAAATTCAGAATTGCGCTTTCTAAAATAGTTGCTGATCTGTTAAAGAAATCAATGAGTTTGTTGGGGATTAGCGTGCCAGAGAAGATGTAAGGACTTTTTTTGCGGAATTTTTGGAGAACCAAGCGGTTACTTCTAGCAAGTGTACGTTATCCATTTGCCAACTAAGCATTTTACTGCTGCTCCCGTACAGACAATCCAATTAGATCTGGCAAAATGGCCGATCAAATGTGTTCAAATTATGTTAATATTGTTACTAATTATCACTAACTATTAAAACCTATGGTTGCTAGAAGATCGCCCCATTTAAGGATGAAAAGCACTTGGGCGAAACCGCACTACTTTTTGGTAATTCTACTTATTTTCTGCCGGTTTTCTGCAATAGCGCAGTGCTTTTTACCCTCTTTGCAGGTGGGCAACAATACCTCGCGGAGGTCTATTGCCGTTGGTGATTTTAATAAAGATGGGAGACTTGATTTTGTAACGGCTAACAATAACACAAGTATTAGTCTATTCATAGGAAATGGCATGGGCGGATTTTTAAGCCCTGTCAGTTTTGGCACGGGTTCGGGAAGTCAAACAATTTATGTGGTAGCTGCTGATTTTAATGCTGACGGTTGGCTTGATGTTGCCACTGCCAGTTTTAGCAATGCCACGTTTTCCGTTTTGCTCAACAACCAGGTAGGCGGGTTTTCTCCTTTCACCGCTTATGTCGCTAACACTAACCCTAGGTCTCTTGCAGTAGGTGATTTTAATAATGATTTAATTCTTGATATTGCCGTTACAAACTATAACAACAATTCTCTCTCCGTGCGGCTCGGTGATGGACTGGGTGGATTTGGAGGGAGTGTGTCTGTACCTACCTCTTTTTTCGGGGCAAGTCTCCCTCACACCATAATCAGCGGAGACTACAACCGTGACGGAAATATAGATTTAGCGGTAACCATGGTTACTGGTAACAGGGTACTTATTTTTGAAGGTGATGGAACAGGCAACTTCCCCACTACTCCTAGGTCATATACTACTGGCAATGGCCCTAACTCAATTATTACAAACGATTTCAATGGAGATGGGCTTTTAGATATGGCCGTGGCAAATCAATTCGGTAATACTATTACCGTGCGACTGGGCACTGTAGCCGCCCCTTTTTTTGGAGGTAGCACTGCTTATGCTACAGGCTCTGGCACGCAGCCCACCGGTTTAACAAGCGGAGATTTTAATGGAGATGGCATTTTAGATATTGCCGTTGCCCAACAAGGCATCATCGGTCCCCCCGTGGTTGCAGGTAAGATGTCCGTTTTTCTTGGAACGGGTTCTGGCACATTTCTCCCCCGCACTGATTTCGCCCCCAATTCGGGCGCGAGACCGCAGGGGATTGCAGCCGCTGACTTTAATGGGGATGGCCTTTTAGACATTGCTACCGCGAATGATGCGGCAAACTCAATAGATCGAGGCATTTCTATCTTCCGTGCTATTGCCGCCCCCACCCTGCCCGTGTTGAATGTAGTGCAGCCCACATGCTTAGTCCCAACTGCAACTATAACCGTGGTAGAACAGAATGTGGGCGATGCATATTCTTTTGACAACGGGTCGTCTTATCAGTCAAGCAACGTATTCAATCCCACGCTTCCGGGTACCTATAATGTGATCATTCAAAATTCGAACGGATGCACCTCGCCAGTTCTTCCTGTAGTTATTGATCCGTTGCCCGCATCTCCACCTCAACCCACCATCGCCAATGTTGTGCAACCCAACTGTGCTAATACAAATGGGAGTTTTGAAGTAGTGGTGCAAGACGCTACGGACGAGTACTCTGCCAACGGCAGCCCTTTTACAACCAGTAATATTTTTACAGGATTAGCCTCAGGTAGTTTTTCGGTAACAACAAAAAACCAGCTTGGGTGTGTTTCCCTGCCTACTGTAATAGAGCTCCAGACGCCAGCGCCAATAAATGCACCAACGGTTACTAATGTTGTGCAACCCAACTGTGATAATACAAATGGCAGTTTTGAAGTAGTGGTACAAAACGCTGCGGACGAGTACTCTGCTAACGGCAGCCCTTTTACCACCGACAATATTTTTACAGGATTAGCCTCTGGTAGTTTTTCGATAACCACGAAAAACCCACTCGGGTGCATATCTTTACCGCTGGTAGTTACCCTTCAAGTAACAGGAACTCTAATAGTAGCACCCATTGCATCCCTTACGCAACCCACATGTGAAATCAATTCAGGCACGATTGAGGTGGGTGGTCAAGATGCTGAAGACGAATTTTCTTTTGATGGTGGAGACACTTTTCAAACAAGTAACCGCAAATCAGGTCTAGCAGCTGGTGACTATGACATACAAATCAGGAATGAATTCGGCTGTTTATCGTCAATCGAAACCTTTACAATAGATCCCCTGAAACCCATTCCCGCAACGCCCAATGTAAACACGCAAGTAGTAGACTGTATAATTTCTATGATCGTTGACGAGCAGTTTAGTACCGACACCTATTCACTGGGCGGTTCACCTTTCCAAACTTCGAATGCGTTCACAAATGTTACGTCAGGATCCTATACCGTAAGAATTAAAAATAGTGATGGCTGTATAGCCAATACCTTAGTGGAGGTGGCACCTATTGCTGGTGCACCAGATGCCCCCACATTGATTACCACACAGCCCACTTGCACCACGCCTTTAGGTACAGTGGAAGCAAATCCCATTATAGCAGGCATTTACACTTACAGTTTTGACAATGGCGCATCCTTTCAAACCGCCAACATAAATAGTTCGTTAGCTCCCCGTGATGAGCCTTATCAGGTGAGGATTAAGAACAATCTGGGGTGTACCTCACCTGCTAGTCTCATAACGATTTTTAATGCTAAACCTACTTTTACTGTGGAGGATCGCGACAACGGCAGTGATCTCGATGGCGCAACTACTTCCACTTGCGAACAAACCCACCCTAATAATATTTCACTGGTGAGGTCAAACAATGCGCAAAACGTCAAGTATTTTTGGACGGTCAGTGACCGTACAAATATCTCCAATGCCAATTCGCTTCCGTCAGCTGCGGCAATTGAAGCTACCTCATTCAACTTGATCTTAGGTTTGTTAAACCGTCAGAACCAAGGCTCGGCCACCTACACATTTAGAGCTATTTCTGACAATTGCATAAGCGATGAAACAAGATCCGTTGTGATTCAAGTTAACCCAACGCCTAATTTAATTGTTGCTAGACAAAATGGTAATGTGTTATCCTCGGGTAGTTTACTAGCAATTTGCAGCAGTGATGCGCTGCTGCTCAATTTCTCCAATTCGTTTAATGTCCCTAGTACTACGTATTCTTGGGATACTCAAAACGTTATCAACGTGAACAATGCGGTGCCGGGCGCAAGCACCTCGTTAAATCAATCGCTCTTTTCTGCAACCGGGAATACGCCTGGAAGTGTAAGTTATGTTTTTAAAGCTACCGCAAATGGCTGCTCAAGCACAGAAACTACGGTAAACGTAAATGTGAATCCTGTGCCACTTTTACAAATCAATGGAACTTCACAAACTTTTTGTGAGGGAAATTCAACCAATATTACCTTGAGTAACCCAAATAGTGTTAATAATACGAGGTACGTTTGGAGTTCTTTAGCCAACGGTTTGAGCGGAGCTACGAATCAAAGCATACCTACCAGTTCAACTTTAATACAAGATATGCTCGTGCTAAATCAGCCCAAAAATGCGGCTGCTACTGTTAGCTATACCATTCAAGCAGTAGCGAGCGGCTGTAGCAGTGACGAACGCACGTTTTCGGTAACAGTTAACCCTGTGCCTGTTTTAGTTATACAGCGAAACGGCAGCTCAATTACTTCAACTAGTTCTTTAGCTATTTGCAGCAGTAGCCCCCTGGTCCTCGATTTCTCTAACACATCCAACATACCAAACACAGCGTATTCCTGGGTTACTCAAGGTGTTACCAACGTTTCCAATTCTGGGCCTGGTACAAACAATTCGTTGAATCAACTTCTTACTTGTACAGACGGCAGAACCCCAGGAAGTTTAAGTTACATCATTCAAGCTAATTCGAATGGGTGCTTAAGTTCAGCTGGTACTATAAATGTGAATGTAAAGCCTGTTCCTCTTTTGCAAACAAATGGAAATTCTCAAACACTTTGTGATACGAATCCAACAAACATTACTCTTTCGAACCCCAATAGCGTAAATAACACGGGGTATGTGTGGGCCTCCACACCCAACGGACTAAGCGGGGCTACCAATCAAAGCATACCTACTAGCTTAACCACTATACAAGATTTACTCGTGCTAAGTTCACCTAATAATGCAGCCACTGTCGACTATTCCATTCAAGCCATAGCCGATGGATGTGCTAGTGCTACTCAACCAGTTAGTGTGACTCTCAATCCGGTGCCAGATGTAGCAGTAAACGCACCCCCAAAAATATGCAACGGTAGCAATTTAACTATAAGCCTTTCTAGGAATGTAAAAAATATTGCCAACACATTTTATGAGTGGCGTTGGGTGGCACCATCTTCTAATCTAGCCATTGCCTCAGAAACTTCAGGATCTACTTTTAACTCTATACAGCAAGTACTCAACTTGACAAACAATAATAACGGATCTGCCAACCTCACATATGAAATCAAACCTAGAACCGCATTTTGCAATGGCACGGTCGTAACCACACAGGTAACAGTTAATGCGAATCCCACACTTACCATTAATCCTTCTTTTGACCTTTGTAGTAATGCTCCGTTTACCTTCCCTTTAGGCTCCTTAGGTGGGGCGCCTTCTACATCCTATAGTTGGAATTTGCTTACCATCAACAACGTTTCGAATGTAAACCCAATACGCGAGGGAGCAACTTTAGTGGAAACACTCAGCAGCACCGATGGGATAAATTCGGGTACTGCCATATATGAAATCCGAAGTATATCAGCTGATGATTGCATTAGCCAACCTGTCTACACGGTTGCTAACGTTGCTCCTAAACCTATTTTTACGCTCCAAAATGGTGCCCCAACAATTTGTAGCGGAACCCGCACAAATATTTTGTTTAACACTACCATTCCGGGAAGCCAGTTGCTGCTAAAAAATATCGTTTATAATGGTGTAGAAGGTGGAGCGGTAACCCCCGGAGTAAGTAGATTTGTGGACAACCAACTATTAAATACTCTCTTAGTAAATAATACAAACACTAACCTTACGGTTGAGTACGAATTTGAGCCGCTTTCTGGCAGTTGTGCTGGCGAAATCATTCGCACCTCAGTTACAGTAATTCCGGCTCCGAAAATTGACCTAACAGTTGCTAACGAAACAGTTTGCAGCGGCACACCTGTAAAACTCAATTTTGCGAGTACAAACGGCACTACAGCTGTTGTTAAGTCTGTAAATTATGCTGGATTGACGGGGGGGAAAGTAGTACCCAATAACGAGTTTAACAACGGACAGTTTATTTCGGAGACGTTGGTAAACAATAGCACCACTGAAAAAGATGTCACATACTCGTTCGAGTTAAAAAATGGAGTATGCAAGAGCAGTGACGCGCTCGTTCAGACAATTAATGTACAAAGTAAAGATTCTAAATTGACCATTAAACTATTGGATAGACAGGTTTGTGAGGGTGACAATACGGAAATAACCCCCGTGATTGAACTTGGAAGTGGCGCAACTATTAAGTCTTTCAAATGGAATTTTGACGATGGATTCTCGTTTGAAGGGGTAACGAATATTGGCTCCATCAGTCATAAGTTTAGTTCAGCGGGAACGTATAATGTTTCACTCAACGTGGTCTCCAATTTTGGTTGCACAGGGTCTTCTTCCAAATCGATTAGCATTTACCCACTCTATAAAGTCAACTCAGCAAAGAGTTATTTTGAAGATTTTGAACAATTAAACACAGGATGGGGATCACAAAAATTTGATCTCATCAACAATTTTTATGAACGCAGTGACTCTACAAGTTGGATAGTAAAAGCACCCGATGGCGAAACTATCAAGGGAGTATCGAACGCTTGGTGGACAGGAAGGAACTACACCTCCGAAATTCAGGGTTCATCAGCAAATCAATTCATTAAAAAATCGAAGAGTTATTACAACAACGAAAATTCCACACTTAACAGTCCTTGCTTTTTTATAGAAAAATCTGAAAATCAGATGATCTCATTCAACTCCTTTGTAGATCTTCAAAACAATATAGATGGCGTTGTTTTGCAATATTCCGTTGACGATACTAATTGGGCAAACGTGGGTGTGAATAAAGAGGGTTGGAACTGGTACACCGGGGTTGGCATCACGTCTCGCCCTGGAGGCCAAACAACTGGCCCCTATGGGTGGACGGGGAATTCATCACGCAAGTGGCGCGCCTCTAAGTTTAGCCTAAACGATAATTCTATCTTCAACAAAAATGTAAGGTTTCGTTTTGCCTTTTCAAGTGACGGTAGCAACCCACCCAATGAGACCTCAAGAACGCTGGATGGATTCGCTTTGGATGATTTTTTTATTGGGAATAAAGACGGAAAGGTGCTGGTTGAGCAATTGATAAATTATAATTCGTTCGATGCCATGCTACAAAACAAGTTTATCGATGATCTCTACGATGCTGAATTAAGTTTAGGATCTTCAAATATCAATCGGATTTCCTATCATGTTAGCTTTCCTAGTCTCGACTCGTTAAATCAGTCTAACCCTAATGATCCTGCGGCCAGATCTGCCTATTACGGAATTTCTTCCACTCCTAACACTTTTTTGAATGGATTAACACCGTTGAATATTAAGTCGGGCGCTAACCAATTGAAAGTTACGGTTGATAGCTTATCACTGAAAGGATCACCATTTGATCTATCGCTTACCGCATCTAACGGAACATCAACAAGCAAATTAGATGTCGCCTTGTTGATAAAAGCCAAAACCAGTTTTACTCGTCCGGTGCTCGCTTATATTGCGCTGGTGGACAAGGAGATAATTTACAAGATAAACGGAACTGATACAAGCAAACTACGTAACGTGGTTCGAAAGTTACTTTCCGGGGGAGATGGAAAACTTATTGCTCAAAATTGGACTATGGGACAAACGTTGTCTGTTTTATTAAAAGGTGTTGAAATTGATGTTCCCATTAACAACCCAAATAAGCTCGCACTAATCGCCTTTTTGCAAGACAAAAGCACGAAGGAAATTTATCAAAATGTTAGTATTGCAGCTCCAACAGTAAAACCTCGGCTAGTTACGGGGCTTGATGAAAGCAAGGATTCCACGATTTTCATATTCCCCAATCCTGCTTCAAAGCAATTCCAATTTACCTATTTTGACGCTGGTGATGAATGGGTCCTAGTCAACCAAATCGGTAGTGTGGTTCAGTCAGGAAAAGCAATTCAAACACCGAACCAACTTAACACAGTGAATATTGAAGGGCTTCAAAATGGCGTATACTTTTTTAAAATTCATCTAAAAAACAAGCAAGCACCTTTGGTTAGAAAGTTAATTGTGTTGAATTAAAGTTAGTGCCTCGAGGAGATATCGTCAATCAATTCCTGAGTACCCGCATCTCCACCCTTCTATTTAATGCCTTTGCGTCTTCCGTTTTTTCAAGGCTAAGGGGCTGGGTGCCGCCAAAAGCTTTTGTTCTTATTCGGTCTTTCAAGATTCCCTTCGAAACGATGTACTTTTTTACGGCCTCTACTCGATCCTTCGATAGCTGCATATTTTTCTTGGTATCGCCAGCAACATCGGTATGCCCTTCTAGCTGGATGACTATTTTAAGATTTTCCTTCATCATAGCTACCACCTCATCCAATGCCAAATAAGAGGTCGGTTTAATGGTAGCGCGACCAGTTTCAAAAATAAGATGATCCAATGTTATTGCCCTATCTAAAGAAGTCATTGAAATGTCGCGCAAGATTTGCTCTTGCATTGCCTCTTTTGGGTCGATAATAACTGTACGATCAATAAAGCCGTCTGCCTCTACAGTAATTTGGTACTTGGAAGATCCGAATATGTTAAAACTAAAAATACTGTCTAAAAACGCCCCTGAAATGCCTCCCGTAGGATAGCTCTTGTAGCGTATGGAGGCTTTTATTGGTTTATTATTTAGGGTATTTACTACTTTGCCTTGCACCGTGATGGTTTGGGCGAACACAAACGAAGATATCACTGAGAATAGAAGTAGAAGTATTTTTTTCATTGAAAATAGTCCAGTAAAAGTAAGGAAAACCACCAAGTAAAATTCTTGCCAACTCGATTCTATTGATTCGGAACACTCGCATTCACACCCATGATCTTGGAATTTTAATGGCCTTCTTTCCGGGGAATAACAATCCGACACACATTCGCTAGGGAACATTCCCGAAATATTGTTGTTTTACATTTAAATACTGAAAACTATGAAAACATTATTAGCATTTACTCTATTCTTTATGACCACTACCGCAGGCTCTTTTTATGATTTTAAGGTGAATTCCATTGAAGGGAAAAGTATTGATTTTTCCCAATTTAAAGGCAAAAATGTATTGATTGTGAACACAGCGTCAAAATGCGGTTATACCCCTCAATACGCAGAGTTGCAGAAATTGCATGAAGCGGTAGGAAGCAAACTGACTATTTTGGGCTTTCCTGCGAACAATTTTGGAGGTCAGGAGCCGGGTACAAACACAGAAATTGCTTCCTTCTGTCAGAAAAATTATGGAGTTACCTTCCAGATGTTTGAAAAAGTATCGGTTAAAGGAGCAGATCAACACCCGCTATACGCTTGGCTAAAGGAAAAAACTGGTCAGGAGCCCAGCTGGAATTTCTGCAAGTACCTTATTAAAGCCGATGGTACGGTGAAATTCTTTGCTTCTAAAGTAAACCCAATGGATGCCGCAATTACTGGCGAGTTAAACTAGTGAAGCGGTTCGTAGTCATTTCGGGAATTTTACTCATTGTCTTGTTCGCTCTAAACATGTCTACCGATTTATTTGGATCAAAAGCATCGGCTCAAGAAGCCGATGCTTCTATTTTTGACTTTAAGGTAAAATCGCTTGAAGGAAAAGAAGTAGACTTTGCGGCCTTCAAAGGAAAGTATCTACTCATCGTAAATACAGCTTCGAAATGTGGATATACACCACAGTACAAAGACCTGGAAACACTTCATGAACAATATGGCGACAAAGTAAAAGTACTCGGGTTTCCTGCAAACAATTTTCTATGGCAAGAGCCCGGGTCGAGCGAAGAAATCGCGACATTTTGCGAACGAAACTATGGCGTTAAATTTCAGATGTTCGAAAAAGTATCGGTAAAAGGCCGTGACAAGGCACCGATTTATAAATGGCTTGCTGCAAAAAGTGGTGAAACTCCTTCCTGGAATTTTTGTAAGTACTTAATTAGTCCAGAGGGCAAAGTACTTGGTTTTTATCCTTCAAAAGTGAGCCCTCTAGACGAAAGGATAATAAACGCGCTAAATTAGCCCTCGGCTGTATGTTAAAAAAACGTAGCGTCTTACGTCTTATCACCAGGTAATTATGTCAACCTCAATAAAGACTTGGATTTCGGCATTTAGGCTTCGTACACTTCCTTTAGCTCTTTCAAGCATTGCAATGGGTAGTTTTTTAGCGGCTGCTCAAGGAAAATTCAACGGGCTTATTTTCTTTTTGTGTTGCCTCACTACTATCTTTCTTCAGGTTCTGTCCAATCTTGCAAATGATTATGGTGATAGTGTAAATGGTGCAGACCATGATGAACGGAAGGGGCCGATGCGGGCAGTACAAAGCGGAGCGATTTCGGCTCGCACGATGAGAAATGCGATGTTTCTCTTTGTTGTGCTAAGTTTGATAAGTGGCATTTCTTTGCTACTTGTTTCGTTTGGGCTCAACTATCAATTGCTGATTGTTTTTTTTGGGCTAGGAGTTCTTTCTATTGTGGCAGCGATCGCCTACACCGTTGGCAAAAGACCATATGGTTATGCTGGCTTAGGGGATGTTTCAGTTTTAATTTTCTTTGGATTGGTGGGCGTAATGGGTTCCTATTATTTGTTCACCCAAACATTCTCTGCCGAACTTATTTTACCCGCCCTTACCTGCGGGCTCTTTTCAGTTGGAGTTTTGAATATTAATAATGTAAGAGATATTGAATCCGATAAAAAAGCGGGTAAAAATTCGATTCCCGTCCGCATCGGCAAAAAGAATGCGGCAATTTACCATTGGATGCTATTGATAGGAGGAATTAGCACTTCCTTAATTTACAGTGGCATTCACTACAAATCAATTTTTCAATTCGTGTTCTTAATCACGCTACCTTTGCTACTAAAAATAGGGTTCGCTGTTGCAAAGAAACCTTCTCTTGAGCTCGATCCTTACCTAAAACAAATGGCGCTATCCACATTGCTCTTTGTTTTATTGTTTGGCGTTGGTTTGTTAGCGTAGTGATTACCTACTGATTTTGGTCATACCCGCCACTGACATAGTTCAGAACAGGCACACTTCCAAGATTAGTATTGATTACCTATATTTACTCAACAATAACAAAACATATTATGAAAAAAATATTGGTTCCGGTAGACTTCTCTAAAACTTCGATCATCGCTCTTGACACTGCGTTTGACATTGCCAAAAAAGCAGGTTCAGAAATACTTCTTTTGCACGTTGTGGAGGAGCCAGGAAACGATTCATTCAGTGCATCTGGTCAAATAAATGTTGGGGATTGGGAAGACAGGCTTTTTACCTATCGCCTAATCGAAAAATCAAAAAAACAACTAGAAAAATTGGTATTGGATGCAAAGTATAAGGATGTAAAGTTAGAAGGTATAGTTAGGGTTGGAAATGCATTCCACGGCATGACCACTATTATTGCCGAACAAAAAGTAGATCTGGTAATAATGGGTACAAAGGGTAGCAACTCCCTTTCTGAAATGATCATCGGCACCAATACAGAGCGCGTTGTTCGTCATGCGAAAGTGCCCGTATTAACCGTCCAGAAAAAGCCAGCTAAAGGCGACTTTAAAAATATTGTTTACGCCACTTCCATGGCGGGGGATGAAGAAGTGTTTTCTAGAATTGTAAAGCGAGCACAGCAAATTTATGGTTCTACCATACACTTAGTGAGAATTAACACTCCGTCCGATTTCCAGAAAGATCAAGCGGTTCGGGAGTATATGGAGAAGTTCGCCAAAAAACTCCAACTAAAAAATTTCACCATCAACATTTATAACGACTTCTCTACAGAAGAAGGAATTGTTCGTTTTGCGGATTATGTCAATGCCGATATGATTGCAATGGCCACCCACGGGCGCACTGGCTTTGCCCATGTAATTGCTGGCAGCGTTGCCGAAGAGGTGGTCACCCACTCAAAGCGACCAGTTTTGACATTTGTAGTGCGATAGCTTCAACGTTTTTTGTTCATAAAGGCCTCACTATTTAGTGGGGCTTTTTTGTATTTTGCCTGTTGATGAGAGATTATTACAGCATACTGGGGCTTCGAACAACTGCGAAAGATTCAGAAATAAAATCGGCCTTTCGGAAACTTGTGCTGCGCTATCATCCTGACAAGAACGACTCACCAGAAGCCGCCAGTCTCATCGTGGAAATAAATGAAGCCTACGAAATTTTAGGTGACCCTAAAAAGCGCACAGTGTATGACCAGCAAATTAGCGGCCAGGCAACCTTTCAGCCAACACAGCAGCGGCACCGCGATCCCGCATATCGCAAGCGTGCACCTAATCCAAACTTTAAAAGCAAAAGGCAGGAAATGCTGGAGATGATGACCTCGTATCACCCAATAACTCTGCTAATGTCAAGAGTAGCGTTCGCGCTGTTTCTTTTTATTGCGCTCGATTTCTTGCTCCCCTCCAACACCGAGCAAGAAGTGATTACAAAAATTGCCGCAGTAAAAACAGGCAGATATCAAGCATCTAATAAGAAGTTTTTCACGAATAGAGGAACAGGTTTTGAGGTAACAAATGAATTCTCCAACCAATTCACAATCGGCATGCCTGTTGAAATTACCTACTCATCCATCGTACATGTTCCCATTTATCTTGAAAATAAACCAAGTGGTATCTTTCTAAAAGTGCCTACCAGTATTTATGGCACTTTTATTTTTATGCCAGTCATACTGATGATAACATCGGCTTTAGGATCGTTCTATAAAAGAGGGATTGAGTTTGATTTCAACATAGGCATCACCAATTGTCTATTGACCATTTTTTCTCTTTTGTTTTTGTTTATCCATAAAATGCTATGAGCGTGAAAAAGAAAACCGATTGGAAAAACCGTGACGGAATAGTGTACTCCACCCAGTCCGACTTTGAATACCAAGAAACTCAGCAACCAGAAGACATGACATTGCCAGCCAAACAACAAAACCTAAAAGTACTGCTCGATAAAAACGGAAGGGCCGGAAAGCAAGTAACATTGATCACTGGGTTTGTTGGCAAGACGGGCGATTTAGAAATCCTTGCAAAATTGCTAAAAGCAAAATGTGGTGTAGGAGGCTCCACCAAAGAAGGCGAGATCTTAATTCAAGGAGATTTGCGCGATAAAGTCGTGCTCGTGCTCACAAAAGAAGGGTATAAAGCAAAGCGTGTAGGGTAGCATCTTTGCAGCCGTATAAAATTCGTTTTCCAAACTAAAATAACCTTTATCTTCGGGCTTTCTATTTGAATTATGGCAGAAAAAAGGAAGGCCGCGTTGGGTTTCATTTTTGTTACCCTTTTAATAGATGTTACTGGATTCGGTGTGATCATTCCAGTAATGCCACGATTAGTTCAGCAGCTTACAGGCGGTAGCATGAGTTTGGCTGCTACTTATGGTGGCTGGCTGATTGCCTCGTATGCCATCACTCAATTCATTTGTTCGCCCATTGTCGGAGGACTTAGCGATCGCTACGGCAGACGGCCTGTGTTATTAGCTTCTCTTTTTGGTTTTGGGTTAGATTACTTAGTCCTTTATTTTGCTCCCAACATAGGCTGGTTATTTTTCGGTAGAATTATGGCCGGGGTAATGGGTGCGAGTTTCACCACGGCTGGCGCCTACATTGCCGATATTAGCACCCCTGAAAAACGTGCGCAGAATTTCGGAATCATGGGGGCGGCTTTTGGGTTAGGATTCATAATTGGGCCAGTAATAGGTGGGTTTTTGGGAGAATTTGGTCCTCGTTTTCCCTTTTTAGTTGCTGCTGGATTGGCCACCCTTAATTGGCTATATGGCTTTTTTATCCTACCAGAATCGTTGGCCTTAGAAAACAGGCGAAAGTTTGAATGGAAAAGGGCAAACCCTATAGGCACGCTGTCTAGCCTATTGCGGTATCCACTGATCGGAGGGTTGATCGCGTCATTAGCGCTGGTCTATGTTGCGGCTCATGCAGTGCAAAGCAATTGGTCGTATTATACGATGGAGAAGTTTCACTGGGGGCCGAAGGATATCGGGATTTCATTGGGAGTAGTGGGTTTTGTCTTTGCGCTGGTTCAAGGAGTTTTTATTCGTAAGATCATTCCCGCATTAGGTCAACAAAAAACGGTGTATGTGGGGCTAGCTCTTTATGCATTGGGCTTTTTGCTCTATGCCTTTTCAACGCAAGGTTGGATGATGTATGCCTTTACGGTGGTGTATTGTTTTGGCGGTATTGCCGGACCAGCCATGCAAGGTGTGATGAGTAGTGGAGTACCTCCAAATGAACAGGGCGAACTTCAAGGAGGCTTTACAAGCTTAATGAGCCTATCATCGGTTATCGGGCCGCCCGTGATGAATAACCTGTTTGCCTATTTTGCGAAAGCTGACGCCCCAATTTATTTTCCAGGTGCTGCTATGTTATTAGGCGCTATTCTTTCTTTGATCAGCGCTGTTCTTGCCAGAAGAACACTTAAAAATAAGTTGCCAACCACTACGCCAACAAAGCCTGCTGCTTAGTTACCATGGTATGCACTTCCAAGCAAACCCACGCATCGGTAGCCGCATAGCTTAGTTGTTTTTCGTTTAGCTCTGGTGCTTCCCAATTGCTGGTCTGTGCTCCTTTCGATATACGGATACCCAAGAACAAAGCCGCGAGTTTTTTTACGCTTTCTACTTCGATACCCGCCTGCTTGGTAAGCGCAGTTAGCTCTGTAATTCCAGCTGGTTTAAATCTTTTTAAACGTTCTAATGCCTTTACATCATCGCGTAGGGCAACACCCACCTTTTTGATTTCCTCATTTCCAAGAAAGTCGGTTATTTCTGGGGCTAATCCCGTAAGGTTAAGACGTATTAAAAAAACTTTGTCGGGAATTGCAATCTGCATTAATGCCACTTTATGCAACTGGCCGCGGGTAAATGTTGGCCTCGTTTCCGTATCAAAACCTACCGCATTGTGGGCACCTATTTCCTTAAATACACCTTTCAAGAGCTTTTGATCGGATATCAATTCAATATGTCCCGCGTAAGCACCGAGAGGAAGTAAATTGATTTCATCGTTTGAAATGGTCACACGTTCAGGATAGGCGAAACTCGACATGAAAAAAGTTTAAAAAATCGATGTCATCAAAAAGTGCTCTAAAGATAGGCGACTTGATTCATTGAAAAAATTAATAACGTGGTCATCCAACCCTAAAATGGCCTAAACACGTAAATTTTTACTATTTTGAAGTCGGAACGAAAAATTCACACAATGTCAAACTCCCTTTTCAGAAAAAAATCGCTCGATAAAATTTTAAAAGATGCTGAAGCTGGTACTAGTGATGGCCATGCTTCTGGGCTGAAAAAAATGCTTGGGGTGCGTGACCTCACTTCCATGGGCATTGCAGCGGTAATTGGGGCAGGCATTTTTTCTACCATGGGGCAAGCCGCTTACAATGGAGGGCCGGGTGTCATTTTTTTGTTCATGATCACTGCCGTTACCTGTGGTTTCACGGCTTTGTGTTATGCCGAATTTGCTTCGCGCGTCCCGGTAGCAGGAAGTGCCTACACCTATTCTTATGTGACAATCGGTGAAGTGGTGGCCTGGATCATTGGCTGGGCATTGATACTAGAATATGCGATTGGTAACGTAGTTCTTTCTATTTCTTGGAGCAGTTACTTTGTTAATCTTTTAGAGGGCTTCAACATCCATTTGCCCGCGTGGCTTACCACCGATCCGAAAACAGCGAAAATTCTGTATGAGACTGCCTTACGGGATGGCAAACCGACCGATTTTTTGGCGTGGTCAACGGCACCAGTTATTGCTGGGTTTAAACTTATCTTAAATATACCCGCCTTTTTGATCGTCATATTAATCACCATCTTAGCATACATTGGCATAAAAGAGAGTAAGCGAAGCACCAATGCAATGGTGGTAATAAAGCTTGCAGTGCTTGCCTTCATTGTGGGCATTGGCGTATTCTATATCAATACCGATAATTGGACACCCTTTATGCCCAATCATTTTATTGGCGTAATGCAAGGGGTATCGGCTGTGTTCTTCGCCTACATTGGTTTTGATGCCATCTCCACCATGGCAGAAGAATGCAATAATCCGCAACGCGACCTACCCAGGGGCATGATCTATTCGCTGTTGATCTGCACTGTTATCTACGTAATTGTAACGCTGGTAATTACAGGTATGATCAACTATTCTGAGTTTAAGAATGTTTCCGATCCCCTGGCTTTTGTTTTCGAAAAAATCAATCTCAAGAAAATCGGATTTATAGTTTCGATCAGTGCGGTAGTAGCAACCACCAGCGTTTTAATAGTTTTTCAAATAGGGCAACCCCGCATTTGGATGAGTATGAGCCGCGATGGACTTTTACCAAAAGCCTTTAGCAGAATTCACCCTAAGTTTCAAACACCTTCCTTCGCCACTATTATGACGGGGTTACTGGTGGCGATACCGTCACTTTTTATTGATATTGGAATTGTTACCGACTTAACCAGTATTGGTACGCTATTCGCGTTTGTGCTAGTTTGTGCTGGTGTGCTCAACTTACCCAAGACTTCCAACGCACAGGTAAGCAAAAAATTTAGGCTACCCTATATTAACGGCCAATGGATTGTGGCAGGTTTTTTCTTCGTTTTTATGTATGGATATTGGAGCAGAACCAAGGTGGCACTGACCAACATAAGCGAAGTGCCACATCAAGAAATTTTATTTTTGATTTTCGTGATAATTGCCACTGGCATAACCATTACCACGTTTGTAAAAAAGCTTTCGGTAATACCTATTTTAGGCATGCTGTTTTGCCTTTACCTGATGATTGAAATACCCGCAGCCAGTTGGTTGATGTTCTTTGGTTGGATGACTTTGGGTTTGACAATCTATTTTTCGTATGGATATAAGCGAAGTAAGCTCGCCTAAATGAAGCAAGAAGCTATTTGGTGGGTCGCTGCTTTTGCAATAAGTATTCTAATAACTGGGATCGTTACAGGTTTTAGATTTGATCTTTTTGATATACAATTACATGACACTTATTATGTCTTTGATTCATATTCCCTTATTAAGGGGTTAACCGCGATTTTTATTTTTTGCAGATATTTCCATTTGCTTATTGAGTTGTTAGTTAACAGAAGTGTACTCTTCGCTTTTCTTGTTTCCCTGGTCAACCCCATTGGTGGTCTATTGGTTCTGCTCTTTTTTTATCAACTGGTTTCTGTCTTAAAAATCGTTGAAGTAAACCCTATTCAAAATGGCGGTACTTTATTGCTTGTTTTAAGTTTAGTGCTAATTCTGGGGTATCAAATTATTCTTGAGGCGAAGGCCTTAAAAAAACTTAAGCATTTTTTAAAGAAAGAGAGTTAATCTGGCATCTCACATCCCTATTCTCCAAATAATCCATCACAAACCTAAAATTGCCTTCCTCCTCGCCTACAAACTCTGCGGGGCAAATTCCTTTTCGAATAAACATGTTAGCTGCAACTAAGTTAGCTACTGCGGTGCAGGTATAACCAGTAGTGCGCGCCATAGATAAAGTTTGCGTAGACCTATCCGTGCGATCCAAAAGGTTATACTCATACTTTTTCGCCTCCCCGTTCTCTTCGCCTTCAATGCGAATACGCATTATGGTAAACTCCTCTTCTCCGGGCTTTAATTTCCATTGAGGGAATACCAACCTAGCGGTAAGGTCAATCGGCT
The DNA here is from genome assembly GCA_027487845.1 of Flammeovirgaceae bacterium. Taxonomy (GTDB): domain Bacteria; phylum Bacteroidota; class Bacteroidia; order Cytophagales; family Cyclobacteriaceae; genus ELB16-189. Next base: position 22,398 of record JAIYCV010000031.1, read on the forward strand.
TTATCTTAACGCCTTTTACTTCGATCTCTTCCTGTGAAAAAAAACCGATCGATCGTAATACTTTTAAGTACTCTATGCAACCCGGATAACGCAATGTCTTTTCGATCATGTTGGGGATGTTAGGCATGGTTTTAATCAATGAGCGCAGTCCATCCGAATTCCATGATTCCAGCGTACCCACATTGGGGAAGTTAATAAGCTCTGCATCAGAAAGAGCTTCCCTTATCACCTCGGCTCCATTCTGTATGTAGCGAGCTGGCCGGGTGTATTCTTCGATCGCGTCAATAGGTGAAAACACCGCCCTGTATTCAAATGGCCACTCGCGCACAACGGGTAAGCCCCCCACCAGGCATTCATAGCTATGGATTTTCATCCGTTGATTGTGATAGCCTAGGATAATATTGCTCATGCCGGGTGCAACACCACAATCAGTAACCACGGTGACGTTGTTCTTCTTCGCCAAATCATCCAATAGAAAAGGATCCTCCGCAAAAAAAGAAATGTCTACCATGTTCTTTCCGGTCTCTATCACCGTTTTTGCTGTTTCAAAACCCATAAAGCCAGGCACAGCGCCCACCACCAGATCAAAATTTTGAATTGCCTCTTTTAACAACTCAACGTTCGAGAAATCAAGCTTTTGCACTGTTAGTCCACTACTGCTTGCCGCTTTCAGCGCTTGTTCATTGATATCCACGGAAGTGACATCATGCTCTTTTGAAAGATCAAGAGCCATGGCCTTGCCCACAAGACCCGCACCGAGTACAATTATTTTTTTCATAACCTATTGAATTGAAAAGGTAAATCGTAATTTGAGGGGGCAATTTATAATTATATTCCACATGTTAGATCGTGCTGCACTTTTAGAAAAAGCAAAGACCTCCTCTTTTTACAGATGGCTGTTAAATCAATCGCTGTCGCGGATGATACCGTTCAACAAGCCCCACGGCTTTGAAGTGCTAGAAGTGGAGCAGTACCGCCTGAAAACATTGATACCCTACAAGAAAAGTAATTTCAACCACATTAGGGGACTTCATGCCTGTGGACTTGCCACCATATCGGAGTTTACCACCGGTTTCTTGTTGCTCAGTGCGCTGGACCCAAAGAAATACAGGATCATCATGCAGCGCATAGAGATGAACTACCATTATCAAGGCAAGATGGACGCCACTGCGGAATTCACCATCACCGAAGAATGGCTGCAAGAAAAAATAATGAAGCCGCTACAAACGCAGGATGCCGTAGTGGTGCCTTGTGAAATAAAAATCCATGACACGAAAGGAAATCACCTCACCACGGGCTTAGTTTTTTGGCAATTCAAAGATTGGAGTAAAGTGAAAACAAAAGTAAATTGAAAATCTCATGAGAAAGATAGATGCATTACTGTCTGAGTATGGCGAAAGTCATAAAAACGCCACCAACAAAACAATTCATTGGGTTTGCGTTCCGCTGATTTTCTTTAGCATTGTGGCGTTGATAGCAAGTATTCCGGCAGGCCCACTGGAGAAAATGGCCGGAGAAAATGATGCGTTTACAAATTGGGCAACCATCGTGTTACTGCTCGCCACCGTCTATTATGTTTCTCTTTCCATTCCGTTGGCAATAGGTTTAGTGTTGTTTGCCGTGGGTTGTCTGCAAGTAGCCTTCTTCATCAGCAGATTGAATATTCTACCACTTTGGCAAGCTGCCCTTATCATTTTTGTATTGGCTTGGATAGGCCAGTTTTATGGACACAAAATAGAGGGCAAAAAACCATCGTTCCTCAAAGACATCCAATTCCTTTTGATTGGCCCCGCATGGTTAATGCATTTTATCTATAAGAAGATAAGGATACCTTACTGATCCGTAGTTGCGAACTATGCTGTTCGCAGATTTTCGCTTCGGCATCTGCTGTAGCAGTGAATTGTCTGTGAGATCGGTACAAAAAAATGCAAACTTAAGTTTGTTTGACTAGTATAGGTAAGTTGTGCCAAATGCGCGTAGACAGATTGGATCCAATGAAATAAAGATGAACGACCTAATTAGAGTTTTAGCAATCGGACTCTTGGCGAGCACGACTTGTTTCGGACAAATAGAGTTAACCGACAAGCTAAGACGTCCTGTTCCAGAGTTGCCTTGGGCAGATTTGACTTCTGTTAAAATGAGCAACGACACAATTGCAAAGTTGATTCAAATAATCAACTCAAATCCTCCTAACGACTTTAGAGGGCTAGTGGTAATAAAAGACAACAAATTAGTTGTGGAAGAATACTTTAATACGTTTTGGAGAGAGACGATTCACGACATTCGATCCGCTGGTAAGAGCGTAACTTCTTTACTTTTAGGAATAGCCATTGACAAAGGCTTGGTAAGAAGTACAGAACAAAGTATTTATGATTTTTTTCCAAGCCCTAAGTTTAACCAACCTAAGACGGACGGGCATCGAAACATAAAGATCAAACACCTTCTTGCGATGTCTTCAGGCCTTAGCGCAGACGATGATGATGATAATTCTCTAGGCCGCACTGGCAACTGGCTGACAGAAAATCACTGGGTGAACTTTGCAAGTTCTTTGCCAATGATTTTTGAGCCAGGAAAGAAATTCGTTTACAATGATATTTGCCCAATGCTTGTTGGTGCAATTATAGAAGAGACATCAGGTAAGAAACTTTCAGACTTTGCAAAAGAAAATCTTTTCTCTCCTCTCGGCATCAAGGAATATTACTGGTACACTGCTCCAAATGGCAGTACCGTGCCGATGGGGAATTTATACCTCTCGACATTGGATTTTGCAAAAATTGGACAGCTCGTAATAAATAAAGGTTACTGGCAAGGAAAAAAGATTATCAGTTCGACATGGATCAACGAGATGTTAATAAAGCAACTTGATATAGATGACGGTGTTGCCAGTGGATACGGATATTTTTGGTGGCGTGCTACCAAAAACGTCAATAGCAAAAAATATGACTGCATCTACGCATCAGGAAATGGAGGTAATGTATTGTTTATTGTGCCAACTGAGAATTTAGTGGTCTGCTTGACATCTAGTGCTTACGGACAACGGTATGGACATCGAAGAAGTCGTGATATTTTTGAATTCGTCTTAAGGTCATTGAAAAAAAACTAATGCGACTTAAACAAAAGAACGAGGCCAGACGCGCACGAGGCACATACATTTGTTTTTTGTGGGACAGGACGCAGGTTAAAAATCCCGCCCTTCGCCAGACCGCAATACATTAGCTATATCTCTGATAAACCTACATGAATACTGAAAAATCAATACAAATTCTGATTTATACTCACGCTTTTTTTGGAGGAGCTGCACTTTTAACGGGTTTCATTTCAATTGTTTCAAAAAAGGGTAAACTAATTCATAGAAAATCAGGAAAGCTATTTTACTATGCCATGCTTTGTTCAGCAGTAACCGCACTTATAATTGCTGTCTTACCAAAACACGAAAGCCCATTTTTATTTTCAATTGGCATATTTAGTTCTTATTTTATCTTGACTGGGTATAGAGCGTTGAATTTTAAATCGGAAAGCATCAATCTATTAATGGATAAAATTATTTCGTGGGCAATGATTGTTACAGCAGTGTTAATGATTTTGTATAATCCCATTTTCAATCAAAGAATAAATATTGTTTTATCTGTATTTGGTATTGTTGGATTGTTTTTTTCAATTAGAGATTTAGTTTTATTTAAAGACATTACAAGACTAAGAAGGGGTTGGTTAAAATTACACCTAGGAAAGATGATGGGCGGATATATTTCAGCTGCAACAGCATTTGTTGTAGTGAATAATTTTTTCCCGAGTTTTTACGGATGGTTTATACCCGGAATAGTTGGCGGAATTTATATAACCTATTGGATGAACAAATTGAATAAAAAAGCCTACAGCTACTAGCGGTTTGGCAAAATGGCGGGGCATCTCTAAAAACCCGACCGACAAGCGAACGCAAGTGAAGCAATCCCCAACTCGCGGTTCAAATGAGAGATTGCTTCGGTCGTTCCTCCCTCGCAATGAAGGGGTCGCGTCATCGCGAGGTAACGAAGCGATCTCATTTCGGTCACTTCGAGGAACGAGGTGGAGTTGTTTTTGAGTAAAAGAAAGGGATTGCTTCGGTCGTGCTTCCCTCACAAAGACGGAACCAACGAAGCAATCTCTTTTTCGTAAATTAAGGTTTATAGACCCAACAATTTTTTACAAGTACTTACTTGCGCCTTTAGCCCTTCTGCTTGCACGGCTTTTTTCGTGATTTCCGTTTGTGCGGATTTCCATTTTCTGAGGGATTTCCGTTGCAGTATTTCCATTTGCAACCGGGCATCTGCCGAATTGGGGGGCAAGGTAGTGCCCGCCCATACTTTGGCCGTTTTCAAAAGCAGCACCAGTGTTTTGCTTTCCTCCATCAACGCGACAAGTTCATTTTCTACTGTGGCAAGCTTGGCTTGGGTTAACCTACTCTGGTTTTTCAATTAGGTTTTTCTTTCGTGCGGTTCGGTAAAAAGATTGAAATCAGCATTTTCTGCCTTGGCGATGGCCTTTTCTAAGGTATATAAAAGTTGAGCAGATTTGGCGGGCAATGGCCTCTGGCCTGCCTCCACCATGCTGAGCATTGATTTAGTGCAGCCTAGGATAGTGGCCAAATTAGCGACACTCATCCCTATTTTTTGCCGCAATTGAAAAGGATAAACTTTGGTAGCCATGCGTTTGTGAACAATTTTGCTGTGAACAAAATAAAGTTCACAAGTAAAACGTTCACAGCGTTGTGAACAAAATTTATGTGAACAAAAAAAAGTTCACAACTAAAATGTTCACAAACGCAATAAAATTGCGACTGTAGGCCAATTAAAATTGATTGTTAGCCGAAAGGCGTTGCTCCATTTTTGCAGATTTTTTTGGAAACTTGGGCAAAACGACTATTTTAACAAATAAAATAATAAGGTAAGAAATGGCACAAAGCCGACAGAAAATGGGAGGTAAACGGTGACTTGTAGGTCGGTAAATTAAAAATAACAGCCATTTATGGCGTAAAGCTAGCCAAAAATGGAGGTAATTGGTGATTTTATGACGCCAATAAGTAAGTTGTGGGTAATTAATTTCAGACAAAGTGGTGCAAACAACAGGGACGACAATTGACGACTTTTATATTCCCCCATTCACAGTGGACAAGGGAGACATTTTAGTAGTTCAATTACCAAGCGGACCATATTTTTACGGACTACACGTAAGACTCGTTGAACTACTCACGGGTAAAACAAAAAATGAAACGGTTGATTTGAAGGACAAATTCAGATTTGTCGAAGAAACTAAAGAAAGTCGCTGGAAAAGCTTCGTTTACCCAATGACAGTTGAGAGATATATAAAAAAGTATTGCAGACCCGACAGTGATTTACCGAGACGGATTTATGAATTTGAGGGAATAAAGCCGACTACAAGAATTGTTAGAATGCCTGGGAATCATAGAAAACTTTTGTCACTGCTGACAACGTTTTCGTGGACAGACAAAATTGTTTTTGACCTCGTAGGTATAGACCCAACTGGTGGACAGCAGACATTTGACTTGGTAAAATCACAAATCAACAATTCAGGGGCTGCAATCCTCATTGACTCGTGTGACGAATTCAAGAAGGACTGTTCAAAATTTGTGAAGTTTGAATTAGTGACGAGTAGAAATTAACTACCCACAATCGAGTCGCCCGCCCCGCCAGTTGTAACTGACGAGGGGAGGCTCTCACACCACTGTACGTACGGGTCTCGTATACAGCGGTTCATTAAATTGTGGAGATACTTTTTCATAGTAGGAGAGCATGGATTCATAGCCTCTTTGCACCAACCGTTTCAAGGTGATGGTTGTTACCAAGATGGGGCTTTGGGCGACTGCCCAGCCTCCCATTCGTGTTCTACTC